>MPMV01000019.1 GCA_002238685.1 bacterium EF100-94H03 bin56
CGACCCCGTGCTGTCGCCGCCCGTGGCAACGGTGGTGGCGCCGGCAGCCAGCGCGGCAGCCGATCCGCCGGAGGAGCCGCCAGGGGAGATGCCATGGCGCCAGGGATTGTGGGTGACACCCCACAGGCGTGAATGGGTTGTATAGAGCCATCCGAACTCGGGCATCGTCGTGCGGGCAAAGAGGATGGCGCCGGCATCCAGAAGTCTCGCGATGTCGGGATCGGTGACCTCGTCGACGTGATCCCGGTAGATCATCGAACCCCTTGCCGACCTCCTGCCGGCGATGCGTGCGGAATCCTTGACCGCCAGGGGGATGCCGGTGAGCAGTCCGGGGGCCGCGCCACCGCCCATGAAGACCTTCTCGGCGTCCCTTGCCTTCCGGCGCGCCTCGTCGAAGTAACAATCGCCAAAGGGATTGATACTGTCGGATATGGCCTCGGCCCGATCAATCAGGGCGTCCAGCAGTTCCACCGGTGACAGTGTCCGTTCCCGAAAACACCGCGCCGCCTGCGAGGCAGACATGTAGTTGAGATCATTATCGTTCATCACTGTTCTCCCGTCTTCCACCAACACGCACCATCCGAAAGGGATTGCGCCGCAGCTTGACGCTGACCGGGCCAAGACGGCAAGGAAGGGACGCCCAGAGAAGAGTGCGACCCATGACACGTCCCAACCGCCCCGGATTCGCCTCCCGCGCCATCCACGCCGGTCAATCGCCCGACCCTTCGACAGGCGCCATCATGACACCGATCTATGCCACGTCGACCTATGTCCAGGAGAGCCCGGGTGTCCACAAGGGATATGAGTATTCAAGGTCCCAGAATCCGACACGCGGGGCCCTTGAGGCCTGCGTTGCCGATCTCGAGAATGGCAGCCGGGGTTTCGCCTTCGCCTCCGGACTCGCTGCCACATCGACAGTACTGGAACTTCTGGAGTCGGGGAGCCACGTGATTGCGGGGGACGACCTCTACGGCGGCACCCGCAGGCTCTTCACCGGAGTCCGCCAGGGAAGTGCCGGACTGTCGTTCAGTTTCGTCGACATGACCGACGAGGCGGCACTGCGTGCCGCCATGACCCGTGATACCCGGATGATCTGGGTGGAAACACCGACCAATCCCCTGCTGTCCGTGGTCGATCTTTCCCTGGTCAGCCACGTCGCCCGCGAAGCGGGGTGCATCGCGGTCTGCGACAACACCTTCGCCACGCCGTGGATCCAGCGGCCGCTCGAACACGGCTTCGATCTCGTTGTCCATTCCGTCACCAAGTACCTCAACGGCCATTCGGACATGGTCGGAGGTCTCGTGGTGGCCAGTGACGACAGCGGCCTCGTCGACCGGCTCGAATACCTGCAGAACGCTGTCGGGGGCATTCAGGGCCCCTTCGATGCCTTCCTTGCCCTGAGGGGGCTGAAGACCCTGCACCTCAGGATGGAACGTCACTCGGCCAACGCGCTCGCCATCGCCCGGTACCTCGAGGGGCATCCGCGAATCAGGCGCGTTTACTATCCCGGTCTGGCCACCCACCCGCAGCACCACCTTGCATCGACCCAGATGAACGCCTTCGGGGGCATGGTGTCGGCCGTTCTCGACACCGACCTCGCCGGGACCCGCAGGTTCCTCGAGGCGTGCCGTCTCTTTGCCCTTGCCGAGAGCCTGGGCGGTGTCGAGAGCCTGATCGAGCACCCCGCCATCATGACCCATGCCTCGGTCCCGGCTGACGTACGCGAGGGCCTCGGCATCTCCGACAGCCTGGTGCGCCTCTCGGTGGGCATCGAGGACGAGGCCGATCTCATCGCCGAACTCGACACCGCACTCGCCGCCATCGACGCCTGATCCCTGCGGCACGTCCCGGAGGTTCCGGCGCGTATTCGAGGTTCTGATCGACGTCATGCTGGCGGCCCGCAGGCCGAGCCTTCAACGAACCATGTCCGGTCCGCATCACGCTCCGGTCACACAGCCCGCCAACGCCGAAGCAACCGGGGGAATTCGGTCGTCACTGCCCGGCTGGCGGTGAACAGCGAGTGGTTGCGACAAGGCAGCTGAAGCGCCACGCGATCCAGGTTCCGATCAAGGCGGGCGGCACAAAGGCGCCGAAGAGCCAGAGTGCGGCTGTCCTGAACTCTCCGGGCTGCGACATTTTCTCGAACCCGAGCACGTTGGCGATGATACCGGTCAGCGCGGCGCCGATCGCAAAGGCGGTCTGCTGTGTGCTCGGCAGCATGGAACTCGCCCGGTCCCGATCGTCGCGGCCGGCGCTCGCGACCACGTGCTTGATGACGTAGCCCCAGATCATGCCGAATCCGGCGGTGCCGACGAAGGCGGATGTGACGACAGGCCACAACGGACCATAGGGAACAAACCACGCCTGCGCGATGAATCCAGCCGCCAGCAGGACACTGCCGAGCCGAATCAACCGGGTCTCGTATGCCGGCGCCAGTCCGGACAGGAAGAATGCGCCGGCGCCCCAGCCGAGCGATTCGGTCACCACGACGAGACCGGCCTCGAGCGGCGTCAGGTCATACAGCCGGATCAGCAGAATTGGGCCGTACACGCAGAACGACATCATGCACAGACCGAGCATGAAGGTCATCGCAATGCCGCAACCAACAGGATGGGCAAGGTTGGTCGCATGGTCTGGCAGCAGTCTGAAACGGCGGGACGCGACGGCGTCGCGCGCGGCGAACAACCAGATACTCATGCACCCCGCCATCAGGAGTACGGCCGAGGCGACGAACGAGTTGACGGCCCCCGCGAACGAAATCGCGAGAATGGCGCCGGCGACGAACAGCAGGCGCACGACCGGAAGTTGCCTTGCCTCCAGGGACGCATCGGATCTTGCCCGGGCGAGCATCGGATACAACAACGCTGCCAGCACCAGACCCTGCAAGGCGAACGACCAGAAAGCGAAGCGCCACAAGCCGGCGGTCGCGAATGCGCCACCGATGAGCGGTCCGCTCAGAGCGGAGGCCGTCCATGTCAGTGAAAGGCATGCGACGATCCTTGGCACGAGCCGATCCGGGAAGAAGCGGTTCTGGGCAATGAAGACCAACGCAACCAGCGCTCCGCCGCCGAGTCCCTGAACCGTGCGGCCCGCAAGCAGGACGGGCATCGCAGGCGCCGCGGCGCATGCCGCGCATCCGAACGTGTAGAGCAGGGCCGAAACCAGCATGGTACGGCGCAGTCCGGCACGCGCCACGAAGGCCCCCACCGCCGCTGCGGCCACGATCGAGCCCATCAGGTAAAGGGCGAACGCCCAACTGATGAGCCGCAGGCCACCGATGTCGTCGACAGCTTCCGGAAGTGTCGTTGCCGCCAGCAGAGTGTTGGCTGCATGCAGCCAGATCGCCAGGCACATCACGAGCAGCAGGGGCAGGTGTTCGCGCGCAGCCACCTCGCGCCAGCTGACGGACTGCGAGTCCGGGACTGGCTGTGCGTTCTCCTGCATGGAGGATCTCCCGTTGCGATGCACCCGGGAGCCATGCTAGAACTTCAAGTAAACTTGAAGTCAAGACCATGCAGACCACGCGTTGGCAGAAAACCAGCCTCACGATCGGCGACGTCGCCCGGCGCACCGGGATCGCCACGTCGGCGCTCCGCTTCTACGAGCAAAAGGCACTGATTGAGTCGCTCCGCACACCGGGCAATCAGCGACGCTACGCGCGTGACGTGATTCGCCGGGTGTCGTTCATCCGTGCCGCGCAACGGGTGGGCCTGACACTCGAGGAGATTCGCGGGATGCTCGATGACCTTCCCGCCGGCCGCGCTCCTAACCGCGAGGACTGGCAGGAGCTTGCGAGGCGATGGAGACCGTGGCTCGACGAACGGATCGCCGCCCTCGAACGCCTGCGGGACCAGCTTTCGTCATGCATCGGCTGCGGATGCCTGTCGCTCGACCGCTGCGCTCTCTACAACTCCGGTGACGCCGCCGGCAGCCTGGGGCCCGGCCCGCGTTTCCTTCTGGGGGATTCCCCCAAGGATCTCGAGGTCCGGAACTGACTGGAAGGGCATGATGGAGCCTGTGCCCTCAGGGAAAGAGCGGAAGGAACGAGCCTTCATCGCGCAGCGGTATCCTTCCTGGTGAAGCAGGACTTCGCTTTCGGGGCCGAGAACGGTCGTCAGGCGCGACTCGTTCTGTCGATTGACAAGCTGAGCGCTGTGCTCGGACTACACCGCTGCGAAGCCGTAGAGATCAGCAGGGTTGTCGACCAATATGCGGCGGCGCATCGCCGCGTCGCGGATCCAGTAGCCCAGCATGTCAAGCAGAGCACCATCGTTGGGCATCGGAACATTGATGCCTGGATGCGGCCAGTCAGTGGCCCAGAGGCACCGCTGCGGGTTGACTTCGAGCAGGGCGCGGACATGGGCGCCGACATCAGCATAAGGGGCCCGATCCTCGACCGTAACGCGGTAGGCGCCCGAGAGCTTGACCCAACAATGCCCCTCCCCCACGAGTCGGACCATGGCACGAAAACCCGGATCATCCGTGCGTCTGCCCGGTCGGAGATGACCGATGTGATCGAACACGACTGGCACACCGAGGCGACCGAAGCGCTCGGTACATTCCGGGTCGCGGGAGACGTCGATCATCACCTCGATGTGCCAGCCCATGCCCTTGATACGCTCCGCAAGACGTTCAGCGTCCGCGATTCCGATACCGCCGTTCATCAGCATGTTGAAGCGAATGCCGCAGGCACCGCGGGCATGCAGGCGCTGAAGCTCGGCGTCGCTCACGTCGCCATCGACCGCCACGATGGCCCGGGCTTCAAGCGACAGGGCCAGCAGAGCATCGAGCGTGCAGGCGTTGTCAACACCGTAAACGCTGGGCTGGACGACCACCGTTCGCCGAATTTGCAGCACACGGGCCAGCGTCTCGTACGCTTCGACCGTTGCTTCCGGAGGAGTATAGCTGCGGTTCGGCACCATCGGATAGCGTGCGCGGGACCCGAAGATGTGCATGTGAGTGTCGCAGGCTCCCTCCGGCATCTTGACCCACGAAGGGCGTGGCGAAGGATCGGCTCCCTGACAAAGTGGAACGTTTCCCTCGTGCGCGTTCATGACGTGACCTCCCGCAACGTGTTTCTCTGGTCGCGTCAAAGCAAGTCAGGACGCCAGGGTCGCAATGCCCGATGGTTGCGGGCCCAATGCCGGATCATCAATCATGCATGGCGACCCTGGCGACCTGGCGAGCAGTCGCTGCCGGGCATGGGCGCCGGAGACAATGTCGGGAAAGCCGTCCCCGATGGAGCCGGCCATGGTGAGGCCCGCGACAATTCCGGTCTGCCTCAACGCCCGGTTCATCCAGTGCTCCGACACCAAACCCGACGGACGGGTCCGGCTCCGCAAAGACCACTTCACCGCCAGCGTGAGGATGGGACCCGCTGGCAGGCCCCATGGCCGTGGCCGTGCAACCGGTGTGTGTGTCAGCCCTTGCGTTCCCTGATGATGCGCAGCGCCTCCTTGAGATAGACGCGGAACAGTTCATGGTTCTCGCTCATCGGGAAATGCCCGATGTCCTCCATTTCAATATAGACGCCGCCCTTGATCTGGCGCGCGGTGTTCTCCGTTGCCTCGGGTGGCGTCAGGTAGTCGTATGTCCCCGTCATCATGATGACGGGGCACCGCCGTCCGTCGATGTTGACAAGCTCGTCGCGCAGGTCATGGTCGACCGAATAAAAGTAGAGATCGCCTTTGAAGGCTTCAGAGCCCTGAGTGTAGTAGTGCCAGGTGAGCCATCGGTCCAAGTCAGGGGACTGAGGGGCCATCAGATCCCACACTCCCGAGGCGCAGACCTGGGCCGCGTTGGCGTGTGGGTGGCGCCACCAGTCGAGAAAGAAGCCCGGCGCATAGTCGGCTGCCTCAACGGGAATCACCGCCTTGAAACGGTCGGGCCTCCTGAGTGCAAGCTGCAGCGCCACGTTGCCGCCGAAGGACGAACCCATGAAGATCGGGTCCTTGAGTTCGAGTGCGTCGCACAACGTGACGATAAAGTTGACGTAGTGGTCAGCAGTCAGGCGATATTCGTCCTTCCACCACTCCTTGTTGTGCGGCGGATCCGACTTGCCGTGACGCGGCAGGTCGTAGGCAATCACGTTGTAGTCCCGGGTGATCTCTTCGTCCTCCAGGAGGCCGCGCCATTGATGATTGTGAGCACCCGCCGTGTGCTGACAAATCAACGGCTGTCCGGTGCCGTTGTGCAGGTAAAAGACCTTGTACTCGTTGCCGTCGACTTCGATCGTGACGTAGCGGCCGGTGACCGGCGAATGCTTGATCATGGTTGTTGCCCCCGACTTGGCGTTCGTGTTTCGTGGCGTAGCGGTGAACGGCCTAGACCGGGACACCGGACTGGCGCAGCAACTCGAACTGCACGGTGAAGTTCCTCAGGTTCTGCATCAGCACCAGCAGATTGCCCTCGAGTCTGAGATCACGCTGGAAGCTTGCCGAAAAGATGCCGTGATACATTGGCTTGGGCATCGGCTGGGCAAACTCGCGCCAGGTCTCGGGACTGGCGCGCAAGGCGAAATCGTACGAATCCATTGGCGCCGGATCCGTGTTGATGGCCTTTACCTTTCCGTCGTGCATTTCGACGATGACCTTGCGTGCGCCCATGTCGAACATGAAGGTGCAGGTGTAGTACTTTCCCATGCACTGAATGGTCTCGTCGGCATTGGTGAGCTGCTTGTACTTGGCTGCCCAGCTGTTCACATCGATGCTCATGTCCCAATCCTCTTGAAGTCAGTGACGTTCCGCACACGTCGGTCGTCTAATTGTCGTCGTCCGATGGACTGCCCTCGTTGTCGTTACCGTCGTCGCTGACATCGCCACCCGGCTTGTCGTCCGCGTTGTCCTCGGGAGGTGCTTCAGCGAAGTTGCGGAAGGAGAGGCCACCCGCGCTGCCGAGGTGCTCCATCGGCAATCCCAGGTCCTTCATCAATCCGTCAACGAATGCCGCCTGAGTGCGGTACTTCATGGCAGAATTCACGATACGGTCGGTCATGCTGCCGCCGCCTGAGGCGGGGTCGCCGGAACCGGTTCCGCCGGAGCCAACGTCCGACGGACTGTTGACGCCGGGCACGCCGTCGACCTGCAGGATCTTGATGGAGTCGATGTTCTCCAGCGGCTTGACGCTCTCGCGCACGATGCCCTCGATATGCTCCAGCAGCTTCATGCGCAGGGCATGCTCGCGGTTGTCATCGGTTCGGATGTTCTCTGCCTCGTTGAGCGCCCGCCTGCCCGCGGCATCGATTTCGTAGCGCAGCTTTTGCGACAGTGTGACGAAACGGTCAGCCGCCGCCTTCTGCTCGGCTGCGTTGGTCTGCGCCGCGGCGATGGTGGTGAGCTGGAGCGCTTCGCTCTCGACCGCACGAGCAGCCTCGATGAGTTCGACGAGCTTGCGTCGCTCGGCCGCCTCCCGCTCACGCGCCGACGCGACCTTCTCCTCGGCTTCGACGGCCCGGGCGCGGGCCTGCTCGGTCTCGGCCTGGGCCTCAGCCTTGTCCTTCTCCTTGCGCGTGATAGCAATGGCGCGTTCCTGCTCCTCGAGCTGCAGAACCTTGCGGCGCAACACCTCCAGGCGATCGACTTCCTGATTGCGCGCGATGCGCTCGGACTCCACCGCCCTTTCCTGAAGAATGCGAGCGCGTTCAATAACCTCCAGCGCGGCAATGCGGGCGGTCTCCGCCTCCTGCTCGCCACTCGACTGACGCCTGGCAATCTCGGCCATCTGCGCCGCGCGCTGTCCGGCAATGGCCTCTTGCTGACCCAGTCTCGCGAACTCGATCTCCTTCTCGATCTCCAGGATCTCCACCTCAGCCTGGCGGTCCTTGGCGTGGATCGCGATCTGAGTGTCGCGCTCCACGTCATTGCGGTGCTTGCGCCGTGCCTCGATCTCCTCCGTCAGCGTCGTCTCACGCAAGGAGCGTTCCGCCTCCAGCGCCTTTTCGCGCTGAATGCGGGCAATCTCGACTTCCTCCTCGGCGCGAATCTCTGCCTCTTGCGCCTCGCGGTCTCGGGTAGCGCGTTCCATGGCGACCTGGGCTTTCTCCAGCGCCCGCTGCTTTGCGACCTCGCGTTCCTGTTCGAGCCGCGCGTATTCGCTCTTGCGGTCAATTTCGAGCGCCTCGATTTCGGCCTCGAGGTTCTTCGAGCGGATCGCAACCATCGTGTCCTGCTCGATGTCGTTTCTGGCCTTCTTGCGTGTTTCGATCTGTTCGGTGAGGCGGGTCAGACCTTCGGCGTCAAAGGCATTTGACGGATTGAACTGCTCGATGCTGGTCTGGTCGAGACCCGTGAGCGACACGGCCTCGATCTCCAGCCCGTTGCGCGCCACGCTTTCCTCGATGATTGCGCGGACATCCTTCATGTAGACGTCACGGTTTTCCTGGATGCCGTCCATGGTCATCCGGGCGGCGACGCTCGCGAGGGCATCAACGAAACGGCCCTGGACAACCTCCCTGACCTCATCGGCGCTCATCGAACGCCGTCCCAGCGTCTGCGCCGCCAGAGACACGGCCTGTGTGTCCGACCGCACGCGCACAGTGAACTCGGCCACCACGTCGATCCGCATCCGGTTCTTGGTAATGAGCGCTTTGTCACCGTCCCGCCTGACCTCCAGGCGCAACGTGTTCATGCCAACCAGCGTCACGTTATGGACGATGGGCAGTACAAGCGCACCACCGGTTATGACGACCCTCTCGCCACCCAGACCCGTGCGCACGAAGGCGACCTCCTTGGACGAGCGCCGGTACAGCCAGTACAGCAGATAGACGACGACCGCGATCAGGATGCCCGCAAGCAGGATCGCGGTGATGATGTCAGCTCCGGTCATGGCTCAACTCCCCTTCTGCGCACCACATCGCGGTTCGCGGGTCTTCTGTTTCCTTGTCCGCTCATGCGCCTGACAACGGCGAGCGATGCCCGTCCGCCTCCCTGTCGTTCGCCGCGACCTGCCAGACAATGAGGCCAAAGGCGAGTTTGTTGAGGAAATCGGCGAGGTTGTAGATCAGGTTGATCGCTTCATTGTCGACACCACCGCCGAGATACTCCATGAAGTAGCCTAGCGGATAAATCGCCCAGCCGATGGTGGCGATAAGGCGCATGGCGTTGAACGCGGTCTGGGCTTTCTGGTTGCCGCTGCTGGCATTGAGCCTTCCGGCCTCGCCAAGGTAGATTTCGCCCAGGATGTAGAGACCGCCGGCGAGCGCAACGAGGAAGCCCAGGGTAGGACTGACGAAGCCCGCCGAACCGAGATAACCCGCAGCCGTAAGCACTGCCGATGCCACCAGAAGGCGCCAGAACAGCGCCACTGGCACCTTCGTCACCGCACCCAACACCAGGTAGAAGGTCACCGCAAGAAGCGGCACCGTCAGCTGCCAATCGGCGAAACGGTAGACCGTCGGCACGTCACCCGTTCCCGCCCAGACACCGGCCAGATTCACGTAGCTCAACGCCGAGACCAGCATGGCGACGCCGAGGGGGGTCAGCGCGGCCTGCCAGAGGCGCTCCACCAGGAAAAACGCTGCCGCACCGGCCATGGCGAGAGTCATGAGCCAGAATGACATGCCGACAATGTCATTCGGTTGCAGCATCTCACTCATGGTGCAGCTCCTTGATCGAACGTCCTGATGTCATACCTGCGCCTCGTTCAGATCTGCGTTCGGATGTGCGGCGAACGGGCGTACATGGCGACCATCGGCAGGATCAGCAGGCCGAAAACAAACTGCTGGCCCTCGAAGGACAGGCCGATACCGACCAGGAAGGACGACAGCACCTGCAGGACGAGCACGCCGATCACGGTGAAGCCATAGCCGCCCCATCCGCCCAGAAGCGAGGTGCCACCAATCACCACAGCCGCAAGTGTCATGAAGAGGTAGGGATCGCCGACACCGATGAAGCCACCACCCGACCAGCCCAGCAGCAGGGCTCCCGTCATGGCCGCGATGCAACCCGATGCCCCGTAGACCGCAATCCAGTAGTTGCGCTCGGAGATCGAAAGTCGCCTGGCCGCTGTGCGGCTTCCACCCAGGGCATAGAGATTGCGCCCAAAGACCGTGTTGCGCATGGCGATGGTGAGCAGGATCGCCGCAGCGATCCAGATCACGATCACGGGTGGAAAGTCAAGCCCGAAGGTGCGTCCGTTCATCGCCGCGATATTGGTCAGCCACTCGGGCACCACGCCGAAGACGTTGCCCGAGTAGCGCGTACCGATGCTTGTCAGAATCTGTGTACCACCTGCGACAGCAAAGCCCACACCGAGCGTGACGATGAGTGCCTGGCCCTGCAGTCGGAAACTGAGGATGCCGTTGAGGACCCCGACGATGGCACCGAGGATCAGGATCGCGATCACCGCGAACCAGGACGGCAGGCCGAGCCCCAGAAGATAGAGCAACGCCACGTTTGCTGAGCCGATGACGAAGGGAATCGAGAGATCCAGCCCGCCCAGCAGGACCACCAGCGTCTGGCCGACGCACGCAAGCCCGAGGAAGGATGCAAAGACCAGCATCGACTTGATGTTGATCGCCGAGAAGAAGCCGTCGACGACAAGCGAGCCGACGATGAAAAGACCAAGCAGGACCGTGATACCGATAAAGGCAGACGAGTTCTCCGAGACCGTTCGATTGAGCAGGAAGGCGATGCCGATGAACACCGCCACCACGACAGATGCAATGATGTTGTTCCAGGTCCAGAAGTTCTCCACCGAGAAGGCGACAATCAGGAACAACCCGAGCAAGATTAGGAAACCGATGATGAGGTGCTTGTACTCGAGCGCGAGGAACCGCACGTAACGGCCGGTGCTTTGCTCGTGATGTGGCACCTCGGATGGCTCTTCCGAGGACCCCTGATTCTCCCGGCTCATGCTGTCGAGCGCCATGCCGTCGAGGTCGTAGACCCAGCGCACCGAGAAGTGATGCCAGGCCCACAGCACGATGGCAAAGGTGGCGATTGCCGAGAACAGAATGTACTGGGCCTCAATCTCCTCAACGATCCCGATAATCACACTGCCGCCGGCAACCAGGAGCGAGAACAGGAACCCGAGCCACTTGTAGAAGCGATGCTGTGTCGGCCTCATCCCACCCTCCTCGACGCCCGCAGGGCGCGCGGTGTCTTGAGACGCGGCATGGTTGCGTGCCTGTGACGGTAATCACGCAAGAAGTGGTATCCGAACTTGGTGGCTATCAACACGGCAAGTGCAGCGATCATGACTTTCCATAATGGCACACCTGCAACCATCAGCACCGCACTCGCGAAAATCGTTGCGCTAACCGAAACAAACAACGTGGTGTAGGAGTAGGAGCGAATGCCTGCGCCGAGCGGTACGTTCGACATGACGTGGCGACGCACGCCCGGGATGACCAGAAGGTAGAGGATCACGCCCGCGACAAGAAGCATTCCAACTGCAAGGAGAAAGCCATTCGACAGTGCGGCGGGCTCCAGAGGTTGGGGCACCGCCGCGGTCAACAGCGGCACAGGCCCCGTACCCAGGGGCGGAACATTGGCGAGGAACGTGCCGATCAGCGCCACGAGCGCGATCAACGTCACCATCACCATGGTGATGTCCCGGATGCGTTCCTGGAACCGGGGGAGCGTCACCAAGAAAAGCATGGCGCCCACGACCATCGCACCGAGCGCGCCAGCAAACAGCTTGCTTGCTCCAGCGCCATCCTGCAGCCAGTAGATCAACCCCGCGGCAATGATCAAGCCGACGACAGCCATGAAGAGAAGCGATTTCTCGCCAACCCTCTGCCGCTGAACCTGTGGCACCGTCGTGAAGATCAGGATGGTGCCGAGCACCAGGGTCCCGGCGCCCGCCAGTACCGCACCGAAAAGCGGTGACTCCTCGAAGGACAACACGTGCACTGCCGTGTCAGGTGGCCCCTCGGCGCCCAGGACGAATGGGGTCTGTACCTTCTCCATCGCCCAGTTGCCGACCATCGCCAAGGAGCGCTGCTCCGGTGCTCCTCCTTCATGGACCGCATAGCCCAACACGATCAATGAAACGACTCCAATCAAGGCGACGGTTGTGACATTTAGATGCCTGTAGAGCAGCCAGATGAGGAAAACCGCCGCGGCGATCACCACCGCCGCGATCACGATGGGCGTACCGGTGGGATCGGTGGGCGCGTCGACCTGAGCCGTCAGGGAGGTGCCGCTCAATGAGGTTCCACTGAGAGACGTGCCAGTCGACACACTCCCACTGAGAGACTGACCACTCAGCGAGGTCCCGGCGAGCGACGTTCCAACGGTCTCAAGCACGACGTCCTGAGCATAGAGCATCACCCCGGCAGCGGTGAGGCCGAGGAAAACGAACACGACATAGGGCGACACGTAGCGCATGGCGCGCTGGATCTGCGGGAGGAGAATCGTGAGCAGCAAGGCAACAACGAGGATCACGCCATAGGCAAGCTGAGTGACAAAGCTCTGCACCATGCCAAAGTTGAATGTCGCAAGCACATAGGTGATGAGATAGATGTTCAGCGCCCCCAACAGCGATCCGATGATACTGCCGCGTCCGCCGGCCAGGCTCGTCCCGCCCAGAACGAGCGCCGTCACCGCCATCAGCGTGTAGGTGCTGCCTTGCGTCGGATCTCCGGAACTGATCAACGACGTGAAACAGATGGCCGCAAGGCCGGCATAGACTCCCGCGACAACATGCGCGCCCAGCCGCACGACGACGATGTTGACGCCCGCCGTGTAGGCGGTTCTCTCGTCCGCGCCCATGATGCGCAGGTGGTTGAAGAAGGCGGTGCGCGTGAACAGGAACCAGGCGGCCGTCGCGACGACGAGGATCGCCAGAACGGGTGTCCAAATCGACTCACCCAGAGCCCAGGAACTCATCCACTGCGGCGCTACTCCGCCCGGTCGCGGCAGTATGACGAGGTTGAGTCCGGCGAGTGTCAGAAAGCCTGCCAGCGCCACGATGATGGGCTGAATCCGAACGAAACATATGATCAGCCCCACGATCAGTTGATAGGCCATGCCCACGGCAATCGCGTACAGGAAGACATCGACCACCGAGGTCACAACCCCAACCGCATGAAGCTGGATCATGGTGACGTTGATGAAACCGATGAGCGGACCGATCGAGAGATCAACGCCGCCACGGCCCGCCATCACGATAACCGTCAGCGCATAGGTTGCCAGGATCAGCGGCGCAGCGACAATGACAGCGCTGCCCAGGCCTGGACCCGTCACCAGGCTGGGGCTTCTGAGTACGGCAACCACGATCAGCACGAACAGCAGAATGATCGGCACCATGAGAAACGAATGGGCCGACGATGACGAACGTCTGACGTCGGTTTCGCTCATGATCGCCCTTTCCTCTGCCGCATCTCTTTCCCTTGGCCGGAAGATGGATGCTCAGTCAAATTCGACAATCTTGATGCCAGGCGGACCCGAAGCACTCTTGCGCCGCCTGGTCTTGCCGTCGTCATCGAACTCGACAACCTTGATGCTCTTTTCCGACGGGATACGAAAGCGCACGGACTCGCCCGCCGGCCTCGGCGCGCCCGCGCCATCGAACTCCCTGACTTTTATCTTCGGCCCGCCAGACGCCGTCGCCTCATCAGGGTTGTTCCCGGGGTCGTCGGCGAAGGCGACGATCTTGACCGGCCCCCTGTTCTCGACCGTCGCGCGTGGAGAAGCGGTCGGGCCCTGCCGTTCGACCGGCCTTCCCTCATCATCAAATTCCACGATCTTCATGCGCTTCGTCTCCATCGCTCCCGCCTTCAGCCGTCCGAATAGACTATCTTCATGCGCTTTTCCGAAAGTTGTCTGGTGTCCGGGGAACCCTGGCCGCGACGCCCCTGGCGTTCGGCGTCGAAGTCAATGATCCGGATTGCGCCTGGCTGAGGTCGCTCTTGCCTGCGCGGCGCTTCCCGCTCCGACTCCGGTGCGGGATTCCCAGACATGTCGGATGGCCCCGATGCCGCACCCGCGGCGAGCCGGGCGCCACGGCCGGAGGTCTGGCCGAACATGGCCTCAAGGAGGCGTGCCGGCTCAATGTCGTCGCCAGCGAATGCGTCGAAGATCTCGCCATGACGGAACACGATCACGCGCGCGCAAAGGCCGATGAATTCCTCAAGTTCGCTCGACATGAAGACGACGGATTCGCCTCGGGCGGCAAAGTCGCGCAGGTGGTCGTAAAGTTCGCGTTTTGCCTCGACGTCGATGCCGCGTGCCGGATCGTTGAGCACAAGGATTCTCGGGTTGAGAGCCATTGCGCGACCGATCAGCACCTTCTGCTGATTGCCTCCCGACAGCGACGTGACCTTGTCGGACGCCAAACCGATCTTGATGGACAGCTTCTGGCGCCAGTTCTCGAACACGCTGGCAAGAGATGACCAATCGATGATGTTGCCGAGGCGCGTCTTCAGTTCCTTGGGATAGAGCGCGATCGTGAGGTTCTCGAAAATCGAGAGGTTGGGGAAGATCCCCTCCCTCTTGCGGTCGCCCGAGACATAGACGACACGAAATTGATCGGCGTCCTCAAGCCCGTGAAGCTCGGCCAGACGACCGGAGCCCCTGCGCACCAGCGGTACGCCTTCGAGTGCGGGCTGGACGCCAGCGAGCACACGCACGAACTCATCCTGGCCCTGTCCGTCGAGGCCGGCGACGCCCACCACCTCGCCACGGTGGAGATCGAAGTCGATACCCTTGCTGCCCTCCCAAACCTTGAGTCCACGTACACTCATCACGGTGTCGTCGCGGGCCGGCAGCACGGACAGGGTGTCCTCGCTCTCGGTGGACTGGCTCCTTCCGGTCATCAGGCCCAGAAGATTCTGTTCGGTCACTTCTTCCTTGGCAAGAACCCCGACATCGCGGCCGTCACGCAGAACCGTCGCGCGGTCGGAAATGCGAATCAGCTCGGCAATGCGATGAGTCACGATGAGTACGGCGGTACCCTTGTCGCGCAGCTCGCGCATCTTTTCGAACAGCTTCTCGGTCGAATCGAAATCAAGGGCTGCAGAGGATTCGTCGAGGATCAGGACCCGGGGCTCCTGAATCAATGCACGGCCGATGGTGATCCACTGCTTGATCGACAGCGAAAGGCCACCAACGGGCTCGTCAGGATCGACATCGACCCCGCTGAGGTCACGCATCAAGGCCTCGCTTCGCTCATGCTTTTCGCGGAGCGACAGGGATTTGGACCAGAGGCCGTCGGCACCGACAAACAGATTGTCGAGCACCGTGAGGTGGTCAGCCACCAGGATCTCCTGGAAGACCGTCGCGATGCCGGCCAGACGAGCTTCGCGCGGGCTGCCGGGCGCATGTCCCAGAATCGATACCTGGCCGCTGTCAATGGGAAGGACGCCCGAAATGACCTTGGCCAAGGTCGACTTGCCGCAACCGTTGCCGCCCACGATGGCATGAATTTCGCCGCATCGCGCACTGAAGGAAACACCGTCGAGCGCACGCGTGACGCCGAACGTCTTGTGGACATTGGTAATGACAATGTCCGCACCAACGAAAGCCGGCGCCGCCGACACCTGGTCGGCGGCGCCCGGGAAACCCTGTTCGGGGCTCACGGTTTCTTCGGAAGGCATCAGCGATCCGGAGTCAAACGGCTTCAGTCGAAACCGGCCCGGTCAGGGCTGGTACTGGGTCGGATCTGCGGGACGCACGAAGAACTGGTCGAGATAGTCTTCGGCACCCCAGGCTGCGGGCCCGACCTCAAGCCACAGCTGGGAGTTCTCGTCGCAGTTCGCGTCGAGGACACCCTCGAGATCCGCATAGGTGAACTCGAAGGGATCCACGAGGATTGACTGGATCCTCGGGCCCTGGCCCTGAAGCGTCCGCATCATGATGTTCCAGATCAGCTCGAAATCGTCACCAGGAGGCCAGACCTGGAAGGTCGTGCTGATGTAGTCAGGATTCTTGCGCCAGTAGCAAAGGGCGCCGAGCTCGCCGCCAATCGCCACGGGAGCCATTTCCCGGCCCGACTGCTGCAAGGCCCGCAGCACGCCCATTTCCGCAGCCGACTGCACGACGATGCCGTCAAGCTGGCCGGGATTGGTGGCAAGCCACTTCTGAACCTCGCCCTGGGCAACCTGGTCCGTCCACATGCCCGCTATCTCGCCGACAATGTTGATGTCCGGATATGCCTCGAGACCGAGCAGGACACCACGGTGCTGCGAGTCCGAACCGGATGTGCCAGGAATGCCCTCGACCACGAGGATGTTCCCCTCACCGCCAACCTCCTGGGCCATCCATTCGCCGATCTCGAAGCCGGCCAACTGGTAGTTCACCGACGAGTTCACAGCATAGGGCGACGTCAGATAGCCGGTGAACGAGAAGGTCGGCACACCTCGTTCATAGGCATACTTCACCGTGGCATTGAGTGCTGTCGGATTCGAGCAGCAGACGATGATCGCGTCCACGCCCTGATCAACAAGCTGACGCATCTGCTGGATCTGCACCGAATCGTTCAGGTTGGACTGGGTGACAAAGACGTCGTCCACCAGGCCCAACTCCTGCCACTTGGGCAGAATGCTCTGGATCAGCCGATCCATCACGGCCGCACGCCAGGTGTTGCCGGCATAGGAACTGGCGTAGCCGATCGTCCAGGGCGGCTCGCTCGGCGACTTCCAGTCACGGTAGATACTTGCCTCGATCGGCTGGGCCGGATCAATCATCTCCGAGTTGTAGGTCCGGGCGACGATCTCTTCCGTCAACTCGTCGAGACCGTCCGCCAGCGCGGCACCCGTCCCGACACACAGACTGACGGCCACTGCGGCCGCGGCTCTCGTTAGCTGTCTCATTAGCTTAGCTCCCAATGTGTATGAACTGAACCTGGACCATTCAACCGCGCCTGCCCGTCTGTCATGAGGCACGAGACCCCGCAGAATCGGCAGGCGACAAGCCTTAGGCCCTGCTCGCCAAGAATTGAGCCTAGATTGGATACAATGGCAATGCAAACCTTTGCAACACGCTTCCAGGCGCCTTGCAAAGGTTTGCAGTGCGGAATACGCTCGAACAAATCTGATTCGTTTCGGCGAGTCGTGTTCCCAAGAATCCGCAGCGGAAGGGATGTTGACACGATGAGCAGGGTTACCGGGGAACGCTGATCGGGTCTGGGGGCGATGGACAACACTGGAAGACCGAAGTCCGCAGGCAGGACGGTAGCAGCACGTCACATCGCCGAGGAACTCGGTGTGTCGATCTCGACGGTCTCGCGAGCGTTCTCGCCCGACTCGCAGATCGCCCCGAACACGCGCGATCGAATCCTCGCACGCGCCAAGGCGATGGGATATCAGCCCAACCCTTTCGCCCGAAGCCTGATCACCCAGAGGACCCGCATCGTCAGCATCTTCATCTCGGACGTCTTCAACCCGTTCTTTCCGGAAGTCATGGCGATCCTGACCGGCGAACTGCAAAAGCACGGCCTGCGCGTCATGCTGTTCCACGTCCCCGAGGGAAAGACCACCGACGAGGTGCTGCCAGAGGGCATGCTGTATCAGCCCGAGTACATCATCCTCATGACCGCGACGGTCTCGTTCCAGCGCACCATGGCGACGATCGACACCGGAACCCACCTGATCTTTTTCAACCGCTATGTTCCTGAAACCGATACCTTTGCGATAACCTGCGACAACAAGCGGGGTGGCCGAGACATCGCCGAGTTCCTGATCGAGACTGGCCACCACAACATGGCATACATCGCTGGCACGCCCGACGCGACGACCTCGATCGACCGCGGCCACGGCTTCGTCGAGCGCTGCGCGGAGGCGGGCCTCACGATCGTCAGAGACAACCTTCCCGAGGTGTTCTCCTACGAGGACGGATATGCCGCGGCCTGCCGCCTGATTCGCGCCGTTCCCGATCTGGACGCAATTTTCTGCGCCAACGACATCGTCGCCTTCGGCACAGTTGATGCACTGCGTCACGGGATGAAGCGCGATGTGCCCCGCGACATCTCCGTCGTCGGTTTCGATGACGTTGCCATGGCTGGCTGGCCATCCCATGCGCTGACGACCTATCGTCATCCCATGAGGCGAATGGCGGCCGAGACCGTACGGTTGATCCGCGAAATCGACGACAATCCCGACATGGCACCCGTACACCGCTCGATTACGGGCGAGATGGTCCCGCGCAACACCCATCGCGACCGACGGGCGGGGGCGATGGTCCGGTGACTGACGGCAGCCTTTACGGGTCGAAGCTGCTCTGGCTTGGCCTGTTCGCCGTACTCTATTGGGGCTATTGCATCTTCTGGGGTGTCAGAGGCGCGCGTGAAGCAACGACTGCCAGCGCCTATTTTGTCGCCGGACGCAGTCTCAACACCTGGGTTTTCGTCATGGCGGCCACCGCGACTTCGTTCGCCGGGTGGCTCTTCATCGGCGGTCCGGCACTGGTCTTGCGCGACGGTCTTCAGGCAAGCTACATCGCCTTCGCTGCTGTTGTCGTCCCATTGACGGGGGTGATGTTCCTCAAGCGGCAGTGGCTACTCGGCAAGCGTTTCGGTTTCGTCACGCCGGGCGAGATGTTCGCGGCCTACTACGGCTCCGATATCATCCGTGTGTTCACTGTCATCGTCGCCCTGCTGTTCGCCGTCCCGTTTCTTGGCATGCTTTTTGGCTTTGCAGGGGACCTCGTCAACCTCGTGACCGGCGGCCTGCTTTCGCGCGACCTGGCAATGTGGACGCTGGCCGTGGTCCTGGTCATCTACGTGACGCTGGGCGGACTCAGGGCCGTGGCGTATGTCACGACGCTGCAAACCCTGCTGATCGCTGTCGGTGTCACCGCCCTGGGACTTGTGACGCTTGATCTTGCGGGCGGATTCGACCCGCTTAACAGGGCTTTGGCTGTGATCGCAGGCACACCGACAGGAACCTGGGGAACGACGCTGGGCTACGGCGGTGGCGACTTCAACGGGTTGTTCGCGACGCCCGGCGTGGTGCAATGGACCGATGGGCTCAACAAGGAGGTGCCCCAAGGGGGGCCCTGGACCGGTCTCATGGTGATGAGCTTCATGGTCGCCCTGATGGGTATCCAGGCATCGCCGGCGTTCTCCATGTGGGCCTTCGCCAGCCGGGACCCCGGCGCCTTCGCACCGCAGCAGGTCTGGGCGTCGGCCTGCGCGGCGGGTGTGCTCCTCTTCGTTTTCGTCACTCTGCAGGGCCTCGGCGGACTGTTGCTGGGCGCGAGTCCGGAGGTCAACGCCGCGGGCCTGGAACTCAAGCGGGTTCTTCCGCCACTTGGCAACGGCGAGGAGGGTCGCCTGGTCGCGAACCTGATCGGCCTTGTCGGCACCTCGGCTCCCTGGCTCCTCGGCATCGTGACCGTATGCATGATCGCTGCAATCAAGGCCGCGGGCGGCGCCTACATGACGAGTGCCGGCGCTCTCGTCACCCGTGACCTCTACATGCGCTTCTTCAATCCCCATGCCGACGACCGACTTCAGAAACGCTTCGCCCGGGTGGCGACCCTGCTGGCCACGGTCGCCGCGCTTCTCATGGCAACGCTTGAGCGCGACGGCATGGTCGTGCTCGGCGGGCTGGCCCTGGCGCTGGCCGTCCAGCTCTGGCCCGCGCTGCTGGGCGTCGCATGGGTCCGCTGGTTCACCCGGCAAGGCGTGGCGGCCGGCATTGTGGTGGGCTCCATTGTCGTTGTGCTGACCGATCCACTGGGCCAGGCGCTCACCCGCGGCACGCTGCCCTGGGGTCAGTGGCCCTGGACCATCCATGCGGCAGCCTGGGGCCTCGTCGCGAATTTTCTTGTCTGCATTCTTGGCTCGGTCCTGACACGCGATGATGAAGGGGCTGAGGGCCGCTACCGCATTCACCGCTTCCTGGCCGAGTACGCCGGCCTCTCCGCACGCAAGCGGCGCTTCGCCACCTTCGCCTGGATCGCGGCGATGATCTGGTTGTTCTTCGCGGTCGGGCCATGCATCGTCCTTGGCAATTATCTGTTTGGCGCACCGGACATGGGCTACGAGGGCTGGGATTTCAGGATGCCCTCGATCTGGGCCTGGCAGTTCCTGTGGTGGGGTTTGGGCGTTCTCCTGATATGGCTTCTCGCGTACAAGATGGAGCTCGCAACCTCGACGTCCAGGGAGGTTGTTGCGCTCACCGAGGACATTGCAGCAAGCGGTGGGATTCCCCGCGCCTCGGACGGGACGGACACTATGACGACAAGCGGAGGGCGCCATGGACCCGCGTGAGAGCAAGCTCGCCATGGAGCGCAACCAGGCCTGGTGGGAGACGCTGAAGGGGGCTCGCTCGACCGCAATCGCACGTTCGTCGGGTCGTTCGTCCACCGTCAAACTCTATGCCATGACCTGCGGCTGGCTCAGCGCCGATGTCTCATCGATGCTTGCACGCGAGTCAGGTCGGATCCGCTTTCCGGTCCCGGCCTACCTGATCCAGCACCCCAAAGGCCATGTTCTGTTCGACACTGGTCTGCATCCCGCGAGCGGACATGACCCACACGGCCGTGTCGGGGTTCTGGCGAATTTCTTCGATATCCATTTCCGTCCCGGCGAAGACATCGCCTCGCGCCTCAATCAGCTCGAGATCGACCCCAAGAAGATTGCGTACGTCGTGAACAGCCACCTGCATTTCGACCATTCCGGCGGCAACGAACTCATTCCCAACGCCAAGGTCATCATCCAGCAGAAGGAGTGGGAGGCGGGCCATACGCCTGAACTCATGGAAGCCAACGCCTACAACCTGCAGGACTACGACCATGGTCACCTGGTCCACCAGGTCCACGGTGAGCATGACGTCTTCGGCGATGGCTCTGTGGTGACGATCCCTACCTTCGGGCACACCCCCGGTCACCAGTCACTCCTGGTTCGCCTGGAAGCGGGTGATATCGTGCTTGCGGCGGACGCCTGCTACTTCCGTCGGACGCTCGAGGAACTTCACCTGCCAAAGCTGGTCCACGACCGCTCGCAGATGCTGGACTCGCTGCTGCTTCTGCGCCGCATGCGAGCCAGGGGCGCCCGCATATTCTACGGTCACGATCCTGATTTCTGGAAGGAGGTGCCCCAGGCGCCAATGGAGGTCCTCTGAGCATCCATCGGACGGCCAGTCCGCGCAGGAGACATCACTTGCTCAAGGACATGGCGGGCGTCCCGCGTATCCCGTCGAGATTGTGAACCCTGACAACACGCTGCCACGCGACAAAGATCCACCGGAGTGAAGTCCCGTCACGACAGGTCGGCACGCGCCTGCCAGCGACACAGGAAACCCGCGCCGATCCGACAATGAACGACTGGGCCATTCTGCAATCGATCCTGGTCATCCGGCCCGCGATGGGCTGCGTTCTGCCCGTAGGCCGTCGCTCCGGGGGGCGCGGAACGAGATCGATGGGACGGTGGGAGGGCTGATCGCGGCGTCATCCTGGCCGTTTCAAGGCCTGATCAACCGGCGTTGCGGAACGCGTCGAGAGCCTCGGTCTCGGCAGCACGGGTTCTGGCGATACCGCCGGCAGCCTGGGACCCGGTCCGCGCTACCTTCCGGGGGATTCCCCCCAAGGATCTCGAAGCCCGGAATTGACCGAAGGGGCATGATGGAGCCTGCGCCCTCAAGGAAGGGACGGAAGGAACGAGCCGTCGTCGCGCAGCGAACAACGGTTCCCGTCCGGGTCGACGAAGTCGCCGACGGTTCCCCAGGTTTCCCGTCTGATGGCGACGCGCACGCCGCGTGACTCCAGTAGACTGGCCGCAGCATCGACATCGCCCACGTTGAACCTCAGCTTGACCGGGCTTTGCTCGATGGATCGCCCGCCCGGCATCGCCCTGCCGCCGGTTTCGATCATCAGGTAGCTCCCGCCCATCCTCAGGCAGGTGAGCGTGGAGTGCTCGTCATCGAGCGAGAACAGTTCCGGCAGCTCCAGGATCCGGCGGTAGAAGTCGACACACGCTTCGTACTGCTCGGTGCATAAGATGACGCCACTTCGTTTCAGGTCCATCACGGGTTGCTCCTGATCGTCGCCTCTGCCAGTTGGTCCGAAATCCGGTGATGTCATGCCCGAGGCCGATGCATGCGACTTTCGTCGGACGCTCGAGGAAAGTCATCTGACAATACTGATCCACAACCGCTCGCAGATACCGGGCTCGCTGTTGTTTCAGCGCCGTATGCGAGCCAAGGGGCCCCGCATGTCTTGCGGTAACGATCCTGATTTCTGGAAGTAAGTGCCCCAAGTCCTCCAAGGCTCCATCGCAAGGCCAGACCGGACAGGAGACATCGCCTGCCCGAGATCTTGGAGGTCAGCTGTCAGCCCGAAATCCTTGCCACACTCGGGTGCCAAGGTGTTCCGGATGATGGCGGTGAAACCGCCGATGAGGGTGGAGAGGCTGTACACCGGATCACCGTCAGAGGATCTCTTCATTCCGACCTTGGCCCGGGCGCTCAACGACCCTTTGTCGGCGCCTACAGCATCCTCGTCGTCGAACAGCATGGGCTTCAGCTTCTGGCGCATGTGCCACTCCACGTACCAGGCGAGCATGCACATGAGGACGTGAGCGCGGACCCGGGGTTCGGCGCGGTGGTAGATGGGGCGGATCTTCAGATCCACGGTCTCAAGGCTGCGGAAGGCCCGTTCCACGGAGCTGAGCCGCTTGTAGGCGCGCACCGTGCCGGGACCATCGAGTTCGCTGGCCGGCAGACTGGTGCGGATCACACAGAGGCCGTCGAGACTGGCCTCGGTAGCGATGGAGGCGTCATCGCGCTCACGGGTGAAGACACCCTTGTCATCGATGGTCCTTGTGACGTGCTTCGCCATCTTGTGCCTGCCGATGACCTTGCCGACCCGTTCACCGATCTTCTCTCGACCCTTGAGACGGCGCGTCTCGCGCCGTGTTGCCGCAGGAATGGGTTCGAGCAGAGCCTGGGTGGCCTCGATCATCTCCTGTCGCTTGCGGACCAGCCCACTTGCCGTGGCAAGCTTCGAGGCAGACTCGAGGATGCGCGCCACGATCATGGCCATCACCTGGTCGCGTCCCGGTGACGACTTGGGATGGAGTTTCGGTTTCGGAGCCCGATCACGTTCGTCGATCACAAGCCCGACTCGACGAATGAGTTGCAGGTTCGCACCACAATAGTTGATCAGGGTATCGCCTTATTGCAAGTGCCTGATAATCAGTCTATGACTTGATTGAACACTACTTGAAAGCAGGCTGTCGCCTTATGAATACCGGCAAGAGAGCCATTCCGCGCCGTCGCCTGGATCAACGCTTCTCGTCCATGAAGCCGGAAACTCGCTACCGTCCTCCGCCGAAAGGCTGGGTCAGGGCTGTACGCGACGCCTTGGGCATGTCCGGCGCACAACTCGGCCGACGCATGGGCGTGACGGCCCAAAGCGTGGCCGACCTCGAGAAGTCCGAGGCCTCCGGAACCATTCAGCTGAAGACGCTTCGCAGGGTTGCTGAGGCGCTGGACTGCGTTGTCGTGTACGCCCTCTTACCCAGATCTTCACTGGAAGACATGGTTCAAGGACGAGCCCGCGAGATTGCGCGCAAGGAACTCGTCCGGATCGCGCATACGATGGACCTTGAGGCCCAGGGCCTGTCTCAGGAAAAGCGCGAAGAACAGATTGAGACCTTTATTCGCGATCACCTTCGAGAGCGTGATCTATGGGAGGATGCTTGAGCGAACTCTTCGACGAACCGGCCGATGCGACGCCTCTCGAACCGGACGAACGCGAGGGTCTGCTCCAGACCTGGATTACCTACCGCCGAGACCTGAACGAGGCAGAGCAAACGAACGTTGCTGCGGGCACGGTATGGGCCCGGCGCGTTCGCCGACGCGATCTGCTCACGGAGAAGTTCCTTCGGCAGCTTCACGAGCGCCTCTTCGGTGACGTCTGGGCCTGGGCCGGCGAGTTTCGCAGAACCGAACGAAACATCGGTATCGAGCCGGTGCGGATTCCCGTCGAACTCAGAACGGTACTCGACGACGCTCGTTACTGGATCGATCACGAAACATTCCCGCCCGACGAGATTGCCGTGCGTCTGCATCACCGGCTGGTCGCGATCCACCCGTTTCCCAACGGCAATGGTCGAACGACCCGCTTGATGGGAGATCTGGTGGTGGCGCGGCTCGGCCGCGAACCGTTTACGTGGGGCAGGCAGCACTTGACTGACGTCAGCGAAACGCGCACCAGATACAGTGCCTCCCTTCGGGCTGCGGACAACCACGACATCGGACCGTTGCTGGAGTTCGCGCGCTCTTGAGATCATTCCGCACAGTACGCGAGTGTGCCGGACTGAATGATCTTGGGCAATTGCGGATTCCGATCTGAACCCTGTCAACCCGCTGCCTTTCGACAAGTCATTGCCAGAGTTGAGCGCGACAGGTCAACTCTTGCCTGCCAGCGACACGGGAAACCTGCGCCGATCCGGCAATGAACGACTGGGCCGGCCTGCAGCCGCCACCTGACACTCGTCCCGTGATGCGCTGCGTTCTGCCCGGAGGCCTGGACCAAGACCAATGGAACGGCGAATTGCGGCGTGTTGCCGACGGCACATCGTGGCCGTGTCTGATCAACCGGCACTGCTGGCGGGTTGTGGCTGGTGCACGTCTTGCCATGCGGCGCTGCGGAATGCGGTGAGAGCCTCGGCCTCCTGTGCGCGGGCTCGGGCGATGGCTGCTTCCTTGATGTGACCGAAGCCACGAATTCCCGAGGGGACGTTGGCAAGATCCACGGCGGCGGCGTGATTTGCCGGCGTCAGTGCGCTGGCAACCTCGTTCATCCGCTCGATGTAGTCGGCGATCAGCTGGCGTTCCTGGCGTCGGTCCCGCTGCCAGCCAAAGGGGTCGAGAACAGTACCGCGCAGCCGCCGCATGGCCACGAGACAGCGAAACACCACGAGGATCCAGCTGCCGAAGGTCCGTTTCAACCGGTGGCCGGTCGCCGGATCGCGACGCGAGATCAGCGGCGGCGCCAGGTGGAACTGCAATCCCGGCTTGCCCTCGAAGGTGTCCTGCAGCCTCTTCTTGAATGTGCCGTCGACATAGAGCCGCGCCACCTCGTACTCGTCCTTGTAGGACATCAGCCTGAAGGCCTGGCGAGAGACGGCGTCGACAAGTCCGTCCCTGCCCGGTGTCAGCCTGCGCTCGGCGTCCGAGATCCGATGGACAAGGTCCAGATACCGTGCCGCCCAGGCTCGGTCCTGCCAGGATGCGAGGAAGGCGGCGTGGCGTTCCACGAGCGTCTGCCGATCGCGGGTGTCCGGTTCATCCCCGGACGGCACCAGGCTGCGGACCGCCTCCATGTCGTGAGCCGCATGCCGTCCCAGGAGTACGGCCTGCCTGTTGGTCCGGACGGCAACGCCATTGAGTTCGATGGCCCTGTCGATGGCGTGGTCCGGGAGCGGCAGAAGACCCTTTTGCAGGGCATAGCCGAGCATGAAGAGATTGGCAGCGATGCCGTCACCGAGAAGATTTCTGGCGAGGTGTGTGGCATCGACGACGTGGATCGCTGCGCTGCCAACAGCGTCCTCAAGCGCCTTCTCAAGGGCCCCAAGCGGATACTCGAGATCGGGGTCGAGGGCAAAGGCGCCGGTCATTGTCTTCTCGGCATTGACGACGGCCGTGGTCGTGCCTGGCGCCAGTTTGCGAAGAGTGTCCGGTGCCGCCGCCGTGACCATGTCGCAGGCCAGCAGCAGGCGGGCTCCGCCGTCGGTGATCCGCGGTGCGTGGAGCTCGCCGGGAGACCTGGCGATACGGATGTGACTGACCACGGCCCCCCCTTTCTGGGCCATGCCGATCATGTCGAGCACCGTGATACCCTTGCCTGCGATATGTGCCGCCATGCCGAGGAGTGCGCCGACCGTGACCACCCCGGTACCGCCAATGCCTGCCACCACGATGTCCCACGGCCGCTCGAGAGGCGCCATGGCCGGTTGCGGCAGGTGTCCCGACGCCAGGGAATGAAGCGCCTCCTTGCCGCTGCGGCGCGGCCGGACACCGGTGACGGTCACAAGAGCCGGGCAGAATCCCTTGATGCAGGACATGTCCATGTTGCAGGAAGACTGATCGATTTGTCGCTTGCGACCGGACGGTGCCTCCACCGGAACGATCGCCACGCAGTTCGACTGCAGACCGCAATCGCCGCACCCCTCACACACCTCCTCGTTGATGAGGACACGCTCTCCAGGATCCGGCAGGGTGCCGCGTTTGCGACGCCGGCGCTTCTCTGCGGCACAGGTCTGGTCGTAGATGAGTACGGTCAGTCCGGGTACCTTCGCCAGGGCGCGCTGGACCAGCTCCAGGTCGTCGCGATGATGCACCGTGCAGCCTTCTGGCCAGCGCGTCGCCGCCGGATACTTCGCCGGATCGTCGGTGACGACGCGAACCTCCCGTGCTCCTTCAGACGCCACCTGGCGAGCGATCCGTGGCGGGCTGACATCGATGTCAGCGCTCTGCCCGCCGGTCATCGCAACGGCATCGTTGCACAGGATCTTGTAGGTAATGTTGACGTTTGCCGCCGCGGCGGCGCGAATCGCCAGCAGACCCGAGTGGCTGTAGGTACCGTCACCCAGATTGACAAAGACATGGTCCGTGGCGACGAACGGAGCCTGGCCGATCCATGAGGCGCCCTCCGCACCCATGTGGGTGAAGGTCGCGGTATTTCTCTTCATGCCGAGCGCCAGGTAGTGGCAGCCGATACCGGCCAGGGCCCGGCTTCCCCGGGGCACCCTGGTCGACGTGTTGTGCGGGCAACCGGCGCAGAAGTAGGGCGTGCGCTCGAGGGGCGGCGCCTCCATGGCAGGGGCTGGCTGGTGGCGGGAACGGAACCGTCCGGTGAAGGTCGTGGAACCGGTGAGAGCGTCGAGACGGGGCGCGATGATGCGGGCGATCGTTGACGGATCGAGTTCGCCATCCGACGCCACGAGAGGTGCTCCTGCCGCATCACGCTTGCCGCTCACCTGCGGCCGGCGCGTCGCCGGCAGGTGATAGAGCGCCTCCTTGATCTGGGTTTCGATGAGAGCGCGTTTTTCCTCGATGACGAGAATGTCCTCGAGGCCCGTGGCGAACTCCGCGAGACCCTCTGTCTCCAGGGGCCACGTCATGCCCACCTTGTAGAGACGCAGTCCGACAGCCTCCAGGGCGGCGTCATCAAGTCCGAGATCGTCCAGGGTCTGGGCCAGATCAAGCCAGGATTTCCCCGCCGCCACGATGCCGAGGCGCGCCTCGTGGCTGCCTCCGACAATGCGGTCGAGACGATTCGCCCGGGCAAAGGCCCTGGCGGCGTCGAGCTTGTGGTTCTGCAGGCGCTCCTCCTGGCGCATCGGGTCATCGGGCCAGCGGATGTTGAGTCCCCCGGCCACCGGGTCGATGCAAGGGGGTGCATCGACGTGCCGGTCCGGCACGAGTTCGATCGATGAGGATGCATCGAGGTTGTCTGCTGTCGTCTTGAAGCCGATCCAGCATCCCGAATGGCGGGACATTTCGATGCCGATGATTCCGAAATCGAGAATTTCCGCCACGCCGGCCGGGTTGAGAACCGGAATTCCGGCCGCCACAAAGGCCTGTTCGCTCTGGTGCGGCAGTGTCGAGGACCGGCAGCCGTGATCGTCGCCGGCGATCAGCAGCACGCCGCCATGCTTCGCCGATCCGGCCAGATTGCCGTGTCTGAAGACATCCCCGGAACGGTCAACTCCCGGACCCTTGCCATACCAGTAGGCGAACACCCCGTCATGGCGTGCGTCATCGAACAGCTGGGCCTGCTGACTGCCCCAGATGGCAGTCGCCGCGAGATCCTCGTTGATGCCCGGCTGGAAGTGGACGCGGTGCGACTCCAAATGTCCCGCGGCGCGCCAGAGCTGCTGGTCATAGCCGCCGAGGGGGGAACCGCGGTACCCGGAGATGAACCCGGCCGTGTCCAGTCCCGCCCTGGCGTCGCGCCGGCGCTGTTCCAGGGGCAGACGGACCAGGGCCTGGATGCCCGTCAGGTAGACACGCCCTTCTTCAAGGACGTACTTGTCATCGAGGCTGACCTCGCCTTCCGGCATGAGTGGAGGACCGCTTGCGTGGAGGGGGCGAATGCCGGTCACCATAGCGATCACGGGGCCTTGCGGCGAGTCGCGATTCATCGTCCGCGAGTGTGGTCTTCTGCGGGGAAGTGGACTAAAGAGAACCAGACCGAACCTGCCCGTGAGGAATCCGTCATGACCGTCATCCCCAACTCGCCCCACGCGCGCGACGCCGCAACCCTCATCCACCCCTATTCCAACCTGGTGGCCCACGAGAGGGAAGGCCCGCTCATCATCGAGAAGGGCAACGGTGTCCATGTCGAGGATCTCGAAGGCAACACCTACATCGAGGGACTCGCCGGCCTGTGGTGCACCTCGCTAGGCTTCAACAACGAACGTCTGGTCGAGGCAGCGGCCGCGCAGATGCGCAAGCTTCCCTACTACCACGCCTTCTTTCACCGCTCCTCGATGCCGTCCATCGAGTTGGCCGAACGCCTGATCGACATGTCGCCGGCACCGATGGCGCGTGTCTGGTTCGCCAATTCCGGTTCCGAGGCCAACGACCATGCGGTGAAATTCGTCTGGTACTACAACAACGCCCGCGGCAAGCCCGAAAAGAAGAAGATCATCGCCCGTCTCGGCGGTTATCACGGCATCTGCGTGTCGTCGGGCAGCCTCACCGGCATTCCGCTGATGCACAAGGGCTTTGATCTGCCGATCGCCAACATCATGCACACCGGGTCGCCGCACTGGTACCACGAGGGCCTGGAGGGTGAATCGGAAGAGGATTTCTCGACCCGAAGGGCCGAGGAACTCGAGCAGATGATTCTTGCCGAGGGACCCGAGACCGTGGCCGCCTTCATCGCCGAGCCTGTCATGGGTGCTGGCGGTGTCATCGTGCCGCCCGCCGGGTACTTCGAGAAGATCCAGGCCGTCCTGGCGAGATACGACGTGCTGATGATCGCCGATGAGGTGATCTGCGGTTTCCACCGCACCGGTCAGCTGTTCGGTTCCAACACCTACGGCATCAAGCCCGATATCATGGTCGTGGCAAAGCAGCTCTCCTCGGCCTACCTGCCGATCAGTGCGGTGATCGTGAACGAGAAGGTCTATGGACCGATTCGCGACTTCTCCGATGAAAACGGCGTGTTTGCGACGGGCTTCACCTATTCGGGCCATCCCGTTCCGGCAGCAGTTGCCGTGGAGACCCTCAAGATCTACGACGAAATCAACATTGCCGACCACGTGGCGAAGATCGCACCGGTGATGCAGGAGCGACTCATGGCCCTCGCCGATCACCCGATCGTCGGCGAAGCGAGGGGAGTCGGCCTCATCGGCGCGGTGGAGCTCGTCAGGGACAAGGAGACCCGGGAGAACTTCCCGCCGGCCATTGCCAACTACTGCGGCGAACGGTGCCTCGCGCATCGCCTCATCGTGCGGGCGGCCGGGGGCAACTCTGTCGCGGTCTGTCCTCCCCTCATCATCGAGGAAGAGCAGATTCACCAGATCTTCGATCGCCTGAAGGCGGCACTCGACGACACCCTGGAGCACGTCCGCCAGGAGAGCCTGCTCGACGCAGCCTGATCACGCATCAAGGGGCGCCCGCTGCCATCGGGAGGTCAGCGGGCGCCGCCCGATCTTGACGGCGACAGGGTCCCGGGATCCAGACCTGCGTCGATGAGTTCCTGCGGCAGCTTGCTGCCGAGGATGACGGTTGCGGCGTAGGCGGAAAGACCTGTGGACGTCTGGATTCCGGCGCCTCCCTGGCCGACGTTCCAGAAAAACCCCTCACACTCAGGGTCGAAGCCTGTCACCGGCAGCCTGTCCGGGACGAAGCTTCGCAATCCCGCCCACCGGCTTTCCATGCGCCGGATGTCGAGAGTGGTCCACTCCATAATCCGGTGGGCGGCAAGGGCTAGGTCCATCTCCTCGGGCGCGGCATCACAGGGTACGCTCGGCTGTTCGTCGGCCAGGGAACCGAGAATCAGTCCGGCATCCGGCTTGAAGTAGAAGTTCTCGCCGTCATCGGCCACCAGCGGCCAGGCGCCATAGTCCATGCCGGCCGGCCCCCGGAACGTGAAGGCGGTGCGGCGCATGGGCACGAGGCCGACAGGCGCTGCCCCGGCCATGCGGCCGACCACATCGCCCCAGGCACCGGCGCAGTTGGCCACGACGGGTGCCTCGAGAGTCCTTCCGGGCACCGTCACGCGCCAGACACCGCTCCGGTGTTCCATCCGGGTGACCGGCGCATTGAGGAGCATGGTGGCACCGGCCGCCCGCGCCGCCCTGAGATAGGCTCCGTGGATGGCATGGACGTCGATGTCGCCGGCGGCAGGTTCCCAGAGCCCCGATTCGATCTTCTCCGGCCTGAGGACCGGACACCGTTCGAGACACTCCTCGCGATCGAGTTCGAAGAGCTGATGTCCAATCACATGGCCCAGTCCCTGAAGGGTGAACGCCGCGTCCCGGGTTCCGGTTCCGAAGAGAAGGAGAACGGGACGCCTCCTGATCAGGGATACATCGGTGAACCCCGGCGGCGGGCTCTCGAGAAAGGGCCTGGTTGCGGCGCTGAGGGCCTGGACGACCGCGCCACCGATCGCATCGGTATAGTGGGCTGCCGATCGTCCGGTACTGTGATAGCCCGGCTGGTCTTCCCCCTCGACGATCACCACGCTGCAGGATGGCGCAAGGCGCCAGGCAAGCGACGCTCCCACCACCCCTGCGCCAATGATGATGACATCGAATGCGGCCATGGTTCCAAGAAAGGTCCGGCAGAATGGTGCCGAAGGGGAGATTCGAACTCCCGACCTACTGATTACGAATCAGTTGCTCTGCCACTGAGCTACTTCGGCTTGGGACACCCGGTCAGGGCGGGGAACCTAGTCACAAGCCGGTGCCAGGGTCAATGCCGCAAGCTCACGACAACGTGGCGGGTTCGGCCGGTCCCGGCGATGCCAGGAACGGGGGCCGGGTTTCCTCCACGGCGCCCGGACTGCGCCAGACCATGGAATCGAAACGTCCGCAACCGTCACAGACTGCACGCCATGTCCGGGTGATCTGGCCGCAGCCGCTGCATTGCCAGGTCCTGTCCGGGCTCGCCTCGATCATGCGGGTCTGCCACTCCGCGGCCTTTTCGGCATTGTTCTCGCTGGTCTCGAGATCGACCCACAGACGGATCTCCCGGGGTACCAGGCCCGCCGTGCCAATGGCGTTGAGATGGCGTCGCATCTCCCCGGTCAGCCTCGACTCCATCGCCACCCTCGCCGCAGCCACATGGGCCTCCCGGTCATCCACATTGAGGTTGAGCAAACGTTCCATGCGACGATAGCGGTTGGCCCCTTCGTCACTCCAGATCTCGATGTAGAGATCGGCCAGATCCGGATGCGGCGCCATCTTCCAGGTCTTCTCGACGACACGGACGGCCTGGCTTCCCTTTCCGGAATCGATGAGAAGCCGGGCGAGGATACAGCCCGCCGGCACCAAATCCGGCGCCTCGCCGTGGGCTGTCCGGGCGAGCTTGAGGGCCTCGTCGCGACGCTCTTCCTCGTGGGCCCGCACCGCTTCCTCGACCAGCAGGACGGCATGGCGCCGCCGTCCCGGTGCGGCCTCGATCACCTTGCGATCGCGCGCGGACTTCAGTGTCTGGCGGGCGGCGGTCCAGTCCCCGGCCCTTGTCTGCAACTCGAAGACGGCTTCAGCCGCCCACGCGGCATCGGGTCTGAGAGCATGGGCCTTGCGCGCATACCCTGCAGCAGCCTCGTGATCGCCCTTCCGCAGGGCCGCCGCCATCAGGCCGCGAAGGCCTAGAAACTCCGTCTCCGGGCGCTCAAGCATGGCGCGAAAGCGCCGGTCCGCCTCGTTGTCATCCCCGTCGAGCTGGGCGGCCTGGGCCGTTAAAAGCAGGGTGAGCGGTGGACGGTCGAGCAGCCTGTCGGCTCTCCTCGCGTGGGCCCGGGCGCCCGGAGCGTCGCCGGCCGCCACCGCCACAAGTCCTGACGTCAACGCCTTCCACCCCTTCTCCTTGCGGCGTTCGCCCAGGGCGAGCCGGATGCGGCGCGGTGCGCGCCAGAACCACTGGAAGAGAAGCACCGCCACCACCGACACGACAACGAGGAGAAGGATGCCGAGAATCAGCATCGACGTCTCGGTCGTCACTTCCCAGGCATCCCAGACGAAGGTGACGCTGCCCCCGCGATCGGCAATCCACACGATGCCGCCGATCAACGCAGCCATCACAAGGACGTAGAAGAGGAGAGCGATCATGGTTGCATGACGCCGGAAACCGCACGCGCGTGGAGGCGACCGAGAGCGCCATCGACCTCGATGCGGACCCTTGCCTGCCCGGCCCATTGCTCCATGGTTCCGGCGAACTCAGGAGGAAGGGAGTCGATCTCGCGTAGCGCCTCTTCAAGGTTTCCTGTGGCCACCGCCGCCTCGATCCTGCGGATTGTCGCCTGACTGCCGGTACCGGCAGGTTCACCGTCGATCCGCCTGACGGTGACGAGACTTTCGATATGGGCCAGGGTCTCGTCGACCCACCCGCTGGCCGCCGCAACCCTCGCTGTCTTGCTGGCGGCCGTGAGCACGTGCCCGAGAGACGCCTCGAGTGCGTGATGTGTGGGAACGCCGGTGCCGGCATGACGGGCCAGGATGTCGAGGTCTGCCTCGATCCCGGGATCATTCGCTTCGAGGATGGCGACAGCCTCGTGTTCCGTGGCGAACGGGCGGCCGCTGTCGACGGCGTCCCGCAGCTGACCAACGGCGACGACCAACGCCGCACCGTGATCACCGGGCCGGGAGGCGAGGGTGTCCAGCATCTCGCGAAGGGCCGCCACCTCCCTGCGAAGCATGTCGATCATGCGGGCCCGTTCCCGCGCCGCGACATCGGGACGTTCGATGTCCGCGTCCGGAACAATCGGGGGAGGTGCATCGTTCAGGTCTTCGTCGATACGATCGATGCGCTGGACAAGCTCTGCAAGGTCCGTCTCCAGTCCGGTGCGGAACTCTTCCTCATCGTCGAGAGCAGCTTGTGCCGCATCAAGGCGTTCCGCGAGACGCGCCACGGTGAGGTCAATGTCCGTCCCGTCATCCTCCGCAGCGAGTCGAACCACCCGTTCTTCCAGGTCGGCAAGGCGCATCGTGGTGTCACGCAGCCCGGACCAAAGCCAGGCCAGACCAGCGACAAGTGCCGCCATCGCCAGAATGAGAATGGCCGACGCCACCCATCCGGAGCTCCTTCCCAGGAACCGCCTCACGGACTGCGCCGGTCTCCTGATCCAGGGGCCGTCGGTGGTGCTGTCTTTCGCCGGTTTGCTGCTGTCGTCAGACGTCATGAATGTTCTCCGGCAAGGGCAATGCACCCCGCAAGGCTCTCCGCATCACTGCGAGGAGCCACGACAAGATCTTTCCAGCCCGATCCCTCGAGGGTCCGGGCGACAGCATCGCTCAGACAGAACCCCACGAGCGACTGCAAGGACGTCTCGACACCCGCCTCACGAACGAGCCTCATGAAGATTGCGGCCGTTCGCGGCGAAAAGTGGGCCACACCCAGAAGATGGCCTCCCCGAAGCGCGGCCAGGGCCACCTGCGGAAGGCCACTGGCAGCTTCGGCATGATAGCCGACAACACGTTCGACGACGAATCCATCCCTCGCCAGGAGGCCCGCAAGGTCACCGGCAATTCTCGAACCCGACACATGGATCAGTCGCCCGACTCCCGGGTCAAGGCTCCGGCGGATGAGGACCGCCAGGCTCTCCAGGTCGCCTCCAGCGGCATGGACACCGGTGAAGCCGTGTTCCCTTGCCCGGGCTGCCGAGACCGTGCCAACAGCGAGGACCGGAACCGAACGATTCGCCGTGGCCCGTGCGAGGGCATCGGCGCCATTGGCGCTTGTCACCACGCATCCCTGGACACCATCGAGATCGCCAACCGTGATGGTGACGTCGACGATCATCAGCAGCGGAGCAATGAGGGACTCGATCCCGCGACGCCGGAGAATGGCCGCAAAGGCAAGGGAGTCCCTCTTCGGCCTTGTCACGAGGACAGTCACGGCATCCGGCTTCCATAGAGATCCTTGCCGGCACGGCTCAACAACCTCTCGCCGACCGCCCTGCCCACAGTCTCGGCCGCTGTCCCCTTCTCTTCACTCATCGTCCACCGGCTGCCATCGTCCGACAGCACCTGGCCACGAACCCGCACGCCGCTTCCGGACCGTATGGCGAGGGCGGCGACGGGTGTCCGGCACGATCCGTCGAGGATCGCGAGGACGGCACGTTCGGCCTCGACACACTGTCTGGTGGGCCCATCGTCGATGGTCTCGAGCAGGGCCAGGATTCCGGACTCTCCGGCGCGGCATGTCACACCGATAGCGCCCTGCCCGGCCGCAGGGAGCATGTCGCCCGGATCAAGGAGTGCCGTCGCCTCGTGGAGAAGGCCCAGACGTTCCAGCCCGGCTGCCGCCAGCAGCGTCGCTGCGGCCTTTCCTTCCTTCAGCCGGGCAAGGCGCGTGTCGACATTGCCCCGCCAGGTCACGATCTCGAGATCGGGCCGCAGGCTGAGGAGCTGTGCACGGCGGCGTATCGACGACGTGCCGACCCGGGCGCCCGTGGGAAGATCACCGATCGAGGCGGCAACGGTCGAGACGAAGGCATCGCGGGGATCGGCGCGCGGCAGAATGGCACCCAGCACCACTTCCGCGGTGATGACGGTTTCCACGTCCTTCATGGAATGAACGGCAAGGTCGGCCTCGCCCCGGGCCACCACCCGGTCGATTTCAGCGGTGAAGACGCCCTTGCCCCCCACCTCGGCGAGCGGGCGGTCCCGGACCTGATCGCCGGTGGTGCGCACGATCACCAGCTCCGGCGGTGCGAGACCGGGATGACGTGCCATCAGGGCCTCGCGAACGAGGTTGGCCTGGAACCGTGCCAACTGGCTTCCCCGCGTCGCGATTCTCAAGGGTTCCACGTTCTATCGTCTCTCAGAGAACCAGGATGTGAACGATGCCGGTGCGTTTGCGATCACCTCAAGACCGGTGGTCGCAATCCTACCATGGTCGTGCAAATGCAGTCCGCGGTTGTCAAGTGGCGCTCACTCCGTTTCCGGTTACCGCAATCACTATGGTTGGAGTGTCCTCCATCGTGCCGACAGCGGAACCTTCAGGCGCGTCGGCAAAACCCGTGCAGCAACGGCTTTTCCTTGCGGACTCAGGTGGCAGCAAGTGGTTTTCTCCGACTGAAAACCATCCCTCCTCATTCGGGTCGCTTGCATCCATGACTTGACAGCCATCGCACCGGCCCCTTGGTGTCGGATTGCGCTCCGCCAATCCGACCTGCCAGGACTGACCTCAATCTCCCGCGAACGCGATCATTCGTCCACAGACGAGTGCTCCCAGCCAGCAAACCGTTGAGAGGATGGCGTGACCGACCAGGTGCGCACGCGAGGCGTCCCTGAGCAGGAACCCGTAGGTCCAACACAGTGCAAGGGTAGACAGGACCCCGACCGCGATGAAGGTCAGCTTGAGTTGCAGGAATCCGATGTCACTGTATTCCCGCGCCCGGACCGAAAACAGCAGGGGTCCCGTGAGCAGGGCAAGGATCAGCCCGCACGCCGCAATGGGCGCGAGTACCCGCACCACGGCTTCGCGAGGGATGCCGCGCCACACGCCAAGAAACCTGAGATTGAGCGGGACGATGGACCCGATCAGCAGGGCGACCGCGAAAATGTGCGCGGCGTTGGTGGCGGCATAACCCCAGCGGGAACCCCGCAGTGCCTGCGCCAGGGCCGTTCCCTCGAGCGCCGAGAAAAGGGCCTCCAAGGTCTCAGTCGCGCCCGGGGTAGAGGATGTACTCCCGTTCGCCGAGGTACAGTCGTTCCGCCTTCACCCGTTTTTCCGACGGATCGGCGGCCGGCTCGCCGATCACCCGGATCACGACCCCTTCGACCAGATCGCCGTCCTCGAAACCGGCGCGTTCGTTACGCCAGGGCTGACCAACCTCGGCCGTCCACTCCTCGCCCTCCACGTCGATTGTCAGGATTCCGTGGGGATTGCCCAGGCGGACGGTCTTGATGATGCCGGTCAGATCGATGTTGCCGCCGGTTGTCCAAGACCAGCCGTGATGGGCCAGAGGCTCGACCGTCGGGACCGCGAGTCCCAGGGCCAGGACTGTGATGATCAAGAACCTCATCATGGTGCTTCCCTTCAAGTTCGTGGCGACATCACCCTCGGAGAGTGGACTGGCGGTATGGTGAAGCGAGACCGAAGACATCCTCCGGCTTTCAGCGCTTCCTTGCGATCTCCGGCCCTCCTGATTGCCAGACCCGAGGATGGATCAATCCAACAGTGAAGGAAAGAACCCTCGAAGGGGCTCAACCCTGTCCACGTTCGCTCGCAGATGACCGGGCGAGACGGGTGACGGCGGCGTTCCGTTCCTGTCCGGAAGGGGCATTGAATCGAGCCCGTCGACACTCATTCACAAGTGCTTCGCACAACTTTACGCTGGCGCAACATTTCGGCAACGCGCGTGCAGGAATCTCCGCGTTGCGACCGGGCGCTGCACCCGGATACCTCAATCGGGCATTCGGCAGGCCGATTGGAACGGCACTGCGGAGGTTCGAATCAACCAATCCTGATGAGGCGCAAAGTCCAGATGGCTCGCACCGACGGCTATTCCATCCTCTCCATCGTGGTTCACTGGCTCGCCGCGATCGTGGTCGTTGCGCTGTTCTTCACCCATGAGGGCGAGCGCGGGAGCACCGCCTACCTCTTTCACGTGAGCGGCGGGGCAATCACGGGACTGTTCCTTCTGTGGCGTGTGTGGCATCGGGTCCGGCGGGGCAACACCCGTCCGCCGAAGCAGGCGGCCGTGTTCAATCTCGCGGCGCGGCTCGTGCACTGGGGATTGCTTGTTGCGATCGTCGTCGTGGTGGTTTCCGGTTACCTCCTGCCCTGGTCACTCGGGCGAGAACTGGACGTGTTCGGTTTCGGCATCCCGTCACCGATGGGAGCGAACCGGGACGTACACGAGTTCGTGGAACGGGTGCACGACGTCTCAGGCCACCTCTTCATTCCGCTTGTTGCTCTGCATGTCTTGGGGGCCATCAAGCACGCCGCATTCGATTGGCGCGGCGCCGGGCGTCGCATGTTCAAGCCCATCGATGGAGGCCGGTGACGACGGCATCGCCGGCAGAACCCGGCGGCTGAAGTCACCGCTCGCCGCAACCAGGCAATCGGGAGGGGGCCAGCGCGGCGGTACCACAGCCGGAGAGTGATGGCGCCGGGCGTTGCCGGTCAGATCCTGGCTTCGATCAGGAACGGTCCCGGTGTCGCAAATCCGGCGGCCAGCGCCTCGTTGAATTCCTCGGCGGTGTCCGCCCGCCGGGCCTCGACACCCATGGAATGCGACATCTCGACCCAGTTGATCTCGGGCCGGTCGAGATCGAACATGTCATGGGCCTTCGGTCCCGGAGTGGCGCCGACATTCAGAAGTTCGGTGTGGAGAATGGCATAGGTCCGGTTGGCATAGACGACCGTGACGACGTCAAGCTGTTCACGTGCCTGGGTCCACAGGGCCTGGACCGTGTAGAGCGCGCTGCCGTCACCGGTGAGGCAGAGCACCTTGCGGTCGGGACAGGCCACCGCGGCGCCCGTCGCCTCGGGCAGGGCACGACCGATGGACCCTCCGGTTCCGAACAGCCAGTCATGGTGCGGACACCCCCTGGTGTAGGGGTGGAGCATGCGTCCTGACGTGATCGCCTCGTCGGAGACGATGCACCCTTCAGGCATCAGGTGGCCGATCGCCGCGGCGATCTTGTGGATATCGAGGTCTCCCGACCCGGGGTCGGGCCTGGTCGCCGCCTCGCGGCGGGGCTCGCACCCCATGGCGCCAAGATCGTCCGCGAGGCGTTCGAGTCCATCCATGACATCGTCCGCTGCTCCCGCAAGCTCAACCGGGCGGGCCGTCTCGGGAACGAGCAGACTCGGCTTGCCGGGATAGGCAAAGAAGGCAACCGGCATCTTCGCGCCGACAAGAATGACATGGCGTACTCCAGCGGTGGCGGCGAGAGCGACATCAACCACATAAGGCATGCGTTCCGGGTTGACCCGGCCGGCGCCGCGCTCCGTGCGGGCGCCGGCAAACTCGGTCATGAGGAGGGCGCCGGTCCGCTCGGCGATGCGTCCGGCCAGTTCGGTTGCATCGGCGCGCAACGCCCGACCGCCAAGCAGGATCAGCACCGGCTCGCCGGACGTGAGCGCTTCCCGGCATGCCCTGACCCGGGCCTCGTCCACACGTTGCGGCGCCGGCACATCCGGAACCCGGGATGGGCCCTCAGCATCGTTCCACGCCGTGTCCGCCGGAAGAACGAGGGTGGCGATCTGCCCCGGCGGAGTGCGTGCCGCAGCAATCGCCGCCGCGCCGTCGGCGGCGACCGACACCGCGTCCGCGCTGGTCCTCACCCAATCGGAGACCGGCCGGGCAATGCCTTCGATATCGGCCGTCAGCGGAGCGTCATGGGCAATGTGGTAGGTCGCGTGCTCGCCCACGATGTTGACGATGGGTGTGCGCGCCTTTCTGGCATTGTGCAGGTTGGCCAGACCGTTTCCCAGTCCGGGCCCCGTATGGAGAAGCGTTGCCGCAGGGCCGTCCTTCATGCGTCCGTAGCCGTCGGCGGCGCCGGTCACCACGCCCTCGAAGAGACCCAGGATGCACCGCATGCCATCGACCTTGTCGAGGGCGGCGCAAAAGTGCATTTCCGAGGTTCCGGGATTGGTGAAACAGGTGTCCACCCCGCCCGTGACGAGCGTGCGCACGAGGCTCTCGGCCCCGTTCATGACATTGCCTTCCATGGGATCTCCCGTCAGTTCTGGTCAGGGTTCGTCGAGAAAACGGTTGAGCTTGCCGGCAAGATCCTTCACCGATGCGTCCACGAGGCGACGTCCCGCATCGGGAGTGGAGAGTGACGGCAGACTGCCGATCCGCCCGTCGGGATAGCGCCTGCGGTAGTCGTCCGAATCGTGGATCCCCGACCAGGCGGGCGCCCTTCCGGAAAGGTTGACCTTCTTGATGTGGTCGGGAAAGGCAAACCAGGTGACCGAGACCTCGCTGCACGTCGCGTGCTCGCCCTCGTCGGCCCCATAGAGTTCCTTCGAGATCGACCGCACGCCCGCAGAATCCCACCAGTTTGACAGTGTGCAGCGCAGGGACCGTTCCACGGGCCGGGTACGCATCGAGACCTCGGAGTGGATTTCGGCGATCGCCGCATGAATGGTGGCAATGTTCCCGCCGTGCCCGTTGAGAAAGAAGAACCGGTCGAATCCGTGACGGGCAAGGGAAACGACACAGTCCCGGACGACACTCATGAGTGTCGAGGGACGCAGGCACATCGACCCGGAAAAACCGAGATGGTGCTGGGCCACCCCGATGCCAAGGGTGGGCGCCACAAGGACACCGGTCTCCTCTCCGAGACGACGGGCGACAATCTCCGGGCAGATGGCATCGGTTCCGATCAGACCGCCCGGGCCGTGCTGTTCGGTGGAGCCCACCGGCATGATGATGCCGGAACGCGACTCCAGGTAGTGTTCCACTTCCTGCCATGTGGAAAGACTGAGCTGCATGATGTCCCCCGCCGCGCCTGCGCCAAGACTATCCCGCCGTGCCATCAAGGGACAATGGCGCCGGGTGGGTGGATTCTTGATTCCAGGAGCCGTGTCGGGCCACACTTCCGGGCGATCACAGACGAGGTTCCCATGACCGACGATGTTGTCCATGGCGTTCCATCCGGATGGGCTTCACGGGCCCATGTCGACAATGATGCCTACCTTGCCATGTACGCGGAATCGATTCGCGACCCGGACGGATTCTGGGCACGGCACGGTCTGCGGATCGACTGGATCACGCCCTATTCGAAGGTCAAGAACACGACTTACGACGATGGTGTCGAAATCAGGTGGTTCGAGGACGGCGAACTCAATGTCGCGGCCAACTGCCTCGACCGGCACCTTGCAGTACGGGGCGATCAGGCGGCGATCATCTGGGAACCGGACGACCCCGGAGAGGATTCGCGCACACTGACCTACCGGGAACTCCACGAAGACGTCTGCCGGATGGCCAACGCCCTTCTCGAGATGGGTGTGCGCCGTGGCGACCGGGTCACCATCTACATGCCCATGATCCCCGAGGCGGCCTCGGCCATGCTCGCCTGCGCCCGGATCGGTGCCGTTCATTCCGTCGTGTTCGGTGGATTCTCGCCGGATGCCCTTGCCAGCCGCATCCACGACTGCGATTCGCGCTTCCTCATCACGGCCGACGAGGGTTTGCGTGGCGGCAGGAAGGTCCCGCTCAAGAACAACGCGGATCAGGCGCTTGAGAATTGTCCGGATGTCGGCGCCGTCCTGGTGGTCCGCCGCACCGGCGCCGACGTGGCAATGAAGGAGGGCCGCGACCACTGGTGGCATGATGTGAAGGCGTCGGCCGGCGCCGACTGCCCGGCAGCGACCATGAACGCGGAGGATCCGCTCTTCATCCTCTACACGTCAGGTTCGACGGGCACACCCAAGGGAGTGCTGCACACCTCCGGCGGCTATCTCGTCTATGCCTCCATGACCCACAGCTACGTCTTCGATTATCACGATGGCGACATCTACTGGTGCACGGCCGATGTCGGCTGGGTCACCGGTCACAGCTACATCGTCTACGGGCCGCTGGCCAACGGCGCCACCACACTGATGTTCGAAGGCGTTCCGAACTGGCCCGATGCCAGCCGCCACTGGCATGTCGTCGACAAGCACTCGGTCAACATCTACTACACGGCGCCAACGGCCATCCGCGCCCTCATGAGGGAGGGTGACGAACCGGTCACATCCACATCGCGTGCCAGTCTGCGCCTGCTCGGCTCGGTCGGGGAACCGATCAATCCGGAGGCCTGGGACTGGTACTGGCGTGTCGTCGGCGACAGCCGCTGTCCGGTCGTCGATACCTGGTGGCAGACGGAAACAGGGGGCATCCTGATCACACCCCTGCCCGGCGCCACGGATCTCAAGCCGGGGTCGGCAACCAGGCCGTTCTTCGGTGTCAGACCGGCCATCGTCGACAATGACGGCCGGCTCCTGGAAGGAGCGGCCACCGGAAATCTCTGCATGCTGGATTCCTGGCCGGGCCAGATGCGGACGGTCTACGGCGATCACGAACGCTTCATCCAGACCTATTTCGCCACCTATCCCGGCAAGTACTTCACGGGTGACGGCGCCAGGAGGGACGAGGATGGCTACTACTGGATCACCGGTCGGGTGGACGATGTCCTCAATGTCTCCGGCCACCGCATGGGGACCGCCGAGGTCGAGAGCGCATTGGTCGCCCACCCCGGGGTTGCCGAGGCCGCCGTGGTCGGCGCTCCGCACGACATCAAGGGACAGGGCATCTATGCCTACGTGACGCTCAACGTCGGCGAGGAACCCAGTGACGAGCTCGCACGGGAACTCGTCTTGTGGGTGCGCAAGGGGATCGGCCCCATCGCCAGCCCCGACTGGCTGCAGTGGGCTCCGGGTCTGCCCAAGACCCGTTCAGGCAAGATCATGCGGCGCATTCTCCGCAAGATCGCCGAAAACGATTTCGGCAACCTGGGAGACACATCAACCCTTGCCGAGCCCGGTGTCGTGGACGATCTCATCGAGAACCGGCAGAACAGGTAGTCCCGCCACATCAGGAGAACCCGGATCGTGCCGACGCTTGATGCGGATGTGCTGGGAGGATTCTGCAAGGACATTCTCGTCGCCGCCGGCATGCGTGACGGCGACGCCGGCGTGATTGCAGCCCATCTCGTTGACGCCGAGCTCAAGGATGTCGTCTCGCATGGCGTCAACAGGATTCCCTACTACCTCTCGTTCTTCGAAAGCCGCAGCGCCGAACCGGTTGCCGACATCACCGTGACACGGCCCGGTCCTTCGGTGGCTCGTATCGACGGCGGCAGCGGACTGGGCATTCTCGCCATGGAACGGGCGGTCGACGAATTGATCGACATGAGACATCACCAACCGGTGGTCACGGCCGGTATCGTCAATGTCGCCCACACCGGACGCCTGGGCGCCTATGCCGAGCGCCTGGCCCGGCATGACTTGCTGGCCATGATCTGCGGTGGCGGCGGACGGGAGCGCTGGCGCATGGTGGCAGCCCATGGCGGTCGCGGCGGGACGCTGTCGACCAATCCCTGGGCACTCGCCATGCCGGCTGGCGATGACGGACCCGTGTCGGCGGACTTTGCCACCTGTGTCGTGGCAAACGGCAAGATTCGCCTGCGCCGGCGAACCGGTGAGGACGTGCCCGAAGGCTGGCTGATCGACCGCGACGGTCATCCCACCACGAACATCGATGATTATGACAACGGCGGGGCACTGCTCCCGGCCGGCGGCCACAAGGGCTACGGCCTCGCCGTTATTGGCGAAATTGTCGGTGGCGCGATGCTCGGTCCGGCATTCGAATTCAACTGGTTCGTTGTCGCCATCGCCACCGATGTCTTCAGTTCAGCCGAACACTATGACGAAAATTCACGGGCCATTGTCGAAAACCTGCGTACCTCACCGCCCGCACCCGGTGTTGATCGGGTGCGGGTTCCGGGCGATCCCGAAAGGGAAAGCGAGTGCCGGAAACGGACATCCGGCATCGAACTTCACCCGGAAGTCTGGCAAGGACTCGTCGGTGCTGCCCGCAAATCCGGGGTGCCGGTGCCGTCGGCCTGAATGCGGCACCGGCCCCGTTTTCAGCTGGCGACGTATCGATACTTGTCGCGATGCACCCTGCCGTCTCGCAGGAGGTCCTTGACAGCCCGGGTCGCGTCGGCGTTGGAAAGCGATACACCGGTCACCTGCTCGACGCCGGCACGAATGGCGGACATCTTGCAGCCTGTTTCTCCGGCTTGCGCGATGACGCCGGCAACCTCGGCCATCGCCCGCGCCACCTCGTCGGAAACAGGCTTGCGGGGACGCCCTCGCCTGCCACTTCCCGATGGTGCCTGCGATGCAGTCGACTCCGGTTTTTCAGTTTCTCCTGTCGCCGGATCTTCCTCGAACGGAATCGATTCGCCGGCGGACTGCGCTGCCACCGGTTCCTGGCCGTCATCAGATCCGGTTGACGAATCTTCGACAATCGGCGTCATGCCGCCTTCATCCGGCGGGGTTTCGGATTCCGCCTGAACAGCCGCGGGCGCCGATGCCGGTTCCCCGACAGCCACGAAGCGGTATCCCTCGCGGCGAATGCTCATTTCCGAAAGAAGCGACCCAAGAGTTTCGTCAAGCGCCTTGCGTGTCGGCTCCTCGCCCTTGCGATTGGCCAGCAATCTGCTCAGGGCTGAACGCTTGACGCCGTTTTGTCCGGAACCGGAAATCGCAGCGAGCGCCGCCGCGGGTGCAACCTTGTCATATCCTCCGGCTGTCTTTCCGCTGGCCTTTCGACCGCGTCCTTTTCCGGACCGCGTCTTGCCGGTTTGCCTTGCGGGTCGCCTGCCCCTGCGTGCCGGCTGGCGTTTCGCACCCGAATCGCCGATCAGCGCTTCCAGGCTTTGTGCCGCCTTTTGCATTTCCTCAATCGATTTTCCGACTGTTGCGGCTTCGGCCAGCAACGTCTGGTGTCTTTCTTCTTCGGATGCAATTTCCCTGTTAATCATCGCCAGGGCCTCTGCAATCTTGGCGTTGCTCACATGGACTCCTTTTCCCGGCTTGCTTCGGCATTCCGGCGTGTTTCAACATTCACTAAGGCGGGGACCGGTAGACGTCAATCCCTTTTGTGCGGGAAGAAGGAAGCAATGGGCGAAACTGTGGTAGGTTCTGCATCCAATTGCTATTGGAGTTCGGCAGATGGCAGACAGTGACACCAACGAAGGCTGGAGCGAGGATGATTCACGCCACTTCATCGACTACGGTGCCTACTTTGTGCCCGAGCGGGAAACACAGATTGACACAATTTGCAGCGTCATTCCCTGTCCGCAGGAAAATTCACTGATTGTCGACGTTTGCTGCGGTGAAGGCCTTCTCGCAGCGGCCCTGGCCCGAAGATTCAGCCAATGCCATATCCTGGCGCTCGATGGCTCATCGGCCATGCTCGAAGCGGCAGGCAGGCGCCTCGGTGAAACCGGGGCATCCTGGACAACATCCCTCATGGACATCGCCGATTCAGGCTGGCGGCAATTCGACCGTCCGGTCCATGCCTTCGTGTCGTCGCTTGCCGTCCACCACCTCGATGGACCGGGAAAGGCCTGTCTGTTCAGGGATCTCGCGGCTGCCCTTGCACCCGGAGGCGTGATCGTCATCTGTGATCTCGTCGAGGCGCGGCGCCCGGAGGGTCTCACGCTGTGGGAGCGTCACTGGGACGACGGTGTCAGGGAAAGGGCCATCCGTCTCGATGGCAACGAGGACATGGTGCACTTCTTCCGCGAGGACGGCTGGAACTACTACAGCGATCCCGAAGCCGATCCGGTCGACATGCCGTCCGGCCTGTTCGAACAGCTCAAATGGCTGGAAGAGGCCGGTCTGGTGGATGTCGATCTCCACTGGCTTGTGGCCGGACACGCGATCTTTTCAGCCCGCAAGCCCTGAGACCTGCCGTCAGGCGCATTTGGAGAATCCGCAGGATGTGCAGAGGTGGCACCCCTCCTGATGGATGAGACCGGGAAGGCCGCATCGCGGGCAACTGGCGGAGCGGCGGTCCGCTTCACCAACGGGACCGATGCTCTCTCCGGTGCCGCTGATGAAACCGATGCTGGTCATGTGGGTCTCGAGCACATCGCCGATGGCGGCCAGCAACGAGGGCACATAGCGACCGTTCATCCATGAGCCGCCACGCGGATCGAACACCGCCTTGAGTTCCTCGACCACGAAGCTCACATCACCGCCACGGCGGAACACCGCCGAGATCATCCGGGTGAGACCCAGAGTCCAGGCGTAGTGATCCATGTTCTTCGAGTTGATGAAGACCTCGAACGGCCGCCTCCGGCCATTCCTGACCACATCGTTCACGGTCAGGTAGATCGCATGGTCACTCTCCGGCCAGCGCAGTTTGTAGGTCCGCCCCGGGAGAACCTCGGGGCGGTCGAGGGGCCGGGTCAGGTGAATGACGCCTGCCGTCTCGAATGCATCTCCCGGGGTTTCGGATCCGGGCTCGTCAAGGGGCAAAAGGGGCTCGGCGTCAACTGCCGAGGGCGCCTCGAGGACAGCACCCGTGACATCGTTCGGCCTGTAGGTCGTGCACCCCTTGCATCCCAGCCGGTAGGCCTCGAGATAGACATCCTTGAAGTCCTCGAAGGCAATGTCCTCGGGCACGTTGATGGTCTTGGAGATCGAGCTGTCGATGTACTCCTGGACCGCCGCCTGCATGCGGATGTGGTCGGCCGGCCTCAAGCCCTGGGCATCCACGAAGTAGTCGGGCAGGGGAGCGGCCTCACCGCGCATCCGGCGCCACAGGCGGAGCGCATGGTCGGTGACCTCCTCGCTCCTCCTCGTTCCGTCGGGCATCAGCACATGGCGCGTGTAGGAGAAGGCGAAGACCGGTTCGAGACCAGACGAGATGTTGTCGGCGAAGAGTGAAATGGTGCCGGTCGGGGCAATCGATGTCAGCAGCGCATTGCGGATGCCGTTGGCGGCAATCGCCTCACGCACATCCCGGTCGAGTGCGGCGACGGTCTCACCCGCCAGATAGGCTTCGGCATCGAAGAGCGGGAAAGGCCCCTTTTCCTCCGCCAGGCGTGTCGATGCAAGATAGGCCTCGCGGCGCAGGCATGCGAGCCAGGTGCGGGCCAGGGTGACCGCCCGTTCGCTGCCGTAATGCGCCTTCATCATGATGAGCGCGTCGGCAAGACCGGTGACGCCCAGACCGATGCGCCGCTTGGCCACCGCCTCCTGGCGCTGTTCCCCGAGGGGAAAGCGCGAGACGTCGACGACGTTGTCCATCAACCTCACCGCCGCCGCAACCGTGCGGGAGAACGCCTCGCGATCGAACCGGGCCTCGTCGCCGAAGGGATCGGTGATGAAGCGCGTCAGGTTGAGCGATCCCAGCAGGCAGGCGCCATAGGGCGGCAGGGGCTGTTCGCCACACGGGTTGGTGGCGGAAATGGTCTCGCAGTAGTTCAGGTTGTTCCGCTGGTTGATGCGGTCGATGAAGACGACGCCGGGCTCGGCACAGGCATAGGTACTGCGCATGATCCGGTCCCACAGGTTGCGAGCCGACACCGTTGCATAGACGACTCCGTCAAAGGTCAGCTTCCATGCATCGTCCTGCCGGACCGCGGTCATGAAGGCATCGCTCACCAGCACCGAGAGATTGAACATGCGCAACCGCCCGGCTTCCTGCTTGGCGTCGATGAACGCCTCGATGTCGGGATGATCGCAGCGCATGGTCGCCATCATCGCGCCGCGGCGATGGCCGGCGCTCATGATGGTGCGGCACATGGAATCCCAGACATCCATAAAGGTCAGCGGCCCCGATGCGTCAGCGCCCACACCACGAACGACAGCACCCTTCGGCCTGAGTGTGGAGAAATCGTAGCCGATCCCGCCGCCGGCCTGCATGGTGAGCGCCGCTTCCTTCAGGTGATCGAAGATCCCGCCCATGTCGTCGGGAATCGTCCCCATGACAAAGCAGTTGAAGAGCGTGACATTCCTCTCGGTGCCCGCACCGGCCAGAATCCTGCCGGCAGGCAGGAACCGGTAGCCCGACATGGCCTCAACGAACTGTTCTGCGACCTGGTGTCGGTTCGCGGCGCCTTCCACCGATGCACAGGCCTCGGCCACCCGTCGCCAGGTCGCCTCGACATTGTCGTCCACCGGCGTGCCGTCGGGCTCCTTGAGACGGTACTTCATATCCCAGATCTGCAGGGCAATGGGTGATTGTGCGTCGTTCATCAAGGCATCTCTTCCGGCTCTCGTGACATCATAACGTTCCTGAAATGTACTCTCAACACCGGTCCCTTCTCCTGGCCTCGGCGACGAGCTCGATGGTTCCGGTTTCAATCCTTGATTCAAGCTCTTCCATGAACTGTGCCCGCGGCAGGGCTGGCGGGATCGACTCGAGAAACGCCATGACGGCGCACCCCGGCCTCTTCCTGATCCGGCGGCGCGGCCAGAAGACTCCGCAGTTGAGCGCCACCGGAACCACCGGCACACCCAGCGAGGCATAGAGCCCGGCAACGCCACGCTGGTAAGCGACCCTTTCGCCAGGCGCCGTGCGTGTCCCTTCGGGGAAGATCACGATGCACCTGCCCTCACTGGTGACTCTTGCCGCGTGACCCAGGATCCGGCGCAGTGAGGCGAGGCCTGCACTGCGATCAATGGCCAGGCAGTCCAGGGTCGAAGCGAACCAGCCGACAACCGGAAGACGGACGATTTCCTGCTTGATAACGAAACAGGCATCCGGAAACAGCCGCACGAGGGCATAGGCTTCCAGGGCCGACTGATGCTTGACCGCGATCAGCGCCGGACCGTCCGGCAGATTGTTCCTGCCCCTCACCTCGAGCCGGAGCCCGGCCACCACGTCGAGGAGAAAGAGCTGCGCACCGGCAAACCAGACGGGGGTCCGGGCGGCCAGGCGGCGTGCAAGGAGCAGTGCCGGCAGCATCGTGAGACCCAGAAACACCATGACGCCAAGCGACAGGACGAGAAACGCGCATGACCGGATGGCGGTCATGCCGGAGGCCAGATCAGGCTGACGAGGTACTTGGAGTACTCGCTGGCAAGAAGAAACAGGGTCCGCGGATGCCGCCACCAGATATCCAGATGCACCGCTCCTGACACGACCGGGTAGGGAATGACATCGATCGCCGGCATGATCCTGTGGAAGAGGACAAGACTGCGCGGCATGTGGTAGTTGGCGGTTACAAGGATCATGGATGTGCGCTCTCCCGCCGCCATCCAGTTCGCCGTCTCGCGCACGTTGCCCACGGTATGGCGCGCATCGTGTCCAAGATCGATGCAGCAGGCCAGAGTTGTCGGCGCCTGGCTGTTGAGATCAAGGATCTCGGCGACATCGACGTCACTGTGAACACCGCTGACAAACAGACGATCCGCCATTTCCTGCTGCAGGAGGTCGATCCCGGCGGGCAGCCGTTCCCTTCCTCCCGTGAGCACGACGATCGCGTCCGCCTTCCGGCTCGCCGCCGGCGGGGTTTCCGGAGTGATCTGCGTGACAAAGCGCACCAGGCCGCCAACCCAGACCGCCGTCAGAATCACCACCAGGACGATGACAAGCCGCCCTTTCAATGCGCTCGGCCGTCTCACGGCATGCGGCCCAGTGAGGTAATCACCGTTACCCGCGCGGCCACCATCGCCACCACTGCCGCGACGACGGGAAGCGCACCGAGAAAGAGCCACTCGCCGGTCTCGAGGGAGACCGCCGGCAACAGGGGAGCCTCGAAACTGCCGGACAGTTCGCGCGTCAGGAACATCATGATGAGGATGGCCAGAACGTTGCCGGGAATGCCTCCCATCAACGCCAGGAAGAGGGACTGGTTCTGGAACTGGATCGCGATGTAACTGTCCTGGGCTCCGACCTGGTGCAGGGTCTCGATGGTGTCCTGATGAATGGACAGCGCCGTGCGCGTGACGTAGACGATCGAGACGACAGAGATGAGCGCAATGATGACCAGCATCAGGGCGGTCACCAGCTGAACGGTACCGACGGTGCTGCGCACGGCGATGAGCCACTGCGGTTCGACATAGACAGTGACGGCGCCAGCGGTCTCCTCGAGAATCTGCTCGATGATGTCGCTTCTCAGGGATTCGGGCGACAGAGCCTCGACGTCGATCAACACAGGCAAAGGCAACAGTTCCAGGTCGGGTCTGCCGCCCGTCCACGCCTCGATGGTCGCGAGAATCTCGTCATCCCCGACCACGCGGACCCGGGTGATTCCCGGCAACTGTGCCAGCACGTCGATGGAAGTGGCCACGGTCTCTTCGCTGGCGCTCTTCCGGGAGATCTCGATGGTGGCGCGATACTGCTGACCGGTGATCTGCCACCCGTCGGCGACTCCTTCGATGGCCAGCGCCGCACCGAGCACAAGAGTCGACAGGAACACCATGGCCCCGATGATCGTCGGAACAAAGCTGGACGAGGGATCCGAAGCGAGCGGGACCTCCTGCGGTCGCTGCCTCCACCTCACCATGGGCGGCCCGCTTTCAGGAATCCTTCCTGGAGGTGGAGAACCGGATGGGGGAACCGCTGCGGAAGCCTGGTGTTGTGGGTGGCGATCACCAGGGTCGTGCCATGGCGATTGAGTTCCATGAAGAGCATCATCAGACGATCGGCCATCGTCTCGTCAAGATTGCCTGTCGGCTCGTCGGCGAGCAGCACATCCGGCTGGCCGATCACTGCCCTCGCCACGGCCACCCGCTGTTTTTCGCCACCCGACATGAAAGGCGGCTTCACGCCGGCCATGGTATCGAGACCCACCCATTCCAACAGCTGGTGTACGTGATCGCGCACCATGTCCGGGTCCGTACCGACCAGGCGCAGTGGCAGCGCAACATTGTCGAATGCCGAGAGATGATCGAGCAGGTTGTAATCCTGAAAAACGACACCGATGCGTCGGCGAAAGCCCGTGAGGGCGCTCCGCGTTGCCGTCGCCACATCCTGCCCGAACATGGTCAGCAGCCCCCGCGTGGGCCGCCGTCCAAGATAGAGCAGGCTCAGCAGTGAGGTCTTGCCGGCGCCTGTAGGTCCGACGAGGTAGTGGCCGGATCCCGATTCCAGGGTGAGATCGATGTCATGCAGGACTTCCGGTCCACTGCCATAGCGCAGACCGACGTTTTCAAACCGAATCACGTCAACTTTCCCTGCTTCATGCCCGATGAGGAGGCAAGGTCCTCTGGAGACTATCACACAGCCGGAGCCAACGGCATGCCCTGGCCCGAAGGAGTTTCAGAACCGCCTGAGCAGGCGGCGGAGATACTCCTGCTCCTCCTGGGGCCTGTGCTGTTCGGCGGCGCGCCGTTTCAGTTCGTCAAGTATCTGGCGAACGCGAATGAGGGATCCCTTGTCGGGAATGTTGATATCGTCGGTGGCGGAGCCGATGGAGTTGCCGAGGCTGCGGCCGATCGGGTCCCTGGGCGCCGAGAAAAATCCCTGGGAGTCACCTGCCACACCTTCCCCGAGGAGATCGAGAATCTGCGCCATCATGTCTCCGGCGCCTTCCTTGAGGAAATCGACGGCCTCCGTCTGGTGGTCGACCGCATGCCCCGGACGGTTGGCCTTGAGCTGGCGGACGGCACGGCGCATCGAGCGGTTTGCCCGGCTGTAGTGGCGGGGCACGTCGTAGCCGAACTCTTCCATGCGCTCCATGAAGCTCTCGAGCACGTCCCGCACGCCAGCCTGGCGTTCGGCCTGCGGAGTCGTGTCAACGTCCTCTTCTCCGACATCGCGCAGGATCCTGAAACTCTCGTCAAGCAGTTGCTGCTGTTCGCTGATGATCTGGCGGATGGTCTGGATCATTTCCACGGCTTCGGCAGACGAACTTCCCGAAAGATCGCTGAGATTGCCCACGGATATGCTTTCCATGATTTCCTGGAGGCGGGTCAGCAGGGTCCGGGCCTGCTGGCGCGAACCGGTACGCACCAGTTCGGATATCCTGTCCACGAGATCGGTCAGCTCGCGGCTGCCAACCGCCTTCAACGCCTCGGTGGGGTCAAACAGCTCTCCCGGATCCGAACGCAACCTGTTCGAAAGAGCCCGCATGTAGTCGTCCATGGCGTTGCGCAGTTCTGCGAGCAGGCGCTCGATTTCCGCATCCGACGCGCCATCACTCAGCGCCTCGAGAATCTGCTGCTGCAGATCGCGCACCCGCTGTTCGGCAAAGGCCAACGGGCCCTCTTCGATCGCAAGCGCCGTTTCCCACATCAGTCCGATCACGTCATTGCCTGTCGATTCCCGGTCAGCGCTGTAGTCGAGGCGCAGGGCGCCCGTCACCAGCGCCAGGTGAACGTCGATCTCCGAGAGGTAGGTTTCCGGTTCCCTTGACAGGCGGTGCAGCACCGAGGCCGTCTCGCCTGCAAGGTCCCTGTCGACCGCGAAGGCCTTGCGCTGCTTCGCAATCTCGCGTGCCACCGGGTGATGGAAAAAGCGCTCCGGCAACTCCAGGGCATGAAGGACGCTTGCACTCGTCTGGCCGATCTCGTCCGTGGCGACCAGAACCAGTTCAACCTCGTGACCGGCCCATGGATGCGCCATCAGGTTATAGAATGCGGGACCCGACACGGTGCGGATTCCCGGCTGCGCCAGTGGCACGGATATCCGCAGCACGTCATCGCCGGCGCCGTCCGGGCGGCGTATCTCACCGGTGATGGACACGAGGCCGTAGTCGTCGCTGGCTGCGACATCGAGACGCAGCCCCGTTCGCAGTGTCTCGGCGGGCTCCGCCGTGAGGGCGACCTCGGGCGGTTTGTCGGCGATGAGGGTGATTGTCCGCCCATCCAGCACATTGCCGGACTGGATGATCGAGAACCGTGTGCCGCTGTCGAGCACATGGGCGATCTGCCAGTTCTCCCCTCCGGCGCCGGTGAAGTCGAACGGCACGTCATCGACCGTCAGCATCGGGGCCCGTGAGCCACCGCGAACCTGCACCACCAGTTCACTGCCGACGGGAACCGGCACCGGATGGCCCGCTTCGCCCTGCCCAAACCAGATCGGAGCGACGTCGGTGTAGGCCGGAGGCGTGATCCAGAATGTCGCCTCGCCGGCAGCGCCAGCACCTCCGCTCACCGAGTACCCTGGCTGCAGCAGGGCGGTGAAGTTGGCACGGGCCTGCGACCAGCCGGCAATCAACCCCCACACCAGGACCAGCAGGGCAAGATACCTGAGGGCGAAGCGGTCACGCGAGGCCACCGCGCTGAGTGGCCAGCCGACCCGCAGGCGGCGGACACGCCGGGCTTCCCGCGCCCGGTGCATCTCGAACAGCGTCTGGCTTGCCCCGTCCTGGAGATCGCCCGCATAGACATCATCGAGCGCCATCAGCGGTCTGTGCGGAACACCACTCCCGGTTTCGAGACGGCGTCGCACATGCCCTTCCGCGGGCCAGGCGAATCCCCGGAAATCCCGCCACAGGACAAGAGGTGTGGCAACGCCGAAGAAAACGAGGAAGGCGATGTGGAGTATCCCGGGGAGCGATGACACGACTCCGAGCAGGACGAGTCCCAGAAAGAGAACGACGAGGGACGCAGCGCGCCAGGACCGGATGACGAGATCCTCCCAGACGAGCGCCATGCGGGCCAGGACCAGCCGCCGTGCAATGAAGGCGGGCCCACCCCTGTTGTCAGAGGACGGCGTCATTGCGCCAGCAGGTCCGGAACTGTCTCCAACGCCATCATTTCTTCGTGTCCTGGCCGCCTGCGGACCACGGCATGGCGATCTCCGTCCACCATCACCTCCGGTACCAGCAAACGTCCATTGTAACCTGAGGCCATGACGGCGCCATAGGCTCCGGCGTGGCCGATGGCCAGCAGGTCACCGTCTTCGAGAACGGGCAACAGCACATCGTGGGCCAGCACGTCCCCCGACTCGCAGACCGGCCCTGCCACCACGGATTCGAGGAGGGGTGCTGCCGCCTCGCAGTGCGGCCAGACCGGGTGGCGGGCGTCATAGAGTGTCGGTCGCACGAGATCGTTCATGGCTGCATCAACGATGACGATGCGCTTCGATCCGGCCTGCTTGACCGTGTTCACCCCGGTCACAAGGACGCCGGCCGACGCGACCAGCCAACGTCCGGGTTCAATGGCAAGTTCCGCGTCCGTCCGGCGGCGGATATCCTCCAGCAGGCGGGCATAGCCGTCGAGGTCGATCGCCTCTTCCCCTTCGTGGTAGGCGATGCCCAGTCCCCCGCCAAGATCAAGCGTGGCGACGTCATCGAGTGTGCCGGCCAGGTCCAGCAGCCTGTCGAAGGCGGTACGGTAGAGTCCGATGTCGTGTATCTGGGAGCCGATATGAACCGCGAGTCCGACGGGCTGGACCAGGGGGTGAGCCAGGGCCCTTGACCACAAGCGCCGGATGGTTGCCGCGGGAAGGCCGAACTTGTCGGTCTGCCGCCCGGTGGAGATCTTGTCGTGCCCGCCCGCATCGACATCCGGATTGAACCGGAAGGCCACGGGTGCTTCCTTGTGCAACCCGTCGCAGATCTCGAGGATACGGTCGAATTCACCTTCGCTCTCGACGTTGATCTGCCTGACACCGTTCTCCAGGGCGAAGACGATCTCCTCGCGGGACTTGCCAACTCCCGAGAAGACAATCGTCCTCCGGTCAAGTCCCGCGGCAAGGCAGCGGTGTATCTCGCCTGCCGAAACGACATCCGCTCCCGCACCCAGGCCGCCGAGGAGATGGATGACCGCGAGATTGCTGTTGGCCTTGACCGCATACAGGACCGATGTGCCGGTCCCGGCCATCACATCCCTGAGATGAAGGAAGCGGTCACGCAGCGCCGTCGCGCTGTAACAGTAGAAGGGTGTTCCGATCTCGCGCGCAATGGTCGCGAGATCCACGTCCTCCACGTGCAACCGCCCGTTGCGGTAGGCAAAGGCGTTCAACTGTCGTCCGACTCCGCGTCCGTACCGGGACGTGTCGGATCCCCCTTGCGTCCGCATGCGGCCGCAAGGGCTGCAAGCACCAGCATCAGGGTGCTGCGTCTGGTCATGCAAGATACCTCCTGCGGGCTTCCTCTGCCGCCTCAGCCACCCGTTGTGGCGCCGTACCGCCCGGACTCGCACGACTGGCGACCGAAGCATCGATCGTGAGAACCTGGCGCACCGAGGCGTCGAGACGGTCGTCCACCCGACGCATCGCGTCAAGCGGCAACGACGCCAGATCACACCCCTTCTCCTCGGCAAGCGCCACGAGACGGCCGGTGGTGTGATGGGCTTCCCGGAACGCAAGTCCCTTCTCGCGAACCAGCCAGTCCGCAAGATCGGTCGCGGTCACGAAACCGTCATCCGTGCGTGCCCGCATGGCCTGCGTGTCGACGGTCATGCCGCCTATCATTGCCGCTGTTGCCGGAATCACCAGCATCAGCGTCGCGGCGGCATCGAAGAGCGGTTCCTTGTCTTCCTGCATGTCCTTGCCGTAGGTCATCGGCAGGCCCTTGAGCACGGTCAGGAGCGACACCAGCGCGCCGGTCAGGCGTCCGGCCTTGCCGCGCACCAGTTCGGCGGCATCAGCATTGCGTTTCTGGGGCATGATCGACGAGCCCGTGGTCAGACTGTCGGGCAGGCGCACGAATCCGAAGGTCGGACTGGTCCACAGGACGAGTTCTTCCGCCAGGCGCGACAGGTGCACGCCGATGATGGCGCCGGCGGCCAGAAACTCCAGGCAGAAGTCCCGGTCCGACACCGCATCCATGGAGTTGGCCGCCGGCCGGTCGAAACCCAGCGAGGCGGCGGTCGCCTCGCGGTCCACCGGAAACGATGTCCCGGCCAGTGCCGCAGCCCCCAGGGGTGATTCGTTCATTCTGCGCCGGCAGTCCTTCAGTCTGCCGCGGTCCCGGCCGAACATCTCGACATAAGCCAGCATGTGATGACCGAAGGTGACGGGCTGGGCCGGCTGCAGGTGTGTCATTCCCGGCATGACCGACGCGGCATGCCGTTCCGCCTGGACAATCAGCGACTCCTGGAGACGGGTGAGTGCGTCATCGAGATGATCGAGGTGATCGCGCAACCACAGGCGCAAGTCCGTCGCCACCTGATCGTTGCGTGAACGCGCGGTGTGCAGACGCCGGGCCGGCTCACCGATGAGCTCGGCAAGACGTGCCTCGATGTTCATGTGGACATCTTCCAGCGCCGGATCCCAGGTCATCGTTCCCTCCTCGATCTCGCGGGCAATGCGATCGAGGCCCTCCTGGATGGCATCGTTGTCGGCGACCGAGAGGATGCCCGTGGCCGCCAGCATGGACGCATGGGCCCTGGACCCGGCGATGTCGTAGGGCGCCAGCTGGCGGTCGAAGTCCACCGAGGCGTTGATCCGCTCCATGATGGCGGACGGCTCCTCGCGGAAGCGCCCGCCCCGGACAGGGTTGGGGTTGTTCGTTGCTGACATGCCGATCAGGCGCCGGAGCGGATTGTCGATGCTGGTACCGGTCCGCGGGCTCATGCCCACGGGCCGGAACGCGACGCGGAGTGTAGCGGGCGCCGGCAACCGTGTCCAAGGCGCCGCCGCCGAGCGGTGACGGTTGCAAACGTGGCGTTTCCGCTTCAACCGGGTATTCTCCGCACCTCCTCGATACCGCGATGGCGACCCCCTTGACATGACTGCCCCCGAGGCGCCGGCCCGCGGCCTTCTGTTCCTGGCGGGCCGCGTCTTTCTTCCCTTCGCAGCGGGTTACTTCCTCTCCTATCTCTTCCGGACCGTGAACGCCGTTCTCGGACCGGTTCTCGGCGAGGAACTGGCCATGGATGCCGCCGCCGTCGGCCTGATGACCAGTGCCTTCTTCCTTGCCTTTGCCGGTATCCAGATACCTCTCGGCATGGCGCTCGACAGGTTCGGACCCAGGCGCACGCATGCGGTACTGCTTGTCATCGCCGCAGCGGGTGCGGTTCTGTTCAGCCAGGGTGACGGCACCCCCGTCCTCACCCTGGCGCGCGCCATCATCGGCATAGGCATGGCCGGAGGCCTCCTGGCCGCCATGAAGATGTTTGCACTGTGGTTTCCGGGACAAAAGCTGCCTCTGATCAACGGTCTGGTTTTGGCCGCGGGCGGAGCGGGGGCCATGGCCGCATCCGCTCCGGTTCACGCCATGATTGCGCTCATCGGCTGGCGGCACCTGTTTCTCGTGCTTGCTGCCGTAACCCTGCTGGTGGCAGTGCTCATCCACGTCGTGGTGCCGGAACGCCGGACGACCGGCGCGCCGGTGACATTCGCCGATCAGTTCAAGGGGCTGGGACTCATCCTGCGTTCTCCTGCCTTCCAGGCCGCGGCACCTCTGGTGATGACGACACAGGCGGCATGGCTCTCCACCCAGGCACTGTGGTTCGGACCATGGCTGCGCGACATGGCCGGCCTTGACGCCGGCAATGCGGCCGAGGCCCTCTTCATCGGCGGCCTGGCCATGATCGCGGGGTATGCCTTCCTCGGCTGGCTTGCCGAACGGCTGAGCCGGTTCGGTATCCCGGTCTCCTTCGTCGCGGTCCCGGTCACACTGGTGTTCATTGCCGTACAGGCGTTGCTGGCACTGGGCAGCGAACTGCCTGCATGGGTGCTGACGGCGGCGTTCTCGGCGACCGGGGGTGCGATCATCATCTTCTATGCCGACATGACCCAGAGATTCCCGGTGGCCATGGCCGGCAGGGTCAACACCACGCTCGCCCTCTACGCCTTCTCCCTCGGCGGCGTTCTCCAGATCCTTTTCGGCCTCGTGCTCGATCTCTTCCCTGCGGCGGGAGGCGGCTATTCGCCTTCGGGCTACCTCGCCGCCTTCGGCGGCTGGGTGCTGGTCCAGATCGCCTGCTTCATCTGGTATCTCGCCCGCCGCCACAACTGAACCCTCCCGGGACAAGCGTGCTGGACGACAGTGCGACAGTGCGAAATGCGGCGGACCCCAATGTCCGCGCAGAAAGTCCGGTTTCGTGCTTCTTCGGATTTGGCGGGGCGACGCGTGGGCGACGGCCTTTCGCTATGTCCAGTCGTCGACCCTTTCCACAACGGCCGGATCGACCGTCACGCCTTGTGTGGAGGCGCGCCGGTTGGCCTCCGCCCGACCATCGCCGGGGATCCGTGCGCCAGGTTGAGCACGCAACTCTTCGACGAGCACGCCGAGCCGTTCGTTGAACAAGCCGTGGGAGGTGGCAGCAGGGTCGAGCGCGAGGAAGAACTGTCCGGTATTGGGCGGACCACCGAGCGGGCCCGAGAACGGGCTGGCGTTCACGCCCAAGGTGGCGCCCGTCATCGCCGCGGCCATGATTTCGACCAACAAGGCCACGCCGACACCCTTGTAGCCGCCGACAGGGGCCATCGAACCCTTGAGCGCGATGTCCGGATCCGTCGTTGGCCTGCCGTCGGGGCCGAGCGCCCACCCCGCCGGAATCGGCGTACCCTCGCGGGCGCGCTTCATGACCTCGCTCTTTGCGACGACGCTGGCGCTCTGGTCGATCAGGATCGCGGTGCCACCCGCGCCATCCGGCGCGGCCAGAGAGAACGGATTGGTGCCGACGATCGCCCGCGACCCGCCGACCGGTGCGATCGAGGCCGGTGCGTTGGTGAAGCCGATCGCCAGCAAACCCGCTTGCGCAATCCGGCGGGTGTGATAGCCAAGCACACCGCAATTGTATGAGTTCCGCACGGCCAGCGCCGCGATGCCTTGCGCGCGTGCAGTGGGAATCAGCGCCTCGAAACCGAGATCGATGGCCGGGTGGGCAAAGCCGCTTCTGGCATCGACCGCCACCACCGACGGGTACGGGCACGAGAGTTCGGGCTCGGCATGGCCGTCAACCTTGCCGCAGCGAACGTGCTCGCAATAGATCGGAATGTAGGCGAGACCGTGGCTGGAGATACCGTCGCCCTCGGTCGCCGCAGTCGCACGCGCGAGCGCCCTGGCATTGGCGTCGGATGTCCCTGCAGCCGTCAGGGCCCGATAGGCGAGCTCCTCAATCTGCTCGAGAGTCATGACATTCGACTCGTTCATGGGCTGCGTTCTCCTGTCAGTTGCTGTCCACCATATCGGCACCTGCTCCGGCGAGGCGCAAGAGCTCTGAGGCAGGAGCGCAGGTGCGACTCTCGAAGACGGAGGGTCGACTCCACGTATTGCCGGCGGCGACACCGTCCGCGAAGTCCGGTGCCGGAGCAGTCTCCATCCGCCAGCAACGGATGGCGTTTCATGCCGTGAGGTCCGTCCCCACCCATCGATATGGAGGTTTTCCGCATCGACTGCAATTTCGAGAGCCCGCCAGGACAACAAGACGGTGGTTGTTCACCTTCCGGCTGCCGCCCTCGGTGGTTGGGTGCCGGCCCGGTTCGCCTGTTTCCTCCGGCAACTCGTCCGCTGACGCCAGATCCCGACTGCATGACACAGGTTCACGACAACGCAGTGGCGATCCGATTCCCGGATCTGGCACAGCAGTTTCAGCGCCTTTCAAACGGTCACAACAGGAACGCCATCAACGTTCCGAAACGCAAACATGTGCTTCTTGTCTCCAGAGACGTTCAGGTCGACATCACCAACGATGGCGGCGGCCCGTATCGGATTGTCCCATGGGGTCCGGAGAGTGAGGGCGCTTCCGGAAGTTCACGAAGGATGACAGTGCGCGGCCCCTCGAGGCGCCAGGACCGCACTCCGGAAGTCGTTTCCGCATTGTGTTTCGACCGCTCACGACCAAGCACCGCAATGAGGGGCCGACGATCGGGGTCAAGGGTGGCGCGACGAAGCGTCCGTAGACACCGAAAAAGTTGCTAGCGCGTCGGGATCGGGGTTTCGCCGGCGTAGTCGTAGAAGCCGCGGCCGGACTTGCGGCCGAGCCAGCCCGCCTCGACGTACTTGGCGAGCAGTGGGCACGGGCGGTACTTGGTGTCGGCGAGGCCGTCATAGAGCACCTGCATGACGGAATAGCAGACATCGAGGCCGATGAAGTCGGCGAGCTCGAGCGGGCCCATGGGATGGTTGGCGCCGAGCCGCATCGCCGTGTCGATGGAGTCGACGGTGCCGACGCCCTCGTAGAGGGCATAGACCGCCTCGTTGATCATCGGCAGCAGGATACGGTTGACGATGAAGGCGGGGAAATCCTCGGCGTTGGCCGGCACCTTGCCGAGTTCCAGCGTCAGCGCGCGAATGGTATCGAAGGTCTCGCCGTCGGTGGCCAGCCCGCGGATCAGTTCCACCAGGTTCATCATCGGCACCGGGTTCATGAAGTGCATGCCCATGAACTTTTCCGGCCTGTCGGTGGCTGCCGCAAGGCGTGTGATGGGGATCGACGAGGTGTTGGTGCAGATGATGGCATCCGCCTTGAGGGTCGATGTCAGCTCGACAAGAATCTCCTTCTTGACCTTCTCGTTCTCGGTCGCGGCCTCGATGACACAGTCGCAGTCAGCCAGTCCGACATAGGAGTCGACCACGGCAATGCGGCCGAGCGCGGCATCCATCTGTTCCTGATCGATGACACCACGCCGCCGCTGACGCTCCATGTTCGAACGCACCACCTCGAGGCCGGCTTGCGCGAGGGCCCGCGACGCATCGATAATCACGATGTCGTATCCCGCCAGGGCACAGACGTGGGCGATTCCCGACCCCATCTGGCCGGCACCGATCACGCCAATGCTCCTGATCTTCATGCCCAACAGCCTGTCCCCCCGGTCACCGCGGCTGGATGCCTCTTTGCTCAAGTTCGGCCTTCAGCTCGGGAACGGCATCGAAGAGGTCCGCAACCAGACCGAAATCGGCAACCTGGAAGATCGGCGCCTCCTCGTCCTTGTTGATACAGGCGATGACCTTGCTGTCCTTCATGCCGGCCAGGTGCTGGATGGCGCCCGAGATGCCGACGGCAAGATAGAGTTCCGGCGCCACCACCTTGCCGGTCTGTCCCACCTGGTAGTCATTGGGCACGTAACCGGCATCGACAGCGGCCCTGCTGGCGCCAACGGCCGCTCCGAGAATGTCCGCCACCTCTTCGAGCATGGCGAAGTTGTCACCGGACTTCATGCCGCGGCCACCCGAAATGACCACGCGCGCCGTGGTCAGTTCCGGGCGCTCGCTGCCGGATAGCGCGGCGCCCTCGAAGCTGGAGAGACCGGCATCGGCCGCGCCCGACACCGCCTCGACGGGAACCGCCGTGTCGCTCTCTTCAGCGCCGTCGAAGGCCGTTGTGCGAACCGTGACAAAGACGATGTCGTCGGTTGACTGGACCGTGGCCATGGCATTGCCGGCGTAGATCGGGCGCACGAAGGTATCGGCGGCAACCACTTCGGTGATGTCCGAGACCTGCTGCTTGTCGAGCAATGCTGCGGCCCGCGGCATGATGTTCTTGCCGGTGGTCGTTGCCGGCGCCACGACATGGCTGTAGTCCGGCGCCAGGCGGGCCATGAGCGGGGCAACGTTCTCGGCGAGCTGAGCTTCGAGCGGTGCCTCATCGGCAAGAAGAACCCGGGCAACGCCGGCGGTCCGGGAAGCGGCTTCAGCCACCGCTCCGCAACCGCTGCCCGCCACCAGGACAGTGATGTCGCCACCCATCTCCCGGGCGGCCGTCACGGCGCTCCCGGTGGCCGCCGCAAGTTCCTGATTGTCGTGTTCCGCATAGACCAGTATCGCCATGTCAGATCGCTCCGGCGTCGTTCTGCAGCTTGTCCACCAGTTCCCCGACAGAACCGACCTTGATGCCGCTCTTGCGGCGTGGCGGTTCCTCGACACTGACCACCTTCAGGTGGGGCGTCACGTCGACACCGAGTTCTTCAGGGGTTCGCTTGGCGATTTCCTTCTTCCGCGCCTTCATGATGTTGGGGAGTGACGCGTATCGTGGATCATTGAGTCTGAGGTCCACGGTGATGATCGCCGGCAGCGTCAGCATCACCGACTCGAGCCCGCCATCAACCTCGCGCACGACCTTGAGCGAACCGTTTGCCGCCTCGATCTTCGACACGAACGTGCCCTGGGCCCAGCCCAGCAGCCCGGCGAGCATCTGGCCGGTCTGGTTGGCGTCGTCATCAATCGCCTGTTTGCCGAGGATGACCACGTCGGGCGACTCCTCGGCGACGATACGGGCGATCATCTTGGCCACGGCAAGCGGCTCGAGATCACCGTCGTGAACGACATGGATGGCCCGATCGGCACCCATGGCCAGCGCGGTGCGCAGGGTTTCCTGACTCTGGGTCGGTCCCAGGGACAGGGCGATCACCTCGGTGGCGGTTTCCGCCTCCTTCATGCGAATCGCTTCCTCGACGGCGATCTCGTCGAAGGGATTCATCGACATCTTGACGTTGGCAAGATCAACGCCCGAACGGTCCGCCTTGACGCGCACCTTCACGTTGTAATCAATGACCCGCTTGACCGGGACGAGCACTTTCATGGCGTGCCTCTCCAGGCGCTTGTTGTGACAAGGGAATATCGGAATCCGCGGCAGGAATTCGCAGGGCACACTAAGACCGCTCGATTGCCGGAGTCAACGAAACGTCGGCGCATGCCGGCTCACCCTTCCCGGGTGGCGCCGGGAGCCCACAGATGATCGGCGCGGCCGTTGTCGTTGAGATGGCGCGCCATCACGAAGAGGTGATCGGAGAGGCGGTTGGTGTATTCGAGAACCGCCGGATTGACGGTCTCCTCGAGGGAGAGCGCGGTGATCAGGCGTTCGGCCCGGCGTACCACTGTACGCGCCAGGTGAAGCCACGCCGAAACATCGGATCCTCCTGGCAGGATGAAGGAGGTCAGCGGTTCGAGGCCGGCGTTCATGGTATCGATTTCACTCTCGAGACGCGCCACCTGGGCGGGAGTGATCCGCAGCGCTCCGGCACCGCGGCGGCCTTCCTCGGGCACGGCAAGATCGGCCCCGAGATCGAAGAGATCGTTCTGGACACGCGCCAGCATCGCGTCGCAGTCACCATCGGCATGCACCCTGGCAAGGCCGATCACGGAGTTCGCCTCATCCACGGTGCCGAAGGCCTCGATCCTGAGGGCGTGCTTGGCCACCCGGCTGCCGTCGCCCAGGGACGTCTCGCCCCGGTCTCCGCCACGGGTATAGATCCTGTCCAGCCTGACGATGGTTCTACCCTCCCTGCATGACGAGAAACATGATGGCGAGAAGGACCAGTGCAGCCAGCTGAAATCCCACGCGAAAGCGCATCATGCGGTTGCCGTGACGCCGGTTGAACTCGCCTCCGCGGGCAAACCCGCCGATGCCGACGAAAAGGGCGATGAGGGTGAGAGCAACAAAGCCCAGGATCGCATAGCCAATCCAGTTCATGATGTCACCGCCCTCTTCCGGTCGGGGCCGCCATGATCAGTTCGCCACGGCGAGCAGTCGCCTGGCAATCACATGTGCCTGGATTTCCGCCGCACCCTCGAAGATGTTGAGGATACGGGCATCGCACAGCAGCCGGCTTGCCTCGTACTCGAGGGCATAGCCGTTGCCTCCATGGATCTGCAGGGTGTTGTCGGCCGCCGACCAGGCCACCCGGGCGCCGAGAAGCTTGGCCATGCCCGCCTCGAGATCGCAGCGCCGCCCGGAGTCCTTGCGCCGCGCCGCGTACCAGCACAGCTGGCGGGACATCATCGTCTCGACGGCCATCCACGCGAGCTTGTTGGCAACACGCGGGAACCCGGCGATGGCACGCCCGAACTGTTGACGCTCCAGGGCATAGGCCAGACCTGCTTCAAGAGCGGCCTGGGCCACCCCGGTGGCCCTGGCTGCAGTCTGGATGCGCGCAGACTCGAACGTCGCCATCAGTTGCTTGAACCCCCTGCCCTCTTCGCCGCCAAGCAGGCTCCCGGCCGGAACCTCGAAGTGGTCGAAGCCGATCTCGTACTCCTTCATGCCACGATAGCCGAGAACGCCGATCTCGCCACCCGACATGCCGGGAGCGGGGAAGGGGTCGTCCCCGGTGCCACGCGGCTTTTCGGCCAGAAACATGCTCAAGCCCCGGTAACCCGGTTCATCCCCATCGGTACGCGCCAGGAGTGTCATGAGATCGGCACGGGCAGCATGCGTGATCCAGGTCTTGTTGCCGGTGACGTGGTAGCAGTCGCCGTCGCGTACTGCGCGGGTCGCGAGGCTGCCGAGGTCCGAGCCTGTGCCCGGTTCCGTGAAGACCGCTGTCGGGATGATGTCCCCGGAAACGATGCCCGGGAGCCATCGCTGCTGCTGTTCGGGCGTGCCGCCGGTGATGATGAGTTCGGCAGCGATCTCGGTGCGCGTGCCGAGCGAGCCGACGCCAATGTAACCGCGCGAGAGCTCTTCGGTGACCACGCACATCGCCACCTTGGAGAGACCGAGACCGCCGTGCTCCACAGGCACAGACAGTCCGAAGACGCCGAGGTCGGCCAGTTCCCGCAGAATCTCGAGGGGAATCAGTTCGTCACCAAGATGCCAGGCGTGCGCCCTGGGCCTGATGCGCTCGTCGGCATAGCGGCGGAACTGGTCGCGGACCATGACAAGGTCAACTTCGAGTCCGGCGTCGGCGACACGCCCTTCGCCGAGGAGAAGGGCGAGCCGGGAGAGGCTCTCCTTCGTCGATCCGCGGTTGATCAGATCCGCCACGTCATCGGTCCACAAGGCATGGAGATCCTCACCGCTGACCGCAAGATCACGCAGGCGCACGATTTCCCCCTGGCTCATGGCAATGCCGCCGGTCAGTTGGGCGAGGGACTCCTGGAAGGCGCAGTCGAGTACAAGCTGTTCCGTTTCGCCGAACCGCCCCTCCGGCTCCAGGGATTCGGCCCAGCGGAGCATCTGGCGCAGGCTCTCGACACAGGTTGCCACCCAGGCAAGGCCGTGGACCGCATGCTGGCATGAATCGATGCGCCGGGAATCGATGGCGCCACCGGCATCAACCACCATGCTCCTCACTCCTGCGCGGGCCGCGCCGAGAAGGCGGTCGGCGGCGTCAAGGGCGCCGCGGCAGCGTGCGAGAAGAGCGTCGGCGTTCATCCGTCCCTAGCCTTCGAGAACGTCCTCGAGGGTGCGCAAGCCCGGTCGCGGGGACTGCACGAGAACCGCCATGTTGCCCGGCTTGTGCTGGTTGGCCCGCATCTTCATGTGGGCGCGGGGAATGTCATCCCACGAGAAGACTTCCGACATGCAGGGATCGATCCGACGCTCAATCATCAGCCGGTTGGCCTGTGCCGCCTGCATGAGATTGGCAAAGTGGCTGCCCTGGATACGTTTCTGGCGCATCCACACGAAGCGCGCATCGAAGGTGATGTTGTAGCCGGTGGTGCCGGCGCAGAACACCACCATGCCACCGCGCTTGACGACAAAGCACGAGACCGGGAACGTCGCCTCGCCCGGGTGTTCGAAGACGAAATCGACATCGTTGCCCTTGCCGGTGAAGGACCAGATGGCCTTGCCGAACTCGCGGCACTTCTTCATGTAGGCGCCGTAGCCCGCGGTATCCGAGACCTCGGGCAGCCGCCCCCAGCAGTCGTAGTTCTTGCGGTTGATGACGCCGCGCGCACCAAGCGACAGCACAAAGTCGGCCTTCTCCTCATCACTGATGACACCGATAGCATTGGCGCCGGCGGTGGCGATCAGCTGGACGGCCATGGATCCAAGGCCGCCCGAAGCCCCCCAGACCAGCACGTTGTGACCGGGCCTGAGGATATGCGGCCGGTGACCGAACAGCATGCGGTAGGCCGTCGCCAGGGTCAGGGTATAGCAGGCCGACTCTTCCCAGGTGAGGTGGCGCGGACGGGCCATGAGTTGCTGGGCCTGGACACGGGTGAACTGGGCGAAGCTGCCATCACCGGTCTCGTAGCCCCAGATGCGCTGACTGGTGGAGTACATCGGATCGCCGCCGTTGCATTCCTCGTCGTCGCCATCGTCCTGGTTGCAGTGGATGACGACCTCGTCGCCGACCTTCCAGCGCTTCACCCTGGACCCGACGGCCCAGACAATTCCAGAGGCATCGGACCCGGCGATGTGGACGTCACCCTTGTGAACGTCGAAGGGACTGATGGGGATGCCGAGAGAGGCCCACACACCGTTGTAGTTGACACCCGCCGCCATGACGAGAACCAGGACCTCGTTGCTGTCGATCTCGTGGGTCGGCAGCACCTCCACCTGCATGGCCGTCGAGGGTTCGCCGTGGCGTTCACGGCGGATGGCCCACGCATACATGTTGGCCGGCACATGTCCCAGCGGCGGGATCTCGCCGACTTCGTAGAGATCCTTGATCGGCGCCTCGTACTCTCCGGACGGCGCATCGGCTGCCATGACCATCACTCGCTCCTGTCGGTTTCAACACTGTCAATTCCATGTTGCACTGCAACAAGTCAAAGGGGAACCGGCTGCAATCCCATTGTTTTTACCCAGCCGGGCGTTTGCAACGTTTATTGCATCGCACCATGATTGACCGCTGATCGTGCGTGGATGGATGTCATGACAAGCTCGTCTCCTCCCAGTCCCGACCGGAACAGGGATCGTCCGTGGCTCATGCGGACCTATTCCGGCCACAGTACGGCCAGGGACTCCAACCGGCTCTACCGCACGAACCTGGAGCGCGGACAGACGGGACTGTCGGTGGCCTTTGACCTGCCGACCCAGACAGGTCACGACGCCGACGAGGCCATCGCCCGCGGCGAGGTCGGGCGGGTGGGTGTTCCGGTCTCCCACCTCGGCGACATGGAAACGCTGTTCGACGGCATCCCTCTCGAGCGCATGAACACGTCGATGACGATCAACGCCACCGCGCCATGGCTCTTCGCCCTCTACATCGCGCTTGCCGACAGGCGCGGTGTGGCCCGAAAGGCCCTCCAGGGGACCATCCAGAACGACATCGTCAAGGAGTACCTGTCGCGCGGCACCTACATTTTCCCGCCCGGCCCCTCTCTCAGGCTGACGACGGACACCATCCTCTTCTCGGTCCGTGAAACACCCGCCTGGAACCCCGTCAACGTCTGCCCCTATCACCTTCAGGAGGCGGGAGCGACGCCGGTCCAGGAGATTGCCTTCTCCCTGGCCAACGCCATCACCATCCTCGATGCGATCAGGGAATCGGGCGAGGTGACAGACGAGGACTTTGCCCGGGTCGTCGGGCGCGTCAGCTTCTTCGTCAACGCCGGCATCCGGTTCATCACGGAAATGTGCAAGATGCGGGCGTTCACCGAGCTGTGGGACGACATCACTCTCAAGCGATACGGCATCGGGGATGCGAGATTCCGCCGCTTCCGCTACGGCGTCCAGGTCAACTCCCTGGGACTGACGGAACAGCAGCCGGAAAACAATGTCTACCGCATTCTCCTCGAGATGCTCGCGGTGACCCTGTCGAGGAAGGCGCGGGCTCGCGCGGTCCAGTTGCCGGCATGGAACGAGGCTCTCGGTCTGCCACGGCCATGGGACCAGCAGTGGAGCCTGCGCCTGCAGCAGATCGTCGCCATGGAAACCGATCTCCTGGAGTTCGACGACATCTTCGACGGCAACGCCGCCATCGAATCGAAGGTCGAAGACCTGAAGCAGGCCGCCCTCGAGGAAATCGATGTCATCGACAGGGCCGGTGGCGCCCTCGCCGCGGTTGAATCAGGCTACATGAAACAGCGCCTGGTGGAATCGAACGCCAGGAGGCTTGCCGCCATCGAATCGGGAGAAACGCCGGTCGTCGGCGTCAACGTGTTCACCGAATCGGCTCCTTCGCCGCTCACCGGCGACGGATTCATGACCGTCTCGCATGACGCCGAGGAGTCACAGATCGCCAGCCTGGCGGCATGGCGCTCCAGCCGTGATGACAGTGCGGCGGGCGCAGCCCTCGATGATCTCAGGGCGGCCGCCCGCGAGGGCCGCAACATCATGGAATCCTCCATTGCCTGTGCCGAAGCGGGAGTGACCACCGGAGAGTGGGGCGGAGCCCTGCGCGAGGTCTTTGGCGGCTACCGTGCACCCACCGGACTGTCAGCGGCACCGGCTGTCTCCGCCGGTGACCTTGCCACCGCCCGCCGCCACGTGGAACGCGCGTCACAGGTCCTGGGCCGCAGGCTGAAACTCCTTGTCGGCAAGCCCGGGCTTGATGGTCACTCCAATGGCGCCGAGCAGATTGCCCTGCGCGCCCGCGACTGCGGTATCGAGGTCGTTTACCAGGGGATCAGGCTGTCGCCCGAGCAGATTGCCTCATCCGCTCTCGAGGAGAGCGTGCACGTGGTCGGACTCTCCATTCTCTCGGGCGCCCACGTCCGCCTCGTGACGGAGATCCGGCGCCTCATGGACGAGGAGGGCTGCGACACCGTTCCCATCGTCGTCGGCGGCATCATTCCCGATGCCGACATCCCGCTCCTCAGGAATGCCGGTGTGGCAAGAACCTACTCGCCACGGGACTACGACATCACGGCCATCATCCGCGACATCGCCGACATCGCCGCCGGAACATAAGCAGGCCCGGCAGGCTCCGTCTTACCGGAAGTCACGCGATTTCGGGATCGTGCGCAGGTTGCGCGGATGGCGCGAGGGGAAGGCGACGGGGCCGGGCGGCGGCGCGGTCCCGTCCTCCGGCGTCAGCAGGTCGAGCCAGCTGGTCAGGTCTTCCAGCCGTTCGGCGACGAGGTGGACGATGTCGCCGGTGCGCTGGATACGCCCCCGGACCAGGACGAGGCGCGCGCCCAGCACCGCCCTGCGAAAACTCTCCAGCACACTGGACCAGATCACGATGTTCACGACACCGGTTTCATCTTCCAGCGTCATGAAAACGACGCCGCTGGCGCTGCCCGGGCGCTGGCGGACCAGGACGAGGCCGGCCGTGGATGCGCGCTCGCCGTCCCGGGCACGGGCCACCGCCTCGGCCGCAAACACGCTTTTCTTCGCCAGGCGCTCGCGCAGAAAGGCGAGCGGATGTGCCCGGAGCGAAAGCCTGAGTGTGCGGTAGTCCTCGACGACCTGCTCGCCGGGCGCCATGGCAGGCAGCGCGGCCGGCAGCTCCGCCCCCTCGATCGGCCCGCCCGCCGCCTCGAACAGTGGCAGCGGCTGTCCTTTCGGCAAGGCGCGGACCTGCCAGAGAGCCTGGCGCCGGTCGAGCCCCATGGAGCCGAAGGCATCGGCGGCAGCCAGCGTCTCGATGGCGGCGGCACCGATCCCGGTATCGCGCTGCAACATGGCGATATCCCTCCAGGGCTTGTCGTCGCGTGCGTCCAGGATGCGCTTCGCATCCTCCTTGCCGAAGCCGGTGATCTGGCGGAAGCCAAGCCTGAGCGCCTGGCGTCCGTCCGCCATGCGCTCCAGGCTGTTGTCCCATCCGCTCGCATGGACATCGGCCGGGAGCACCTCGACCCCGTGTTCGCGTGCATCGCGCACGATCTGGGCGGGAGCGTAGAAGCCCATCGGTTGGGAATTGAGCAGCGCACAGGCAAAGACCTCCGGGTGGTGGCATTTGAGCCAGGAGGAGACCCAGGCCAGCAGCGCGAAGCTCGCGGCATGAGACTCGGGAAAGCCGTAATCCCCGAAGCCCTCGATCTGGCGAAAGCACCGCACCGCAAGTTCCGGGTCGTAGCCGCGCGCGGTCATCCGGTCCACCATCCGGTCCCGCAAGCAGCTGAGTGTGCCGCGCTTGCGGAAGGTCGCCATGGCATGGCGCAACGTATTGGCCTCATCCGGCGTGAACCGGGCGGCTTCCATGGCGATGCGCATCGCCTGTTCCTGGAAGAGCGGCACGCCGAGTGTCTTCTCCAGAACCTTGCGCAACTCGTCCGGCGGCCCGTGCTCGGGCGCGGGCGCCGGATAGATCACTTTCTCCAGCCCGTCCCGCCGGCGCAGATAGGGATGCACCATGTCGCCCTGGATCGGGCCCGGCCGCACGATCGCCACCTCGATCACCAGATCGTAGAAGCAGCGCGGCTTCAGCCGCGGCAGCATGTTCATCTGCGCCCGGCTCTCGATCTGGAAGACGCCTATCGTGTCGGCCCGGCAGAGCATGTCATAGACTTGCCCGTCCTCCTTCGGCACGGTGGCGAGCGTGATATCCAGGCCCTTGAGCGCGGCCAGGAGTTCGAAGGCCTTGCGGATGCAGGTCAGCATGCCGAGACCGAGCACATCAACCTTCATCAGGCCAAGCGCCTCGAGGTCGTCCTTGTCCCACTCGATGAAGGTGCGATCCTTCATCCCCGCATTGCCGATGGGCACGGTCTCGTCGAGTCGACCGCGTGTCAGCACGAAGCCGCCGACATGCTGCGAGAGATGGCGGGGGAAGCCCTGCAGTTCCGTCGCGAACGCGACGGTCCGGCGCAGCAGCGGATCGGCAGGGTCAAGCCCGGCCTCGCGGAGGCGCTGTTCGGGCACGCCCTCGCGGTGCATGTCACGGACGGCGGCGGCCAGCGCCGCGGCGGTATCTTCGGAGAGTCCCATCGCCTTGCCCACATCACGCACGGCGCTGCGGGCGCGGTAGGAGATGACGGTGGCGGCGATCCCGGCGTGTTCGCGGCCATAGCGCCCGTAGATGTACTGGATCACCTCCTCGCGCCGCTCATGCTCGAAATCGATGTCGATGTCGGGCGGCTCGCGGCGCTCGCGGGAGACGAAGCGCTCGAACAGCAGGTCGATTCGCACCGGGTCGACGGCGGTGATGCCGAGGCAGTAGCAGACGGCCGAGTTTGCCGCCGAGCCCCGCCCCTGGCAGAGGATGCCCTTCTCCCTGGCGAAACACACGATGTCGTGGACGGTGAGGAAATAGGGTGCATAGTCGAGCTCGTCGATCAGCCCGAGCTCGTGCCGGAGCGCAGTGGAAACCTTTTCCGGAATGCCGTCCGGATAACGCCAGGCCGCGCCCTTCCGGACGAGCGCCTCCAGATGACGCTGCGGCGACGAGCCGGGTGGCACCGGCTCATCGGGATATTCATAGGCGATCTCGTCGAGGCTGAAGCTGCAAAGGGAGACGGCTTCGAGGCTCCGCGCCACCGCTTCCTCATGACCGCGGAAGAGGCGCGCGATCTCGGTTCCCTCCTTGAGGTGGCGCTCGGCATTGGCGGCAAGGCGCCAACCCGCCTGCGCCACGGTGACACGTTCGCGAATGGCCGTCAGCACGTCCTGAAGGGGACGTCGCCCAGGCCGGTGGTAGTGGACGTCGTTGGTGGCCAGCAATGGCGTGCCGGTGCGCTCCGCAAGCGCCGCCAGGCGATGGAGACGGGCGCGGTCGCCGCCTCGATGGAGCATGTGCGCGGCAAGATAGAGCGACCCGTCATGCGCGTGGCGCAGCCTGGCGAGTTCCGCCCCGAAACCCTTGCCGCTGCCATCTTCCGGGGGCAGCGCGATCAGCAGCTGCCCCTCGGCATGAGCAAGCAGGTCCTCCCGGTAGAGCAGGCATTTTCCCTTGGCCACACGCCGCTGACCGAGGGTGAGCAGCCGGCAGAGGCGGCCCCAGGCGGCGCGGTCGCGGGGGTAGCAGAGCAGCGAGACACCGTCGGCGAGGTCGAGACGCGCGCCGGTCAGGAGTCGGATGCCGGCCTGCTTGGCCGCCACGTGGGCGCGCACCGCGCCGGCAAGCGTGTTGCGGTCGGCAATGCCGATGGCCGCAAGTCCGAGACGCGCGGCCTCCTCCACCAGCTCTTGCGCATGGGAGGCGCCGCGCAGGAAACTGAAATTGCTGCTCGCCTGCAATTCTGCATAAACGACGCCGCTCATCCGTAAAGCCCGTGGATATACCAACGGGGCGGCCCCTTGCCGCCGGCGTCCCGATAGAGCCCGGCCCGGAAGAGCCAGTAGCGGCGGCCGTCCTGATCCTCGACACGGTAATAGTCGCGCGGCCTGTCTTGCGGACCGCTGGCCCACCATTCCGGCTCAATGCGTTCAGGCCCCTCGGCGCGGACGATGCGGCGGCAGAGCCGGCGCCAGGTGAACAGCACCGGCGGCCCGTCCGGTACTTCCGCTACGGCGTTCACTGGCTCGGGCCGGTCGAACAGACGAAGGGGTCGTTGCGGCATCCCTGGCTGCGCGGGCCGTATCGCGCCCTCCCGACCGGGGTCCATCCGCCGCTCGGCACGCTCCGGCAGGTGGCTTGCGACCGGTTCGAGGTGAAAGACGGATCCTTTCCCGAGACGGGCCTGCAGACGGTCGATCAGGCGGGCGAGTTCGCCACTGCCTCCCCTGCCCTCCAGTCCGTCAGCCGCCAGCCGGTATTGCTCCGGCGCAAGCGGCTCGGTGCGGTCTGCGTGGAGCACCACGGCGTCAATCCCGAAACCAGGGTCCACGGTTTCGATCTTTCCGGCGAAGAGGCCTCCAAGATGCGCGCCATCGCGGCTGGCGCGGGTGGTAGAAACACGGTGCCGTGCCGTGCCGCCATCCACCCGGAAGAACAGGAGCACAAGATCCCGCACGCCCAGTCCTTTCTGTTCCAGCGAGGCGCAGAGAGTGTCCAGCAGGCGGGCCAGCGATGCCTCCAGCGCCGCGAGATCGATCAGCGGTTCCGCAAAGGCAAGGCGCGCAAGGAAGGCGGGCGGCGGCGGCAGGGACGCGACAGGGTCGGCGCGGCGCCCGAGTGCGCAGTCGAGACGGTTCAGCGCGGCGCCGCTGTGCCGGCCGAAGCGGCGGGCAAGCGCCGCGCGCGGCAAGGTTTCCACCGCACCGACGGTCGCAAGGCCGAGGCGGCGCAACAGGCGGGTGTCTTCGGATGCAAGCCTGAGCGCCTCGACCGGCAACGGCGCCAGCACGGCCAGGGTCCGGCAGGGTTCGGCGATGCGCCGTCCCTCGCCGCCGAAGCGGGCGAGCGCCCAGGCGGCAGCGGGGGTGTCGGCAAGGCCGGTCCGCGTCTCGAAGCCAAGCCCCGCAAGGCGCGCCTCCACCTCCACCGCCATCGCCGCTTCGCCGCCGAAGAGATGGGCGCAGCCCGTGATGTCGAGCAGCAGTCCGTCCGCACCGTCGACCGCGCTCGAGGGCGTGAAACGGTGGCACCACAGTGCGAGGCGTTCGAGGCCACGCCGGTCTTCTTCGGGCCGGGATCCGGCGGTGACGAGGCGGGGCAGGAGGGCGCGGGCGTCCGCAAGCCGCATGCCGGGCACGATTCCTGCCGCTTCGGCCTGCCGGTTGACCGCCGCCAGCACTGCGCCGTGCCGGCCCGGCGCGGTGAGCGCGAACGGAACCGGCTCAGCCGACAGCCCGCCCGAGGGCAGGACGGCGCGTTGCCGTGCGCGACGCAGCCGGTCGATCGGCCAGCGCGGCAGCCATATCGAAACTACCCGTCTCACGGTTCCACTCCACAATGCAGGTCATGGGCCGCCCGCCCCGGCAGCGCGTCAGTTCCAGGCGCCAGCGAGGCAGGCCGGGAGCGGCCTCATCGAACGGCGAGGCAGAACCCGGCCACGCCGCAACACGCCAACGTGAGAAGGCGGCGCTTGCCGGGGCGAGTCCGTCGCCGCGCAGCAGCAGCAAGGGTGTCGCACCCTCGCGCGCGGCCAGCGCCAGGCGACGACTGGCGACGAAGGCAAGCTGTTCCGCCTCGCCCAGAACCGCCGCAGCCGCGCCACTGCGCAAACTCTCCTCCATCGCCCACAGTACATCCCGTTCGCGCCGGGTCTCGACGATCACCAGGTCCGCCGGATCCGCGCCGAGATCCCGCCAGCCCGGTCCGTAGATCCGGCCCAGCCGGGCCCCCACCGTCCCCCGGCCCCGCGGGCCCCGCGCCGAGACCCCGCCAGCCCGGTCCGTAGATCCGGCCCAGCCGGGCGACGCTGCCGGGACCCTGGCAGACCGCCACCGGACCGTGCCGGCCGAGTCGGACCAGCAGGGCGGCAAGAAAGGCCAGGGCCGCCGGCCGGTCGACCGGGGACGCGCCTGCCGCCTCGTGCACCCCGCCCAGGATCAGTCCGGATGCCGCCCGTTCCGGCCCCCCGGCCGCGCGACCGGGGCCGCCCCCGCCGCCTCGGCCCCCCCGCCCAGGATCAGTCCGGATGCCGCCGGTTCCGGCCCCCGGTCCGCCGCCAGCGCCCCGTCCAGCATCTCGATCCCGGTCCGCCAGGACCGTGGCAGGTCAACAGGAGCCGCCTGTCCCGGCGAGCGCCGCTCCAGCGCCGCGATGTGCCGGCGCAACACCGCAAGGCCGGTGTTCTTCGAGGCGGCAGACGCGTCGGAGCGGATCGGACGGACGTCCGCTCTTCCAGGATCGAGGGAGCAGTCAGAAGTCATATTTGTTCTTTATTTGTTCTTTACCGGGCTGTCAAGGCCGCGGGGGTTCCGCGGCAATCGGCCGTCTCCTGACAACTGCCGGCATGGCGCTGTCCGTTCTCCCCTGCAGAGGGGTTTCCAAGAAGAGCGAGCGGCGCTGACTGGAGGCTGGTGCCGCACACCAGGGCCGCACCTTCGGTGCTGAACGAATCTGTAACATACTGACATAAAACATGTTCTCTCTTAAG
>MPMV01000020.1 GCA_002238685.1 bacterium EF100-94H03 bin56
CCTCGGCGACCGCGAGCGCACAACACCGCTGTCTGACATGAAACTCTCCCTTCGCGCGTGTGACAAAACGCCAAGGGATACCGCGACTGATCAGGAGCTCAACACCGTCCCAGAATGACCGGATACGGCTCAACATCAGGAGAAAGTAGACCTGTCCGGGTGACAGGTCACCTCCTCTCAATATCCGGTCAGTGGTCCGCGACACGGCTTTGCTTGTCGTACGGTAGAAGCCACCGTGCAAGCGTGTTCAGACGTGGGCCAGCCATGAATTGAAGTTCCGGGATCACGCTACGAAGAATGCGAGTAAGCGATTTCGGGACGTCCTTGACGCCGGGCGTCCCGTACGCCTGACCAGCCCTTGATTGTCAGGCTTCCTGCGTTGCCTTTGCGGGCACGACCCTGCTGACGTCGGATGTCATTGGATTATCGGCGAAGTGGCCCTTCCACAGACGTGGCGGAGCATGAAACCTGACGCCGACAACGCGCCAGAGGATGGGACTGCCGTGGCAACGCCGGCATCATCATCGATTGGGCCGGCAGCCGGAAAAGGGCGAGCGTGACATCGCGAAACGGGCTATCGGTCCCGGTCGCAGTCGGGGCAGGCGTGCCTTCAGCCCGTTGATGGACATGACATCGGCGATGCGTCGGTCGAGAAAGGCCCAGGTCTTTTCGCGGCCCGGGCTGTCGTCGTTGAGCCAGCACAGCAGCGTGGCCGTATGGACGCCCGCCAGCAGCAGGCGCTTCGTGTAGTAGTTGAAGTCGGTTGCCGTGTCTCCGGCGGCATGCCAGATGGCGTCGACCGTACGCCAGAGAGCCCTGGCGCCGGAAGGTCCGGTCTTCACGGCGGTGGCCCTCAACACCGCCTCACGATGTCCGTCATCGACCTCAAGGCGGAATCTCACCGCCGCGGCGATGCGGTCGCGCACCCTCATGTCTTTCAGGTTGATCCGGGAGAGCCCGTCAAGCATGGCGCGGTCCCCCTCGGCGAAAAAGAAGGACACCATCTCGTCGGCCCCTTCCGGAAACAGCCGCCGTGCCTCGCCGACCGCCATGCCGGCATCGCCGGCGCCGGCATCGATCGACGCTCGGGTCCAGCCTTCAAAGGGTACGTGGGGAAGAGTGGCGGCGAGAAGACGCCGCCGGAGATCCTGCCTGTCGGGGGAAGCCGTCGTCATGTCTCGTCCTCGTCGACGCGCCAGTGCCGCTCCGAACTGAAGACGAGATGTCGCATGTCCGTCATCCGCTGCGGGTAGAGGATGCCGTCGAGATGGTCGAATTCGTGCTGGACCACCACCGCATGGTAGCCGTCCACGGTCCTTGAGACCTCTGTGCCGTCAGGCGTGGTGCCGACATAGCTCACCCTGGGCGCTCGCGGTACAAGCCCCTGCAGCCCGGGAACGGAGAGACATCCCTCCCAGCCCTCGACCCGCTCGTCCGTGAGAATCTCGTGGCGCGGATTGACAAGCGCCAGGACCGGATCTTCCTCCGGGGCATCGGGAGGCATGAACACCACGATGCGCAAGGGGACATGGACCTGGGGAGCGGCGAGACCCACGCCGTGAGCATCGTGCATGGTTTCAATCATGTCTTCGACGAGGGAGCGCACCTCGGGCGCCGTCGGATCAGCCACCTCTTCGGCGCGTTGCGCCAGCACCGGGTGCCCCATGCGCGCGATCTTCAGCAAGGCCATCCGACGGCCTCCTCGCCGTGCACCATGCCGCCTCCAAGGTAGCGGCAGCCGAAACCCGTGCGGGCGGAATAGACATGCCCGGCCGAGGGCGCCGGAAAGTGCTGTGTCAGCATCAGGGTGCCGGTGTCGGCCAGCAGTTCGAGGATGCGGCGACGGGTCGCCGCCGCCATCACCGGATCGTGGTCCCAGACGGGACTCCATTCGGGATGGGGCAACTGAAGGGGCGAGTGGATGAGATCGCCGACCATGATGGCCCGCTCCCCCCCGGAAACGAGATGGGTGGCGACGTGACCCGGCGTGTGTCCGGGTGTTGGCTCAAGGCGGATCATGTCGTCAAGTTCGTGGTCCATGGCGACGACCTCGCCCTGACCGGCCTCGAGTACCGGTGAGACACTTTCCCGCCAGACCGAATCACCCTGCTGTGCCGCGGCCTCGGCGGCATCGAGTTCCTCCTGGCAGAAGAGGTAGCGGGCACATGGAAACGTGGGCACCCACAACCCGTTCTCCAGCCGCGTGTTCCAGCCGGCGTGATCGTAGTGAAGATGGCTGCAGAGCACGATGTCGATGTCGCTTGCACAAACCCCGAGTGCCGCCAGGTCGTCGAGAAGCCGGTAATGGGTCTGCTGGTGAAAGGACGGCAGCGAGGGGTGGGTCTTGTGGTTGCCGACACAGGTATCAAGCAGGATGGTGCAGCGGGGTGTGCGCACGAGCCAGGCATGGATCGGCATGATGGTGCCGCCCGTCACCGGATCGATGGCAGCCGGCTGCAGCCACCCCAGGTAGGGCGTCAGCGCCTCGGGTGTGGCGTCGGGAAAGTCGAGATGGGGGACGTCGCCGATGTCCGAAGACTCCTCGATCCGGTCGAGGCGGATATCTCCAAGCATCACCGTCATCGGTTCCCTCTGCCATGCACCCTTCACAAGTCCCTCGATGCCATGCTAATAGCACACGTGCGAGCATATCACGATGCCGGCGGCCGCCCGGCCGAACCTTGAGGAGAAGACCCATCGTTCACATCATTGTCCGCGACAACAATGTCGACCAGGCCCTGCGGGCGCTGAAGAAGAAACTGCAGCGCGAGGGCGTCTATCGTGAAATGAAGCTGCGCCGCCACTTCGAAAAGCCGTCGGAGAAGAAGAAGCGCGAGCGCGCCGAAGGTGTGCGCCGGGCCCGCAAGATGGCCCGCAAGCGGGCTCTGAGGGAAGGCAACGCCTGACCCCCTCTCAAAGTCCCTTCACAATATCCTCGACCATCTTCCTCGCATCCGCGAACAGCATCATGGTGTTGTCGCGATAGAACAGCGGGTTGTCGATGCCGGCATATCCCGGCGAAAGCGATCGCTTGACCACCATGACGGCGGCCGCATTCTCCGCATTGAGTACCGGCATGCCGGCAATCGGACACGACGGATCGGTCTTGGCCAGGGGATTGCAGACATCGTTGGCGCCGATCACGAAGGCGACGTCGGCCGTGGCGAACTGTGAATTGATTTCCTCGAGTTCGAAGACCTCGTCATAGGGAATGTTGGCTTCAGCGAGCAGGACATTCATGTGCCCGGGCATGCGCCCGGCGACGGGGTGGATGGCGTAGGCCACCTCGACGCCATTGTCCTTGAGCTTGTCGGCCAGGTCCCTCAGGGCGTGCTGTGCCTGGGCAACCGCCATGCCGTATCCGGGAATGATGATCGCCTTGCGGGCATTCTGCAGGATAAAAGCCGCGTCGTCGGCGCTGCCCTGATTCACCTTGCGCTGGCCGGCTGCCGTGTCCACCGGTCCGGCACCACCGAATCCGCCCAGGATGACGTTGAAGAAGGAACGGTTCATGCCCTTGCACATGATGTAACTCAGGATGGCGCCGGAAGAACCGACGAGGGCGCCGGTGATGATGAGGAGTTCGTTCTCCAGGGTGAAGCCGATACCGGCCGCCGCCCAGCCGGAGTAGCTGTTGAGCATGGAAACAACCACCGGCATGTCCGCACCGCCGATCGGGACGATGAGGGTGACACCGATCAGGAAGGCCAGAGCGGCGACAATCCAGAAGGCGTCCGTGTTGCCGTCGGCGGCAAACCACACGCCGGCAGCGGCCATGACGACGCCGATCAGCAGGTTGAGAAGATGCTGTCCCCGGAAGACCATCGGTGCGCCGGACACAAGCCCCTGGAGCTTGGCGAAGGCGACCACGGAACCGGAAAAGGTGATAGCGCCGATCGCCATGCCGAGGATCATCTCGATCCTGCTGTCGAGCCGGATGGCGCCGTCGGCGCCGACAATGCCGTAGGCTTGCGGAGAATAGAGCGCCGCCGCGGCGACGAGAACGGCCGCCAGGCCCACGAGGCTGTGAAAGGCCGCCACCAGCTGCGGCATCGCCGTCATCCGGATGTTGAAGGCGATGGCCGTGCCGATGCCGCCGCCGATGACAAGACCGGCAACGATCCACCAGTAGGACATGACGGAAGGATCGGCAATCGTCACCGCCACGGCGATGACCATGCCGATCATGCCGACGAGATTGCCCCGGCGCGATGATCCCGGCGCCGAGAGGCCCTTCAGCGCCAGGATGAAGCAGACCGCCGCAACCAGATAGGCGAGGGCCGCCAGGTCGGCGGTCATGGATCCTGTCCCCTGGCGCCGTCCTTCCTGCGGAACATCTCCAGCATGCGCTGGGTCACGGCAAAGCCGCCGAAGATGTTGATGGCCGCCAGGGTGACGGCGATGAAACCAAGGACCCCCGAGAGGTCCATTCCTGCCGGGCCGGCAGCGATCAGCGCACCGACGATGATGACGCTGGAAATCGCGTTGGTGACCGACATCAGGGGCGTATGGAGTGCCGGGGTCACGGCCCAGACAACGTGGTACCCGACAAAGATGGCGAGCACGAAGATCGTCAACCGGAAGAACAACGGATCGACAGCGGCTTCCATGAACTCAGCTCTCCTTCGTGTCGCAGAGCAGGGGGTGGACAAGCACGCCGTCACGCATCACGCACATTCCGCTGATGACCTCGTCTGCGTGGTCAAGCGCCAGGCGTCCGGCTGCGGTATCGATGAAGGGCGTGATGAGATTGAAGAGGTTGCGTGCATAGAAGTTCGAAGCATCGGCCGCCAGGCGTCCCGCCACGTTGGAGAATCCGACAATGGTGACGCCGTCGGCATCGACCACCTCGTCACGACGGCTGCCATCGCAATTGCCACCGTCCTCGACCGCGAGATCGACGATGACCGAACCGGGTTTCATGTGCCGGACCATGGCGGCGGTCACGAGCCGCGGCGCCGGGCGCCCGGGGATGCGCGCGGTGGTGATGCAGATGTCGGCCTTCTTGAGGGCGCCCGCGATCACCTCACCCTGGCGGGCGAGAAAGGCATCATCCATCTCCCGCGCATAGCCTCCCCGGGTCTCGGCGTCATCGGCGCCGGGGACCTCCACGAAGCTGGCGCCGAGGCTCTCCACCTCCTCCTTGACGGCCGCCCGTACATCGAAGGCCTCGACCACGGCGCCAAGTCGCCGTGCGGTGGCAATGGCCTGGAGCCCCGCCACGCCGGCGCCAAGAACCAGCACCCGCGCCGGCGCGATGGTTCCGGCGGCAGTCATCATCATGGGCATGGCGCGGCCGAAGAACATGCAGGCGTCCAGCACCGCCTTGTAGCCGGCCAGGCTGGCCTGGGAGGTCAGGGCGTCCATGGACTGGGCGCGGCTGATTCTAGGGATCAGCTCCATGGCCAGAACGGTCAGCCGCCTGGCGGCGTATCCGGCATACTGTTCGCGGTCGACGAGGGGATTGATGAGACCGACGACGACACACCCTTCCGGGATGAGGACCACCTCGTCGATTTCGTCCGTCGTGACCGGTCGGCTGACCTTGAAGACGACGTCGGCACCTGCCAGTACATCTCCAGCATCGGCAGACATGATGGCGCCAGCCTGGAGAAATGTGTCATCCGTCCAGCCCGAGGCCTCGCCTGCTCCCGCTTCAATGGCAACATCGACACCCTGGTTCTTCAGCCTTTTGACCATGTCCGGGGAGGCGGCAACCCTGGTCTCGCCGGGGTGACGCTCCCGCAATACTGCACACTTCATCGGCTGTCCGGATTGGTGGGTGACGGGCACCACATCTTGGCGAAGACACCGGACAATGTGAAGGGGAGCATGATGATGCTGTCAGGTCCCGTCGGCCGGCCCCGCGCCAGCGCTTCGCGACCGCTCGGTCGAGGGCACCAGTGTCTTGTAGTAGTAGGCGAGAATGCCGGACCAGGCCGTGCTGTCGACAGCAATTCCGTGTTCCAGTGCCGCTTTTCTTCCCTCGTCGATGACGTGCAGGGGCGCGCAGTCGGGAACGGCGGCGCCCGGTGCATTCGCCATGATCGTCACTGCTGCCCGGTCGCAGGTGGCGCCTCCCTTAACCGCCACCTTTCCCCCGGCGACGTCGATGACCGTTCCGGCGCCTGCATGCATGACAAGGCGGGCGTGGCCCAAACCGGAAGCGGCCGCGGCGCCTGCAAGAAGAAGCGGGACATCCACCTCGTCGACTTGGAGTGTCACAGGTTCGGCCGGCTCCATGGAGAGCCGGTCCATGATGACGGGGCCGGCGAAGATCGCCGACACCATCCGGCCTTCGCGGCAGGCGATCCGACCCTCCCGGATCACGAGGTCACCGCTGCTTTGACCCCCGGCCAGGGCATCGAGCGCCGGCAGCGCTGCCCGGGCCGGGTCCATGCGGATGAAGGCAAGCCACGATGCGGTGGCGGCAAACTCCTCGCAGATGCCGACGGGGGCGCCGGCGCCGGCGGCGGCACGGGCGAGGTGGAAGAGGACCTCGTTGAGCGAGAGAAGGTCACGAGACGCTGTCACGGACAGGGGAAGATCCATTGCGGCTCCGTGCCACCGGTGATGTCGGCGGGGAGCGGTGCCCCCTGATACATGGTCACGCGGGTCCAGAGGTCGGACTTGGGATCGAATCCGTTGGCGCCGAAGAAGGCCAGCTTGAAACGCAGGATGTCGACCGGACGCCGGTCAGCCGCCAGAAGATTGTCGCGAATTTCCGCGTAGGGCAGGTGGGCGAGGTGCTGGACGCGGCGCACCGTGCTTCGCCACTCCGGCGCCGTGACAAGAAAGTCGGCGACGCTGATCCGCGGATCGTGATCGAGGAGTCCCGCCCTTAGCATGGCGACATCGCGGCCGATGGCCACGGCCATTTCCAGGTCGGCACCGGGCTCGGTGTAGCGATCCCCCACGCGAGGTTCGAGCTTTTCCTGCGAGTAGTACCAGAATCGCTGGCGGGACTCCGGGGCGGCATGGTCGATGGCGAGAGCCCAGCCGTAGTTGTCGTCGATGAGGTTGATGAGGTCGCCCAGCGGCATGGCCGCCTTCAAGGCCGGCAGACCGCCGGAACTCATGGACTCGCACAGCCCGTCGATCAGGGTGCCCTGGTGCTCAAGCAACAAGGCCACCACCATTTCCTGGCCTTCGAGGGAGAATCGCCGCGACGCGAGACGCCAGAGAGCATCAAAGGGCCGTTCGCCGTCGAGCCCGTCGTCGCACCACGTGTCGAGGCGGGCGAGATCGTCGCCGAGCCTCGAGATGCGTGCCGACTGCTCGGGATCGTCGACCGCCCAGGCAGCGACATGGCGCCGTGCGTCGTCCAGGAGTTCGCGGAACTCCGCGATGGTGTCGGGGGTGGCCCGTTCCACCTTCCGCACGCGCAAGAGGGCGTTTTCCCGCGCCATGACCCAGTTGTTGATCAACAGGGGGTGTTTGACAAGAAAGGGAGCCATGCCCAGGCCTGTGGCATTGCCGATACCGAGCGTTCTCGCAAGATCTTCCGAGAGTTCCGCTGCTTTGAGCCCTGACCGTTGCCGGGCCATGTGATTGACGAGATCGACGCTCATCCAGCGGATGAGATAGACGGCGAGAAGTTCGGCCTGGAAGGGTCCCCGCAGTTCCTCCCGTCCGGCGATCCGGCCGCGGTCGGCGCAGCCGAATTTTCCGCTTCCGTAGACCGCTGTCGTACGCATCAGGTAACCCACGTCGCGCAGGAGATCGCGACAGGGCTGCCGGCCGCCGGCCAGGCTGTCCACCACGTGATCGAAGATCCTGCCGCTCCTGTTGGCCCGCGCCAGGACCAGTTCACTGGCCCTGAATCGCCCCGCCTCCTGACGGGGCGTATTCGCTTCGAGGCGTTCGATGTCGGCGGCGCCGGGGACACCGTCAAAGAGCGAGAATGTGGTGTCCCAGACGTTGGCGATGACCCGGTCGGTTCTCTCCCGGGGGTCGATGGACCCCGAAAACCCCACCAGGGTGTAGGTCCGGTGCCGGCCGTGGACGGCGTGGAGGGTGACACCTGTCCCGTTGTGATCAAGATCGAGGCGCATTCTCTCGAAACGCCAGCGTTCCCGGATCATGCGACGGACCAGCTGGCGCATGAAGCTCAGCCGTGTGGGGAAGGATGCTCCCATGCGTTCGAGGCGCATGACCTCGCCAGGAGGGCGCAGCTGCGGCACGTCTTCAGCCGCCGTCATCGCGTGCCGGTGAGTTCGAGTGTTCCGTCCTCGATCGGTGAGCGTCTCACCAGACGGACATCAAGAGCGTAGTCCTGGGTGTTGCGCCACGGATCGCGGTCCCCCTGCCGGGGCAGGAAGTCGAGGGCGCGCAGGATGTAGCCCGCCGGAAAGTCGTCGATCCACGGCCGTGGTGTCATGCACCGGTGTTCGTCGCCAAGCCGCGGTGTGGCCTGCCGCTTGCCGGTCCTGTCCATGGTGTTGATCAGGCGGCAGGCCCAGGCGGCTGTCAGGTCGGCGCGCAGGGTCCAGCTGGCATTGATGTAACCGAATGTCTGAACGAGATTGGGGACATCCGAGAGCATCATGCCCTTGTAGGACCAGTGTTCGGGCGGATGCACGGCGGCACCGTCAACGGAAAGCCTGACGCCGTTGAGGATCTTCATCCTCAGGCCCGTGGCAACAACGATGACGTCGGCGTCCACGGTCTCGCCGCCGCTGAGCTCCAGGCCTGCATGAGTGAACCTCCGAATGGTGTCGGTCCGGACGGTTGCGTGTCCGCTGTTGATGGCCTTGTAGAGATCATCGTCGGGAATGAGACACAGGCGCTGGTCCCAGGGGCCATAGCGGGGAGAGAAGTGCTTTGAGACATCAATGTCCGGTTTGAGCGCCCGGCGTACGAGACCGACGAGTTCGGCCTTCACGCTCTCCGGTTCGGTTCGGGTCCTGCGATAGAAATGCACATCCCGCCTGATGTTGCGCCACCGCGTGATGGCATAGGCCAGACGGTTCGGCAGGTATCTGGCGAGGAGGTTGGCGAGCCTGTCCACGCTCGGCCAGGACAACACGTACGTCGGGGAACGCTGGACCATGACGACGTGAGCGGCTCCGGCCATCGTCAGTGCCGGCACCAGGGTCATGGCCGTTGCACCGGAACCGATGACGGCAAACCGTTTTTCCCGGCAATCCAGATCGTCCGGCCAGAACTGCGGATGCACGATGGTTCCGGAAAACCGGTCCTCCCCTTCCCAGGCGGGCCGATAGGGATCGTCGTAGTCATAGTATCCGCCGCACAGCAGCAGCATGTTGCACCTCAGACGAACGATCGTGTCCTCATGTTCCGCCTCGATGGTCCACAAGGCTTCGCTGCTCGACCACGATGCCGCCGTCACGCGATGGCCGAAGCGGACATGGCGCCTAATATCGAATTCGTCCGCCGTCTCGTTGATGTACCGCAGGATCGACGGGCCATCGGCAATGGCCCGGGCTTCCAGCCACGGCTTGAATGCAAAGCCCAGCGTGTGCATGTCGCTGTCGGAACGCACGCCCGGATAGCGGAAGAGATCCCAGGTGCCACCGATGGTCTCCCGGCCCTCGAGAATGGTGAAACTCTTCGACGGACAGTGGCGCATAAGGTGCCATGCACTGCCGACTCCGGAAAGCCCGGCGCCGACGATGACGGTATCGATCTGTTCCATCGGCTCGCCCTGCTTGATCCGCCAAGATTAGAGGTTGCGGTCCGGTCGGCAAACACCGCTTCGGGCGCGGCCGCCGTCATCTGGCGGGAGTCACTGCCGCATAAGGGCCCGGGAGACAGAGCGGCCGCATGCGGCGAGCGCCGCGTCGGCTTCTTCGCGCACCACTCCGCGCAAGAGAAGAAACCCGTGGACCATGTCCTCGTACTCGACGAGTTCGACGGGAACGCCCGCTGCCTCGAGTTTTCCCGCATAGGCCACACCTTCGTCTCGCAACGGGTCGAAACCGCAGACCATGACGGTGGCGGGTGGCTGATCGGAGAAGTCGGTGGCCCTCAGAGGCGAGCACAACGGACTGTCGAAATCCGTTTCGTCGCGGGTGTAGGACGCGACATAGAATGGCATGAGGTCGAGAAAGAAGCCCTTCGAGTAGAGGCGGAAAGACTCGGTATCGGCCTTCATGTCGACATTGGGATAGAGAAGCAGCTGGTGGCGGAAGCAGGGTCCTTGCCGTTCCCTCGCGAGACGGATCACGCCGGCGGAGAAATTGCCACCGGCGCTGTCTCCGCCAATGCCGAGCCGTTCGTCATCGATGCCGAATTCGGCGGAACGAGAAACGATTCGGCACGCTGCGGCGTAGCAGTCCTCGAGGGGCTCGGGGAACTTCGCTTCCGGTGAAAGCCGGTACTCGACGGAAAAGACCACTGCGCCGGCGTTCGAGGCCAGAAGGCGGCAGATCGAGTCGTGGGTTTCGATCGACCCTCTGACATAGCCGCCGCCATGAAGGAAGATCAGGGCGGGGCGACGATCCCCCGGCGATGGTTCGTAGACACGAACCGGTATCGTCCCGGTTCCACCAGCCAGGACGACGTCCGTCGCCCGCCAGATGGTCGGCCTGGGGGCATCGAGCGCGGCGAGTTCCCTGCGTAGCGCTTCGCGAGATGCCGGCAGATCCCCCAGGAGCGAATCGGCTTCGCCGGAGGCCGTTGCGAGGAACATCGCGAGATTGGGATGAATCGCCATGCGGCCTCCGGTTGCACTCGCTCCAGGGACCGGATCAGTTCAGGTTGAATCCGGTATAGCCGTTATCCATGACATTGCGGCAGATATCGGAATAGTCCTTGTGTCCCGCGGTGAACGCCAGGAAGCGGCGTGGCTTGCCCGCTACATTCGCGCCTATCCACCAGGAATCGGCCTGCGGATAGAGCGTGTCCTCGATGAGTTCCGTAACCCCGCTCGTCCAGTTGTCCTGGGCATGCCGGTCGGCCTCGATGCGCCTGTGGTTCCTCCGGCGCATGTAACCGATACAGTCCGCGATCCATTCGACATGCAGTTCGAACGAGGCGAACATGTTCGTGAAGACGGAGGGGCTCCCCGGTCCGGTAATGGTGAAGAGGTTGGGGAATCCGGACATGGCGAGTCCCAGGTAGGTCGACGCTCCGTCCTTCCACTCATCGGCCAGTTTCCTGCCGTCGCGGCCGGTGATGCCGGCTGCCAGCAGGGCGCCGGTCATCGCATCGAAACCGGTGGCGACGATCACGACATCGAAGGCGTGTTCCCTGTCGCCGGCAACGAGCCCATCGTCCGTGAACTCCCTGACAGGGGTCTTCCTGGTGTCCACCAGGTGGACATTGGGCCGGTTGTAAATCTCGTAGTATCCGGTATCCACGCAAGTGCGCTTCGTTCCAATCGGGAAATGCATCGAACACAGTGTGTCCGCCGTCTCCGGATCCCGCACGATCAAGCGTATCTTGTTCCTGACGAACTCCGCGATCTCGAAATTCGTTTCGGCGTTCAGGGTGGTATCGGAAAACGCCATGTTGAAGAGAAGGCCGCCGTGGTTCCACCGGGACTCGAGCTGCGCGTGGCGGTCCTCGGTTGAAAGGTTGCAGCCCTTCCGGAAGGTCGCAGGATTGGTGTCAAGGATGATGCCCATGAATGACTGTCTGCGCTTCGCCATCAGGTCCTCGAAGTTCTCCCTGAACACGGTGCGGTCCGCGTCCGTCAACGGCCTGTTCCAGGCCGGTATGCTGTAGTGTGCGCCACGCTGGAACACGTGGAGACTCCCGGCCACCGGCGAGACGGCTGTTGCCGCCTGTATTCCGGACGCGCCGGAACCGATGACGGCGACGCGCTTGCCGTCGAAGGAGACATCGTGATGGGGCCACAGGCCCGTATGGTACATTTCTCCGCGAAACCGCTCCTCGCCCTTGAAATGCGGCTTTTTCGGTACCGAGAGAGGGCCGGTCGCCATCACGACGAACTGCGCAAGGACGACCTCGCCGGATGTGGTTTCCAAGCGCCAGACATCGTCGGTGTCGATGAAATCGACGGAACTGATCTTCGAGTTGAAGCGGATGAAGGGCCGCAGTCCGTAACGCTCGCAGACGTGTCGGGCATACTCCAGAATCTCGGGCTGGGCGGCGTATCGTTCCGTCCAGTCCCAGTCCTCGGCGAGCTTCCGGTCGAAGGAATAGGAGTAGAACAGGCTTTCGACATCGCATCTGGCGCCCGGATACCGGTTCCAGTACCACGTTCCGCCGACATCGTCTCCGGTTTCGAACGCGACTGCCGCAAGGCCCATCCGGCGCGCCTTGTGAAGCATGTAGAGGCCCGAAAACCCGGCGCCCACGACTGCGACATCGAAGGTTTCGAGCGACCCGGCGTCCGTCTTAGCCGCAGTCTCGTTCTTGCGATTCAAGTCACTCGTCCGGCTCATGGAATCGGTCGACAATGGTGATTCCCGAATCCCGGAACGCACTCATGCGGGGAAGGAACTGCGACACCTTGTCGAGCGGTATCCTCCGGGCGATGGTCCGTTCGGGTTGCAGCCTGTTCTGTTCGATCATCCTGATGAGCTTCGGGTAGAGGTGAGGTGGCATGCAGTAGCTCCCCACGATCTCGAGTTCGTTCCGGACCACCGCGCCCATTGGAATGGCAGCATGGTAGTCGTCTTCCAGCATGAGCCCGATCTGGACATGCCGGCCCTGCTTTCTGAGGCAATTGATCGAATTGCGACAGGTGAGAGTGCTGCCAAGGGCGTCGACCGACACGTGTGCGCCTCCCGACGTCAGCTCCCTGATGGCACCGGCAATGTCGGATTCGCTCCTCGCGTTCAGGGTTGCCGATGCGCCCGCCGATCGCGCAAGGGCCAGTTTCTCCTCCGTGATGTCGACCGCGATGGCGTTCGCGCCGAGCGCATCGGCGATCATGATCGCGGCAAGGCCGATGCCGCCTGCTCCATGGACTGCGACCCAGTCGCCGGGCTGAACATTCGCCCGCATTCCGATGGCGCGGAAGGATGTGGAGAACCGGCACCCCAATCCCGCGGCCACCTCGAATGAAAGCGATTCGGGCACATGGACGAGATTGAAGTCGGCTCGGTCGACGGATACATACTCCGCATGGGAACCCCATCGGCGAAAGCCCGGTTGAAACTGGTCGTCGCAAAGATGGTGGTTGCCGCGGGCGCAGGATGCGCAGACTCCACAGACCCCCATCGGCGGCATGGTGACGCGATCGCCGGTCTTCCAGTTGCTGACATCCGCCCCGGCCTCGCAGACAATTCCCGCGAACTCGTGGCCGGGAACATGAGGTAGCCTGACATCGGGATCGTGACCCGACCAGGCATGCCAGTCGCTCCGGCACAGTCCGCTTGCCCTGACCTTCACGATCACGCCGTCCCGGGCAGGTTCCGGATCGGGAACGTTCCTGACCGTGACCGGTCCACCGAAAGTCTCGTATACCGCTGCGCGCATTTTTCTTCAGAAACTCTCAAGATAGCGTTCGGTCTCGATGTCCGTGACAACGTCGGCAACGAAATCCCGCTCCCGTTCAGCCTGGTTCACGAGAATTTCGAGCCGGTCGGCTCCCAGAAGGTCGAGCAGGAAGCCCGAGTCCCGTGCCTTGACGATGGCGACGTCAATGGTCGTCGGCAACACATCGTAGCCTGTCGCGACATAGGCATTTCCGACATGGGGCGGGGTCGGTTCGAGGCCCTGTTCGATCCCGTCGAGTCCTGCGGCAATCTGCGAGGCGAACAGATAATAGGGATTGCAGTCGGCTGACCCGTCGCGCACTTCGATCCGAAGGGTCTGCGGAGAATGGCCGATGATGCGTATCCCGGTCGACCGGTTGTCGTATCCCCACGAATTGTTGACAGGGCTGAAACTCTCGGGACGCCGGCGCCGGTAGGCGTTCGGGGTTGTCGAGCCGATCAGCGCCGTTTCCGCCATTCTCATCTGTATCCCTGCGAGATAGGAGAGCCCCGTTCGGGAAAGCGCCCCGCCTTCGTCGTGGAAGACGGCCTTGCCGTCCTGCCAGAGCGAGTGGTGAAGGTGAAATCCGCTGCCGGACTCGCCGGTGATGGGCTTGGCCATGAAGGTGGCGAGATAGCCTTGCGAATGGGCGATCTGTTTCACCAGGCCCCTGAAGGCGACAGTCCTGTCGGCCGTTTCCAGGGCCTCGCCGTACTCGATGTTCACCTCGACCTGACCCGCGGCATACTCCGGATTCGACTGCTCGACCGGGATGCCGACGTCGTTGAGATGACGCCGTATCGGTCCGACGACATGTTCGAGCTCGGCGGCCCGTGTCAGGTTGTAGACCTGAATCCCCCGGTCCCGCGGACGCTTGGTCTCCGGATCCAGGAGATAGAATTCGAGCTCGCTGCCGATCTTGACCTCGAACCCCATCGCCGAAGCCCGTTCGAGAACGTCGAGGAGAACGCCGCGTGGATCGATCGGAACGGGCCTGTGATCCGCATCCTCGACTCGTCCCATGCAGAAGGCGACGCCCTCCTCCCAGGGCAGGCGCCAGACCTTGCCGAAAGGAAACATGTGGCAGTCGTGATAGCCGGTTTCCATGTTGCAGTAGGGGGTGTCCCAGACGTCGCATGTCATGTCGATCGCGAAGATGGCGGCCGACAGGGCAATGCCACTTTCACGAACGACCGGCCAACGCGATGCCGGTACCCGCTTTCCCCTGAGAATCCCGTTGAGGTCGCCTGCGCCCATGGAGACGGTATGGATGCCTTCAGGCAGTACAAATTGGCCCACTTCGCCTTCTCCCTCTTCAAAGGCCCTGCAACGCCGACCGCTCAACGTATCTCTGGCTTCCTGGAAAGGATGTAGATCGACACCCCGACGATCAGCATCGAGGCAAAGATGACACAGGAACCGATCGCATTGATCTCCGGGGTGATGCCCTGGCGCATCATGGACCAGATGTACATCGGAAGCGTGTTGGTGTTCCCGTTGATGAAATAGGTCAGCGCAAGCTCGTCGAACGACACGATCAGGATGATCATGCAGGAGCCGATCAGCGTCGTCCTGATGTTGGGCAGCGTCACGTACCAGAATGTCTCGAGCGGCGTCGCTCCGAGATCGGCCGACGCCTCCTCGATGCGGCGGTCGAAGTAGGTCAGGCGCGCAAAGAGATTCGCCACCACGATCGATGACATGAGTGTTCCATGGCCGATCATGATGGTGTGAAGCCCCAGACTGACGCCCCAGAAAGTAAAGTAGTTGAGAAGGCATATGCCCAGCGTCAGGGCCGGAAGGGAGATCGGCATCAGCACGATCCGCTGCAGCGCGACCTTTCCGGGGAAATCCCAGCGCATCAGCGCGAAAGCCGTGGGGATGCCCACGGCATTGGCGATGATGACGGCCGCGAAGGCGACAACGATGCTGTTGAAGAGCGCCTCCATCATGAAGGCGTTCTGGAAGGCCTTTTCGTACCACGAGAACGTGAAGCCGGTCAGCGGAAACACGGTCAGGTCGTTCGTGTTGAAACTGAACACCATCAGGACGATCAGGGGCAGATAGAGGAAGACGAGCGAACAGCATGCCAGGATCATCACGAAAGAGGTCGTCGCCGATGTCGGCTTCTTCCTCCTTTCCGGGAGAATCGAACGGGCTCCCGGAACCGAAACCCCCGTCATTGTCGAAACAAGAGCCATTCCGATCTCCTATTCGATGTTCACCTTGCCAACCCGTTCGGCCTGGTTGGAAGCGCTGAGAAGGATCACGAAGATCACGAGCAGAACGACGGTGATGGCCGCGCCGAGCGGCCAGTTGAGCGCCATGCCGTACTGGGTCAGCACGACGTTCGCGATCATGTTGGCGGACGGGCCGCCTACGAGGATCGGCGACACGAAGTCTCCCACGGCAAGGCAGAACGCCAGTGTCCAGCCGGCAATGATGCCGGGAATGGCCAGGCGCAGTGTCACGTTCAGGAACGTATGGAACGAGTTGGCGCCGAGGTCGCGGGATGCCTCTATGAGGCTTCTCGGAATCTTGTCCAGGGACGAATAGATGGGCAGCATCATCAACGGCATGCAGATATAGCCGATAGTGATGACCATGGCGTACTGGTTGTAGAGGAAGAACATGACCGGCTCGTCGACGATGCCCAGCCACAGCAAGGCCGAATTCAACACGCCTTCCGTGCCGAGGATTGTCTTCCAGGTATAGGAACGAAGAACGTAGGAGACCCACAGCGGTATCAGCATCCCCATGTAGAGGAGCAGTTTGACGGCCCTGCTCTCCACCTTGAAGACGATGAAATAGACCAGCGGGAAACCGATCAGGAACGAGAACAAACAGCTCATCAACGCGATTCTGACGCTCCGGGCAATCACCACGACATACTGGTTGTTGGTCAGGAGTTCCTCGTAGTTGCCGAACTGGAAATCCGGACGGAAGGTGGGAAATTCCTGGGTCCAGAAACTCATGGAGGCCATGACACCGAGGGACCCCAGGACGATTCCGCCCCACCACAGGGCGGGAAGCGAGAAGACAGCGAAAAAGTCGAGGGCGGTCCTCAGCCGGCGGCTCATCGTTCAGGCCTCGCCTGAAGCATCCACGTGACCGTCGAACAAAACGACCGAATCGGGATCGACATGAAGTTCGATCCGATCGCCGACCTTGGGAATCTCCCCCCGTGCGCCTTTCCATGACAGGGGCGTGATCATCGACAGCGGGGCCTTTGCTCCGACATCGACAAGGATCTGCATTGCTTCTCCCCGGTAGAAACTCTCGGTCACGCGGCCGCTGAAACTGCTCGCCGTGATCTCCCGCCGATGAAGGCCGATCCGCTCGGGCCTGATGGACATGGTGATGGGTTTGCCGACCTCGGCGCTCCGGCCGTTTGACGCCACCTCAAGGCTGGCATCGCCGAAAGCGATTCGCAGGGAACCGCCGGTCGCCGACTCAACCCTGCCGGGAACAAGGTTCGATGCACCCAGGAAACTCGCGACATAGGGTGTTGCGGGATGGTTGTAGAGGTCTTCCGGCGACCCCGACTCCACCACGACACCATCTTTCATCACGATGATCTCGTCGGACATTACGAGAGCTTCCGCCTGATCGTGTGTCACCATGAGGAAGGTCAGGCCCGCTCTCTGCTGCAGTTCCCTAAGCTCGATCTGCATCGTGGCGCGAAGCTCGGCGTCGAGCGCGGAAAGCGGTTCATCGAGAAGGAGGACCTTGGGGTGCCGTACTAGGGCCCGAGCCAGGGCCACACGCTGCCTCTGGCCGATGGAAAGTTCATGGGGTTTCGACCGGGCCTTGTGACCCAGCTGGATCATGTCCAGCGCTTTTTTCAGTTCCTTCGCCGCATCGAGTTTCCTGCCGTCGCCGAAACGCAGGCCGTAGCCGATGTTCTCCTCGACCGTCATGTGCGGGAACAGCGCAAAGTCCTGGAACATTACGTTGAGCTTGCGGGTGTGGGGCGGGAAATCTGTGATGTCCTCGCCGTCCAGGAGAATGTGGCCGCGATCCGGATATTCGAAACCACCGATCATGCGCAGGGTCGTCGTCTTGCCGCAACCTGACGGCCCCAGCATCGTCACGTATCTGCCGTGCTTGACACTCAGGCTGAGATTGTCGACCGCGGTCAGAGTGCCGAAGGTCTTCGTGACCTGCTGCAGTTCGATGATGTCCACGCCTGGCTCCTCGATCGCGTATCGGCCCCGGGCAGGCGATGAAAATGTCTCCTGTCCGGGACCGGATTCCGCAAACGCAAGCCGTGGACGGCGGGCTACTCCGCCGCCTTCACGGCATTCCACACTTCAATCATCTTCGCGGGCCGGGCGGGTTCGCGCCACAGCACGAGGCTATCGATGTATTCGGGCTGATGCTGATGACGGCCGGTAAACTCCTCCTCCGACATGCAGGATTCCACCAGTGGACTGGCTGCCGAGAAACCCGAGAACAGGGACATGCCGCACTGCCCCTCGGGGCTCGCCGCAAAGTTGAGCCACTGGTAAACGCACTCCATGTCCTGGGCGTCCGTCGTGATCTGCCAGCCGTCCATCCAGCCGTCAGCGAGTTCCTTGGGCAGGTATTCCACCATGGGAATTCCCTTGGCCTGCAGTTCGGCGACCTGGTATCCGCCCCACGTGTTCGAAATCCAGATCTCGCCGTTGGCGGCGAGGTTGATGTGATCGCCCGCCTGAGACCAGTAGGTCCGCAACAGCTTCTTCTGTTCAATGAGTTTCTGCTGGACTTCGGCCAGTTGTTCGTCCGAGAGATCGAAGACGTTGACATCGGTGCCGAAGAGATAGCGCGCAACGGGATAGATGTTCGACTTGTCATCCCACAGGCTGATCCTGCCTGCATACTTCTCGTCGAAGATCACGGCAATCGAATCAAGTTCCTCGTCCACCTTGTCTGTTCGATACATCATCGGGATCGATCCCCACGCGTTGGGCTGCGCAATGACCGTTCCGTCTTCCAAGGTTATGCCCGGGTTGTTCTGAAGGTTCTCATAGAGATTCTGGAAGTGCTCCAGCTTGCCGGTGTCGATGGGCGCGATCTTCCCCAGTTTCCAGAGGATTGTCGTGGTATCGACTGACGGTGAGACCAGGTCGTACCGGTCGCCGGCGGCGATCTTCGCGATGATCTCGTCGTTCGAGCCGACCAGAGTGGGTTTGAGTTCACAGCCCGTCGCTTCCTGCCAGTCAGCCGTAAAGCTCTCGTCGGCATAGGAGACCCATGTCAGGAGACTGAGTTCGCCGGCATTTGCCTGGACTGCGGCAAGGCTGGTGGCGGCACCGAGCGCGCATGCTGCAGCAAGCTGCTTGAGTTTGGTATTCCTTGACATGATCCACCCCGTCTTCCGTTGTTGAAAAAGTGCCGTCTGTCCCTGCACGGCGGGGCGCGGAGTCGATCCCTCCGCGTTCGAAGCACAGCTTACTTCGGGACTACATACCGATCAACCGCGCCGCGGGTTCGACACGGCTCGCCTTCGCCACCATGTCACCAGCGGCAGGGGCAAGAGAAGGAGATGGAACAAGAACACGGCGCCGGCGAGACCGTGAGGGTCCCACAGATCCATGGCGAGCCCGCCGAGTGCGGGACCCAGGATGGAGCCCGAACAGAACATCAGTCCGAAGACCGTTGTCGCCGATGGCAGGTCCGCGCCACGGAACCGGTCGCCTACCAGCATGATCGCGATGCCGTAGTGCGCCGCCCGGACGCCTCCGAAGATCATGAGATAGCTGATGAGAAGGACTCCGCCGATATCGTCGATCCATGGAATCCCCGGTGTCCCGACACTGCGCATTTCCGGGATCCAGGGCAGGAGCAGAGACGCCAGCGCGCCTGCCGCGGTGCAAACGGCAAGCAGCAGCGTCCGGTCGAAGCGCGATGCGAGCCAGGCAAGCAGGAAGGTCATGGCTGCACCGCCCCATCCCTGCCATCCCAGCATGCGCGCGGAGAGCGCCTCGTCCATGCCGAGACGCAATCCGTAGACCGCCAGCAACGCCATGAAGGTGCTTCCGATCATGCCGAACATGAGGTTCGCCACCATGGGTACCGGCGCCAGGCGGACATACTGGTGAAGACTTGCTGATGGCCGTTCTCCGGGCGCGATCCGAATTCCCCGCGCGACCACGAGGGGGAGGATGATAAAGCCGATCATGATCGCCGCGGTCACGAACGGTGTAGCACCCTGCGAGCCCACTTCCGCGAGTATGAAGGGACCCGCCGCAAATCCCACGGCAACCGCAAACATGAAGACACTGATCGTGCGGCCGCGATTCCGGTCGTCGGATTCGTGGTTGAGCCAGGTCTCGCCGGTCGTCCACATCATGGACTGTGCGGCCCCCAGGGCCAGGCGCAGTGGAAACCAGATCCAGACGTCGATGAAGAGCGCCATAAGAGCGATACTGGCCAGCGCCAGCACCGCACCGATCATCATGAGCCGCGCGGGACCCAGGCGCCGCATGAGACCGGGCAGCACCGGCATGATGACGAAGATGCCGGCCATCTGCATGGCGCCGCTGAGGCCGATCAGTGCGCCGCCGACTCCCCGGTCTTCGAGAACGAAGGAAAGAAACTGGCCGGAGAAACCATAGAAGGTGGCAATGGCGGCCATGCTCGCGATGACGGCTGCAAGCCCCGTGACACGCCGGCTCCGTGCGGTGGATCCGGCGTCCATATCCATCACAGCTCCGCCGGGCAGAGTGTCCGGTTGACCTGGCACGTATCAACCTGCAGGGAGCGCATGGACGAAGCACCGGGAGCAATCCGGCAATGTGTGATCTCCGTGAACATCAAGGCAGAATGGAAGTTGTGTCCAGAGTTTTCTGCAATTTCGTCATGGCAGGCGGTTGTGTGGAGAGCCCCGACCCCTCCCGAGTGCCCGGGAGGGGTCGGGGCACGGCGACGCCAGAACCCCGCCGTGACCTCATTGAGCAGGCGGGCGTACTTCTGTTCGACATGTCCTTCGATGGGGGCGAAGCAGATGCCGTTGTTGAGCAGGGCTTTGGGCGTGCTGAGCCGTAGCACCAGGTGAAGATGCCTTCATGGAAATGCCGAGCTCGATTGACACCTCCTGGGCCCGCAGGTGCACGTTGGAGTCGTTCCTGCCTTAGGCCGCGACGAGTTCGCTTGCCGCGAGAGCCTGGTCGATCTCCGACACGTCGCCCCAGTAGAAGCGCAGGTTGCCGTGACGGCGAGCGCCGGTTGGCCACACCGGCGGCACGGTACGGAAACGAGTGTTTTCGCGATCTCTGCCGGCAGTGCCTGGACTACAACGAAACCTGCATGTGCCGCGCAATCGCGAGTTTCGCCCTGATCCCCGAATCCAGTGCATCCGCAGGCTGCCATACATCCTTCCCGTGCTTCGTTCGGGCGGCTTCGGCGACAGCGCGGAGGCTGCCGGGGACGACGTCGTGCGACCGTACTACGTGATCTTCGACCTCATCGGCGGCGGCATGGGCGGCGTCGAGGGACGCGATGGCCTCGACGCCGTCGACAGTCATGGCGGTAACTGCGCGCTGCTGTCCGCCGAGGTCATGGAATCACTCACACCCGTACGTGTTCTCAATACGGAACTCGCGGCGGGATCGGGAGGGGCGGGCGCCTTTCGCGGGAGCCTGGGCATTTTCAGGGACTACGAGATTCTCTCCGACAACGGCATTCCCACCGGCTACTCTACTGCCGGCAGACCCGGCACGACACCGCGCTATGGGGAATCGGCGGCGGCGACGGCAGCTTTGCGGCGTTGATTCGTAATCAGGAAAGGCGTTCATGCCTCTGCTCGGCCTCGCCATCCGTGGCAGCGAGGATGAACTCGTTGTCGGGCAGGCTTTCCGGCGCGCTCAGGCCAAACAAATCTCCTTGATGATTGTCGGTCGAAAGCCGTAAGGATCGCCTGTCAGGGTCAAACCCCGCCTCGTGTTCCGTCACCCGGGCTTTGGCACTAGACTTGAGACTGGCGTGTGCGGACGGGTTCTATGCCGAGAATGACCTTCATTGTGCAAAGTGGGGAGCGCGTCGAGATCGATGCACCCGAAGGACTCTCCCTTCTCGAGATCGCAAGGCAGCACGATATCGACATCGAGGGCGCCTGCGAGGGATCCCTGGCCTGTTCCACGTGCCACGTCATTGTCGATGCGGAGGACTTCGAGCGCCTTGAGGATCCCAGCGAGGACGAGGAGGACATGCTCGATCTTGCCTTCGGCCTCACCCGCACTTCCCGTCTGGGATGCCAGATTCTGCTGACCGAGGAACTCGACGGACTGACGGTGACGTTGCCCCAGGAAACCCGCAACATGCTCTTCGAGTGACATGATTGCGGACTGTTCCAGGGGCGGCCGCGTCATTGTCGCCATGTCCGGAGGGGTCGACAGTTCCGTAGTCGCCGCCCTCCTCAAGTATGAGGGTCATGAGACCATCGGCGTGACGCTGCAACTCTACGATCAGGGCAGGACGGTCTCGCGTCCTGGCGCCTGCTGTGCGGGAGCCGACATCCGCGATGCCCGCCGCGTGGCAGCCATGCTCGACATTCCGCACTATGTTCTCGACTACCGCACACGGTTCCGGACATCCGTGATGGAGGCGTTTGCCGACAGCTACCTTGCCGGTGAAACTCCGGTCCCGTGCGTGCTCTGCAACCAGGGAGTCAAGTTCTCCGACCTGCTGGGGACGACGCGGGAACTCGGTGGAGATTGCCTGGCTACCGGACACTACGTACGCCGCATCGAGGGAAGTGACGGACCGGAACTCCACTGCGGCGCCGAAACCGGCCGCGACCAGAGCTACTTTCTCTTCCGGACAACCCGGCACCAGTTGCAGGACCTGCGGTTTCCGCTCGGCGGCATGACCAAGGACGAGGTGCGCGCCTGCGCCAGTCGGTTCGGGCTTGCGGTGTCTGCCAAGCCGGACAGCCAGGACATCTGCTTTGTGCCGCAGGGGCGCTACACCGATGTCGTTGACCGCCTTCGTCCCGGCGCCATGGAAGCGGGCACGATCGTCGATCTGTCGGGCCGCGTCCTGGGCCATCATGACGGAGTCGCCCAATACACGGTCGGGCAGAGGCGGCGGCTCGGCATCGCGACGGGTGAACCGCTCTTTGTCGTTCGCCTGGACCCGGAACGCCGCCAGGTGGTCGTTGGTCCCCGCGAGGCCCTCGTGTCGTCGGCTCTCACCATGCGTGACGTCAACTGGCTCGGCCGGGGAGCGTTGCCACGGGATGGCATGGCCTGCCACGTCCAGTTGCGCTCGCGCCAGGAGCGCCTGCCGGCGCGCGTGCTGCCCCTTGGAGACAACCGCGCCAGAGTCGAACTCATCCGGCCCGCCGAGGCCATCGCTCCGGGCCAGGCCTGCGTCATGTATGACGGCAGCCGCGTTCTCGGCGGCGGCTGGATCGAACGAGAAGAGTTGGATTGACGGGACGGCACTCCATGCCACAGTGCGGGAGTCCCAACTCCTGCCACTGACGGGAGAATCCGGCCATGGCGAAAACCGGCAACATCCGGCCTCTGGCAGGTCATATCGGCGCGGTAGTCGCCGGGATCGATCTCAGGCGCCTTGACGGCGGCACGGTCGCGGCCCTGCGCGAGGCATGGCTCGAACACAAGGTCCTGTTCTTTCCGCGCCAGGAGTTGTCGGCCGATGAACTGGTGCGTGCGGCGTCCTGCTTCGGCGAGGTCGATCCGCCGCATTCCGGACTTGAACACCACCCCGACAATTGCGCCGTGATGATCGCGGCGAGCCGCAAGGGGCATGGGGGCGGCAAGTACAACGCCATCTGGCACAGCGACGTCACATTCGACGAGAAGCCGCCGGCAGCCTCGATGCTTCAGGCCGAGACCCTGCCCCCTGTGGGCGGAGACACACTCTTCACGTCAATGGAGGCGGCCTTCGACGCACTGTCACAGCGCCTGAAGACGGCAATCGAGGGCCTGGAGGCATTCCATGATGGCATTCCCAACTTCACCCCCTACCTTCTCGATCCGGGTACGCCGGACGGACCCCGGCGTCTGGACAATCTCAAGCGCGAGCACGCCGGATGCGTTCACCCGGTGGTGGTGCGCCACCCCGAGACAGGCCGCCGGGCGCTCTTCGTCAACCGTGCCTTCACCCAGCGGATCCTCGGACTGCCGGACATCGAGAGCCGCGGAGTGCTGAATCTCCTGATCGAGCATTGCGAACAGGCGACATTCCAGGTTCGCTGGTCCTGGTCGAGAGGCGATGTCGCGATCTGGGACAACCGCTCTACCATGCACTACGCCGCCTTCGATTATGGTCGCCATGACCGGATCATGCACCGCGTGACCCTGAAGGGCGCCCGTCCCCTGGCGGCATGACGTCCTCGCCCGCGTTGGTGGGTCTGCAGGATATGGGGCCGGACATGGTGGCGATGGGTAACATCCGTCCCCTGACCGATCATATCTGCGCGGAGATCTCCGGAATCGGTCTCAGGCACCCTGACGACGGCACGGTCGCGGCGCTTGCGCGAGGCTTGGCTCGAACACAAGGTCCTGTTCTTTCCACGCCGGGGAACGTCGGCTGACGAACTGGCGCATGCGGCCTCGCGGTTCGCCGACATCGAGCCGCCGCACCCCGAATCAGGGCGCCCGGCGCCAATCGTGGCTTCACCAGTCGGATTGCCGGATATCGAGAGCCGCGGAGTGCTGAACCTTCTTCCTTCTCGAGCACTGCGAGAAGGTGTCATTCCAGGCGTGCTGGACCTGGTCGAAGGGTGACGTGGCATTCCGGGACAACCGCTGCACGTACGCAGCCAGGGACTACGGTGCGAAAGAACGGGTCACACCCTCTCGCTGCCTGACGCCGGGCCTGGAGGCAGCGCATCGCCGCTGGCGGCCAGGGTGCCCTCGGCATCGTGCTGTTCGTCTCCCGTCAGCGCCGGGCAGAAGACGGACAGCAGGCGGAGGTCACTGCGGGCATGCATGCTGTGGCGGTCCTCGGGACCGACGCAGTACATCATTCCCGGCTCCATTTTCCAGGTCTCCCCGGAGCCAAGGTCCGTTACCTCTCCCGTGCCGTCGAGAACATAGTTCGCCTCCCGATGGTGCCTGTACCACAGGACATTGCGGCTGCCCGCCGCGAGGCGGACGTCACTCAGGGAGAACCCGACACGATCGTCGCGCAGCAGCATGCGCACCGTCGTTGCACTGCCGCCGGCCACGGAAAGCTGGCGACCCTGGCGAACAAGATCGTCGACGGTCCTCACGAACATGCGCTCCCTTCCTACGGGAACAGGACCGGTCGGCGGGTAGGAGCCGTCGCTGTCGTGTGCCTCGTCCCCGGCAAGGGGCGGATTGAAGACACTGACGACATGCAGGTCGTCGTCGGGGTCGACGAGGTGACGATCCTTCGGTCCGACCGTGTAGAGGGTGCCTGGAGCCAGAGGCCAGCTCCGGTCCCGTTCGAGGTCACGCACCGTGCCCCGACCGGCAACGATGTAGTTCGCTTCCCAGTGGTGCCTGTACCACAGGACGCTGGACATGCCGTCGGCGACCCGCACATCCGACATGGTGAAACCCATGCCGTCGGGAATGGTGAGAAAGCGTGTCGAGCGGGCCCTGCCTTCACACAGGACCTTTTCGGCGCCGGCACGGCGCCGCTCGTTGAGCGTACGAACGAACATGTCAGCCTCCGCCCGAGGGATCGGGATCGTCCGGCAGAGCGGTGCTGCCGGTGATGCGTCTGGCGAGATACTGGCAGAACTCGAAGTTGGGACGTTCCAGATAACTCAGGTGTCCGGGGCGTGCCAGGCGCGCCCTGGTGCCGTTGAACACGGCTTGGGTCCCCACCCTGTCCTCCGCGTTGACGGCATCGAGGATCTTCTTGGCCTCGGCGACGTGTTCGGCCCCTGCCGGATCGTTGATGAAATCAGGCGCCATGCCGCCGCCGTAGAGAATCCTCACCCGGCCGGCGCCTTCCGGCTGCAGTGAGAGATACCAGAAATATCCCGGAGTCAGGGTGATCATGTGGCTGGGGTAGACGGTGATCAGTGCCGTGGTCCGGCGCCATTCGCCCTCCAGGTAGGTGCAGTCGGGATGGGCGTTGGCAAGGGGGAAATCGGATTCCTTGGTGATCCAGTGATAGTTGAACACCGCATTTCCGGCCGGCATGTCCATCTCCTCGACCTTCGACTGGTTGCCGATGGTCCCGCGATGGAGCTGGAAGAGGTGATAGCTCTCCATGAAGTTCTCGGCCAGGACCTTCCAGTTCGTCTCCCAGACATGCTCTTCCCGGAAGGTCTCGGTGTAGTCGGCGAAGCGGTAGCGGTCCGTGACGATCTCCCCCACCGGTCGAAACAGGTCCTGCGGCGGCGCAATGTCGGGATCCAGCGTGACGTAGATCCAGCCATCCCAGAGTTCGCAGCGAACGCGGGGCAGGCAGTAGTCCCGTCTGTCGAAGGCCGGGCTTGCGTCCATCCACGGGGCATGGCGCAGGCGGCCGTCGAGGCCGTAGGACCAGGCATGGTAGGGGCAGGTGATGACCTTGCGGTTGCCGCGTCCGGCCAGCAGCAGGCTCATCCGGTGCCGGCAGACGTTGGAGAAGGCCCTGACCTCTCCGGCATGATCGCGCACGATGAAGATCGGCTCGTCGACGAGCCTGAAGGCGAGATAGTCACCCCTTTCGGGAATGGCGTCGGCCCGGCCGGCACAGATCCACTCCCTGGAGAAGACCCGCTCCTTTTCCAGGGCCAGGAACGCCTCGCTGGAATAGATGCCGGGAGGTGCCGCCCGCGCTTCAGCGAAGGGACGTTCCGCGTTGGCCTTCAGTTCGCCAAGGAGTGTCTCGATTGCCGTCATCAGATGGGAAACAGTCCCGCTGCCAGCCGGCATCATTGCCAAATCGACGCATCCGGACAACCATTCCCGTCGCTGTCGGCGGGCAATCGAAGTGCCCGTCAGTCCCAGACCCAGACGTCGAGACCGTTGTCCAGTTCGCCCTCGGGTCCACCCATGATGCGCGACGCACCGATGCGGTGTCCGTAGCCGAGAATGTCGCCGTGCTTGGCGTAGCCCAGAAGCCGGCGGATGGTCTTGTCGTAGCGCGCCGCGACCTCCGGTGGCACAGCGAGGTACTGGTTCACCTCCTGTCGGAGCCAGCCCAGTGCATAGGTGTTGATGAGACCCGTGCGCGGTCCGTTCGATCGGTTGGCCCCTCCGCCGTGCCACAAGGAACCCATGTAGAAGAGGGCCGAACCCTTGGGCATCGGCGCCGGCACGACGCACATGAGGGCGTGGTCGCCGTAGTCGGCGAGGAAGTGGCTTCCCAGAGCGACACGGGTCGCGCCGTTCTCTTCGGTGAAATCGTCGATTGCCCACATCACGCCGATCTGGAATTCCATGCCCGGAATGCGGATCGGATAAATCGTGTCGTCGCGGTGGAGAACCTGGTCGCTCTCGCCGGGAAGAATTTCGATCCCTGTGGCGCTGCCGATCCGGTAGGCAAGACAATGCGGAAGAAGGATGGCGTCAGCCACATCCAGCACCAGTGGATGGCCAACCATCTTGGCCGCGGCAGGCGAGTAGCCCAGCACACTCGAGATGCGCAAGGTGCGGTAGCCGTTGAAGTCGTTCTCCTGTTGGCGCCCGCGTTGGTCGAATTCGGGCCGCATTTCCGCCACGCAACGGTCGACAGCGTCTACGTCGAGAAGTTCGGTCACGACCGCCGCACCAGCGGTGCGCAGGGCGGCCACAACAGCAGACGCCGGCGCCGCCGCGTCAAAGACTGGAAGCTCCATCGCCGTCACCTCCGGCAGCAAAATCCGGATCGCGCCTCCGGTCGCGGCGCGATCCTCGGATCGTGCGAATGATAGGGCAGGTGGAAGCTGTCAAACCAGCAGTAAATGACCCTCGTGCAAACGGCGGATTGGTACCATTTTCCGGTATGTCATGCCGCCGCCATCTGTGCCATGATCCAGGTCATGAGCGACCGTCCAGTCTGTGTCATTGTCGGAGCCGGTGAGGGCCTTGGCCGCTCACTTGCGGCGCGTTTCGCTTCCGGTGGTTGCGACATCGCCCTGGTGTCGCGTACACGCTCGGGCAGCGAGGCTGCCCTGGAGCACGCCCGGGCCGCCAACGATGCCGTCGACGTGCAGTTCTTTGCCGCAGACGCCACCCGTCCGGTATCCGTGGAGGACGCCATGGCGAAGGTGGCAGATCGGATGGGGGCCATCGAGGTCCTCATCTACAACGCCCGGGGGGACTTCATCCGTTGCGATCCGCTGGACATGACGTATGCCCAGCTCGAGGAGGTGTTCCAGGTGGAGGTGATGGGCGCCTTTGCTGCGGCCCGGTCGGTGTTGCCGGCCATGCGCGCGAAGGGAAGGGGCACGATCATGTTTTCGAGTGCCACCGCGGCCTTTCGCGGTTCCGCCACCCACCCCCTCTATGCCATCGGCAAGTTCGGCCTGAGAGCCCTGGCGCAGTGCCTGGCGAAGGCCCATGCCGGGGATGGTGTGCATGTCGTTCACATGAGACTCGACTGTGACCTCGACGTGCCGGTCATGCGGCGGCTCTATGATGATCCGGCAACCCTGGCCGATACCGATGGCGTGGCCGAGACCTACTGGTGGGTGCATCTCCAGCCGCCTTCGGCGTGGAGCAACGAGGTGGAACTCAGACCCTTCAGCGAGACGTGGACCATCTGAATCGGGAGGATGAGGAACATGAACACCGGGCAATGCCTGTGCGGCGGTGTCACCTGGGAACTCGCGGCCGAGCCGTTCCAGGCGTTCAATTGTCACTGCAAGTTGTGCCGCAAGGCCCATGGAACGGCCTTCGGAACCTACTGGTTCGTGCGCCCGGAGGAGATTCGTCTGACAGGCGGCGAGGACATCACGGTCAGTTACCGTTCGTCCCACATGCTGGTCCGGAAGTTTTGCGGAGTGTGCGGCTCGGTGGTCCCCTATGGCGGCGACGTCGGTGACATCGCCGTCGCGCCGGGTGGCTGTCATGACGACGGCAAGCCATCGGACTGCAACGTCTTCGTTCCCCATGGTGCGCCCTGGCACCGGGTGACGGGAGATCTGCCCTGTCATGACGACTACCCGCTGGAAACGGGCTATCCGAGGGTCGAGGAAGATCCGGTGCCGCCACCGCCACCGGGGATCGTGCGCGGTTGGTGCATGTGCGGTAGCGTCGCCTTCCAGACGACCGATTCCTACATGAGGGCCTGGAACTGCCATTGCAGCCGCTGTCGGCGGGGCCGCGCAGCGGCCCACTCCTCGGATGCCCTGATCGACCTCCGGCACCTGCAGTTCACGCAAGGCGAGGACCACCTGAAGAGCTTCCGCGTACCGGGCGCCCGCTACTACACGCAGGTCTTTTGCGATCTGTGCGGATCGAAGATGCCGCATGTCGACCCGGAGCACGGGGTCGCGATCGTGCCCCTTGGCATTCTCGAGGATGATCCCGGTGTCAGACCCGGCATCCACGTCTTTGTCGCCTCCATGGCCGGGTGGCACGAGATCACCGACGACCTGGAGCAGCATGACGGGGCGCCTGTCTGAGAGAACCCTCGGGCACGTGCTCCGTTCAGGGTCGTGCGGTGGGTGTCAGGCGCTTGTAGTGCAGGTGCTGGTAGATCGAGACCTCGATCGACATGACGCCGTCCAGGGGCCGGATGTCGTTGTCGACGATGGCCAGAAGTTCCGCCTCGTCGCGACAGGCTATCTCGGAGAAGATGTCGAACCGTCCGGCGCAGATTGCGACATAGGTGACATGGGAGAGACTTGACAGGCCGTCGGCGACGTCGCGCGCCGGAACGCCGTTGCCGACACGCACGGCGACCCAGGCGACGGTTCCGTAGCCCAGGCTCATCGGGTTGACGATGGCAATGACGCTGACGACACCGTCTTCGGCCATGCCGTTGAACCTGTTGCGGACCTGGGATTCCGAGATGCCGAGCCTGTCGGCCACCGCCTGCAGCGGCATGCGTCCGTTTTCCGACAGTGCCTTGACGATGTCGCGGTCCGTTCTGGCGAGGGTGCGCGGGACCACGCCTGCTTCCTGCAGGGACTTGCGCCGCGCCGCCCCGAAGTTTGCCAGCTGATAGTAGAGCGACAGATAGGGGAAACTCTCGATGGTCCGGATGCCGCCGATCGCGCCGATCCGGTTCTCGATCACATCCTGCAGTTCACGGCGGTCGCGACAGATGACTTCGGCGAAGAGGCCATAGCGGCCCGTGGCGACCACGACATAGTCGATGACGGCAACGGACAGCAGTTTTCTGGCCGTCTGCGAGGCCGGCGCGGCGGGGTCGAGGACAAGGCCGAGGAGGGCGGAGCTGTGATATCCAAGGGCGCGCGGATCGGTTACGGCGGCAATCTGGATGACTTCGGAATCTAGGAGGTGCCTCATCCGGCTGCGCACGGTCTTCTCGGTGAGGCCCGTTGCCCTGGCGATCCGCGCGAAGGACCGCCGGCCATCCTCCTGGAGGTGTTCGACGATGGCGCGGTCAGAAGGATCGAGGGCCGGAGCCTGTCTGAGAAAGGCGCCCGGCAGCAAGGACGTCTCCACTGATGGCGGCCCCGACCTAGCGATCGACAAGTTTCAGTGAACGGGAGAACACCTCGCTGGTGGATTCCGCCAGGCGTTCGAGTTCACCGAAATGGTTTTCTCCGGGAACGTCGTAACGTTCCATTGCTCTGCGCTCCGTGCGGAACCTGTCGCAGTAGGCATCCGACTGGCGGGCGAATTCCGGGGTTTCGTTGCCACCGGCAATGACGAGCTGGGGCGCGTTGCTGTGCATCTTCATGAACAAGGGACTCTCGCGCCTTGCCTCGGCGACATCCATTCGTGGTCCGGCATTGATCGACGTGTGAACCAGGGGTTCGAGTTCGAAGATTCCCGAGATTGGCAAGGCCGACCGGACAAGGTCGACTGGCAGGGCGGAATCGAAGGCCGGCCAGTCCGTCGCCATCATCATCGCCGTCATGTGTCCGCCGGCCGAATGTCCCATGACCGACAGACGCTCGCGATCGAACCCGAGATCTTGCGAATTGTGCCACAGCCAGGCGATGCACCGCCGCACCTGGGGCGCGATGTCGCCGATGCGGCATGCCGGTGTGAGCGTGTAGTTGATCATCGCGACATTGACCCCGGCGTCGAGGAACGCCTCGGCGACGAAGCTGTACATGTTCTTGTCGCCGCGTTGCCAGTAGCCGCCGTGGATGTAGACGAGGAGCGGACCGGCCGCGGCGGCGCGAAAGAGATCGAGCGTCTCGCGTTCCCCGCTTCCATAGGCGAGATCGATCGCCACATCACGGGAGTCGCGCAGTGCCGCTCCGCGCTTGAGCCAGCGCGCCACCACGGCATCGAAGTCCGCCTCCTTGCTGCGCAGCTCGTACTGGTACTCCAGCTCTTCGGCATTCATGCCGCGGTAGAGGTCCATCGTCGTTGCCCTGCAGGTATGAGAACGGGACTGTATGACGAAAAAAGACATTGACGCAAGATGATTCGGCGAATTACGGTTGTAATACGGGAAAAAATCGTGAAATGGGGAAAACAATGCAGGTCGGCCTCTTGCAGGAAGCGGAAATGATGGAGGGTGTCGACGTCGCCCAGCGTTACTGGGAGATGATCGAGGAGGTGGCACTCGCCGACAGTCTCGGATTTTCCTGCTGGGGCACGTCCGAGCAGCACTTCAGCCCACCCCGTTTTGCCGTTGCCGCTCCCGAGGTGCTCTATGCGGCGGTGGCCCAGCACACCGAGACCATCAGGCTGCGTGTCATGTGTGCGGTGCTGCTGGCGTGGAACCACCCGATCCTGGTGGCGGAACGGCTGGCGACTCTCGACATCGTCTCGAAGGGGCGGGCCGAACTGGCGACGGCGCGGTCGAACAATGTCCATACTCTCGAGGCCTTCGGCGTCGATCCCGCCACAACCCGCGAGCAGTGGGCGGATTCCATCGAGGTCATCGTCAAGGCTTTCTGTGACGACATGCTGGAACACGATGGCCCGGTGTGGAAGATCCCGCCGCGGGAGATCGTGCCCAAGCCCGTGCAGAAACCCCACCCCCCGCTGTCGGTCGCGGCCTCGAGCGTGCAGTCCCACGTGGTTGCCGGCGAGCGCGGTATCGGCGCCCTTTGTTTCGAGAGCTATTTCGGGTTCTCGTACCTGCAGGACTGCATCGACGGCTATCGCGCCGGCCTTGCGAAGGGAACCGGGATGGCGCCGCGACGAACGGAGCACATGGGCCTTTATGTCGCCACCGCCTTTTGCGCCGAGACGCGCGAGGAAGCCTGCCGCATCGCCCACGATGTCGCCATGGGCTACTACCAGTTTCTCGTCGACATCTATGTGCCTCTCGGCAGGCTGCAGTCCTACGAGTATCTCGACGACAAGCTGAAGCTGCTTGTCGATCACCGGGACGACTTCGACTATCTCCTCACGCAGACCCCGTCGATCATGATCGGCACGCCGGATGACTTCGTCCGGCGCATCGAGCGGCTCGAAGCCATGGGAATCGACGAGATTCTCATGAGAATCGACGGCGTCGCCCACGAGGACATCATGCGGAGTTTCCAGTTGATCGGCGAGGAAGTCATCCCGCGGGTCTCGCAAACGCGCCAGGAGGGTCCGTTGCGCGTCGCTTGATGAAGGGTGGTGCAGGACACCTCTCTTCCCATGCAAGAAGGACAGTGAAGCCCCGCATGCCGTCTCATCGGCCCGATTGAAGACTGCGCCCGTTTCCCGTGGACGCAGGAGACGTGTGTCAAAGCCGGCAGAACAAATCCAACGCCGAAGGTGTCCGGTCGACCGGAAAGCCCGCGCCACCCGGCCTTTCACCACTGTCGTGCTGCGTGACGGACACTCGAATCGCCGTCCTCTTTGACCGCTCCGCCCTGCGCAACCGGAAGCGCGCAGCTTGAAACCCGGCCCACATGCAGGGCACCATTGTGACCCGGATCGTCTGGCCAATGTGGACAGATTGATCAGTTTCAGCCTGGGAGGAGAGCATGAAACTCGTACATACCATCGACCGCATCGCGCAGGGCAAGGCGACCCGGCGCGAGATTGGCGAAATCGCCGCCCGTGCCGGCATCGTCTCCCTGGCAATCCCGGTGGTTGCGCGCCCCGCCGCTGCGCAATCGGGCGATGATCTGATGTACTTTACCTGGGGAGGCTTCGAGTCGCCGGAACTGTTCCCGGACTATGTCGAAAAGTGGGGCGAGCCGTCGACGTCATTCTACGGTGACGAGTACGAGGCCATCGAGAAACTGCGGGCCGGCTTCGAGGCCGATGTCGTATGCCCCTGCATCGACGTCATGCCCAACTGGATGCGCGTGGGTCTGCAGCCACTTGACGAATCGCGTCTGGTCTATCTCGAAGACACCTTTGAATCGATCCGCAGCCCCGCGGCCGCCTTTGACAAGGGCGAGCGCTATTACACGCCGACCTACTATGGCTTCACGTCCTTCGTGTACCGCACGGACCTGACCGAGATCACCCCTGAGACCGAGTCCTGGGGGCTGTTCTTCGATGAGGCCTATGCCGGCCGTATGGCCATCTGGGATTCCACCGATGCCGTGGTGCCGGTCGCCGCGCTTGCCGCTGGCATCACCGACAATCCCTACACCCCTGATGGCGACGACCTCGAGAAGGTCGAAGACCTGATGCGCAAGCAGCGCGATCTCGTGCGGTTCTACTGGAACGAGCAGACGACGGCCCTCCAGGGCATCACGTCCGGCGAGGTCGTGCTCTCCTACGCCTGGTCCGCCGCGATTCCGCCGCTCATTGAATCGGGCATTCCGTTCAAGTGGGCCCAGCCCAGGGAAGGGCTTATCTCCTACGTCTGCGGCCTCGCGCGCGCCAACCGCCAGGGCACCGATGATGAACTTGTGTACGACTTCATCAACGCCAACAGTTCACCGGAAGCCGGTGCCTTCATGATCGAGTCCTTCGCCCTTGGGGCGGCCAACAGAAACAGCTATGGCCTTGTCGACTCGGAGACGCTGGTTCGCAACGGACTCGAAACTCCCGAGGAGTCGCTCGCCGGATCGCATACCTACCAGTTCGTGCCTGTTGATCTGAAGCAGCGCCACATCGCACTCTTCGACGAGATTCGCGCGGGATTCTAGCGTTGGGACGTGCACGGCGATCATGATCGGCACGCCGGCGTCCGGCGCATCGGGCGGCTCGAAGCCATGGGGATCGACGGTGTCGCCCACGAGGACATCACGCGGTGTTTCCGGTTGATCGGCGAGGAAGTCATTGCGTGCGTCTCGAGCGGGGTTCGAACGGCAACCTGACCGTGTGCCGGGACCTTCAAGGGCTTGAAGGCACGCAGTTCCTCGTCCGCGGAACAGCGAGAGGGTCACCATAGGCGGTCATGCAGGAATCTCTCGACACGATCCAGCTTGCGGATCCCGGGTTCTGGGCACGCGAGGACAGGATGGCGGTGTTCGCCCGGTTCCGTCGCGAACGGCCGGTCGCTCGTCAGACCATGCCGGACGGCAGCGCCTCCTACTGGTCGCTCACGCGCCATGCCGAGTGTCGCGACGTGTCACGCCGGACTTCGCTCTTCCGCTCGCAACACGGGACCGGCTTGGTGGCGGATGGGCCGGAACTGGCCTACGAGATCGGCGGCATGCTGAACCGCGACGCGCCGCTGCATCCGGCTCTCAGGCGCATTCTGGCGAGGGTGTTCACGCCGCGGTTTCTGGAGAGCACGGAACAGGGCATGGATGCCGCGGCCCGCTCCGTGGTCGGCGCTGTCAGCGAGCGCGGTCACTGTGACTTTGCTCCCGACATCGCCAATCGCATGCCCCTGACGGTGATCTGCGACATGCTGTCGGTTCCCGACGGGGATGATCGCGACGAACTCGCGCGACTCACCCTGAAGGCGCTCGATCCCGTGGAGGCCGCACAGTCGCTGGAGGCATTCCGTGTCCTCAACCGGTATGGCGAGGATCTTGCCCGAAGGCGCCGCCGGGCACCCGGTGGTGATCTCGTCAGCCGCCTGGTCGCGGCCGAGGTCGATGGCGCCGGACTCACCGACCGCGACATCGGCATCTACTTCCAGCTTCTCGTCACCGCGGGTATCGAAACCACGTCGAGTTCACTGGCGCAGGGCATGCACTTTCTTGCCACCCATCCGGCGCAGTGGCGCGACTGGCGGGAAAGCTACGATGAACTGGCGGGAACGGCGATCGAGGAGATCGTGCGCTATGCCAGTCCGGTCGTTCACTTTGGTCGACGGGTAGAGCGCGATGTGGTCATCGGCGGCCAGCCGGTCGCGGCCGGTGACCAGGTCGTCTTCTGGTACATATCGGCCAATCGCGACGAGACCGTCTTCGCGCATCCCGAATGCTTCGATGTTCGGCGCTCCCCCAACGACCACGTCGGCTTTGGCGGTGGCGGTCCGCACCACTGTCTTGGACTCCACCTTGCCCGTCGCGAAATGCATCACCTCTTCAGGGTTCTCTTCGAGACCCTGCCCGATCTCGACATCGATCTTGATGGCGCGCGCTCCCGCCACGGTCTGTTCATCAATGGCATGGAGCGGTTGCCATGCCGGTTCACACCGCGACGCATGGCGTCATGACGCGGCAGGCATGTTCGGAGTCGGCCGACGAGCGCACGGAATGCGAATAGCCCCCTGGGCCTGGCGGGGAGCGCGGAACCCGCGCCGAAGGGGGCCTCGCAGCGCTCTCGCACGACCCGTCCGGGGGGCCACGCTGTCCGTGTCGGCGCTCGTGGATCGCTGCCGGCAGCTTGACTTCGCCAGCCGCCGCCTTGTATACGCACCCTTGCCTTCCGGGGCGGAGTAGCTCAGCTGGTAGAGCAGGGGAATCATAATCCCTGGGTCGGGGGTTCAAGTCCCTCCTCCGCTACCACCTCCCTCAGTCCGACTTTTTTGTGATGGTGTCCGCGGTCGTGCGGGCGGGTTGCGATTCCATGACGGCGCGTCCCAGGTCGAGCAAGGCCTTTCTGAGCGCAGAATCCGCGACGGGTTCGACGAGACGTTCGAGATGGGCTGTTTCCGCGGCATCCAGTGTCCGTTGCGGGCGCCGCCGCGGCGGTTGGGGGGCATCGATGTAACCCTGTTTGAGCCTGATGCGGTCGATGACGGGATCGTTTCCGGTGCCCAGATATGTGTTGATGCGATCCAGAATGACCGGCTCCTGGACCTGCATCGTGGGGGCGTGGGATGGTGTGACGATGACAGTCAGCGTGCTGCCGGAGATCTTTGCCGGCCGGCTGTTTTCGGCGGTGTCGTGATCGACAATGTCGGTCCAGTCGGTGAAGACGCGGGCGCGGGCAAAACCCTTGCGCCGGAAGGCGCGTCCGGCAGCCTGCGGAAGGATTCGTCCCAGTGACACGAATCGTCCGTCGGTGATGCGCGTCCGGTTCTTCCTGTCAGACATGCTGCGATGATAGCGCGGACAATGGGGAAGGCACCAAATGAGTCCTGGTGACCACAGGGACGATGTCGGGCGCCTGCTGGCCTGGTATGACCGTCACGGCAGGGATCTGCCGTGGCGCACCGGGGGTGCTGGCGATCCCTACCGCGTCTGGCTTGCCGAGATCATGCTGCAACAGACCACGGTGCCGGTTGTCATTCCCTACTACCGTCGATTCCTTGAACGCTGGCCGACACTCGACGAGCTGGCTGCCGCGGACCGGGACGAGATTCTCGCCATGTGGGCAGGTCTCGGCTACTACGCCCGTGCGGCCAGGCTTCATGACTGCGCCCGCAGGATCGTGCGTGATTTCAAGGGACGGTTTCCCGGGACCGTGGCGGAACTGAAGGATCTGCCGGGCATCGGCGTCTACACCGCCGGGGCGATTGCGGCGATTGCCTTCGGTCAGCCGGCGGCCGCGGTCGATGGCAACGTCGAACGGGTGATGGCCCGCTATCTTGCCGTTGACGAACCCGCAGGGCGCCTCCGCGGGTCCATTGCGGGGATCGTGTCGGACATGGTGCCGAGTCACCGCCCCGGCGACTTTGCCCAGGCCCTCATGGATCTTGGCTCCATGGTGTGCACACCCCGCGCACCCCGCTGCGGCGCGTGTCCCCTCAATGGGACATGCAGGGCGAGGCTGCGCGGTCTTGTCGACAGCCTGCCCCGCCGGAGTCCCCGAAAACGGCGTCCCCGACGCCAGGCGATGGCCTTCTGGCTCGAAAGCACCGATGGCCGCGTGATGCTGACCAGGCGCGAAGGGCAATCCCTCCTGGCAGATATGCTGGAGATTCCCTCGACTCCCTGGCGTGATGATGCCTGGACTCTCGCAGAAGCGCTCACCCATGCGCCGGCGCCGGGAAAGTGGTCGCTCCTTGCCGGATCCGTGGCGCACACCTTCACCCACATCACCGTCACCTTCCGCATTGCCTGTCATCAGGGTGTTGTACCGGCCGCCGGCGATCACTGGCACGCAAGGGAGGCATTTCCGGCTCTGGCGCTGCCCGCCATGACCTGGAAGATCATCGATCACGTTGACGCTGCCAGGCGGGCAACGGGAGCGAACGAGCGGCGGTGATGGGGCGTGGGTCCGTGGCGCTCGAGCGCACTCGCGTGCTCGCGCGTTCCGTATCCGGCGTTGCGTTGCCAGCCGAAGTCGGGAAACCCGAGCGAAAGGTCGGTCATGATCCGGTCCCGTGTGACCTTGGCGACGATGGATGCAGCGGCGATGGAAAGGCAGGTGGCGTCACCCCTGACGACAGCGGTTGCGGGACAGGCCAGAGCCGGCACCCGGTCGCCGTCGATCAGGGCGTGTGCCGGCGCCACCGGAAGTGCGTCCACGGCCCTTGCCATGGCGAGCATGGTGGCTTCGAGAATGTTGAGGCGATCGATGTCCCCGACACCGACGCAGCCGACACCGGCCCTGGCCACATTCATCAACTGTGCCATGAGATCCTCCCGGCGTGCCGGCGAGAGCTTCTTCGAATCATCGAGGCCTTCCGGTATCTCCTGCGGATCGAGGATCACCGCCGCTGCGACCACCGGCCCGGCCCAGGACCCGCGACCGGCTTCGTCGACACCGGCGACGGGCTGCGGCAACCGTCCTTCGCGGCCGAGATCAGGAACCGGGCCCATCATCCCTCTTGTCCTGGAGTGCCGGAGAATGCTTGCGGCGACGGATGGTGGCATGCGTCCTGCGCACCCACGAGATGCCACGCTCTGCGCTGACGGCGGCAAAGGGATAGAGCCGCGCCACGAGCTCACGCAGTGTTTCGACATTGGGGGCGAGAGACTGGATCCTGCGGGCGCTGTTGAGCCACACCGGAGAGATGATGAGGCTGAGCGCGATGACGGCGATGAACAGGCGATATCCCTCCTGATCGATGGCCCCCGTCGACAGGCCGAGGGCCACGAGCACGAAGGAGAATTCCCCGACCTGCCCCAAGGCGACACCGCCCAGCCATGCGCGCGGCCAAGGCTCCTTCAGAAACCTCAGGATTCCCACGTTCATCGCCGTCTTTCCCAAGGTCACGAGGATAAGCATCAGGAGGATGGCTTCCAGGTTCTCCCAGATGAACATGACATCGATCAAGAGGCCGATCGACAGGAAGAACACCATCAGCAGAACGCCCTGGATGGGCAGGGTGACGCGCAGAAGGGTGGCCCGGTCCGTGCTGGAGCCGAGCACCAGACCGGCAAGGAAGGCGCCATAGGCTGTCGAAATGCCGAAGAGACCGCTGATCGCGGCCGCCCCGAAGCACAAGGCCATCACGCCGACGGCGATCAGGTCCGCCTGTCCGCGAGCCAGGGCCTCGACGGGAAGTCTGATTCCGCGCTTGCGGGCGAGGAACCACAGCAGGACAAGAAGGATCAGGATGGAACCGACTACCGTCGTGACGGAATTGAACGTGATGTCCTCTTGCGCGCCGATTGCCGATACGAACAGCATCATCGGGATGAACGCCAGATCCTGGGCGATGAGTATTCCGATGGCCCGGCGGCCGGTCTCGCTGTCGATTTCGCCGACATCCTCGAGGAGTTTGATGGTGACGGCGGTGGACGACAGCGCCACGCCGAACCCCACCAGGACACTCAGTTCCCACGGCCAGCCCAGCGGCCAGGAGCAGAGCAGGATGACGGCTGTCGCGATGGCGATCTGCAGGCCGGTGACGATGAAGGAGAACTTGATGACGGAGCGGAAGTTCGAGACATCGAGCTCCATCCCGATGCTGAACAGGAGGAGCAGAACGCCGAGCTCGGCAAGGAAGTTGATCTGTTCCCGGTCCTCGACGAACCCCATCACCGATGGGCCGAGAACGACACCGGCGAGAATGTAGCCGACAATGGCCGGTTGGCGGAACCGTCCCAGCAGCAGACCACAGGCGAGTGCGGCGGTCACGACAATCGTGATGTCGGTCAGCTGGTTACCGTGATCCATGCTTCGACTCTACCACGGAATGGACGGTCGATCGGGGCCGGGCAGCCACACCTCACCCGGTCTCACAAGAAGGACAGCTGCCGGGAATCGGCGGACGGGTGGATGAACTGCGTCGTGTCGAGGGACCAGGAACGGCGATCGAGACCGTATCGCCTGCATGCCATGGAGATCCTGCGTGACACGAGGTCCGCAACCGGACCGGTCCCCGTCATTCTCCTGCCCCAGGCGGAATCATAGTCCTTGCCGCCGCGGCATTGCCTGATGAGCGCCATGACCCGTTTCGCCCGGCCCGGCTCGTGGGTGGCCAGCCATTCCTGGAACAGATCCCTGATCTCCAGCGGCAGGCGCAGCAGGACATGGCTGGCGGTCGTCGCGCCGGCAGCGGCAGCCTCCTTGATGATGGTCTCGATCTCGTGGTCGTTCAGTCCCGGGATGACCGGCGCCACCATGACACCCGTGGGGATCCCCGCCCGGCTCAGGCTTTCGATGGCCCTGAGGCGCACCATGGGCGTGGGCGCGCGGGGCTCCATGCGTCTCGCAAGGGCACGATCGAGCGTTGTGATGGAAATGTAGGCGCGGACGAGATTCATCCCCGCCATGGGAGCCAGCACATCGAGATCCCGCTCGATGAGGGCCGACTTGGTGACGATGCCGCACGGGTGCCGGCATTCGAGGAGCACCTCGAGGATCTGTCGCGTGATTCGGTAACGGCGCTCGATCGGCTGGTAGGGATCCGTGTTGCTGCCAAGGGAAATGACCTTCGGCCTGTAGCTGGGGCGTGCGAGATGTCGGCGCAGCAGGAGGGCGGCCTCCGGTTTCATCACGAGTTTCGTTTCGAAATCAAGGCCGGGCGAAAGACCGAGCCAGGCATGGGACGGTCGCGCATAGCAGTAGATGCACCCGTGTTCGCATCCGCGATAGGGGTTGATCGAATGCTCGAAGGGGATATCAGGCGACGTGTTGCGCGTCATGATACTGCGGCTTGAATCGACAGCCACTTCTGTCCGCAAGGGGGGGAGCTCTTCCTCGACGGTGTTCCAGCCGTCATCGAACGCTTCGCGCTGAAGGGTTTCAAAACGACCGGTCCGGTTGGTCACGGCCGCTCGACCCTTGTGGTGGCAGGTATTGGACATGAGGGAACAATACCAGAACATGCATGGCTCCGGCAAGAGCCCGATTGCGCTATGATGACGCGGATGGAGAGGCTTTCCGTCATCATTCCCGCTCTCGATGCCGCGGCCGGTCTGGGAGACGTCATCGACCGGCTCACCTGCGGGGGCGCCGCCCCGGGCGAGATCATCGTCGTTGACGGGGGATCGGCCGACGGCACAACCGATGTGGCGCGTTCCGGGGGCGCGATCGTGTTGTCGGCGCGGCGGGGCCGCGGTATCCAGATGGCGGCCGGCGCCGCCGCCGCGAAGGGCGACTGGTTCTTGTTTCTTCATGCCGACACGGTTCCCGGGTCAGCCTGGCGAAAGGCGGCTGCGGACCTGATGGCCGGTCCCGGCGGTCGCCGTCAAGCCGGTGTGTTTCGCTTTCGCCTCGACGATCCGGCGCCATGGGCCCGGTGCGTCGAGTGGTGCGCGCGGTGCAGAAGCCGTCTCCTGGGGCTGCCCTACGGTGACCAGGGGCTGCTGATCTCCGCGGAGTTCTACGAGTCGCTTGGCGGATTCAGGCCGATGGTGATCATGGAAGACGTCGACATGGTGCGGCGCATTGGCCGCCGGCGTCTGATCACCCTGGATTGCGACGCACACACCAGCGCCGTCCGCTACCGTCGGGCCGGATACGGCATCCGCGTGGTGCGAAACGTTTTCTGCCTTGCCTGTTACTTCTGCGGTGTGCCGCCGTCGCTGATCGCCAGGATGTACGGATGAAGGCCATGCGCAGCGTCGTCGTGATGGCCCGCCCGGCGGTCGCCGGCGAGGTCAAGACCCGCCTGGCCGAAGCATTTGGCGAGCGCCTCGCCCTTGCTGTCTACAGGCTCATGCTCCGGCGTACGCTCCGGCGCGTGGCCAGAGGACCCTGGTCGACCGTGGTTGCGGTCGCACCCTCGGCAGGGCAACGGCGCCGGCACCGCTTTCGCGGGTTCGCGACGATGGCCCAGTCCGGCAGTGACCTTGGCGAAAGGATGTCGAACGCCTTTGCCGCCATGCCGCCGGGGCCCGTTGTCGTGGTTGGCACGGACATTCCCGGATTGCGTCGCCAGCACATCAGTCGCGCCTTCCGGGCCCTTGAACGTCATGAGGCGGTTTTCGGTCCGGCACTCGACGGAGGGTACTGGCTTGTCGGGCTGGCACCGCGACTGCGCGATGCCGGAATCTTCTCGCCGGTCCGCTGGTCGACGCGCCATGCTCTGGCCGACACGCTGGAGAACATTCCGACGGCCTGCGCCACTGCCCTGATCGGGACCCTGGGGGATGTTGACACGGCGCAGGATGTCGAAAGGTGGCTTCGCGGATTGCATCCCCGGTGAATCCGTTGTTGAGCAAAGGCGTGCGGTTTGCGTAAAGTGGCAGTGTCCCTGTCCAATGGTACGGAAAGGGGACGGTGCAAAGAATCCCTCCGTTTTGGGGGCAAACATGGAGGAACCTCATGATTGCAAGCAGAATTACAGGCGCCGTTGCAGGCGCTGCGATGACCCTTGCCGTCGCCGTCCCGGCGTTTGCCGATCACGGTGACACGGTGACGGTGGCCTATTTCCTTGAATGGCCGACGGCCAACCAGGTGGCCCAGGTCGAAAAGACCTATGACGAGGCGATGGGCGTTGACCTCGATTGGCGCGCCTTCGGCAATGGCAACGAGATGACCCAGGCCATGGTTTCAGGAGACGTGCAGATCGCCTACAGCCAGGGATTCGTGCCGTTCGTGGTCGGTGTCTCCAATGGCGCTCCGCTGAAGCTGGTGGGGATTGCCGTGACCTATGCCGAGAACGATCTGTGCATCATCCGAGAGGATGCCGGCATCACCCAGGACAATGCCACCGAACTCGAGGGCATGAAGGTGGCGACGCCCATCGGCAATGTCACCCACTACAAGCTGCTGCGCACCCTTGAACATCTCGGTGTGGATGCATCGAAGGTTAACCTGGTGCAGATGAATCCGGCCGATGCCGCCGTTGCCCTGATCCGTGGCGATGTCGTCATGGGTTGTGCCTTCGGTGGCGCCATCGACCGCATGAGGGAAGTCGGCTTCCCGTTGATGACCGGGGCCGAACAGGAAGCGGTTGGCATCAACACCTTCGACATCATCACGGTGACCGAGGACTTCGCCAGCGAGCATCCCGACCTGGTGCAGGCCTTCATGGATGTCACCGAGGAGGCCAACGACGCCTACAAGGCTGATCCGGGCGCTGCCCTGGCGACCATCGCCGGTGCCGCGGGCATGGACGAGGATGCCACCGGGGCGATGCTCGCCAACTTCGGTTTCCCGAGCGCGGCCGACCAGAAGGGCGCCAACTGGCTTGGTGGTGGCGTGCAGGAGATGACCAAGGGTGTCGCCGACGTCATGGTCCAGGCGGGCAACATGGAATCCGGTCTCGACGACTATTCGGAATTCGTCGACGACAGTTTCCTTTGATGTTTCCGGGAACCGGGCGGCATGGCGTTGCCCGGTTCCTGCCCTGCTGCAGGCGGTTCATCCGTTTGTGGCCGGCCTGACAAGGGGATCCGGATGGCAGAGAAAGCGGAGATTGCGATCGACCGGATCTCCATGGTCTACACCCTGCCCGATTCCGAGGTTCACGCGCTCAATGACGTGTCTCTGGACATCGGCAAGGGCGAGATCTTGAGCGTTCTCGGACCCTCGGGGTGTGGCAAGACCACCCTGCTGAACATCATTGCGGGCTTCCTTTCCCCGACCAGGGGTGAGGTCCGCATTGCCGGCACGCCGGTGAAGGGCCCGGGCGCCGAGCGCGGCATGGTGTTCCAGCAGGGAGCGCTGTTCGAATGGCTTTCCGTGGCCCAGAACATCTCCTTCGGACCGAGAATGTGCGGCAGGAACCGCAAGGAGACCGTCGACACCGTGCAGCGCCTCCTGGGTATCGTCGGCCTCGTGGAGTTTGCCGACAAGCCGGTCTATCAGCTCTCGGGTGGCATGCAGCAGCGTGTGGCGCTGGCTCGATGCCTTGCCAACGACCCCGACGTCATTCTCATGGACGAACCGTTGGGCGCACTTGATGCCCTGACCCGCGAGAAGATGCAGGGTCTGGTGCTCAGACTGTGGAAGGAGACCGGAAAGACCATCCTTCTCATCACCCACTCGGTGGAGGAGGCCATCTTTCTCGGCGAGCGCCTGATCGTCATGGCGCCCCGGCCGGGGCGAATCGAAAGGGAGTTTAACCTGCCGTTCGCCACCGAAGCTCTCGAGAAGCCGGCGCGGGACGTCAAGGCCGGCAGTGAGTTCGTGTCGGTCCGCGAGGAAATCCTCTCCATGATCTGGGACATGGAGGAAGAGATCATGGGCGACAACGGGTAGGCCCGTCACAGGGGAGGGGATCCATGTCACGGCAAAAGCCTTCTGGCCTGGCGATCTGGCTCGGCCTGTCGGACAATTCGTTTACCCGCCAGAAGACCGTCAAGTTCGGCGATGCCACAGCCGTCAACTCGGGCCGGTTCTATTCGATGCTGACCCTGGCGGTTCTCATCGTGGCGTGGGTGGTCGCGTCCGTCTTCGACCTCGTCGAGCCCTTCTACTGGCCGTCGATTTCCGGGACCTGGGAACGCTTGCTCAAGATCGTTGGCGAGGGATTCCGCAACACGGCGCTTCTCGACCATGTGGGAATAAGCGTCTACCGGGTGTTGTCGGGGGTGTTCTACGGGGCGCTGGTCGGCATTCCACTCGGGTTCGCCATGGGCCTTTCCTCCATCGGCAGGGGTCTCTTCGATCCCGTGGTCGAATTCATGCGCCCGATCCCGCCCCTGGCGCTGATTCCGCTCATCATCCTGTGGTTCGGCATCGACGAGTTTGCGAAGATCTTCCTGCTGTTTCTTGCCTCGCTCTTCATCATGACGCTCGCCGCACGGTCGGGCGTGTCGAGTGTGCGCATCACCAAGGTGCACGCGGCCTATTCGCTGGGTGCCTCGAAGCTGCAGATCCTGCGTCACGTGATCCTTCCCAACGCCCTGCCGGAGATCTTTACCGGACTGAGAACATCCATGGGTGTGTGCTGGGGCACGGTCGTCGCCGCCGAACTGGTGGCCGCCGACAAGGGGCTGGGCTCGATGATCATGATCGCCAAGAACTTCCTGCAGACAGACACCGTGGTGATCGGCATCATCCTGATCGGCATCATCGGCTACATCATCGAGCTCATCATGCGCCGCCTCGAGCAGTGGCTCATCCCGTGGCGCGGCAAGGGCTGATCACGAAGGTCTCTGCTGCCCGACATTCCGCTCGCGGTACACTTCTGGTCTGGAAGGGGGGCGCCCGCTTGCGACAGAGTGGTCATTCAAGACGATCGGGAGCGATCACCTTTCCGGGATTGAGTGTGTTGGCGGGGTCGAGGGATCGCTTGAGCGTCGCCATGAGGCCGAGTTCGGTGGCATCCTTGTAGGCATCCATCTGACGCATGCGCAGCCGGCCGACGCCGTGTTCGGCGCTGAACGAGCCACCGAAGGCGACGGCGAGTGATTCAACGATGTCGTTGACGTCGTCGGCCCGGGAGAGGAGCGCGGCGCCGTCAGCAGGGCTCACGGCGCAGAGGTTGACATGCATGTTGCCGTCACCGAGATGCCCGTAGGGGATGATCCGGGCCTCGGGCACCCTGGCGGCGATCTGTTCGCTGACCTGATCGAGATAGTCGGCAATGGAACCTGCGGGAACGGCGACATCGTGACTGATGCTGCCGCTCATCATCGTCTGGGCCTGCGGCATGTCCTCGCGGATCTGCCAGAATGCCCGGGCCTGTGCCGTCGACTCCGCGATGATCGCATCAGCCAGCAGCCCCTCGTCGAGGCCCTTGGCCAGTTCGTCCTCGACCACGCGTCGCAGGTCACCGTCGGGCGTGCTAGAAGCGGCTTCCATGAGGACGCAGGCGGGATGTTCTTTCGAGAACGGTGACCGGTTGGCGGGAAGTTGCGAGAAGGTCATCTCAAGGGCGCTTGCTGCCATGTACTCGAATCCCGTCACCTGGCCGCCGGTGCCGTCCTGAAGGCGCTGGAGCATGGCCAGGGCCTCTCGGGGGCCGGCCAGCCCGAGCCATGCGGTGACCTCGTCGCGCGGCAGCGGCCAGAGCTTCAGGACCGCGGCGGTGATGATGCCGAGGGTTCCCTCGGTGCCGAGGAAGAGCTGCTTGAGGTCATAGCCTGTGTTGTCCTTGCGCAGGCCCCTCAGACCGTTCCAGATACGCCCGTCGGCGAGCACGACTTCAAGGCCGAGAACGTGGTCCCTGGCATTGCCGTAGCGCAGGACATTGGTGCCACCGGCGTTGGTCGACAGGGTGCCGCCGATACGGCAGCTTCCCTCCGCGGCAAGGCTGAGCGGGTAGAGCCGGCCAGCGCCGCGCGCCGCCTCCTGGACATCCTGGAGAATGCAGCCCGCCTCGACCGTGATGGTGTTGTTCTGCGGGTCGATGGCGCGCACCCGCGTCATGCGGTTGACACTGAGAATGACCTCCTGGCCACTGTTGTCGGGGATGCCGCCTCCCACCAGGCCCGTGTTGCCCGCCTGCGGCACGATTCCGATTTCGGCGTCGGCGCAGGTGCTGACGATTGCCGCGACTTCCTCCACGGTGGCCGGACGCATGACGATTGGCGCGGCGCCCGACCACTTGTTGCGCCAGTCCCGGACATAGGGCGCGACGTCATGCGCCCCGGTGAGCCAGCCCGCCGGCCCGGTGATCGCCTTGAGCTGTTCCAGGACGGCAGGGTTCATGGCGGCGCGCTGCCCCAGGCCACGAAGGGCGGGTTGACGAATCCCGGCTTGCCATAAAGGAAGGCGCCCCCATCCGGTTCTCTCACCGCGCCTCCGGCGGCCTCGAGGATGCCGTGCCCTGCCGCGGTATCCCATTCCATGGTACGGCCGAAACGCGGGTAGACATCCGCCCTGCCTTCGGCCAGGAGGCAGAACTTGAGCGAACTGCCGCCGATGATCTCGTCGGTGACGGGCAGGGACTCCAGAAAGGTCTCGGAGGCCCTGTCCCGGTGGGAGCGACTCATGGCCGCCGTCATTCCGCTCTCCGGTGGCTGCCTGGTGCGGATGGCGACCGCTTCTCCGCCATTGGCCTGTCGACACCAGGACCGCGTGCCGTCACTGGCATAGATGAGACCCCTGGCTGGCGCGCCGACAACGGCCAGTGTCACCCGGCGTTCCTCGACGAGCGCGATGTTGACGGTGAATTCGCCGTTGCCGCCAAGAAACTCCCGTGTGCCGTCAAGAGGATCGACGAGCCAGAACAGCGCTCCCGCTTCCCCGGCCGGTGCCGGGCCGGACATCATCTCCTCGGCGATCACCGGAATATCCGGCGTGAGCCGGTTGAGGGCCGCGATGATCAGGGCCTCGGCAGCCTCGTCGGCATCCGTTACCGGGGATCTGTCCGCCTTCAGCCGTGCGTCGGCACGGCCGCGGTGATCCATGATGACAGAGCCGGCTCTGACCGCAACGGCCACCAGTTCGTCAAGAAGGCCGGTCCGCATCTACGAGGTGTTCCCTTCGTCCGGTTCGTTGTCCGGAAGCCAGCCGAATCCGGCACCGGGTTCGGCCAGATAGGCTTCCTCTTCGGCATTCGAGACCCGCCCCAGCATCCTGTTGCGGTGAGGGAAACGGCCGAATCGTCTGATGACATCCCTGTGGGCTTCCGCGAAATGAAGGGAGCGAGGGTCATCCAGGGTGGCAAAGAGACGCACGCTCCGATCCTGCACGGCGGGTTCCTCGGAATGTTCGAAGGGAAGATAGACAAACTTGCGTTCAACGGCTTCAAGCCCGTCGGCGTATCCACCGTCGACGGTTTCCCTCGCCAGTGCCAGAGCTGCGTCATCCGTCGAGAAGGCGGCGGCCTTGCCCCGGTAGATGTTCCGCGGGAACTGGTCGAGCACGATGATGGCGGCCAGCCGTCCGCGCGGCGTGGCGCGCCATGATGGCGGGACACCGTCCCGCCCCAGGCGGGCGTGCAATCCGCCGAACCTTCGGGCAATGGTCTCGTCGAGGTCGTCGCCGGGCTGGAACCACTCTTCCGGCGTCAGCTGGTTGAACCAGAAATCGAGGACCTCGGCAGCATCGTCGGGAAGTGACATCGGCTAGATCTCCGCAGCGACCTTGAGACCCTCGAGAACAGCCTCCTCGGCGGTTCTGGGGGCAAGACAGTCTCCGACAAGGTGCAACTCTCCCGCCCAGTCCTCAAGCTCGTCGGCAAGGTCGGTCACGGAGTGATGGCCGAGAGCCGTGACAAGTGTGTCGACGTCCTCGACAATCATGGCTTCACCACTGGTTGCGTGTTGCAGGTAGACACTGTCGGCATCGGCGCCGAAGAGGCGGGCGTAGGGGATGACCTTCACCCCCAGTTTCTGGAGAATGCCGGCCCAGTGATCGCGGACATACATCTGGATGGTCTGGCCGGGCATGTACCCGTCGACCGCCAGGGTGACGTTGCAGCCGTTGCGCGCGAGGTGCTCGGCGAGACCGAGGCCGATCCAGTCGCACCGCCAGTCGGCGACCACCACGTTGCCGCCGACATTCGCCTCGCCCCTGACCACGGACCAGGCCTCGACGACATGGGCGTCGTCGCCTCCCTCGATGTCGACCGGCGCCGGCACCGCTCCGGTGGCGACGATGACTGCATCGGGAGCCTCCTTTTCGACCAGTTCGCGTGTCACCTTGCGGTTCCTGATGACCTCGACGCCGGCCAGCTCCATTTCCCGGGAGAGATTGGTGACGATGCCGCCGAATTCGGCGCGGCCCGGCAGCGACTGCGCCAGCAGCGTCTGCCCACCCAGGCGGTCCGTCGCTTCAAAGAGTGTCACCCGATGGCCACGTTCCGCGGCCACCGCTGCCGCCTTCATGCCACCGGGGCCGCCCCCAGCCACCAGGACCTTCTTCACGCCGGCCGCCGGTTTGCGTTCGCCGTAGACGAGTTCGCGACCTGATTCAGGGTGCTGGATACACGAGATGCCGACCCCCATGTGCATGTGACCGATACAGGCCTGGTTGCACGCAATGCAGGCGCGGATGTCGTCGACGCGGCTTTCCCTGGCCTTGTTGGCCAGCTGCGGATCACAGATCTGTGCCCGCGTCATGCCCACCATGTCGGCCTGACCGCTGGCGACAATCTCTTCGGCCTGGTGAGGCTGGTTGATCCTGCCGGCCACAAACACGGGAACCGACACCTTCTCGCGGATGGTGGCTGCATAGGGTGCCACGTAGGCATTGTCGATGAACATCGGCGGCACGATGTGAATGGAACCTCCGAGCGACGACGACGAACCGGCAATGACATTGAAGTAATCGAGACCGCCGCCGGAATCGAGCATGCCGATGGCCTCGGTCACCGTCTCCACATCGGGGCCGTCATGGGAGCGTTCGTCGCCGGTGATTCTCAGGCCCACGACATAGTCGTTGCCCACCTTGGCGCGGATGTTGTCGACAGTCTCCCTCAGGAAACGCACGCGGTTCTCCAGGGTTCCGCCGTACTCGTCCTCGCGCACATTGACCCGCGGGTTGAGAAACTGCGCCGGGAGATATCCGTGGCTGGCGACGATCTCGACCCCGTCGAGGCCGCCTTCGCGGAGCCTGACGGCAGCGTCGCCATAGCTGTCGATCACATCGTGGATCATGGCGCGCGGCATGGCCCTGGGCATGATGTGGAAGCGTTCGTTGGGCACCGAAGACGGTGCCCAGGCAACCGGGGCAGTGCCGTCAATCGATTCGAACGTCTCGCGGCCCGGGTGAAAGAGCTGCCCGAAGACACGGCAGTCATGGCGGTGCACACGCTGCGCGATGTTCCGGTAACCGGGGATGCAGTCATCGGTGTTGGCCATGATGGTGTGGGATGTGTAGATCGCCGAGCCGTGGACCAGCGCCACCTCGACGATCACCAGCCCGGCCCCGCCCCTGGCGCGGGATTCGTGGTAGGCCGCAAGTTCCTCGTTGGGCTTGTAGCCGGTCACGAGCGTCGTCATGTGACCGGTGGAGAAGATTCGGTTCCTGAAGGTCACATTCCTGATGGTTAGCGGCGAGAAGAGATTCGGAAACATGGTGGACATCGGGACCTCCAGGGAGCCACCGGCTACATAGCAAAATTCAAGGGCTCCGGCGAGACGCGCACCGCCCCGGGATCGATCCCGGCAAGCGAACCGAATGCCGCCACGACGACGGACAGGACTGTGCCCGCCTCATTGCTCGAGTGGCACCGCCGGAAGGCGCCGTCCGGGTGTTCTCGATCAGCTGGAATGGACGACGGTTCCGTCCATCATCGTCATGCGCACGCCGGTCTGCAGCAGGACCGACGGTTCGCCGGCAAGGACGTCCCGGTCGAGCACGACGAGGTCGGCGGCGAGGCCCGGTTTCAGCATGCCGGTGCGGTGCTCCAGCCACGCCGCCCACGCCGGTTCGCGCGTGCCGTGCAAGACGGCCTGTTCCACAGGCAGCGCCCAGTCGGGCCTGAGTGCCGGGAGGGTGTCGTCGGTGGGCGACTTTCGCGTTGATGCCAGGTACATGTTGGGCAATGCTTCATGGGGTGCGGTAGGCGTGTCGGTGCCAAAGGCGAGGGCGGCTCCGGCGGCGAGATACAGCGGCCAGGCGAAGCTGTGATTGGCGCGCTCGGGACCCAGCACCTCGAGCCAGTGGTCGAGTATTGCCGGGTCCAGGTGAACCGGTTGCATCGAGGCGGTGATGCCGAGTGCGCCCATGCGGGTGATCTCTTCCTCCCGAGCGTACTCCAGGTGTTCGATGCGATGACGCCTGCCTGCCGTGCGGTTCACCCGCATCGCACTCTCCAGGGCGTCGACGGCAATCCGCACGGCTTCGTCGCCGATGGCGTGGATGGCAATCTGCAGACCGGCGGCATCGGCCGCCCTGACGACAGGGTCCAGCGCCTGTGGATCCCAGATGGGTTCGGCGTCCTCCCCGGTGGCGTAGGGAGCGCTCAGGGCGGCCGTGCAGCCGTCGATGGTACCGTCCGCGATGATCTTGATGCCACCGACACGCAGCCGGTCTCCGCGGTACGTGTTCGCCAGGTCCACGGCGCGGCGCACCTGGGCAAGTTCCGTCTCCGCCTCGCCGGTTCTGTAGATGATCATGTGTCCCACGATTCGCGCCGTGAGACGTCCGGTTTCGTGCAGTGCGTGCATCGCCCTCAGAACGGGTTCTTCCAGGGCCATCTCCACCGCGCCGGTGATCCCCGCCCTGGCGAACGCATCCAGGGCCGCGACGATGTGCTGTTCGCGCACTTGGTCGGCGACATTCGCAAGCAGGGGTCTAACCCACATGGCACAGGCGTTTTCCAGCAGATGGCCGGTCGCTTCCCCGGTAGCCGGATCACGCACGATCTCGCCTCCAATCGGGTCCGGTGTGTCGTTGTCGATTCCGAGTTCTGCAAGGGCTGCGGAGTTCACCCATGACGAGTGAAAGTCATACGCCTCGAGATAGACCGGCCGGTCCGGGACGATGTCATCCAGCATCTGCCTGGTAGGCTTCGCATCGGGGACATCCGAATGCACCCAGTTGGTACCGAGAACCCTGGGCTCGTCGGGATGCTCATCCGCCCATGCCCTGACGCGACGCCGAATCTCGTCGAGACTTCCGGAGCCCCGCAGTTGCGCCTTCAGCATCGAGGCGCCGGTCATGGCCACGTGAACATGGCCATCGATGAAGCCGGGCAGCACCAGGCCACCGGCCACATCGATCGTCTCCTCCATGTCGTCGGAGCCAGCCGGCGGGGTGTCGCCGACGAAGAGGATACGATCGCCCTCGATGACGACGGTTGTTGCCCATGGTCGCGCCGGATCCGCCGTGAATACCCGTCCGCCCGTGATCAGCCGTCTCCTGGTCTTCATCTTTCGCTCCGATGCAGCACCACCCGGTCCCGGCAACCTGCCGTGACTGACACGATATCCCGTGTTTGGCTCGCGTCACGTCGAAAGGAGGTGAGGATGGACTGAGGCTGTGCCAGTGTAGACAGGTGCATTTCAGCCTGTCGGAGAGACGCTATGGTGACACGCAGCAACACGGCCCGGAAGGCCGATCTCGAAAAGGCGGTTGCTGAGTCGTTTTCCAGATATGCGGCGCGCAATCCGCGAAGCCGGGAAGAAGACCTGAAAGCAGCCGACTACATGCCGGGCGGCAACACCCGCACGGTGATCTTTCACCCTCCCTTTCCACTGACCATCGCCAGGGGCGAAGGCCAGTACGTCGAAGATATCGACCAGAACAGATACACGAACTTTGTCGGCGAGTTCGGCGCCGGACTCTTCGGTCATTCCAATCCCGACATCGCCGCCGCCATCACGCGTGCGGTCTCGGACGGATGGGTGCTCGGTGGTCCCAACCGATACGAGCGCATTCTTGCCGCCGAACTCGTCAATCGCTTCCCTTCCATCGACAGGATCCGCTTCACCAACTCGGGCACCGAGGCCAACATGATGGCCATCAGCATATCCCGGGTGGTCTCCGGACGATCGAAGGTGATGGTGTTCGAGGGCGCCTACCATGGCGGCGTCTTCCTGTTCGCTCACGGCGGGTCCCCCATCAACGCGCCCTTCGACTATGTCATGGCGCCCTTCAATGACATGGCAGCGACCGTCGATCTTGTCGAACGTCATGGAGATGACCTCGCCTGTGTTGTCATCGAGCCGGTCCAGGGATCAGGCGGCATGATTCCGGCAGACAAGGATTTTCTCGAGGCCTTGCGGGACGTCACCCGGCGTCACGGCATCATCCTCATCTTTGACGAGGTCGTGACCAGCCGGCTCTCGGGCGGCGGGCTCCAGGAAGTCCTCGGCGTGACACCCGACATGACAACCCTTGGCAAGTACATCGGTGGTGGCGCTGCCTTCGGCGCCTTTGGTGGCCGCGCCGACATCATGGCGCGGTTCGATCCGAGATCGCCGGAGGCGGTGGCCCATGCCGGCACCTTCAACAACAACGTCATCACCCACGCCGCCGGGGCCACGGCGATGACGCGAATCTACACGCCGGAGACCGCCGGGACGTTCAATGCCCGGGGCGACACATTTCGCGAGGACCTGAACGCAATCATCCGCCGCCATCGCCTGCCCATGGTGGTGACCGGCCTTGGCTCCATCATGCAGATCCACTGTTGCGAAGGGCCGTTGCGGAACGAGCACGACGCCGCAAGAGACGACGAGCTCAAGTCGCAGCTCCTCTTCCATGAACTCCTCGCCCGGGGCCAGCGCATGACCTGGCGCAATTCACTGCTTCTGTGCCTGCCCATGACCGACGGCGACCTTGTGGCCTTCTGCGAGGCCTTCGGGGATGTTCTCACCGAACACAGCCATCTCTTCGCTATGGACTGACCCTCAACCCGGTGGATCAGGAACGCGCGCCGTCGAGGTAGTCGAAGGCAGAGAGTGCGTGGCTGCGTATGACGTGGAAAAAATCGTCAAGGGGGACGTGTTCGTCACGCTGGCCCATGCCGGTGGGGAAGGGGCCGTAGACATAGGCATCGATACCCCGGTAGCGCCACAGCCTCGCATCGGTTCCGCCGAGGCTGACGATGGGTTGCGGCCGGTACCCCACCAGGGCCTCGACGTTGTCCTGAAGAATACCGACCATGTCTCCATGGGGATCGCACCAGGAGGGACCCATGTAGTTCTGTTCCTCCATCGTGACCTGGGGCCAGCGCGCCAGAACCTCTTCCACGACATGCTGAACGGTCTCCCTGTCGCACCCGACGGGCAGGCGGAAGTCGGCCTCGATCGTCGCAGAACCGGGGATCACGTTGACCTTGAGACCGGACTCGATGACACCGATGTTGCAGGTGACCTTCCCGATGATGGCGTGGGCCCCCTCTCCCATGGCCCGGTCGAGCGTATCGCGCGCATCGTCAATGGCGCGGCCGATGTTGTGGGGAGGATCGACGTGGATGGCATCAACCGCCGCCTGGAGATCCCGGCAGAAATCCATTGCCACCAGGCTGGCACTATCGCCGGCATGGGTGTAGGCGCCGTGGGCGCCCCTGGTTGTGACATGGAATGTCACCCACCACGGCCCCTTCTCGGCAAAGCGGATGGAGTAGGGACTCGACGGCTCGCCATTGAGGCAACAGTCGCCGTGGACTTCCGGGTGATGGTCCATCAGGTAGCGCGCACCCCAGGGGCCGAATGTCTCCTCGTCGGAGACGCACGTCAGGGTCAGGCGGCCGCCCAGATGTTCGCGGAGTCTGGCAAGATACATGTAGGTGAAGATCGATGCGGACGTGCCGCACTTCATGTCTGCGGAGCCGCGGCCCCACACGGCACCGTCCTCGACGGCGCCCGACCACGGTGACCCGTGCTTCCAGGGTTCCGGCGTGGCCGGAAACACGTCGATGTGACCATTGAGCACAAGGTGGCGCCCTTCGCCGACGCCATCGAAACTGGCGACGACATTCGGAAACATCGGTTCGGGGTCGATCACCCGGTGTGCCAGGCCGTGTTCGTCCAGAAACCGGCGGATATGTGCGACCGCCTTGCGCGTGTCGCCGGGTGGATTGGGCGTCGGCGTGGCAACGAAGTCGCTGAAGAAACCCTCCAGCGTCCGGCGATCTTCCTCGATCCAGTCGAGAAGCTGCTGCTTGAGATCGGCCATCAGTGTCCCCGTGGTGCGTTCCCGGCCGCCGTCCTGGCGATTTCGAACAACGTACGCCGGCAGATGGTGGTGTCAGGCATGCCGGTGCGGCATCGTGCCTCGGCATCGAAGAGGTAGTCGCGGGCACGGTGGACGAGAGACGCGTTCCACCGCCGGCCCGCGTCTTTCAGGGCGTTCTCGGCGCGGAAATGGAGCACGTGCGCCGACTTCATCGCCTGGGCCTCGTTGACGCCCCGCTCCTTCAGTCCGAGGACGAGTCCGAGCTGGGTCAGGTGACGGCGCACCGCGGCAAGGATGGTGGCGGGCGTTTCCCGGTTGGCCAGCGCTCTCTCGAGACTGCGGTCGAGGTCGTCGAGATTTCCGGACGAGACATTGTGGGCGATACGGTCCAGGGAGAGAAAGGAACTGTCGGCGATGGCGTCCTCGACGTCCTTTGCCGTTGCCCTCTGGCCGGGTCCGACGTAGAGAGCGAGCTTGGCAATCTCGTTGCGGGTCTGCATCCGGTCGCCGCCAAGGCAGGATACGAGAAGACGTCGTGCATCGCCGTCGGCGGTAATGCCCTGCCTGGTGAGTTCGTCGGCGATGACTGCCTCAAGCGCCCGTCCCTCGTCGTGATAACACGCGAGGGCGGCGGTATCCTTCGCTCTCTCGAAGGCAGTGCGCAGTTTCGAGCGGGCGGCGAGTTCGGCGGCCTCGACAAGGATCAGGGTATCGCCCGTCGGAAGTTTCAGCACCTCTGCCATCGTCGAGGCGAAACTGTCTGCAACACCGCGCACCCTGACGACCCTGCGGCCGCCGGTCATGGAGAGCGACACGGCCTCTTCCATGAGTCGTGACGGATCCCTGCCCGCCTCTTCTCCGGTAAGGTCGCAGACCCGGAAGGGGTCGCGGAGATCATCAACCACACCCCCGAGCAGGATGTTGCTGCGTTCCCGGACAAGGCCCTGGTCCGCCCCGTAGATCAGTACCGCACGGATTGCGCTGCCCGGGGCACGGCAGAAGCTTTCGATCTCCCGTACCGGGATCTTCACCATCGTTCAGGTGTCCACGACCATCGCACCGGGGACAGCGAGGACCGCAACAGGGCGGTCATGATTCAGGATCCGGCAGCATCGTACTCACGGTCAAAGTGGAACGACAGGAGATAGGTGATGGTGTTGGCAAGGTCTCTCGCTGCCTTGCGTGCCGTATCCTGGCGCGCCACCTGGGAGGAATACTCCGAGACGACGACATCGTGACTGCCGGTGGACCGCGCTGTCGACTGGTAGAGTGCCTCTCCGCTCTCGAGGTCGCGCAGCGTGAACGCCGCCGTCATGACAAGATTGGACCGGGTCACGGTGTTGGAAGTTTCGATGATCAGAGGCGTGAAGCTCCGGGTGAGGGTGACATCGAGAACGAAGCGCGGGGGTTGCAGGCCGCTGCCCCTGGAGAACCGGTCGATGAGCTCGTTGCGCATGATCTGGCCGAGACGACGGTCGCGGCCATCACCGATGCTATTGACCTGGATTGCCGCCAACATCGCCTGGATCGATGGCGAACCCTCACGTTCGGCCAGGAGTGGCTCGAAGCCACAGGCCGGGATGAGCACCGCCGCCGGTATCAGGGCCAGAAATCTGCGGCGTGACGGAACCATCCGGTCAGACCACGATGTTGACGACGCGATTGGGGACCACGATCACCTTGCGGATGGGCCGGTCGCCAATGGCCCGCTTGACGTTGTCCTCGCCAAGCGCTGCCGATCTGACGTTGTCGTTGGCCGCATCCCGGGGCATGTCGAGCCGCGCCCTCAGCCTGCCGTTGACCTGGACGGGAATTGTCACTGTTTCCGTGGTGGCGAGGTCCGGATCGGCCTCGGGCCAGGGCGTGTCGGCGATCAGGGTGTCGTGACCGAGGCGATTCCACATCTCCTCGGCAAGGTGCGGCATCATCGGCCCGATCAGGCGCACCAGCATCTCGAACGCCTCGCGCAAGGCCTCCGGCGCACCCGGTTGCGCCGCCTCGACGCCGGCGATGGCGTTGGCAAGTTCGTGAATGCGCGCCACTGCCCGGTTGAAGTGGAACTTCTCGATATCGGCGGTGATGCCGGCAATCGTCCTGTGGACGACACGGCGCAGTTCGAGGGCATCCCCCTCGACTGACGGCACGGGTGTTCCAGGTGGTGGCAACACGTTCGCCATCTCGCTCGTCATGCGGGCAATGCGCTGAACGAACCGGTGGGCGCCGGCGATACCGCTGTCGGTCCATTCGAGGCCACGCTCCGGCGGCGAATCCGACAGCATGAACCATCGGGCCGTATCGGCACCGTAGTCGCGGATGATGTTTTCCGGATCAACCACGTTCTTGCGTGACTTGGACATCTTCTCCGAGCGCCCGACGGTGACACCCTCGCCGGTCTCGCGGCAGCGCACGCCACCATCGTCATCCCTGACCACCTCACGCGGTTCGAGATACGAGCCATCCGCCCGACGGTAGGTCTCGTGGCCCACCATGCCTTGGGTGAAGAGACCGGTGAAGGGCTCGTCAAAGTCGAGATAACCGCAGCGCCTGAGAGCACGCGTGAAGAAGCGCGAGTAGAGGAGATGCAGCACGGCGTGTTCGATTCCGCCGATGTACTGGTCGACCGGCATCCAGTAGTCAATTGCGTCGCGCGTGGCCGGTGTTGCGGCATGGGGCGAACAGAAACGCAGAAAGTACCAACTCGAATCGACGAAGGTATCAAGGGTGTCGGTGTCGCGCATCGCTTGCGCGTTACAGCGCGGGCAGGTGACGTGTTTCCACGTGGGGTGATGATCGAGCGGATTGCCCGGTCGCCCGGGTTCGATGTCGTCGGGAAGCCGGACCGGCAGATCGTCCTTAGGCACCGGGACCATGCCACAGTCGGGGCAATGGATCACCGGAATGGGACACCCCCAGTAGCGCTGGCGCGACACCCCCCAGTCCCGCAGCCTGTAGTTGGTCTCGCGGCGTCCGGTGCCGTCCGCCTCCATTCTCGAGGCAACCGCCTCCTTGGCTTCGGCGACGGAAAGGCCGTCAAGAAATGCCGAGTTGGCGAGCACGCCATCGCCGATGAAGGCGTCGGAAGTGACCTGGAAACCGGCGGCGTCACACTCCCGGGGCACGACCACGGGGATCACGTCCAGACCATGCGCGTTGGCAAACTCGAGATCGCGCTGGTCATGGGCAGGACAACCGAAAATCGCTCCCGAACCATAGTCCATCAGCACGAAATTCGCGACGAAGACGGGAAGTTCGCGGCCGTCGAAGGGGTGGATTGCGACGAGGCCGGTATCGATGCCCTTCTTGTCAGCCCGTTCGATGGCTTCCTCGCCGGTGGCCGTGCGCCGGCATTCCTCGATGAAGTTCTCCAGTCCGGGTACCGTGCGGACGAGGTCGGCGTTCCACGGGTGTTCCGGGGAAATGGCCATGAAACTGGCGCCAAAGATGGTGTCATGGCGGGTCGTGAAGACCTCGAGGCTGTCGCTGCGTCCCTTGACGGGGAACAGCATTCTCAGGCCTTCGGAGCGGCCGATCCAGTTGGACTGCATGATGCGGACCTTGTCCGGCCAGCGTTCCAGTCCCTCCAGGGCATCCGTCAGCTCGTCGGCAAACTCCGTGATTCTCAACACCCACTGGTTGCGACGACGCTTTTCGATGAGGGCGCCTGATCGCCATCCCCTCCCGTCGATGACCTGCTCGTTGGCGAGAACGGTGAGATCGACCGGGTCCCAGTTGACCATGGTGTCCCGGCGGTCGACGAGCCGGGCTTCGAGAAAATCGAGAAAGAGTTCCTGCTGGTGCCGGTAATACTCGGGAAGACAGGTGGTGATTTCGCGCGACCAGTCCAGGGACAGCCCCATGGACTGCAGCTGCCGGCGCATGGTGGCGATGTTGGCCAGGGTCCATTCGCGCGGGTGGACACCCTTCTCCATGGCGGCATTTTCCGCCGGCAGGCCGAAGGCGTCCCAGCCCATGGGATGCAGAACGTTGAATCCCCGGGCCCGCTTGTAGCGGGCAACGAGGTCCCCCATGGCGTAGTTGCGCACATGCCCCATGTGAATGCGGCCACTGGGATAGGGAAACATCTCGAGGACATAAGCCTTGGGTCGCTCGTCATCCTCGACGGCGACAAAGGTCTGCCTGTCCTCCCAGACCTGTCTCCAGCGGGTCTCGGCCTCGTGGAAGTCGTAAATGTCCATCGCTGGCGCCCCCGAAGGGATCGTTTGTGATCCGCTCACTCGCCAAGCCAGGCGATGCGCAACAGCCGTGCCTGCGTCAGTATGGCGTTTTCGAGTGCCGTGGCCGTGTCATTGGAGACGACTGCGTCCTGCCATCCGTCGGCCTCCTGGACCTGCCGGTTGACGGCAACGCGCAGAGCCGAGGCTGTCAGCCTGGTGTCGAGTATGTAGACCGCCACCTTGAGTCGCTCCTCCGGCGATTCGGGTGGCCTGTACCAGTCGTAAATGATGACGCCACCGAAGGGATCGGCGGAAAGTGGCGGCAGAAAGGCCAGTGTGTCGAGCGACGCGCGCCACAGGAAGGCATTGACCCCGAGCCCCCCGCCCGGGCGGTCGATCTCGCCGCCGGACAACAGGGAGTTGATGCCGCCGCTGCCGAAAATGGTCTCGCGCTCGGGATCGTCGATGTCCGGTTCGAAGCGGCCCTGGGGCGTCGTTATGGTATCCTCGACACCTTCGTAAGAAATGTCCTCTCCGCCGCAGGCGGCAAGGAACCCCGCCAGCACGATGGCGCCGGACGCAGGAAAACTGAGGCGTGTTCGGAGTGTGCGCAAGGTCAGGACTGTCCTGTGGAAATGGCTGTTCAGTCGCTCACAGTCTGTTACGGGTACAACCGGCGGGCAAGCAGATTCTCGTATCCGCCGGCTATCGGGCCCGCCACCTGTTGGTTGCGCCCGGATCGGCTAGTTGCGCAAGGTCGTCTTCCCTCTCCAGCCAGGCGTCCACAGCATGGGCGACATGGTCGAATCGCTCTCCAGCCCCGAGTTCCCGTGTGCGGCACTCCTCGAGACTGGAGAGAATGAGAATCTCCCGCATCGCCCGTCGCAAGACCGCCACCGGCACCGCCTCCCGCGCCGTCGCCTTCCTGATGAGGAACCGGCTGACGGATTCACCGGCAACCCGCGCCAGGTCCGTTACCCTTTCCCACTCGGTGTCCGACGCCTCGATGAAACGCTGTCTGGTGCCTGGCATGATGCAAGGTGGCCTCCGGAACATTACCGGAACAAAACATGGTGTGTCCGTTTGCGGATTCAACTGCCGGAGTTCTCCCGCCGTCCCACCCGGTCAGCCATGAGGCAGAGCAGTTCCCACATCATCTGTGCACCGTTGAGTGAGGTGATGGAGGCGCTGTCAAAGGGGGGCGAGACCTCGACGACGTCTGCGCCGATGATGTTGATGCCCATCAGCCCGCGCAGCATCTGCTGGGCCTCCCTTGTCGTGTAACCGCCGACTTCGGGCGTGCCTGTCCCAGGCGCGTAGACGGGGTCAAGGCCGTCGACATCGAAGCTCACATAGACCGGGCCATCGCCGACGACCTCGCGCGCCCGGGCGATGACGGCCTCAATTCCCATGGCATAGAGTTCCTCGATATGAATGACGGTCATGCCACTCTCGTAGCTGAAGTCCCAGAGAACTTCCGCGGGCCCGCGGATGCCGATCTGGATGGTGCGTTCCGGATCCAGGGCTCCGTCCTCCACGGCAACCCTGAAGGGACCACCGTGGTGGTGCTTGTGGCCGAACAGTTCGGGACCGGTGTCACAGTGGGCGTCGAAGTGGACGAGCCCCACCGGTTGTCCGAGGGAGTGCTTCAGTGCCCGCATGATTGGCAGGGTGATGGAGTGGTCTCCGCCTGCGGTGAGCGGCATCACGCCGGACGCCGCCACACGGTCGTAGAACGACTCGATGTCACCCATGGCGCGTTCGAGTGCATAGACCCCCTCGATCATGACGTCGCCGATATCGGCAACCCGCGCCGCGTCGAAGGGACGAACGCCGGTCTCATGGTTGATGCGGCCCATGAGGGTGGACTGTTCGCGCAAGGCCCGGGGACCGTGGCGGGCTCCGGGGCGGTTCGTCACCGCACCGTCGAAGGGGACGCCGGCGATGCCGATGTCGATGTCACCCCATGCTTCGGGATCCTCCCGCAACTCCTGGCGCATGAATGTCGCCACACCTGCATAGCGGTGGCGGAACACCGCTCCCCAAGCGAGCTTGCGGGCCTCGGGAACCCCGTCATCCGTGGTGTCACTCATCACGTTCTTCCTGTTCCGCAGTCCCGGCCATAGTATTCATGAGGACCGGGCCTGTCGCCATCGATCAATCGCCAGGGTGATTCTCATTTCGCACAACACTTTCACACCCCAATTGGGAACGTGCCTGCCCGGCGTCGTCTACGAGGGACGGGCGAGCGTCTACGGGTTGGCAACGGATCACGAAGGACGAATCCTTGCCTGCCGGCGGGGTGGTGACCGGGTGGTGCTTCCCGGGGGCGGCCTCGAGGAGGAAGAGGCCGAAGAGGATGCGCTCTGCCGGGAAGTTGCCGAGGAGACGGGCTATCAGGTTCTCGCCGTCCGTTCGCTGTGCCGGGCCTGGCAGTATCACAACCATCGCTTTGCCAAGCCGCCGGTCAACAAGCATTGCCACTTCTTCATCATGGTGGTCGCCAGGACGCCATCGTCCCCGGCGGAAGCCGATCATGTCCCGCACTGGCTTGATCCCGGGGAACTGATCGCGTCACTCACCTTCGAGAGTCATCGCTGGGCCGTCAGGGTGCTCCGCGGCATGGTCACGCCACGCTGAAGGCCACCCCGGTCCCGGCATCAGGTGGCGCACCCGGCAGGACTCGAACCTGCGACCCCAGGATTAGGAATCCTGTGCTCTATCCAGCTGAGCTACGGGTGCCCTTGGTCAGCATGGCCTGTCTACCAGAGTGATCGACAGGGTGCCACCGTCCGTGATTTGCTGCGAAGGCGCGGGCTGATAGGCTGGCAATGGAGGGGGTCGTCATGCGACAGCGGGATCACCACCAGTTGACGGAACGCATCGAAGAGGTGGTTCGCCTGGTGCGAAGCGGTTTCGCGGAAGAGGCCGATCACGCGGCCCGGTTCGCCGAGATCTTCCTTGGCGGCGTCATTCACGATGACATCGAAGGCATGTCGATCGAGAACCTCTACGGAGAGGTGGCTTCCCTGTGGCAGTTCTTTCGCCACCGCCGCGCCGGCGGGGCGAAGGTCCGGGTGTTCGATCCGGATCCGGAAGAGGACGGTTGGCAGTCGACCCACACGGTGATCGAGATTGTCAACGACGACATGCCGTTCCTCGTGGATTCCGTTGTCGCCGCACTCAATGTGCTCGGCGTCCCGGTGCTCCTGCTGATACACCCGGTGATTCACGTGACCCGCGACGACGAGGGCGCCCAGACCGGGATTGGCAGTGGTCTGGCAGAATCGGTCCTGCACGTCGAGATCACCCAGCAGCCCGTGGAGCGCCACCGGGAGATTGTCGAACGACTGCACCACGTCCTTGGCCAGGTGCGTGCCGCGGTCGAGGACTGGCGTCCCATGGTGACATGTCTCGAACGGCACATGACGGCACTCGAGACGGCGCCCCCGCCCGTGTCTGCGGGAGAGCTTGATGAGGGCCTTGCCTTCCTGAAATGGCTGCTCGACGACCATTTCACATTCCTTGGCTACCGGGAGTACCGTTTCGAGCGGCGTGATGGCGAGGTGTTTGCCCACATCGTCGAGGAGGAAAATCGCGGCATCCTGCGCGAGGTCACCGAGGAAAGCCGCAAGCGTCACGAACAGGCGTTGCCGGAACACTTCGTGCAGTACCTGGAAAGCCGGGAACTCTTCATCATTTCCAAGGCATGGACCCGCTCGGACGTCCACCGGCCGGTCTTCATGGACTACGTCGGCCTGCGCCGGTTCAGCGACGCGGGCGAGGTCGTCGGCGAGTGCCGATTTCTTGGCCTGCTGACATCGACCGCCTACAACACGTCGCCATCCCAGATCCCCCTGCTGCGCCGGAAGGTTGCGATGGTGATGGAGCGTTCGGCAGCGACCCCGGGCAGCCACAATGCCAAGGCGCTTGGACACATTCTCGACACGTTTCCGCGTGACGAACTGTTCCAGATCGATGTCGACACCCTGGAGGCCTTCTCCCGGGGCATCCTGCACCTCGAGCATCGCCAGCGCATCCGCCTCTTCCTGAGACGGGATTCCTATGGCCAGTTCGTCTCCTGTCTCGTCTACATTCCCCGCGAACGCTACTCCACCGATTTGCGCCGCAGGATGGAGGCCATTCTCCTCGAGGAGCTCAACGGCAATTCGGTGGATGTGCAGACACAGGTGTCCGACGCGCCGATGGCCCGGGCCCAGTTCATCGTCCACACCCCGGACAAGGACAGGGTCGAGGGCGAACCCGCAGCCATCGAAAGGCGACTCACCGCAGCGTCGCGGACCTGGGACGACAACCTCCACGATGCACTGACCGAGGAATTCGGCGAGGGCCGGGGGGCCGTCATCTTCCACCGCTACCGTCCGGCGATTCCCGGCGGCTACAAGGAGATGTTCAGCACTCGCCTCGCGGTCGCCGACATCCAGCGCATGGAAGCCATGGGCGACGGTGACATCGCGATGAATCTGTATCGCCGTGTCGACGCCGCCGAAGGCGACCTCAACTTCAAGGTCTATCACCGTGGGACGGCGGTGCCGCTGTCAGGAATCATGCCCATGCTCGAACACATGGGCCTGGTGGTCATAGAGGAAGCGCCCTACGAGATTCGTCCCGACGATGGCACGGTGATCTGGATTCACGATTTCCGGGTTCAGCTCGAACATGGCTGGACGGTCGACGTTGCAGAGGTGCGCCAGCGCTTCCACGAGACCTTTGCGCGGGTGTGGTCCGGCGAGATCGAGGATGACGACTTCAACAATCTCGTCCTCGTGGGCCTCGACTGGCGCCAGGTGGTCGTCCTTCGCGCCTACGCCAAGTACCTCATGCAGATCAACGCGCCCTTCAGCCAGGCCTATGTCGAGCAGACCATGGCGGCCAATCCCGCCATTGCACGCCTTCTCGTCGACTTGTTCGAGACGCGATTCGATCCCGACAAACAGGCACGGGCCCACGTACGCGGCATTACCCTGCGCGAGCGCATTCTCGAAGCGCTCGACGGCGTCAAGTCGCTGGACCAGGACCGCATCCTGCGCCGTTATCTCAACCTGATCGAGGTCACGCTGCGCACCAACTTCTACCAGACGGATGCCGACGGCGCCGTCAGGCCCTATGTGGCCTTCAAGTTCGACAGCCAGACGATTCACGGTCTGCCGGAACCCCGGCCATGGCGGGAGATCTTTGTCTATTCGACCAGGGTCGAGGCCGTTCACCTGCGAGGCGGACCGGTGGCGAGGGGCGGCATCCGCTGGTCCGACCGGCTCGAGGACTTCCGTACCGAGGTCCTGGGCCTGGTGAAGGCGCAGATGGTGAAGAATGCGGTGATCGTGCCGGTGGGGTCCAAGGGAGGCTTTGTCGTCAAGAGGCCGCCCCCTGCCAGCGCGGGGCGCGACGCCCAGCAGGCCGAGGGAATCGCCTGCTACCGGACGTTCATGGCCGGCATGCTTGATGTCACCGACAACATTTCCGGTGGCCATGTTGTCACGAGGGAGCGGTTGGTCCGCCGTGACGACGACGACCCCTACCTCGTGGTTGCCGCCGACAAGGGCACGGCAACCTTCTCTGATATCGCGAATGATGTGGCCGCCAGCTATGGCCACTGGCTCGGTGACGCCTTCGCATCGGGAGGATCGGCGGGCTACGACCACAAGACGATGGCGATCACGGCCAAGGGGGCCTGGGAGGCTGTCCGCCGCCATTTCCGCGAGATCGGAAAGGACGTCGACTGCGAGGATTTCACGGTGATCGGTATCGGCGACATGATGGGTGACGTGTTCGGCAACGGCATGCTGCTGTCCCGCCATATCCGCCTTGTCGGCGCCTTCAACCACATGCACATCTTCATCGATCCGGAGCCGGATGCCGAAACCAGCTGGGAGGAACGCAAACGGCTGTTCGATCTTCCCCGGTCGACCTGGGCCGACTACGACACCGCCTGCCTGAGCGAGGGCGGCGCCATCTACGATCGCAGCGCCAAGTCCATCAGTCTGTCGCCCCAGGGTCGCAAGGCGCTTGGCATCGCCGAGGAGACGCTGACGCCCGCGGAACTCATCCACGCCATGCTGAAGGCCGATGTCGAACTGTTGTGGAACGGTGGCATCGGCACCTACATCAAGGCAGCCCACGAAAGCAATGCAAGCGTCGGCGACCGGGCCAACGATGGCGTGCGCGTCGATGGCCGTCAGGTGGGCGCCCGGGTGGTGGGCGAGGGCGGCAATCTCGGCGCCACCCAGGCGGGCCGCATCGAGTATGCACTCGCCGGCGGCCGCATCAATACGGATGCCATTGACAACTCCGGTGGTGTCGACTGTTCGGACCACGAGGTCAACATCAAGATCCTGCTTGGCGATGTCGTCGAGGCAGGCGACATGACGATCAAGCAGCGTGACCGCCTCCTCGAAAAGATGACCGGCGAGGTGGCCGGCCTCGTCCTGCGCAGCAACTACCTGCAGACCCAGGCGTTGTCTGTTGCCGAGGCCCAGGGGCCGGCGCTGACCGAGGAACTGGTGCGCCTGATGCGGGTGCTGGAGCACAAGGGCCTTCTCGACCGCAGGATCGAGGGCCTGCCCGACGACGAGGAACTGGGCGAATGGCGCTCCAGGGGCCGGCATTTCACCCGCCCGGAGCTGGCGGTGCTGTTGGCCTGGGCCAAGATGGATCTCTATGCGGAACTTCTCGATTCGGATCTGCCCGATGACCCGGATCTGCAGGACGATCTGGTCACCTATTTTCCGGGTTTGCTGAGAAGGGGACACCGCGAGCGAATCCTCGATCACAGGCTGCGCCGCGAGATTGTCGCCACGACCACCACCAATTCCATCATCAATCGCGCAGGGATCACCTTCGTGCGCCGCCTGGCGGAGGAAACGGGTCACGAGCTTGCCGATATCGCCCGCGCGTACACGGTGGCTCGGGATTCCTTCTCGCTGCGCGAAGTCTGGATCGGCATCGAGACGCTCGACAATCAGGTTCCGGCCCAAGTCCAGTCGGCGATGCTGAACGAAACCACTCTCCTCATCGAACGGGTCACGGTATGGATGCTCCATCACCGGCAACACCCGATGGCGATCGGAGAGACGACACACGCCTTCCGCCCCCAGGTGATGGCGCTGAAGGACAATCTTCCCGATCTGGTCAGCAAGCGGCGCCGGAAGTCGATCAGGCGGGCCTACAAGCGCTTTGCCGAGGAAGGAGTGCCCGACGACATCGCCGCGCCGGTGGCGAACCTGCGTACACTCGCATCGGCATGCGACGTCATCGAGACGGCCAATGTCATGGAGGTCGACGTGATCGATGCCGCCACGGTCTTCTTCGAGGTCGGCGAGACCTTCGGCGCCGACTGGATGCGCGATGCGCTGGCGCGCCTGCCGGTGGACAACCGCTGGGATCGTCTTGCCCAGCAGGCTCTCGTCGAGGACAGCTACCTCAAGCAGCGCCGTATCAGCCTCGCTGTCCTGGGCACGGGCGAGCCCGCATCCGCGGCCACGGCCCGCTGGATCAGGGACAACCAGGCCCGTGTCGCCCGGGCGGGTGCGATCATGAACGATCTCAGGAGCGCCGATTCTCCCGGCAGCTTCGCCATGGCCTCGGTCGCTGCCCGCGCTCTCGCCTCCCTCGCGGAATGAACCCGGCCTTCCTCCTTGTCAGCCGGTACGAGGATGCCGGCGCGTGGCGGCGGGAGATGCTCGCCCTGGTGCCGGGCATGGATTTTCGAGTCTGGCCCGATGACGCCGATCCCGGTGATGTGACGATGATCGCCATAGACTACGACGACATTTCAAAAGAAATTCTGGCTGCCTTTCCCAATGTTCGCTGCATCGTCTATCTCGGTCACGGTGCCGGTGACCTGCTCGACCATCCGGCCATGCCTGAAGGCGTCGACGTCGTCCGTCTGAAGGATCCGGGGTTGATCGGCGCCATGGTGGAGTACGTCATCCTTCACGTCCTGCGCGACCTCAGGATGGAGCCGCTCTACCGCGAACAGCAGAGAACGCGGGTGTGGCGCCAGCACCAGCCCCGTCTTGCGAAGGATGTACATGTCGGTGTCATGGGCCTCGGCTCGACAGGCAGCGCCATCGCCCGGGCCCTTGTCGGCCTGCGTTTCAGGGTGTCGGGCTGGGCGAAGAGCGCCCATGACCTTGAAGGCGTGACGTGTCTTGACGGCCAGGACACCCTTGCCGGTTTTCTGGGTGATCTCGACTACTGCGTCTCGACGCTCCCGCTGACCCGGGAAACCAGAGATCTCGTCGACGCCTCCACCATCGCTGCCATGAAGCGCGGCGCTCATTTCATCAACGTCGGCCGCGGCGCCACCGTCGTCGACGAGGACCTTCTTGCCGCCCTTGGGAGCGGCCAGCTGTCGGGCGCCACCCTGGACGTCTTTCGCACCGAGCCCCTGCCCCGGGATCACCCCTTCTGGTCCCATCCGAAGGTCACGGTCACACCCCACGAATCCGCCGCTCGCCTCGACGGCTCACTCCCGACCATCGCCGAAAACTGGCAGCGCCTGTGCCAGGGCCGCCCCCTCATCAATCTCGCCGATCCCCGGAAGGGATACTGACTTCGACAGGCCGCTGCAGGCAGACATCGAAACATGACGAAGGGCCCAGCACGAAAGGAGGACGACATGCCGAGGAATTCGCACCACGCGAAGGGGACTCACGACGCCTTTCCAGGCAGTCGGGAAGAACCGCACCGGCGGACCTTCGAAGCTGCTGCGGGTGTGACCCGGCGGGGCTTTGTCGCCGGCGCCGGTCTGCTTGGCATGACGATCCCCTTTCATTGCGGCGTGCCGGCCGCCTTCGCCTCCGAGGATGTGCTGACCGGAAAGGACGGGCTGACGCTTCTGAACGGTCGGCCGATCAGTGCCGAGACGCCGGCGCATCTGCTCGACGACGCGATTACGCCCACCGCCCGGCACTTCATCCGCAACAACGGCCTGCCTCCGGGGGACGTCGATGCGGCCGACTGGACACTCACCGTGGACGGGTTGGTGAACCGCCCTGCGACGTTTTCGATCGACGAGCTCCGCATGCAGTTTGACGTGGTGACCATGGCTCTCACCATTGAATGCGGTGGCAACGGCCGAGCGTTTTTCGACCCTGCGGTCGGCGGCGAACAGTGGACCGTGGGCGCTGTCGCCTGCTCGGAGTGGACGGGCGTCAGGCTCGCTGACGTGCTGAAGAAGGCTGGCGTGAAGCCGGGTGCCGTCTACACCGCGCATTACGGTGCGGACACCAACCTCTCCGGCAAGGACGGCGAGAGTCCAATCTCGCGCGGTGTGCCGATGGACAAGGCCATGACCGACAACGTGCTCATCGCCTTCGCCATGAACGGCGGACCGCTGCACAGGCAGAACGGCGCCCCGCTCCGCCTGGTGGTGCCGGGCTGGCTGGGCTCCTGCTCGCAGAAATGGCTGCGCCGCGTCGAAGTCCGCGAACAGGTGCATGACGGACCGAAGATGATCGGCACCTCCTACCGGGTGCCGCGCTACCCGGTCGCCCCTGGTGACACGGTTCCGGACGAGGATTTCGATATCATCGAGCGCATGCCGGTGAAATCCCTCGTGACCTCGCCGGAACATGGCACCGCTGCGCTCCGCGAGGTCGAGGTGCGCGGCCATGCCTGGTCGGGCGACCGGACCGTTTCCGCAGTCGAAGTCTCCATCGATTTCGGCAGGACCTGGATAACGGCCGAACTCGAGGGGCCGGTCAATCCGGGCGCCTGGCAGAACTGGCGTCGCCAGATTTTCTTCCCCCAGGCCGGATACTACGAGGTCTGGTCACGAGCGACCGATAGTGCGGGCGACAAGCAGCCCTTCGCCATCGACTGGAACCCGAAAGGCTATCTCAACAACTCCGTGCACCGGATTGCATTGCGCGTGACCTGATCGCAAGGACCGTCCACTCATCGGTCTCGCCGACCGGCTCGGTCACCTTCCAGGAACGCGGTCTGCCCTGATGAGCCGTCCAGGCAAGGCATTGAGGAGGACCTCGGTGGTCGCGGCATGACGCTGTTCCTGTTGCGGGAGGGATGGCGGGCCACGCACCCCGGTGGGAGGATCCACCCGACATGGCGTCGGCGCTTCCGGTGGGACGTGACGAAGCGTCAGACCGTTGGCCACGCCGGCCTGTCCGCGCACGGCAGCCCCTTCCGACTGACGATCCGTGGTTCCAGCGATCTTTCCTGTTCCGCCCATAAATGTAGGGATGTTTCCGCGGCAACATCAACATGTTGCGTTTGCAACGAGATTCGTGTTATGCAGGCGTCATGCTTCGTCGGAAGCGCATCAGCGAGAATGAAGCGGCTCACACCCTTGCCACCCTCGGTGCGCTCCGCACCGCAGTGCCCAAAGTACACGCCCTGCCTGAAAGTTCGCCCGAGGACTTTCGTGCCCGTCTCCGCACCCTGCCGACGATGCCCGATGCCGGGCGCCATCGGGCGGGGCGGGGTCGCGGATGTGGCCTCGGTCCTGGAGGTCTTTCGGCGCCACGCACCCGAGGCGCGGAGGCTGGGCCTTGTGGAGAAACGGGCCGATGAACTCGTGGGCAAGGACGAGCGCCTCGATGATGCGCTCGGCCGCACCAGATCGTCAGGCAAGTGATGCCTGACGCGCCCGGCAAGCTCGCACCAGGAGGCGTTCACGAAATCCGGAATCCGTTGAACCTCGTCCAGAACTTCCCGGACGGATCAGGCGAATTGTGCACATCGAATGGCCGGAACAGTGAAGAGACCGCTGGCGGCCTCACGGACAATCTCAAGCGGTTTCGCGAGCACGGCGACCGCGCCAATCAGATCGTGCATCACATGCTCGCCATGGGGCAACGCAGAAGCGGCCAACCGGCAACAACACCTTGCTCGATGTCAACTCTCGGAAGGTGGGCCGGGTCGTTCCTGATCTGGTCGGGAACGCTTGCCGGGTTGCGGTTGAAAAACGACGCTCGACCGAAGAAAGTGGTGACGGTGTCAGGTAGGAGTCATCGCTCTCTCCCGGTGCCCCGGGAAGCGCACGGAGATTCGCGTCAAGGACAACGGAAGCGGCGTGTCGCCCGAAATCAGCCAAGAGACATTCAATCCCTCTGTTGCCGCCTGGTTCGCCGGCACTGGGGTGAGTTCCGGACGGGGCCCGCGCCAGGGGCGTTCGCCGGAATGACCGTCATGCTGCCTGCGGAACCACTGTCGGAAACGGGCGACGGTGGAATCACGAACACGTTGGACAATGTCGGGGAGCACATCAGATGATGCCAACGACGAGACGGCGCGTGCTTCAGTACGGCCTGACCGGATGCTTGATGGGACTCGGTTCGACATCGCTTGGCGCGACGATGTCGTCGGGCGTAACCGACAGTGAGATCGTGCTGGGAATGTCTGCCGCATTCTCGGGACCGTCCCGTGGTCTCGGAATCGAGCTGTTTCGCGGAGCCAGCGCCTACTTTGAGCATGTCAACCGAAACGGTGGCGTCCGGGGCAGGAAGGTCGTCCTGAAGATCTATGACGACGGCTATCAACCTGATCCCGCGGTCAAGAACACGCTGACTCTCATGCTGGAGGACGAGGTCTTCGCCTTGTTCGGTTATGTCGGCACGCCGACGGTCACGCGTGTCCTTCCCATGCTCAAGAAGTTTCAGGAGAGGCAGATCTACCTGTTTTTCCCATTCACCGGCGCGCAACCCCAGCGGGAGCCGCCGTATGGTGCCTTCGCCTTCAATCTGCGCGCCTCCTATCGGCAGGAAACAGCGGGTCTCGTCCAGAACTTTGTCGACATCGGCCGCAGACGCATTGCGGTCTTCTATCAGGCCGACGCCTACGGTCGCAGCGGCTGGGCGGGCGTGCGCCAGGCGTTGAGGCATTACGGAGAGCAAATTGTCGGCGAGGCGACCTACAGGCGAGGTTCGAAGTTCACCGGCGTCATGCGTGAGCAGGTGGAGATTCTCAAGGCATCGCGCCCCGATGCAGTCATTTGTATCGGGGCATACGCCGCATGCGCTGCCTTTCTCCGTGACGCCGTGGATCTCGGATTGCAGGTGCCCATCGCCAATGTTTCCTTTGTCGGGAGCGAAAATCTGCTCAATCTCATCAACCAGGGGCGTGACGATGGCGTGCGTTACACCGCTCATCTCGTGAACTCGCAGGTCGTGCCCAGCTACCACGACACGTCGATTCCGGCGGTCAAGCAGTACCAGGAGTTGATGGCGCTCTATGCTCCTTCCGCACCGCAGGAATTGTTGACGGAAAGCTACACGCCGTTCTCGCACAGCTTTGTCAGCCTTGAGGGCTTCCTCGATGCCAAGATGATGGTCGAGATTCTCAAGCGTCTTGGCGACAGGCCGGAGAAGGGCGCGCTGGAGGATGCCGTTTTCAGCATAACGGAGTACGACCTGGGAATCGGCGAGGCGGTTTCATTTGGACCGGAGCGGCGTCAGGGCTTGCAAAAGGTCTATTACACGGTTGTCGATGAAGATCGATTTGTTCCGCTCTACAACTGGCAGAACAGGTTTGCGTGACATGAAAATACCGAAACTCTTCCGAAAGACACTCTTTGGCGTTTTCTTTCTGTTCGGTGTGATCGGGGTATCGACGTCCTTGCTTTGCATTTACACGGTCGACACACATTTGTCCAAGGAATACGAAGCGAACAGCAAGGGAATCGCAAAGACGATTGCGGATGCCAGCGTGAACATCCTGTTGAACAGCAACCTGACCGCCTTGCAGTCCTTGATCGATCAGTTCGTCGAGATTCAGGGAGTGAGCTACATCTACATCACAAGCGAAACCGGAGAAATTCTTGCTCATACCTTCGTGCCGGGCATTCCGGAGGAAATCAGGGCCGGTGACGCGACCAGCACGACGACGGTGGAACGCAGCTTGCCTGGCAAGGGCGACTTCATTGAAGTGGGAAGCCCGATTCTGGCGGGCGTGGCCGGAGCAGTTCACATAGGCATGGACACCGGGTTGATCGCATTGAAGATTCAGAGGGCAATCGGTCAGCAGATCTACCTTATCTGCATGATATTCGTTGTCGGTGTCTTTGCCGCGATCTGGTTCGTCAACTATGCGGCGAAGCCGGTCGACGGGGTTCTGACTTTCGCTGTTGAGCTCGCACGTGAACAGTCGGCTGATGGAGGGACGAGCAGTAAATTGCTGGCTCGCAATGACGAAGCCGGCGATCTGGCACGACTGTTCCTTCATTTTTCGCAGGTGACAGACGTTCAGGGAACGAGACCGCAGTCAGGGTCGGATCGCGGCAAAGAGTAATCCGAGATGTTGCGATCACGAATAGTGGCGATCCTGTGCTGTACGCTGCTTCAGGTCTGTCTGGGTACGGTCTACGCATGGAGTTTCTTTCAGACACTCCTCGTCAGGCAGCTCGGCTGGTCGTTTACAGACACGGCGGTGGCGTTCAGCATCACCATATTCTCGCTCGGCATGTCCGCCGCGGCAGCAGGCATGCTCTTGCCAAGAGTCGGTCCCCGGCGACTGGCGCTCGCCGGGAGTGTGCTGTTTTCAGGCGGCTATGTCCTGGCGGGTTTCGCGCTGCACCTGGACAGTCTCCTGCTCTTCTATCTTGGTTACGGCGTGATCGGGGGTGCCGGCATCGGGCTCGGCTACGTCACACCCGTCGCCACCGTTGCCAAGTGGTTCCCGGATCGCAAGGGATTGGCGACCGGTATTGTGGTCATGGGCTTTGGGGTAGGAGCGGTTGTCCTGAGCAAGGGACTTGCGCCCTTGCTGGTGGTCGAGACGAAAGGCGACCTGCCACTGATCTTCATATGGCTCGGCGTGGTGTTTGCCATGGTGTTGATCCCGTGCAGCTGGGCGTTGCGGGACCCGCCGGCGGAATTCATGAAACGTTTCCATGGCAGCGGGACGTCAAATGAACCGGAGGAAGACCCTGGATCGACCGCGCGCTGTCTGTTTTCAAGTGAATTCGCGGTCATGTGGATTGTCTTTTTCTTCAACATTGCCGCAGGCATTGCCGTAATCAGCTTTCAGTCACCCTTGCTGCAGGACGTCTGGGGGCTTGCCGATCCGTCAGTGGAACCGGAAGTTCTCGCCGAGTACGGCGCAACCCTGATTGCTGCAAGCTCGCTTTGCAATGGCATCGGCCGGCTTTTCTGGGGGCTGCTCTCCGATCGAATTGGTCGTGTTCGCGTTTTCAGAATTCTGCTTGCCAGCCAGATGATCGTCTTTGGAATCTTGATGACCGAGCGTGATCCGTGGATATTCTCGATTCTTGTCTGCTACATTCTTCTCTGCTTCGGCGGTGGCTTCGCGACGATGCCTTCGTTCATACTGGATGTGTTCGGGGTACGGAGAATGTCGTCGGTTTACGGAGTGATGTTGACGGCCTGGGCGGCGGCAGGGGTCTGTGGTCCCCTTTATATCGGGTATCTGAAAGATCAGTATCCCGACCGCGCCATCATCTATTGCTTCCTCATCGGCGTGCTGATTCTGGGTCTGGGATATGTTTTTTCCTACCTGCTGAATGACGGAAGAATTCGACTTCAACGGCCAAGTGTGGAAAGCACCCTGAAGCAGTATGGTATTGAGACGCCAGGCCACCGGCCCGCCAGATGAGCCCGAGGCCTGTCCCGGTGTCTTTGCAGTGTCAAACGGCCGATTGCGTCAATGCTCGACCGTGTAGCCGATCAGTAAGCGGTTAGAGCACGACGTTGTGCATTCGTGTTGATTTGGTTTGCCCTCGCGCGGGAGATTCTTCTGGTCCATTGACAGGGATCGGAGGTTTTTCATGGCGACGGACGTGCCGGCGACGGCGGATGACGGCT
>MPMV01000021.1 GCA_002238685.1 bacterium EF100-94H03 bin56
AAAATTGAACCGAAAATCGGTCCGAAATACGGCAAAAATCCACCAGCAGAGTACTCAAGGTGATCATCGCTTGCGCCCCGGGCCGAATATGAGGCTATCGTTCCCCTTGGTGATGGATGCGGGCTAGCACCGTGGCAGCCGGGTCTATCGTACACAAAATGCCCGTGGACCTCATGAGGAGGTCATTCTTGTAGTCGAGCACGTTCGAGTAATCTGAGTGTGCTTTGCCATTCGGCGAGACTACCGGCGTTTCGTCGGTGACCGTGAACGATACCGGGCCACCTGATGCCACGAAGTGCGTGCGGGACTCGGCCCAATACAACAAGTTGCTTTGAGTGTGAGCCAAGAACTCCCCGGGGGTCCCGACACCCGGAAAGTCCGGGAAGTCCTCGCTGATCGGGCGATCCCATGGCTTAAGGGTGTACAGCTCGACACCGTGGCTCGAGGCCTTTGAGCAAGCCCCGTCTGTGTAGCCCGATGTTGAGAAGATGGCCTTGTGGGTGACCTTCGGCATATCGGCCAGCTTCAGACTCAGTTGCTCAACTACCGTGACATCAAGCGGCTTGCCCTCGTGCTTTACCTCGGAAGCCTTGAACGCAGTAACCTTTCCATCATTGCTGGTCAGCGTGACAGTTACATCGACGTCTCGCTCTTTGCCGGCGGCATCGTCCATCACCATGTCGCCAACGGTGACATCTATCGCGTCCGAATCATGTCGCAAGCAGCATAATCCGACCAGATACTGAACCATCATTGGTGTGAGCATGCGGAGTACTCCTAACGGCGAGCCTCAGCCGCGGGCAGGATGCGTAGTGGAGAATTCGATTTCGATAGTCGATGACCGACCGCTTTCCGTCGTTCGGACGATGTTTTCCGGGATGCTTCCCTGCTGCCGCCACAACTTCCACATTGCGTCGCAAGCCATGGGGAACCGGTTCGGTTCCGTACCGCCGACCACGTTGCGGTGCAGGTCGCGTGCGACGATTCGGGTTGCCGGTCGCCCTGCCTGCCGACCCGCGTCGAGCATCCGCAGCAGTTCGCGGTTGAAATCGTCCTGCGTGAAGTCTGGGGATTGCTCGGGATGGGCAGGAAGTTCCGGCCAGTCGAGTTCACGGAGAACGTGGCGGCGAAGTTGTCCGTGGACATCGAATGCGGTTTGAAGCCGGGCGTTCAGCCATTCGAACCCCTCATGAGAAAGCTCAACGGCTGGCTGCTGCATAAAGGCGCGGCGCGGGTTCGTGTTGCCCTGACCGCGGGCCGCATTGCGCTGGGTGGGTGCGAAGGAATCGCTCCCGAGAGTGTTCATCAGTTCTGCCAGGGAAACACCGTTCTGCATGGTGCCCGCAACGAACTCGGCATGGTGAACGCGAATGTAGCGGGACCAGTGCGCCTTCCACGGGCGCCGCTCTATGTCGGCTGGGGTCGCGTCGTCCCGTCCCGCCTCGTGTTTGAGTGCGACGGCACGTCCGAAAATGCGGATATCCGGCCCTTTCACGAGCCGAGAAACGAACATGACAGCGCCGTCCTCGACGCCGGTAGGACGCCTGTTGCCTCCGGCAGGCCAGGCGAGTGCCCAGTGGCAGCCCGCGCGGTCGATTTCTTCAATGGTGGAGCAATCGAGAGGAACACGGTTGTTGCCCTCGCCGAGGAACTTGACGAACGCCTGGGGCGAATCCGCGAGTATCGGCGGCGGGCTGGAGTTGGGCAGGGGTTCGAAGCTCGCCACCGCTCCGAAGTCTCCAAGATCCCCCGATTCCGAGGGCGGCCCGCTCGATGCCAGATGGTTCGATAGCGTGTGGGTCCAGCTGTCGAGCTGCGAATGCTGCAAGTCGTTGCCGGCGTCCTGCCAGAGCGCGTCGAACCAGGTCAGGCAACGTTCGACGGCGGCGCTGTCTTCGGTGACGACCCCGAACTCTCGGTTTTCCGTGAGGCCGGCGCCGGTAAGGTTGGCCGACGTGATAATCGCCCGACCCGTTCCGAAAACGTAGAGCTTGGCGTGAAGGCCGTGAACGCCGCGAACGGCTCCACCGGCATCGAGAAACAGCCGGAGCGATTGGATATCGCTCACGCCTTCCGCAAAGTTGGGAAGGCTGAACCGCGTGATGACGCGGAGGAAAGGGAGCCGCGTGGACAATATCCGGGCGAGAGCACGGCGCTTGATGAAGGGGCAAACGATCCGAAGCGCGCCCGGATGCTGGAGAAGACCGTCGACGAATTCGGACTCCCAGCCCCTGTCGACCAAGCGAAATGTCATGGCGGGCGCTCTCCTGCACTGGTGTTCGAGGGTATTGAAGGATCGACCGCCGTCAGGAGGGACCCGAATCGTTGTCAGCGGCTTCGGCGACGTCGGAAGGTGGGCCAGCCGCAGAGCTCCTTTCCCATCCCTGGTTCCCCTCCATCCATTCTGCCAGCCTGTCCCAGTGCTCAAACACATGCAGGCAACACAGCCGAAACATGAACCAACATGCGTAGATCGCGTCCGTTCCGTAGCATGCCGCGCCCGAGACCAGCCCGTGGGCCAGTTGATGCCTGAGTGCGGGGCCGCCCGGGAAATCGAACAGGTTCTCAATCTCGTAGACGATGGCGGTGCCGAATACACCCTCAAGCGAATCGCGATCTTTCTTGAGCATCACCGACAGGGTCCGGTTTTCCTGCGTCATGTCGCTCCGGATTGACGAGGGTTCATGGCCGGCTCGCTTCAGTATGTACCGTAGCGAGTTCTCCAACTGCGGGACGAGAATGTGCAGCGCGGAAATGAAGTCGCCGCCGAAAAAGCGCGTGAAGGCAAGACTGAAGAGGCCCTCCCGGTCGGCAGGCACAAACGGGCTCATTGCAACGAGGGGAATGAAGTCGCGCTGTTCGAGCGGATGTTCGAGTTGGATTAGGCGTCGCGCCGGGTCGATCAGCCCGGAAGCGACAAGCTGTCTGAGGAGTCCCTCGTTGCGGGCGATGCTATGGCGCAAAGCAAGGTCATCCGTCTCTGCATCCCCGACGAACGCGGGAGATTTGGAGATGACTTTGCCCTCGTCATCGACCATCAACATCGGAATCAAGCTGGAAAACAAGTTCTCCCCGGCCTGCCTTTGCGCTTCATCCCGCAATTCATCCGGAGTTCGTGACGCCGCCAGTCGCGCGAAGACGGCGAATGCGTGCGGGAGACTCAGGCCTTCGACGCTTTCACGGGCGTCCTTGTGGAGTTCGGTCAGATCAACGGGTCTCGAAATGGTGCCCATCTGATCGCGTATCGAGACTTGCGCTTCGCGGAGGCGGGGCTCGAGTTCCCGTCGTCTTACATCGGTATTCGGTATCCGCCTGAGCGCTTCGATGGCATGCATCAGGTGGCTGGCTGCGACGATTCCACGACCCCCGTCGCCTTCGGCCAATGCGACAAGACGTTCGGCTGCGGACACAAGGCAGCGGTCGCGCTCTGCGTCGTCGCCGGACTGCTGGTGGGCGCGCGCGGCAAGTTCCCATAGTTCGCGCGATGTGAAGGCGTCTGGCCCACCCGTTGCAGCCAGGGTCTCTGCGTTCCGGGCTACTGCGGTCGGTTCGTCAATGCGAAACCGAAGAGCGATTTCGGCAGCATTGAGGAACCCGCGATGGTCCTTACGGTCGAATGCGTCCTGTGTCACGTCCGAAACCAGTGCCTTGAGGCGCGTTCCTTCGGGATCTTTCCAGCCTGTCGTCTTGGCGATCCGGCAAGCGCGGCACAGCATGTCGGCGCCGCCGCGGCTGCTGGCTGACGGGTTGTTTGGAAAAAACTCGGATCGGGCTTCGAGCACGGCTTGCACGGCATCGCTGTACGCATCGATAGCAAGTTGCGCCATGGCGTAGAGCTTGCGGTCGTTGAGCCAGGCCACGTCGGAGATCCTTGCCCTCAGGCCCGGATTCTGTAAACCGGGGGCAATTGCGGCGAACACGGCAGACTGGTCGCCCCGCAGGTCGCTGGGGATCATGCTGCGTGTCCCATCCGCCAGGACCATCATTGGCCCGTACGGCTCCGTACCGTCGTCGGGCTTGAAATGCATGCGGGTGACCTGAGCGAGAAGGCCAAAGACACGGGCAGCGCCTTCATCGCCCGATTGTGCGTGCTGCTTGCTGGCGGTTTCGTAGAGGCTGCCGAGATTCCGGCAATCAACGCTATTGCCGTCTCGAATTGGTGCTTCGACGTCCGCTTCCGCGAATTCTTCCGGGGTAACTGTCACGGCACCCGACGGCGCCTCATCCCCTTGCTGGTGTCCTGGTTCGTCCTCCGTCATTCGGCCAATTCCGTGTGGGCTGGCGTCGGCAGGCACATTCCGCTTTCAATAGCACGACAGCGGTCCGCCACTTGAAATGTACCGGGCGACTCCAAATGGCCGATTCTATCCGCACGTTCGCGGTAGATGGGCATCAACGAGACCGGGCCAAGACTAGCAGTCTCTGGTCGCGGTGGATTGGCGAAGATGTTCGAAAGGGTCATTACGAGCGGCCTTCCCGTAGTCCGTCTTGTACTTGCCGGGTCGCGAGCGGCGTCGAGACATGCAGCGCGGACGAACTCGGCGGCGGCAAGGCCCCGGCGCTCGGCTGCCGCCTTGACCTCTTCCCATTCGGATCGGGAGAAGCAAATGCCTCTGGTCTTGCGCGGCTCGTCCGGCTGTTCCGCCTCCGCGACGCCGTGTTCGGGCGTCCATGAGTCCGTTGTCGTCATGCAATCCCCTCTTCCGGTCGCCCGAACCGATCCCCAAATCGGGCAACCGGCCAGTGTGAAATGCGACGAATCTTCCCTGCGGTAGCTACCCGATCGACCGCCTCCTGGCAATTCCGGCGGGCGAAAGGCACGGCGGCGAAGATGGTACGGGGCAAGGCCTGACGGATCACTGGGCCCAGTCGCTACGTCAGGGAAGCGGCGGAATCGAATAAGTTGGATCGCGCATCGGAATCACGAAGTGTTCCCCGCCCGCGGGGATGAACAGTAAACCATCCCATTGCACACCGCGTTTCATGATATGCCGTTCACCAAGGGGTTTCGGCGAGGTTATGCCCGTCGCGCATTGCTCTGTTCCCTGGTGCATCCTTTATGTGGGACAGCATTCGCCAAGGACGGTTGTCTGTTGCGGATTCGCGCTCTGGATTCTCGACCGTCGAGGCACAGAGCAGACTGGGCACACAGTCGGGTGATGGCCACTCCGATCCGCTCGGCGGCGGCATCGACTTCTCTATCGTGGACATGCGCATAGCGCAGCGTCATGGAAGAACGGCTGTGACCCAGAAGTCTGGCGACGATCGGCAATGGCACGCCACTCATGACTGCGTGCGAGGCAAAAGTGTGCCTCAAGTCATGCAAGCGAACATCCTCGATGCCGGCCTCCTTGCGGGCCCTGTACCATAGCCCGATCTCGCGTCCGCATGGCCTCGCAGGATCGCGCGGCGAGGGAAAGACCCAGTCGCTGCCCACCCTTGGTTGACGCTCGATGAGTTCCTGGGCGGCCGCCGACAGCCAGACTTCGCGCGGCCCGGTCTTTGCGTCGGTCAGCCTGAGTGTGGCGCCGTGGACCTCACACCATCGCAGTCTGACGATCTCGTTGCGTCGGCAGCCGGTGAGAAGGAGCAGACGGATCATGTCGGCCTGAGGCTGGTACGACGGACGCTTTGCGACCATTGTGTCCAGCGTTTTGTAGAGGCGGGCGATTTCCTGCCTCGACAGGAACCGCGTCAGGGACGGGCGCTTGTTTCGTTTCACGCCCCGCGTCGGGTCGCTGCTGATATGGCCGCTCGCGACGGCGAACTTCATGATGCGTCGTAACGTTGCCAGCGTCCTGTTGGCGCCGCCCGGTGCAATCTGGCTGTAGGCATCGAACCACACCTCGACCTGACGCGGTCCGATGTGATCGAGCCGCAGGGAACCGAATGACGGCAACAACTGCCTTTTGAGTTGCCGGGCAAGGCATGCACGCCACCGAGGTTTGCAATGGTCGAGGAACGCTTCCGTCCATGGCCCTGTGGCGAAGGCAGAAAAGAGCGGGACCACCGCGTCAGCCTTGCGATCGCCGGATTGCTCCTGGACCATGAGGGTCAGGCAGTCTCGACGCGCCTCTTCGATGGTCTGCAGTGCGACGGGTCCGATGGTTGTGCGCGCCGGACGGCCGTTTCTGAAGCCCTGCCAGACATAAGCGCGATGGCCCGAGGACCGGACCCGCACGCCAAGGCCGGCGATACGGGTGTCCCAAACGGTATATTCGACCTCGCGTGGACGGAGTCTCTCGACGGCGGCGTCCGTCAACCGCACCCTCCTCGCCTCGGTTCTCATGCCAGACCCTCCGAAAGGACCGGCGCGACGGCATCGATGGCCTCTCGAACTGCCCCGTCGTGGAGATGCGTATAGCGCAGGGTCGTGGACGCCTTGCCGTGGCCAAGGAGTTTGCCGATGGTGAGGATGGTCTCGCCATTCTGGAGCGCAACGCTGGCATAGCTGTGACGAAGGTCGTGCAGGCGGACGTCGTTCAATCCGGCCTCCGCGCGAATCCGCCACCAGAATCGGTCGAGATGGAACGGCTTCGGATTTGTTGCCGAAAAGACCCATCTATTCTTCCGCGGGAGGTTGTCGAGAACATCGCGCGCGGCTTGTGACAGCCAGACGGTGCGCGGGCCGGTCTTGCTGTCGGGTAGGAACAACTTGCCTTCGCGGTAATCCGCCCATCTCAGCATGATGATCTCGCTCTTGCGACAGCCCGTCAGGAGAAGCAACTCAACGGCAGCGGTATGCAACGGGTGTCGCGATCGATGGTGTGCCAGAACGGCAGCGAGACTGCGGTACTCCTCCGGCAGGAGGAACCGTTCGCGTCTGGTCTCGCGGTAGCGGCGGATACCGACACAGGGGTTGCTGTTCTCCGGCCTGTAGCCCCAGGATTCGGCCTTCTGCATGATGACGGAAAGGACCGGTGCAGAGCGATTTGCCGCTGCGGGCTTTGCATGAAGGGACCGGAACCAGGTTGCGACGTCCTGCCGGGTGATGGCGCTGATCATGCGGCCCGTGAAGAAGGGCAGGATCTGCCGGTGAAGATAGATCCGGTTGGCCTTGAGCGTGCCGGGCTTCCAGAGCCGTTCGTAGTGGACAAGGACGTCCTGTGCGACGGTCTCGAAGAGTGCGTCTTTCTCTATCCCGGAATCTGCAGGGTCACCGTTCCTGTACGTCGCCAGCATCGTGCGTGCCCGTCGACGTGCCTGCGCCACGGTCACGGTGCCGGCATCGTCGATAGTCTTCCAGAGTCTGCGGCCCTCGTGCTGAGAGTGAATGAAGTAGCGTCTGGCGCCCGAGGGCATGATGCGGATGCCAAAGCCCTTCAGTTCGGTATCGCGCACATCCAGGATGGCCTTCTTTGGCTTGAGCCTATCGACCCGTTGCTGGGTGAGGTGCATTCTGGCCATGATTGTTCCTCCGGTGTCTGTGACGTTGGGGGAAGAAAGGCATCGCCCTTCCGTCCATAGTTGCAGACACGGGAAAAATTATGTACGTTAAATCCGCCGTTTAGCACCACAGGTGCGGCGTCCCGTGTAGCTGCACCACCTGGCACGTGGCAGGGGTTTGCCGGGCAACGGACCGGATTGATCAGGTGGCGACGCTGACTATTGTGACACCGGGATCACCACCGTCAGGAGGACACATGAAACATCAACGCAAGCCGGCTATCGAATCGGGGCTCGACAGGCGCCATTTCATGAACGCGGCCATGGCAACGGGCATGACCGCTGCCGCGGCTTCGGCGCTGTGGACCCGAACGGCTCATGCAGCACCTTCTCACGGCGGGCATGTGACCATCGGCACGGATGGCGGCGCCTCAGTCGACACGCTCGATCCGATCAAGGCGATCGGGACCGATCACGTGACCATGGCGGCTCTGTGCTGCTTCGACGCCCTGACGGAACTCCAGGCGGACGGAACTCCGGTGGGCAGTCTCGCCGAGAGCTGGGGGACCTCGACGGACGGACGGACATGGACCTTCAAACTGCGCGAAGCGGAGTTCCACAACGGCAAGACGGTGACAGCCGATGATGTCGTCTGGTCACTCAATCGCCACCTCAGCGACGACAATACCTATGCGGAAGGCAAGCAGATCGTCGGCTCCCTCGAGGAACTGAAGTCCGACGGACCCGACACTGTCGTCATGGTGCAAAGGGAGGTCAACTTCGATCTGCCCGTTCATCTGTCAGCCTTCGGCCTGCTGATCGGACCCGAGGAAACGACCGACTGGGAACGGGGAGTCGGCTCCGGGCCGTACGTTCTCGATGAGTTCACCCCCGGCGTGCGTTTCAGCGGCCACAAGTACGGAAACTTCTACCGGGACGACCAGGGCTTCTTTGATTCGGTGGAACTGCTCAACATCGAGGATGCGTCGTCGCGCGCGAGCGCACTCCTGAGCGGGTCAGCCGACGTCATATCCCAGCCGGATGCGCGTACCGCCGGTCTCCTTGGAAGCACCGATGGCGTGAGCCTGCTGGAGGCTCCCGGAACACAGCACTACACCACCGCCATGCGCACCGACGTCGATCCCTTCACCGACAATCACATCCGCCTTGCGGTCAAGTACGGCATCAGGCGCCAGGAAATCGTCGACAAGGTGTTCGGCGGGTTTGGCTATGTTGGCAACGACCATCCGATCGGCCGCAGCCAGCAGTTCTTCAACACGGACCTGCCGCAGCGCCAGTACGATCCGGACAAGGCCGCGTGGCACCTGAAGGAAGCCGGTCTGGACAGGATCGCCCTCGAGCTGAAGGCCAGCGACGGCGCCTTCGGCGGCTCGGTCGACATGGGTGTGCTCATGGCCGAATCGATGGCGCCGGCGGGTATCGACGTCACCGTCGACCGGGTGCCGGGTGACGGATACTGGTCGGAGGTCTGGCTGGTGGCACCCTGGTGCTGCGTCTACTGGAACGGCCGCCCGACCATCGACTGGATGCTGACGTCGGCCTACATCTCGACATCGTCCTGGAATGACACCTACTTCACGAACGAACGTTTCGATTCCCTGCTCGCCGCCGCCAGGAGTGAACCCGACCAGGCGCTGCGCCGGGACATGTACTTCGAACTCCAGGAGATTCTCAACATGGAGGGTGGCACCACCGTCATTGCCTTCGCCAGTTCCCTCATCGGCGCCTCGGACGCCCTGGGTCACGGCGAAATCAGCGGCAACCGTCGCATGGACGACGGCAGGCTGGCGCGGCGCTGGTGGTTTGTGGCCTGACCGGCATTGTTCACGGGATGTGAGGAACGGGTCTGGCAACGCGCGAAACGGAACACCTGTGGATCGGCATGACCGATGGCGTACGCCTGGCAGCACGGCTGTGGTTGCCGGTGTCCGCCGACCACGCGCCGGTCCCCGCTCTCCTCGAGTTCATCCCCTATCGAAAGCGTGATCTGACGCGGTTGCGCGACGAGAGCAACCACGCGGTGTTTGCCGAAGCGGGCTATGCATCGATCCGCGTCGACATGCGTGGGTCGGGCGATTCCGAAGGCCACATGGCCGACATGTTCACCGATGCCGAGCTCGACGATGCCATTCGCGTGATCGAGTGGATCGCGGCACAACCCTGGTGCGACGGCCATGTGGGCATGTTCGGTCAGTCCTGGGGTGGCACGGCAAGCCTCCTGGCGTCTTGCCAGGCTCCACCGGCGCTGAAGGCGATCATCGCCTGTTGCGCCACCCACAACCGGTTCGACGACGACATTCACCACATGGGCGGCTGTCTGCTGACCGATACCATCGAGTGGGGCGCCCAGTTGCCCGCCATCCTTGCCTCGCCACCCGATCCGCAAACGGTGGGTGAGGGATGGCGGGACCTGTGGATGGAGCGCCTGGCGAGGCTGACTTTCCCACTGGAGAAGTGGATCAGCCACGAGTGGCGCGACGACTACTGGCGACGGAGTTCCGTTACCGGGACGATGCACACGATCTCCTGTCCGGTGCTGGCGGTCGGCGGCTGGGCGGACCGCTACAGCAATGCGGTCCTGTCACTCGTCGCCGGAACCGGCCGTGACTGCTGGGGCATTGTCGGCCCCTGGGGCCATCACTACCCCTTTGCCGGAGAACCGGGACCGGCGATGGGTTTCCAGCAGGAAGCCGTGAGGTGGTGGGACCACTGGCTGAAGGGAGTTGACAACGGAATTGACCGCGAACCGCGCCTGCGCATCTGGCGCATGGAATACCAGCCCCCCGCCGACCGGATGGCCGAGCGCAGGGGCGATTGGATCGCCGAAGACTCCTGGCCGTCTTCCCGGATCGCTCCGCTGGTGTTCGCCCTCGCCGATGGGAAGCTGACCGGACCGCCCGGAGGCGACAGTCAACCCGTTGGCGTGCCCCATGACGCCAGGGTCGGTCTGGCCGGCGGCGACACCGGTTACTTCGGGCGAACAGGTGGCCTCCCCCTTGACCAGTGTGCCGACGATGCCCTGTCCCTCGTCTTCGAGAGCGACAGGCTCGAGACTCCCCTCGACCTTCTCGGTGAAACGGTTCTCGACCTTGATGTCGCGTGCGATGCGCCCGTCGCCACCCTTGCCTTGCGTCTCAACGATGTTCCTCCCGAAGGCGGCGTCGCCCGGGTCGTCTGCGCCGTTCGCAATCTGGCACTCGATGACGAAGGCGTTCCATTTGGCACACCGGAAAGGCGGCGGCGTTGCCGGATCGTGTTTCCCGGAACGGCCTATCGTTTCCGTGCCGGGCATCGCATTCGCCTCGCCCTTTCCGCCTCCCTCTGGCCGCAGATCTGGCCATCGCCCGATTCCGCGCCCGTGACGATCGATGCCGGCAAGGCACGCCTCACTCTGCCGCAGCGCACCGGCGACCGCAAAGCCGATGCATCGGTCAGTTTTCCTCCGCCCCTTGAACCGGACGGCGAGAGCGCGACAACTCTCGCCGCGCCCTCCATCTCCAGGGACATCGGGCGCGACGCTGCCTCGGGCCGCCTCACATCAGGGTGGACCAACACGCCGGCACGGGTGCGATTCTGTGCGACCGGCGTCACCTTCGGATCCAGGACCCGTTGCGATCACTCCATCGTTCCCGGGGACAACAACAGCGGCCACAGCCGCGTGGAACATCGCCTCACCTTTCACCGCGACGACTGGTTCGTGACGGTTACCTCGATCGCCGAACTCAGGTCCACGCCCACGATGTTCCTGCCGCGGGGCCGCCTCGAGGTCACCGAGAACGGCGACACAGTCCTCGTTCGTACATGGTCGTCGGACATCCCGCGCACCTGTTCCTGAAACGGTCCTGGCGCTCCAGAACGAGTTGTGTCCAGAGTTTTCTGCAGTTTGTCATGGCAGACGGTTGTGTGTAGAGCCCCGACACCTCCCGGGTATACCCGGGAGGGGTCGGGGCTCGGCGCCGTCAGGCTGCCTTGCGCAAGCGTTCGCGGCGGTGCTCCTTGAGGTGGATCATGTTGAGATAGCGATTGGCTTCCAGCCAATCCTCGTGGATCTCGACCGCCAGTGCCCTGACCAGGCGCAGGCAGCTCGAGGCGTTGGGAAACACACGCACGATGTGGGTGCGCCGCTTGATCTCCTGGTTGACACGCTCGAGCATGTTGGTCGACTTCAGGTGCTTGTGGTGCTGCAGAGGCAGTCTTCTGTTTGCATCTGTTCGAACTCGTCGAAGCCGGTCCGATGGTGTCATGCACAACGCATATCACCAGACAACGGTGATGCGCTGGAACAAGGCCTGGTGGAGCCGCACCAACGAAGTCGAGAGCATCGCCACACGGGGCATTCCGCGCCTGGACTCATCGGTTACACTGCGCCGGCCGGCAGCCAGGGAATGAGCCATGCGTGTGGGAGTCGAGGTCGGGGGAACGTTCACGGACCTGGTGGCGATTGACGCTGACGGCGCCATTACCATCGCCAAGGTGCCATCTGTCCCCGGAAACCCGGACGAGGGCGCGTTCAATGCCATCGTCGAATCGGCGGTGCCGGTATCGGGGATCGATGACCTGGTGCATGGCTCGACGATTGCCACCAATGCGGTGCTCGAGCGCAAGGGTGCCCGCATCGCCTTCGTCACGACCAGCGGTTTTCGCGACATTCTCATCATGCAGCGGCACAATCGCAGCCGTGTCTATGATCTCACCTACCGCAAACCGCAACCCGTGGTCCGCCGGCGGGATTCATTCGAAGTAACGGAACGGATTCTCGCCGACGGCAGCGTGCTGGTGCCGCTCGATGCCGGGGCCGTCGAACGCGACCTTGTCCCCCGCCTTCGCGAAGGCGGCTACGAGGCCGTCGCCATCTGCCTGCTGAACGGCTACGCCAATCCGGCCCACGAGGAGGAACTGCAGTCGATCATCGCGCGCAACTGCCAGAACATCGAGATCGCCTGCTCATCAACCGTCACCCGGGAATTCCGGGAGTACGAGCGGGCATCGACCACGACACTGTCGGCCTACGTCCAGCCGGTCATCAACCGCTACCTCGAACGCTTCGAGAAACGCCTCGCGCAAGACGGGTTCGCCGGACGTTTTTCGGTCATGCAGTCGAACGGTGGTCGTCTTCCGGCAGAGGGCATGAGACGCAACGCGATCACCTCCCTGCTTTCGGGACCGGCCGCTGGCGTCACCGGGGCCATCCGCCAGGCCGGCAGGTCCGGCTACCGGGATCTCGTCACTCTGGACATGGGAGGAACCTCCACCGACGTCTGTCTCGTGACCGCCGGGGAACCCGAACTCACCGCCGAGTTTTCTCTCGACGGCCTTCCGGTGCGCACGCCGATCATCGACATCAACACGATAGGCGCGGGCGGCGGATCGATCATCTGGATTGACGACGGGGGCATGCTGCGCGCCGGTCCGGTCAGTGCCGGGGCAGACCCCGGTCCGGCCTGCTATGGCCGTGGCGGAACACGGCCGACGGTCACCGACGCCCATGTGATTCGCGGCACGCTGAAACCCGAATCCTTTCTCGGCGGGCGCATGGCGATCGATGCACAGGCCTCGCGCGAGGCCTTCCAGCCCCTTGCGGACTCCCTCGCCATGGGCCTCGAGGAGATCTCCGATGCCGCAATCCGGGTCGCCAACGCGTCCATCGTGCGCGCCATGCAGATCGTATCCACCGAGCGTGGCAAGGATCCCAGAGACCACGCTCTTGTCGCCTTCGGTGGCGCCGGCCCCCTTCATGCGGCGCATGTCGCCGGGGATCTCGGCATGACCACCGTGATCGTGCCGCCCCATGCCGGCGTGCTGTCGGCCTACGGTCTCATCGCTTCCGACTACCAGCAATTCTCCACAGTCACCCGCAAGATGCTCCTCGACGACGCGGCGCCGGGCGCCATCGCCGAAGTCTATGGGGACATGAGGAAGCGCGCGATCGAACGCTTTGTCCTGATGGGTCTCGGATCGCGGCCACGCATCTCGTTCTTTGCGGACATGAGATTCGTTGGCCAGGCGTTCGAGGTCGCGGTCCCCGTTGATCCGCCGTCAGGCCTGACAACCAGTGGCTTGAGGACACTTTTTGCCGACGAGCATCACAGGGTCTTCATGCATGGCGGGGATGCGTCGCGACCCATCGAGATCGTTGCCTTCCGCCTCGGCGTGTCGGCGCCGCTCAAGGTGGTGCCGGCGCTGAAGGAGGAGCCCGGCGACGAGGAGATCCCCTTCACGCCCTGGCGTTACCATGATCAGGGGAGATGGCGTGATGGCGTCATCGGCCACCGGACCGCCATGGCCCCCGGTAGGACACTCGCCGGGCCGGCCCTGATCGAGGACGATACGGCCACCATTGCGGTTCCGGACGGCTGGTCAGCGACCAGGGACCAGCATCACAATCTCGTACTCACCCGGGCGGGCTGATCTCAAACCGGTTCCCGGAAACGAGGAAGGCCGGCGCAGCGCCGGCCTTCCTGATCGGTGTCCTGAAGGACGTCAGTCGTTACATGGAAGCCTGATCAATCCAGCCCTGGACCGCTTCTGAATTGTTGTCGAGCCATTCATTGACGACTTCCGTCAGATCGCGACCCATGTCATCGATCTCCGACATCATGGCGGCCTGCTCGGCATTGGTGATCGAATACGCCTCGATCAGCCCCCAGGCGCCGGGATGGCTGTCCTTGAGCCCCGGATTGGCAACCTTCCAGATCTCGCCTCCAGACCAGTCGCAGTCAAAGGTCATGTCCGGGTTGAGGCCCATCGACGCATCATCGTGGCAGCCATCGAAGTACTCGGGCAGGAAAACGCGCTGCAGGTCGATCTGGGCGTGAATCCAATGCGGCTCCCAGAACATCAGGAGCAGCGGCGCCTGGCGTTCAACAGCCGAACGGATTTCCGTGATGAGCGAACCCTCGCCACCGGACGGGATGGAGACGTAGTCGAGACCGAGCGCCTCGATGCGCCTGGAGTTCGAGTCACCCCAATCGGCCGGATAGTCGAGGAACCGCCCCGATGGTGCGGTGTCGGCGGTCTCGAAAAGTGCCGTGCAATCGTTCAACGCTTCCCAGCTCGGCAGACCCTCGCACATGTCCACGACATAGTCCGGCACATACCAGGCCTCCTGGGGCCTGAGACCGGCGACCGCGACGATGACCGCCTCACCGGAATCAAAGTGCTCATTCCAGGCATCACCGATATTGGAACTCCAGATTTCCAGGGTCGCGTGAATGTCGCCGTCGGCGACAGCCGTGACCTGTGGATAGTATCCGGCGGTGACGTACTCGACGTTGTAGCCCATCCGCTTCAGCGTTTCGCCGGCGATGACCGTCGAAACATGCTGACCCGTCCACTCGTTCATGGCGAGCTTGATCGGGTCATCCGTTTCGGGAATTGACTGGGCGCCCGCCGTCGCTGCAACGCCCACAAGCAGTGCACCAGCCACAGCTGATGCGATCCTAGGGAGGAAGTTCATGGTGTCTGTCTCCTGTTGTTGATACCGGAAACCTTACTCAAGGGTGATCCGAGGTCATTCTTTGATGTCCGGCCTTCCGGTTCGTTCCCCTTGAGGAGCGCCTACATCGACGCGTGGTCGATCCAGCCCTGGACCATCTCCGAGTTGTTGTCGAGCCACTCGTTGACGACCTCGATAAGATCGCGGCCCTTGTCGTCAATCTCGGACATTATCTGGGCTTGCTCGAGGTTGGTGATGGAATAGGCCTCGATCAGCCCCCAGGCGCCGGGGTGGCTGTCTTCAAGCCCCGGATTGGCGACCTTCCAGATCTCGGCACCGGCCCAGTCGCAGTCATGGGTGGCGTCGGGATTCACGCCGAGCGATGCGTCGGTCTCGCAACCTTCGAAGTACTCGGGCAGATAGACCCGCTGCATGTCGAACTGGGCGTGCATCCAGTGCGGCTCCCAGAACATGGTGATCAGCGGCGCCTGGCGTTGGAAGGCCGACTTGATCTCGGCGATGATCGCGCCCTCGCCGCCCGACGGGATGTTCACGAAGTCGAGCCCGAGCGCGGCGATTCGGGGAGAATTCTTGTCGCCCCATTCGGCCGGATAGTCCAGGAAACGGCCCGAAGGCATCGTTTCGGGCGTCGCGAACATGTCGGCGCAGTCGTTGAGCGCCTCCCAGCTCGGCAGGCCCGGGCACATGTCGACGACGTATCCCGGAACATACCAGGCTTCCTGCGGCTTGAGCCCGGACAGCGCCACGATTTCGACCGCGCCGGAATCAAAATGCGCGTCCCAGCCCTCGCCGATGTTGGAACTCCAGATTTCCAGGGTCGCGTGAATGTCGCCGTCGGCGACGGCCGCGACCTGTGGATAGTATCCGGCGGTAACGTATTCGACGTTGTAGCCCATCCGCTTCAGCGTTTCGCCGGCAACGACCGTCGAAACATGCTGACCCGTCCACTCGTTCATGGCGAGCTTGATCGGCTCGTCCGTTTCGGGAATTGACTGGGCGCCCGCCGTCGCTGCAACGCCCACAAGCAGCGCACCAGCCGCAGCTGATGCGATCCTGGGGAGGAAGTTCATGGTGTCTGTCTCCTGTTGTTGATACCGGAAACCTTACTCAAGGGCGATCCGAGGCCATTCTCCGGATCCTGACGACGCGGTCCGGCAGAAGGCAGCCTATCATATCCGGATGTGTCCACCTGTAAAACCGTCGATCAGGCTCTCCGGGCAAAGGCGCGCAGGGCGTCAAGCCTGGTCCGATCGGCAATCACGCGCGGCACCTTGTTCTGGCCGCCGAGCTTGCCCTGGGCCGCCATCCATGCGGCAAATCCCCCGGGCGGCATCACCTCGATGCGTGGAGGATCCATGCCCCAGCCGCCGGCGCGGTGGGCCGCGTAGTCCGCGTTGACGGACTGCAGGATGTGGTCGAGAGAGGCGGCGAACGATTCCAGGAGCCGTTCGTCGATCAAGGGTGCGGAAAACTCGATGACGTGGAGGTGGCCACCCCGTTCCCCGGCGCGCGAGGAAAAGATGCTGCCGACGGCAAAGTCGCTGACCGTGGCGCCGATGGCCCGCGCCGCGCCGGAGACCGCCTGTTCGAGCTCGGCCACGATCACGTGTTCACCGAAGGCGGACAGCATGTGGGCCGTGCGTCCGGTAAAGAGAATGCGTGGCGGATCGAGCGTGGTGAAGGTGACGGTGTCACCGACGAGATAGCGCCACAGACCGGCCGCCGTGCTCACCACGAGCGCGTAGTTGACGCCTTCCTCGACATCCCCGATCCAGCGGCACGCATCCGTTCTCACCTGCCGGCCTTCGACCGGGGCGAACTCGAAGAACATCGCGTTGTCGAGCTGCAGGCGCATGCCTGCATCCGTGCCCCTGTCCGCCACGGCGAAGAAGCCCTCGCTGGCGGCGTAGACCTCGCGGGTTTCCGCATGACTGCCCTCGAGGAGAGCGGCGAAGCGCTCCCGGTAGGGCGCCCAGGAGACGCCGCCATGGACAAGCAGTTCGAGCCCGGGATAGACCGAGGCGATGCGCCCGTCTCCCGCACCGGCGATCTCCAGAAGATGATCGAAGTAGATCAGCAGCCAGCTCGGAACCCCGCAGGCGGCGTGGATGGGCTGATCGAGCGAATGCCGGGCGAACCGGTCGATCTTGACGTTCCAGTCGCCGATGGCTTCGAGGTGCCGGGGCGGAAAGGTCCGCAACCGGGCCCAGCGCGGCATGACGGAAGCCGTGATCCCGCTCAAATCACCGCTCGTCACCCCGGGAGCACGGTGTTCAAGTCCGGTCGATCCTCCGAGAATGAACACGCGTCCGGCGAGAATCCTGCTTCGCGGCCGGTTGGTCACATGCCAGACGAGGAGGTCGCTCGCCGCTCGCCGGTTCGAGCGATTCATCTCGCGGGTGAAGGGAATGAAGCGGGTGGTGCCCCGTGTCGTCCCCGACGTCTCGGCAAACCAGGGGACAAGACCAGGCCAGGTGCAGTTCACGAGACGCGGGAAGTCGCGGCTCCAGTAGTCGTCCCAGAAATCGTCATGGCTGCGCACAGGCACACGGGCGCGATAGTCGTCGAGGGTGCGGACACCGGCGAGGTCATGGTCCCGCGCGAAACGCGTCGTTGCCGCCCTCCTGGTGAGAGAGAAAAGAACGCCGGTCTGGAGGCGCTGCGCGTCGCCAGCCTCCAGACGGTGCAACCTCCGGCGCGCGTGGGCACGCAGCAGCCACGTTGCATCATGCATGATCGTCACGGCGCATCGTCAGTTGTCGATGACCGTCACATGGGGGAACGACGCCCGTACACCTTCGGGAGTGAGTGGCATGCGCACATACCCGCCCGACTGCCACAGGGGCCACTGGTCGAGCATGGTCGAGCTGTTGAGCCAGCCGTCCTGCCCTCCCAGCAGCACGAAGTAGTTCTCATCCATATCGGTCATGTCGGAAACATGCCGGGCATTGGCGCCGTAACGCACCGTATGGCGTGTGGCGCTGGCATCATGGGCCGTCTTCATGATGGTTTCGGAACTGCCGCCCACACCGTGGTCGCCGAAGCGGTAGCGTTCGCCGATGACAGGAAGCATGGAGAGCGGATGGGCCAGGGAAAGGCGATGCATGTCCGACCAGTCGGTGAACACATCGAGTCCTTTCTCCGCTGCCTCCAGACCGGCCGTCAGGGCAGCGTCGAGCACCTCCCGGGAGGCCTGTTCCATGTCGCGGACCAGCACCCCTCCCCGGCGTGCCATGATGGCGCCGTGCTCCTCTCCAAGGAGCCGGCTGTAGAACGAATGGACAAATCCGGCGCGGAACTGTTCGAAGCTGACGGCGCCGACGGACCCGGCGCGGTAGTGACCGTCCCAGTTCCGCATGCGGGTGATCGCTTCGGCTGCTTCACGTCCGGCCGACGACACCAGTCCCGCAGCTTCCAGGCCTTCGATGAAGTCATCGCGCAGCCTCGCCGACGACGGCATGTAGACGTCCCGCTGGATCGCCTTCACTGCGGCGACATCAAGCCGGCCACCGCCGCCCGTGAGGCTGGCCAGACGCGACACCCTGTCGTCTGAAGAAAAGAAGAAACCGACCGGGGTGGCTGTGCGGGTCGGCCGGTTGTTGGCCGAAACCAGATACCCCTGCCGGGGATTGTAACTCCAGGGAAAGTCCCCGGACGACTGCATCGTGGCCCAGGTCCTTGTGACCTCTCCGGCATCGGCGACGATATCGCCCGGAGATCCGGTTCTCTGCGGCAGCGTGACAGCCATGACCTGGCCGATGTTGCCGTCGTGGTCGGCAAAGATCATGTTCTGCCCGGGCACCGCAAAGGTATCGAAGGCCGTGCGGAACCCGGTGAAATCCCGGGCCCGGCTGACCGCCAGCATGGCGCCGATTTCGTCGCTTGCGTCATGACCGGTCCAGCGGAGTGCCAGGTCCGGGAGACCGTTGTCGGACAGGAAGGGCGCATCGCTGATCACCGGACCCAGCGGGGTCTGCCTGATGGTGACGGTCGAATCGAACCACCAGCGCACGGAAATCGTCTCGTCGCGCGTCTCGATGGCATCTGGATCGAGGTCACTGACATCGACGAGATCACTGGAGGCGGCCCGCATGTTGGTGCCGCCCCAGGCGATCGACGGATTACGGCCGATGGCGAAGACCGGCAATCCCGGTCCCATCAGACCGACGACGTGATAAGAGGGCGACTTCAGGCCGGCGATCAGCCACACGTTGGGGACCAGGATCCCGAGGTGGGGGTCGTTGGCAATGATTGCACCCCCGGTCGTCGTGCGTTCCGGCCCGATCGCCATGCTGTTGGACCCCGTCCGGCCAACGCCCGCCAGAATCGCGTTCACATCGGCATCGGCGAAACTCGGCAACGACGCACTCCCGCTTTCCACCAGACGCGCCCACAGCTGCGGCCAGTCCGGACGTTTCCTCAGGGGCAGCAGCCCGCTCCAGATCAGCCAGTTCACATCCGTGCCCACCAGCCGCCCGATGGTGAGGACATCGGTGACGGTCCACGGTTCACGTTCCATGCCGAGAACGCCGAACTCCTGGGGGAGGTCGTCGAGCGTTGCCTGGTAGTGGTTGATTCCGTCGACAAATCGCTGTGTCCAGCGCCGTGCACCGGACTCCATCGCAGCCTCGATATCCCGCGCCGCGTGGCCAAAGGAAAGAATGCGCAGACCGTGGTCAATGTCACTGGCAAGCGGGCCTGCCACTTCGGCGAGGCGGCCACGGGCCGCCATGCGCACCAGGCTCATCTGGGCAAGACGCAGATGAGCGTGGACCATGCCCAGCGCAAAGGCGGCATCGTCGTCGCTCAAAGCCTCGATGAACGGTACCTGGTGGTCATTCCAGCGGATCGTCACCCGCCCGTCCAGGTCCACTCCATGGTCCGGAAAGACGGCCAGACGATCCGCCAGTCCACGGGGTTCGGGAAGTGGCGCCAGCAGGGCGCACGCAGCCAGGGAACCACCCGCAAAGAGAAGGCCGGCAGCACGGACCAGGTGGCGTCCGGTACTCCGCCTCATGGACGGCGATACTCCGGACCGCCCGGTCCCAGCCTGACACCGTCGCGCAGGAAGCGATACCCGAGATGGTCCAGACGGCACGGGTGTTCGCCCGGCGACTCGACGATGAGGGTCCTGGCGGCAATCGGGTCGTAGTCGGCCCGGAAATGCACCGTACTCTTGACCACAAGGATGTGCTGGTCCGTCGGCTCGACGCCGATATGGCGAAAGCACGCCTGGTCGAGATTCTGAAATCGGACACTCGAGACAATCACCTTGACGTCGCAGTCGGCATCGGCGACCGACAGCAGGGCCAGTGGACCGAGATTGGTGACGACGCCCCGGTACATCTCGCCGTGGCATTCGAAGATCCCGTTGCCGAGACGTTCGACCCTGAAACGACCGCGAAAGGGTGACTGGCCCGGTCTGCCGGACTTGCCGCCGAGAGGCGCATCGAACGTGCTCTCCTCCCCTCGGGCATGGGCTTCCCGCGCCACCTCGGGATCGCACAGCAGGGCGAGAGCCGCGCCGGTGGCATGATGTCGCACCAGGGCCTCGAGAATGCCCACCGTGTCGGAGGTGCCTCCTGCACCGGGATTGTCCTGGGCATCGGCGAGAACCACCGGGCCGGCCGGCTCGGCCATGGCGGCTCTCACCGCCTCGCCGGCGTCAAGCAGCGCATTGTCGAAGCCGTCCTCGGCACCGATGAAACCTGTCATGATCCCGCGTGCGGTCTCACGGGCACGGTGAGGATCGGCATCGTAGGCAAGTGCGGCCGGTCCGCATTCGGCGATGTCGGCCGGCGGGAAGCCAAGCGCCAGATCCGCACTCGTGATACCGGCATGTTCGCGCCGCCTGATGTCGTCGTAGAAGCCGTTGTTGGGCGCTGCGCCGGTCCACTGGGCCGATAGTGGCACCAGGAACGGTGACCTGGCGAATCCCTTCGCTAGGGGCTCGCCCGAAAGCAGGCGCATCGCCAGGCGATAGCAACGGCGTCCCGTCTCGTCCATGTCGATGTGCGGATAGGTCCGGTAGATGGTCATGGCCGACGACATCGCCACCATGCGTTGCGTGATGTTCGCATGGAGATCGAGGCTGTTGACGACGGGGATGGAGTGTCCGACGACACCGCGGACGCGCTCCAGGGTTTCGCCCTCGCCGTCCTCGCAGTGCGCGGTGACCATGGCACCGTGGAGATCGAGGAAGACGGCATCGAAGGGACCGAGGCGCGCCAGGTCATCGGTCATCATGCCGACAATCCTCTCGAAGGCATCCTCGGTGACGTGGGACGACGGCTCGGCGGAGGCCCACAGAAGCGGCACGAGTTCGTGGCCGTCATCGGTTGCCTGGCGAATGAACGATTCCAGGGCGAGGTTGAGACCGGCGACGGCGTCGAAGAGTTCCGGGCCGCGTGTCAGGCCCGGCCAGGCATCATGGAGTTCGAAGTCGTGAAAGTCCGCGTTGGTCGACGCGAAGGTGTTCGTCTCGTGCTGAAATCCACCCACGGCGATACGAGCCATGATGCACCCCTCTGATCCGGGAAGGGCGCGATTCTGTCACGCTGTCCGGAGCCGGCGCAACCGCTGAACATACCCCGAAGTCGGGTCGCAATGACCATTCAATCACGTCTGTGCACGTTGACCCGGGATTTGCCGTGATACCAGGGCACGGTTCGCCAATGTGTTGTCTGGCCTGCCGATTGGCAAAGAGTGAGTCCGAGGAACCAGACTTCCACACCAAACCGCGTGCCTGTGCGTTGCATGATGTGCCTCGATCGCGGCACCGCCATCAAGGGCGATCAGGCCCCCGTGGTAATCGCGCCTGCGTCGTTGTCGACGATCACCGGCGTTTCGAAGTACTCGATCGAAGGCTCGGCGCCCAGGCGCTCGTGGATACCGGCCCGCCAGGCCGCATCAAAGAGGCGCTCGGCATCCTCGCGAGACTTGAAGAGATACACACCACCGCCGGTCCGGCCGTCCCCGGACAAGAGGTAGTATTTTCGGATCAGGCCCTGGACATCCCGGTAGAGCGGCGCGGACGCTTCGAACGCGGCCCTTGCCGCCTCGCGCGTCCTGTCCTCGCCCAGCGCGAAACGAACGATCGCGGTAATCGCCATGATTCAGCCTCCTTGGTTCATCGTTCCGGACCACGCAGGGTCACCAACCGGAGCTAAGTACTCCTGCACCAGGTCCGGGGACGCGACCTGGATCTTCGCTTCAGGTCACGATCTCGAAGTGGGCCTCGGTCGGCTGCCGGTTCACCCCGTTGACCGGCAGCAGGTCCTGAGGGCAGGCCGACATGGCCACCACGCAATCCATGAGGGCGCGCAGCACGACATGGTCACCGGGGGCCGACAGCGGCGACTCGAAGGCGAGCCCGCCGTCATCCTCCCAGGGGATGTTCATGAAGAGATTGAGAGGAGACGGCGTGTGTGTCTCCTGCAATCCGAGTTCGCTCATCGCCTGCGAGAGATTGTCGGCGCAGTTGTCGTGGTATCCCCTGACGCCAAGGAGCTCGTAACGCCAGCGGTCGCAGGCCGCCATCAGGGTGTCGTGGCGGCCCGGCGACGTGTCCTCTTCGAGGGCGAGAATCGGGCGCCGGCGATTGGAGACAAGACGGTCGCCAACACATGGAGTCAGGCGCTGGTTGAAGACGCGTGTGGCATCCATCGCCATGTATTCCGAAACGTCGTCACCGTTGAACGCCCAGGTGTCGACGACCTGCGTGCCATGGGTGTTGATGATGCGGATCGCTGCGCCACGCGCTACGCGCACGGCCTTGCCGCCACGCGCCGGGATGGTTGATGACATGGCTCTCTCTTGCAGAATTCAGGCCGGTTGCACGATATCTTCGGTTGTCGGACGATCCTGTGCAAGCGGCCGGACGGATCGGGGCACCATGATTATCGCCACCCAGGCGGATCTCGAGGAGGGTGTCACGACGCTCATCGGTCTCGAGTCCCGGTTCGAACCGGTCGTGGAAAGACTCGGGACAATTCCCCTCAGGATCGAGCCGGCAGGTCTGTCATCGCTGCTTTCCATCATCACCGAGCAGTCGATTTCTCTCAAGGCTGCCGCCAGCATCCGCAAGCGCCTTGACGCGGCCTTCGATGCCGACGACGCGGGTGCCGTCCTCGGGGTTCCGGTGGAACACCTGCGGGCGCTCGGACTCACCCGCTCCAAGGGTCGTGCCTTCCATGCCGCGGCAAGGGCAGCGCGCGACGGACTTCTGGAGTCCCTCGTGACTCTGGGAGACGACGAAGCGAAGGAGACGCTCACCGCGCTTCACGGCGTCGGAGAGTGGACCGCCCAGACCTATCTGCTGTCGTGCCTTGGACGATCCGATGCCTGGCCGGCGGGAGACGTGGCGCTGCAGGTGGCCACCGCGGCACTGTTCTCCATCGATCCGCGTCCCGATGTGAGGCGGATGGTGGCGCTCGCCGAACCCTGGCGACCCTGGCGCGCCGTGGCCGCGCGCATCCTCTGGGCATGGTATCGGACCTGATCAGGCGTCGGCGCCGACGGCCTCCGCCAGACTCCCCAGGCCGTCCGCGGCCAGGTGCTCCTCGAGACCGTCGAGAATGCGCCCGACAACAGCGAGACCGTGCCAGACCAGCGCGGTATAGATCTGGATCAGCGAGGCGCCCGCCCGGATCTTCCGGTAGGCGTCTTGCGCCGACATGATGCCGCCCGCACCGATGATCGGCAGGGTGCCGTTGCCCGCATTGTGGAGTGTGCGCACCATGCCGGTGGAAAGCTCGAAAAGCGGTGACCCCGAGAGACCCCCGGCCTCGCCGGCATGGCGGTGGCGCAGTCCGGCCGGCCGGCTGATCGTCGTGTTGGACACCACAAGGCCGGCGACACCGTGATCGGCCGCCACCCGGGCAGCATCCCCTGCATCCTCGGGCGCCAGATCAGGGGCAAGCTTGAGCAGCAGGGCTGCGTCCGGGGCTTCGGGGCGCACACACTCAAGCGACTCCAGGAGTCTCGCGAGATGGCGCACGGCCTGAAGATCCCGCAGGCCAGGCGTGTTGGGAGACGACACGTTGATCACGACGTACTCGGCGAGAGGCGCGAGCCGGACGAAGGCGCGACGGTAATCACCGGCCGCATCGGCGCTGTCACGGTTCATGCCGATGTTGACGCCGACGATTCCGGCTTCCGGCCGGCGTGCCTCGAGGCGCGCCGCCACCTGGTCCATGCCTTCGTTGTTGAAACCAAGGCGGTTGATCACGGCCCTGTCTGCCGGCAACCGGAAGATCCGCGGCCGCGGATTGCCGTCCTGCGGTCGGGGCGTCACTGTGCCGGCCTCGACGAATCCGAACCCCGCCGCCAGCATCTCGCCCGTCACCCTTGCATTCTTGTCAAACCCCGCCGCCAGGCCCAGGGGATTGGGAAAGTCGAGCCCGAACAGGGTGGTCGCAAGCCCCGGGCGTTCCCTCGACGCGCGCCGTCCCGCCACACCGGTCTCCAGGGCCTTGAGGGCCAGGTCGTGGGCGCGCTCTGGTTCGATGAGGCCCATCATGGGACCGAGAAGGCGCCAGGCGTCGAACATCCGGTGACACTCCCTCCTCCCAAACCGTGCACATGCGGACCGGACCGTGCTAGAAGTGCGTGGCTCTGTGCAGGACAGCCGATCAGCCATGGAACAGCTTACCTTTTTCGACGGCGCCTTCCACGAAGGCAACCCCATGATCATGGGCCCCCTCGACCAGTCGTTCTGGTTTGCCACGCAGGTCTTTGACGGCGCTCGCGCCTTCGACGGTGTCATGCCGGACATCGATCGTCACTGCGAACGGTGCCTGAAGTCCGCGAGGGTCATGGGCATGGAGCCGCAGCAGTCGGTCGACGACCTGGTCGAACTTGCCGGAGACATGGCGCGCCGCTTCCCGGCGGATGCCCACCTCTACATCCGGCCGACCTACTGGAGCGGCGCCAGCGATTCCCTGTGGGCGGTCTCCGAACTCACCAGGTTCCTGATGGTCCTGGAGGTGGCGCCCATGGCGGAGCCGAAGGGGTTTTCGGCATGTCTTTCCGAAATTCGGCGTCCGGCGCCCGACATGGCGCCCACCCTCGCCAAGGCTTCATGCCTCTACCCGGCAACCGGCGATGCGGTCCGCCGCGCCAATGCGCGGGGATTCGACAACCCGGTGATGCTGGACCATGAAGGCCATGTCGCCGAGTTCGCCACGGCCAATCTCTTCATCGTCAGGGATGGTCAGGTGCACACGCCCGTCGAGAACGGCACCTTCCTTGCCGGCATCACGCGCCGCAGGGTGATGTCGCTTCTCCGTGACGTCGGCTGGGAGGTCTTCGAGCGTTCCATTTCCTGGGACGAGGTCCGGACCGCCGACGAGGTGTTCTCGACCGGCAACTACAACAAGGTCATGCCGGCCACCCGCATTGACGACCGCGACCTCCAGCCCGGGCCGGCCTACCGCGAGGCCCGCGAACTCTATTTTGCCTTTGCCCGCGACAGGGGCCACCGCCTGTAGGTCCCGTCGCGTCCGGGGGTGCTCGAGGTGACAACAATGAACAGCGACACGGTCATCAATCGCGACTGGTGGGACGAGGTCACGCCCGTTCACGAGGCGAGTGCCTTCTACGACGTTGCCGGCTTCCTCGACGGCCGCAATACCCTGGGTACCGTCGAGCGGCAGGCTGTCGGCGACGTCGCCGGCAGGAAACTCCTCCACCTGCAGTGCCATTTCGGCCTTGACACCCTGTCCTGGGCGCGGCTTGGGGCCGATGTCGTCGGTATCGACTTTTCGCCTGCCGCCCTCGCCACGGCGCAACGCCTGACCACGCAGTGCAGCCTGGAATCACGGGCCCGCTTCATCGAGGCCGACGTCACGACCGCCGGCCGGCTCGCCGGCGCGCCGTTCGACATCGTCTTCACCTCGCTCGGCGTCCTCGTGTGGATCAGTGATCTCGACGGCTGGGCGGCCACCATTGATGCCAATCTGGCGGACGACGGATTCTTCTACATTCTTGAATCCCACCCCCTGTCGATGGTCTTCGATGAATCATCGCCGGTCCCCGTCGTGCGCTACGACTACTTTCAGGGCACAGTGCCGATCCAGGAACCGGCCGGCAGTCCCGATTACGCCGATCCCACCTACCTGATCAGGTCCCAGGCACGCTCGTTCACCTGGTCGCTGTCCGATATCTTCGCCGCCCTCGAGAGCCGGGGGCTCCGGGTCCACGAGGTGCGGGAGTATCCCTTCGGCGCCTGGCCGCAGTTTCCCGACATGAAGGAGGGAGAAGACGGCTACTGGCACCGCTCTGCGGACGTCCCGCCCCTGCCGCTTCTGCTCGGATTCAAGGCGCGGCGGCAGCGCTCAGCCGGAGCAGGGTGAGGGTCATTCCCGAGCGCCATCCTGGCCGACGCGCTGCGCCAGGGCCGCATGGATGAACCCGTCGAGATCGCCGTCAAGGACTGCATCCGTATTGCTGGTTTCGTGACCGGTCCGCAGGTCCTTGACCATGCGGTAGGGCTGCAGGACATAGGAGCGGATCTGGTGGCCCCAGCCGATCTCGCTCTTTTCGGCATGCAGCGCCTGGGCCTCTTCCTCGCGCAGGCGCAATTCCCGGTCGTAGAGCCTCGATTTGAGGACGGCCATCGCCTCGGCCCGGTTGCGGTGCTGGGAGCGGTTGTTCTGGCACTGCACGACGATGCCTGTGGGAAGGTGTGTCAGGCGCACGGCACTGTCGGTCTTGTTGACGTGCTGGCCACCGGCGCCGGAGGCACGATAGGTGTCGACGCGCAACTCTCTTTCGTCGACGGTGATCTCGATACTGTCATCGACAACCGGCGACACGGAGACACTGGCAAAACTGGTGTGGCGGCGCATCTGTGAATCGAAGGGTGATATCCGCACGAGGCGATGGACACCGGATTCCGTCTTGGCCCAGCCATAGGCGCCGTCACCGACAAACTTCAGGGTCGCCGACTTGATACCGGCCTCCTCTCCCGGGGTGTCGCCGAGTTCTTCGACGCGGTAGTCCCTGCGTTGCGCCCACCGGCGGTACATGCGCACCAGCATGTTGGCCCAGTCCTGGCTCTCCGTACCGCCGGCGCCGGCGTGAACCTCGATGTAGCAGTCGTTGCCGTCCGCCTCACCGGAAAGGAGGCTGGCAATGCGCAGCTTTCCGGTGCGCCGGGAGAGCGCTTCGAGTGCCTCCAGGCACTGTCCGACAAGGTCCTCCTCGCCTTCGGCCTCGGCCAGTTCGGCGAATTCCAGATGTTCGGCAAGCTCGGTCTGAAGGGCACGCACGCTGCCGATGGCAGCGGCAAGCCGCGTGCGTTCACGCAGCAGTGCCTGGGCGTTCGCTGAATCGTTCCAGAGTTCCGGATCCTGCGTCAGGTGCTCGAGTTCGTCGAGCCGGGCGTTGGCATGTTCCCAGTCAAAGATGCCTCCGCACGAGGTCAAGACCGGATTCGATGCTGTCCTTCAGTTCGGCAATGGCGGGGCGCATGGTTCCTTGTCTCCTCCGGCCACCACACAGGGGGGTCAGTAGACGCCCGATGACCTGTCATCGCCCAGCGATAGCACGACATGCCGGTCCGCCTCAACCGTCGGTTCGCTGCCCGGCCGGAAGGCCTCGGTGATGATCCGGGTGGTGACCTCGCCCGGCAACAGACCATGGTCGGCATCGATGCGCACGAGACGGACCCCCGGGGGGATTCGGAACGGGATGACGGGTTCGCCGGCGAGCGCATCGGCCACGAAGAGCTGCCACACAGGCACCGCCACCGACGATCCGGTCTCCCGGTCGCCCAGCGTTCTCGGCTGGTCGAAACCGACGTAGACGCCAACGGCGAGATCCGGGGAAAACCCGAGAAACCAGGCATCGCGGTTGTCATTGGTGGTTCCGGTCTTGCCGGCAAGCGGCCTTTCCAGCGCACGCAGCCGGGCGCCGGTCCCGCGTTCGACCACACCCTCGAGCATGTGCACCATCTGGTAGGCGGTCACCGGATCTATGAGTCTGGGCCGGGCGTCCGGGAGTGCGGGAACCTGCAGGTGACGGTCCCAGGCTGTGGCCCGGCACTCATCACATTCCCGCGTGTCACGCCTCCAGATGGTCCTGCCATGGCGATCCTGGATGCGTTCGATCAGTTCGGGGCCCACTTCCCTGCCGCCGTTGACGATTGCTGCATAGGCTGCCGTCAGGCGCATCAGGGTGGTTTCGGCGGAACCCAGGGCGACCGGCAGGTAGTAGGATTGGGACTCCTCCAGGATGCCGAACTTGCGAATGTACCCATCAACAACGTCGGGCCCCAGCGTGTTGGCCAGGCGCACGGTCATCAGGTTGCGGGACCTTTCGATGCCCACCCGCAGCGGCACCAGGCCGTAGAATTCCTGCGTGTAGTTGGCCGGGCGCCAGAGCGCCTGTCCGGCGCCGGGATCGTAGACGAAGGGTGCATCCTCGATCAGTGCCGCGGGGGTATAGCCATGGTCGAGGGCAGCCATGTAGACAAAGGGCTTGAAGGCGGAACCGGGCTGGCGCAGAGCCTGTGTCGCCCGGTTGAACTCGCTCATGGCGTAGCTGAATCCGCCCTGCATGGCGAGCACGCGGCCGGTATGGGGATTCATGGCAACAAGGCCACCGGACACCCGGGGAATCTGGCGCAGGGCATGGAACCCGGCGCCATCCGGGGCGTCCTTTGCAAGCCTCTCCACCAGGACGACGTCACCATGGGCCAGCACGTCGTCCGGTCGGCGGGGAACCGGACCGAGCCTGCCGTTGTCGAGCTGCCTTCTCGCCCATGCCATGTCCTCCAGGAGGACCAGGCCGTGGCCGCCGTCGACAAACCCGACAACGGCTGCCGTATCGTTCATGCCGAGGACGATGGCGATCTGCCAAGGAGCAACGTCCATCGACCCGGCAATGGTCTCGAGGGCATCGGTCCAGGAGTCGTCGAGGTCCACCCGGGCCACCGGCCCGCGCCAGCCGTGCCGACGGTCATAGAGTCCGAGACCGTTGCGCAGGGCGCGACTGGCGGCCTCCTGGAGCGCCGGATCGATGGTCGACCTGACATAGAGTCCTCCGGTGTAGAGCGCATCGGATCCGTACCGGCTGGCAATGGCGCGACGGATCTCCTCGACTGCATAGGAGGCATTGGCGAAGGCACGGGAACCCGACCTGGAGACAACCAGGGGCTGGTGCTGCGCCAGCACGGCCTCCCGGTGCGTGATGTGGCCATCCTCCGCCATGCGCGAGATGACCCAGTTGCGCCTCGCGACGGCCGCCTTTCGCTTGCGTTCCGGGTGATAGTTGTTGGGGGCCTTGGGCAGGGCCGCCAGATAGGCCGCCTCGGCGACCGACAGGGAATCGAGCGACTTGTCGAAGTAGTTGAGTGCAGCCGCCGCGACACCGTAACTCCCCAGTCCGAGGTAAATCTCATTGAGATAGAGTTCGAGAATTCTCTCCTTGCTCAGGGCCTCCTCGATGCGGAACGCGAGGATCGCCTCCCTGATCTTGCGGCGGTAGGACATCTCGTTTGTCAGCAGGAAGTTCTTGGCGACCTGCTGGGTGATGGTCGACGCGCCCTGCAGCCTGCGGCCCTCGATGGTCGCTTCGACATTGGCAATCACGGCCCGCATGATACCGAGGGGATCGATGCCCGGATGCGCAAAAAAGGTCTTGTCCTCTGCCGAAATGAAGGCCTGCCTGACCCTCAGGGGAATTGCCTGAAGCGGCACGAAGACCCGGTTCTCCACGGCGAACTGCGCCATCAGGCTGCCATCTCCCGCATATACACGGGTGGCGACCGGAGGTTCGTAACCGGCGAGCATGCGGTGATCCGGCAGACCCTGGCTGAAATTGGTCCAGGCGGCCACCACGAGAACACCGGCGGCAATCAGGATGACGACGATGAACGATACGCACGCAGTGAGCCATCGCAGCCAGCGTCTTTGCCTTCGCACCGGCCTGTCGTTGTGTGCTGCGGTCATGCCGCTCTCTTCGCTCGCTCCGGTCAGGCCACGCTCACATGTCCATGTGTCACGCCGGTGGCAACGATCACGGCCGGCGCGACGACATGAAGGTATCGATGGCCCTGACGACGCCGGCGAGGAATGTCCGCCGCCAGGAGCGATCCTTCATCCGACGTTCCTCCACCGGGTTGGACATGAACCCCATTTCTATCAGAACCGAAGGGACATCGGGCGCCTTCAGCACCCGAAATCCGGCGAACCTGTGGACGTTCCGGCGCAGTTCGGTCACCCGGGTCAGCTCGTTGGCCAGAATCCCGGCGAATTCCGACGACGCGTTCTTGGTGTCCCGCTGCGCCAGGTCGATCAGGATGTTGGTGGTGACAGGATCGTAGTCGATGCTGACGAAATCGACCCCCTCGATGAGGTCGGACCGATTCTCGTTCCTCGCGAGGGCCTCGGCCTCCTTGTCCGATGCAGTCTCCGAGAGTGTGTAGACACCGGTACCCCTGACATCCGGGTTGTCGATCGAATCGGCGTGAATGGAGATGAAGAGATCCGCACCCGCCGCACGGGCGAACAGGACCCGGTCGGCAAGACGCAGGATCCAGTCGCCGTCACGGGTCATGACAACATGATAGCGGCCGGTCTCCTCAAGCATCGCCTTCAGTTCGCGTGCGGCGGCCAGAACGATGTCCTTCTCGTGGGCGCCGCTGGCGCCAACGGCGCCTGGATCCGGGCCGCCATGACCGGGATCGAGAACGATGATCGGCAACGGCGGGGGAGGCTTGATGCCGGGTCTCAGGAAACCGTCATCCTCCACCGCGTTGTCGGAAGGCACTGTGGCGGCACTGACGCGTGGCGCGATGTCGAGCACGATCCGGTGGCCGTAGTCGCCCTCCGGTTCCAGGACCAGGGTGCCCCGCACCACCCCGGGTTCGACAAGGTCGAGCACGACACGCGTGACGTCGACAGTCGGCGTGCCGAAGCGGGCGCGCACGATGAGACCGGTGTCGATGCCGAGTTCCCTTTCGAACATCCCCCGCGACACCTGCGCAAGGTCGACGACGACTCTCGCAGGATCGTCAAGCGTGAAGGTGCGGAAGTCCGCCGGACCATCGAGGTCGATGACAAACCGTGTCAGTTCCCCCGACACGCCGGTCCTCACGTTGACGAGAACGGCATCGCCGGCGATGGCCCCCGACATCATCAGGGTCAGCATGATCACGGTCATGGCCGCCTTGATGTATCCGGGGCTTGTCGGACGCATGGGAGACGTTGTAGAATATTGATGTCGCCTGGTCACTGCCAAAGGATGGCAGGAGGTGGTCGCGGGCAATCCGCAACCCTGGCAGTGCGACGGGAGGTGCCGGTTCCGGCGCCGGAATTGGAACAACCGTGACCCTTGCACCAGATCATTCCCGTGGCATGAACCGGAACCCGATTCCGGTCCTGCAAGCATTGCATGCTGCCCGTGCCGCGGATGAGTCATGGTGGAGGCGTCACCCAACCGAGGCGGCAGTGCGGCGAAACACCAACGCCACTGCACCTGCCGACTGGACCATCCATGACCACACGCATGCTGATCGACGCGGGCCACCCCGAAGAAACCCGCGTTGTCGTTTCCGACGGACATGAACTGCAGGAATTCGACGTTGAATCATCTGTCAAGACACAGATCAAGGCCAACATCTATCTCGCCAAGGTTGTTCGCATAGAGCCTTCGCTGCAGTCCGCCTTCGTCGAGTACGGGGGCAACCGCCATGGTTTCCTTCCGTTCAGCGAAATTCACACGGACTATTTCCAGGTTCCCGTATCCGACCGCGACGAGATCACTGCCGAACAGGCGAGACTGGTCGAGGAAGCGAGCCTTGACGACATCAACGAGGACGAAGCGGCGGACACCCCCGACGGCGAAACCGTTCCTGCCGAGTCAGGCACCCCCCCGGCACGGGGTAGTGGACGCCGCCGCCAGCAGGACGATCGCGAAGATCATCCCGAATCGATCCTTCATGCGGCCATCCTCCAGCGCGGATACCGCATCCAGGAGGTGATCAGGAAGAACCAGATCCTGCTGATTCAGGTTACCAAGGAAGAACGCGGCACCAAGGGTGCCGCGCTCAGCACCTATCTGTCGATTGCCGGACGCTACTGCGTGCTGATGCCCAACACGCCCCGTGGCGGCGGCATCTCGCGCAAGATCACGGACCATGCACAACGCCGGCGCCTCAAGGAGGTTGCTGCGGGCCTCGACATTCCCGAAGGCATGGGCCTCATCGTCCGCACCGCCGGCCAGAACCGCTCGCGCCCGGAAATCCGCCGCGACTACAACAGCCTGCTCAAGCAGTGGGAGGACCTCCGGGACAAGACGCTGAAGAGCACGGCGCCCTGCCTCATCAGGGAAGAGGCCAGCATCATCAAGCGGGCGATCCGCGACCTTTACACGAAGAGCGTGGAAGAGGTGCTCGTGGAGGGGGCCGAGGGCTACCGTACCGCCAAGGCCTACATGAAGTTCCTCATGCCGAGCCATGCCTCGAGGGTGAAACTCCACCGGGAACCGGTCTCCCTTTTCCACACCTTTGACGTGGAGAAGGAAATCGATGCCATGCACAGCCCCGTGGTGCCGCTGGCTTCAGGTGGCTCCCTCGTCATCAATCCGACCGAGGCACTTGTGGTCATCGACGTCAACTCCGGACGTTCCACACGGGAGCGCTCCATCGAGGAGACGGCGCTGAAGACCAATCTCGAGGCGACCCGGGAAATCGCTCGCCAGATGCGGTTGCGGGACCTTGCCGGGCTGGTCGTCATCGACTTCATCGACATGGACGACCGTCGCAACGATGCCACTGTGGAACGCCGCATGAAGGAGGCGGTGAAGGGCGACCGCGCCCGCATCCAGGTTGGCCGTATCAGTCACTTCGGCCTCATGGAACTTTCCCGCCAGCGTATGCGTCCCAGTCTCGAGGAAGCCATCTCGGCGCCGTGCCCGACGTGCAACGGTTCGGGTTACATGCGGTCGACCGAGTCGACGACACTGCACGTGTTGCGGGGTATTGAAAGTGCGGCAGCGGGCAGGACCGGCGGAACACTCCTTGTGACCGCGCCGATGGCCATCGCCTTCCAGCTGCTCAACCACAAGCGGCTCATGCTGACGGGAATCGAGGATCGCTACAAGGTCACGGTGACCATCGAGGCCGATGACCGGCTGCTGGCGCCCGACTTCCGCATCGACACCGGGGAGTCCGGAGCGGCTGCCCATGCTCCCCGGGAAGACGCCACTCAAGTCCCCGACGAATCCTCATCTCCACGACGCCGCAAGCGTTCAAGGCGCCGGCGCCGTGACCCCGGCAGCGAAGCGGATCCGGATCCGGTGAAAGCCGACGGCCAGGAAAGCGAGGACGAGGCCGCCGAGCAGGGAGAGCGCAAGCGCCGGCGAAGGGGCAGACGCGGTGGCCGGCGGCGCAAGGCCAACGGGGAAAACACCCAGCAAACCGCTGGCGAGAATCGCCAGGGGCAGCAGGATGACACAGATCCGGCGCCCGCCGCGGAGACTTCCCCTGCGGATAGCGGGGCGGAGGCCGCGGCCGGATAGGGACTAGCGGCGTATGCCGATGCCCCGTCCGGAAAGCGACGGACGCCCAAGGCTGTCGTGGGCGGCGCGCACGGCGGCGAGGCGGCAGGCAACGGCCTCCGGAAAGCGGCGCGGGCGGCGGGTCTCACTGTCCATGAGGATCTCGATCAGCTCGAAGGACGCAGCGACATAGTTCTGCCGCTCCTGGATCATGGTCAGGAAGCTCACGATCTTGTTGTGGTCGTGATCGACAAGCTGGGCCGTGATGAGGAGTGGATCATCGAGCAGGACCTCCCGGATGTACCAGGACGTGTCCTGGAGGGCAAAGATGGTCGTGCCATCGGCAGCGAGGGATTCGCGCGACAACCCGAGGGCCGAATAGAACGGACCGGTGGCCCGGTCGAAGAGCCTGGTGTACGAACGGATGCCCATGTGACCGTTGTGATCGACAAGATCATGGGTCACGGCAAGACGCAGCGCCTCGAAGGGAGCCCCGATCACCACCGTCATGCCGTCAGTCGGGAACCCGCGGATCGGTGACCGCCATACAGCTGTCCGGAGCATTGCGCAGACCGTCGGGACAGTGAATGGCCAGCACACGGCCGATTTCGGAGACTCCCTCCACCACGTGTCCGCGCTCCGCGAGAGCCTCCCCGACTTCGCCCTCGGCGAAGACCACATGGGGGAGGCCGCGATGATGCACCCGTGGGCGGCCCACGGCATCATCCAGCGACAGGCCGTCATCAAGAACGTCCGTCAGGACCTGCGCCATGAGGACGGGCGATGCTGAACCTCCTGTCGCCGTGCCGGCAAGGACCACCGAACGCAACACGTCGTTGACCACGATCACAGGCAGCAGGGTTTCATCGGTCCCGGATGACGCCGGGACGACGATGCCGGTCCCGGGCAGCACGGACCCGTCACCGAAGAGACCGTTCAAGGTGAAGACACAGGCCACGGCGTTGCCCATCCGATCGGCGGTGACGACTCCCGTGGCATAGGGCGATTCGTCGAGCTGCACCGGTGATCCCGGCAGCGCCGCCGGATCCGTTGCCCGGGCAGCACTGTAACTTTCCATCAGGTTCGCCGTTCCGCCGAACCCGCGCGCCACCGTCAGGCGCAGGGCCACCTCGGCAAGCAGGTGGTACCTCTCCGCGTCACGGTCCAGCGAACCGGCGTCGCCCAGCAGAGCGAGAGCCGTCAATGTCGAGGCCCCCGCATCGATAGTCCCGTCCGGCACCTCTACGGCCAGATCGGAGGCTATCAATCCACGCTCGAAGGCGAATGTTGCCGGATCGGACCACGCCACCGCGTAGGCGCCGAACTCTTCAGGCGTGATCACGCGGCCCGCCTCATGGGCTGCCTCCATGATGCTCCGCGCAGTCTGGCCACGATAGAAATCGCTGGCCCCGCGGGTCCTGATTCCAGACAGCATGTCCGACAGTTCGAACTGCACCAGAGTGTCGCCGACACCAGGCATGTCGCCTGCCGGGGAAGCAAAGAGACGCCTGGCCTCAGTGTCCCCGAGCAGGATGCCGGAGGCGTGTGCAAGATCGCTTGCGAGAGCGGGCGACACCTGCACACCGAACCGCGCCGCACGTTCGGCGGGAACCAGCAGATCATGCCATGCGAGATTGCCTTGGACAGCCTGCAGAGCCGACATGCCGCGCACGGCTCCCGGGATCGGCAGACCGGCCCCTTGCGTGGCGGCCGGACGGTTGCGGAAATCCAGAAGTCTTGTCTGGTTTTCCGCTTCCTCGTATGACAGGCACAGACCGCCGGAAGCGAGCGAAACCCGCGAGGGGTAACTGACCGCCGCCATGAAGAAATATGCCACTGCCGCATCCGCCGCGGTTCCTTCCCGTGCCAGCACCTCCATGGCGATCCGGCGTGACAGGCCGTCTTCGCCCGCCACCAGGCCGGTTTCGCCACTGCCCACGACCCGGCCGACGGGAGGCCCCCCCTCTTCAAAGGTCCCGCAGCCGACTGTCGCGAGGGAGCATGCCAGAACCAGCGCACACGCCAAGGGACTGTCTGTTCGCGCAATTGTGTTCAGCATGACTGTCCTTGCGGCCTTGTTCTGTGGCGCAGACAGCACCCGGGCCCAGTCGGGTCAGACCCTGTCGCTTTTCCGTGACGCAGAGATCGAGGGTATCATCAGCAGCTACGCCGAACCACTGTTCCGCGTCAACAACCTCGACTTCAACAGGTTCGCCATTCATCTCGTGGCCGATGACAGTCTCAATGCGTTCGTCGCCAACGGCAAGCACCTGTTCCTGTTCAGCGGCCTGCTGCGGCGCAGCGACGATCCGGGCATGGTGATCGGCGTCATTGCCCACGAAGTCGGGCATCTGGCCGCCGGCCACCTGACGATGGTCCGGGGCGCCATCGAGGACGCTTCGGCGATGGTCATTCTCTCGACATTGCTCGGCGTCGGTGTCGGCCTCGTTGGTGGTGGCGAGGCGGGCGTCGCTGTTGCCGCCGCCGGACAGCAGATTGGAACCCGCACGTTTACCCGCTTCAGCCGCATCCAGGAGTCGGCTGCCGATCAGGCGGCGCTCAGGTCCCTTGAACTGGCCGGCCGGTCGGCGGAAGGGCTTCGCGACCTGATGAAGGACCTTGCGCAATCGGAACTTCTGCTGTCGTCGTCCTCCGAGATTCCCTGGTTCCTGACCCATCCCCTCAGCACGGAACGCGTGCACACGATGAATGCCCACATCGAGCGTTCCGCCTTCAGCGGCGGCGCCTTCGACCCGGACGAGATCGACCGCCACAGGCGCATGATCGCCAAGATCACCGGTTTCCTTCTCGATCCCGGTGCCACATACCGCGCCTATCCGGATCCCGGGAAATCGGTCTATTCCCGCTATGCCTGGGCCATCGCCCGCTACAGGGAACGTCTGATGGACGAGGCGTTGGCCCTCATCGACGGCCTGATCGCGGATGAACCGGAGAACCCCTGGTTTCACGAGCTGCGCGGCCAGATGCTCTACGAGACCGGTGACATTGCCCCCTCTGTTCCCTCCTACACACAATCGGTCAAGCTGGCCCCCGGGGAACCGCTGCTGAGAATCAATCTGGCACGCAGCCTGCTGCAGCTCGACGACGAGGCCGGCTGGCGCGAGGCGGTCCGCCATCTCGACGAGGCGCGTGTCCACGAGAGCGACATGCCGGTGACATGGAGCCTGCTTGGCCATGCCTTCGAAAAGCTGGGCGACATGGCGCGGTCCCGGGTTGCCCGCGCCGAGATGCACTACCTGAGAGGCGAGCTCCAGCGTGCCCGCGACCTCGCCGGGGACGCGATTGACGGCCTCGAGTCCGGAACCACCGACTGGTTCCGTGCCACCGACATCCTGGCCGCCACGGACTTCCTGGAAAGGGGGTGACCGCCGGCGGCGGTTGCACCTGCCGGCGGTGCAGTGTGAAATGGGCCGTCGTTTCGTGCCGGGCAGGGGTGATCCGGGCAGGGGCGGCGGTGATCTCTTGGGGATGACATGCCCGCTGATATCCGAATCCTGGTTCTCAACGGACCCAATCTCAATCTTCTCGGCACAAGGGAACCGGGTATCTACGGCCCGCAGACCCTGTCCGACATAGAGGACGCCGTGCGCCGGCGGGCCGGTGAACTCTCCATGGTGGTGGACTTCCTGCAGAGCAACCACGAAGGCGAACTGATCGACGCCGTGCAGAACGCCGGTGGCCAGGCGGCGGCACTTGTCATCAATGCCGGTGGACTGACCCACACGTCAGTGGCCCTCGCCGACGCCCTGAGAGCGTTCGACGGTGTCATTGTCGAGGTCCATCTCTCCAACATTCACGCCAGGGAACCCTTCCGGCACCATTCCCATGTGGCGGGTGTCGCCACCGGGTCGATTTGCGGATTCGGGGGCCACGGCTACATACTGGCCATCGAAGCCATTCACACCATTGTCGGATCCCCGTCACCATGAGCCAAGAACCCTTCCCGCTCGACGCGGAGGCGATACGGGAACTGGCGCGCCTGCTCGAGGAAACCGGCCTTGCGGAAATTGAGGTGGAGAACGCCGGACGCAAGCTGCGCGTGGTGCGCGGACAAACCTCCGTTACCGCCTTCCCCTTGCCCCAGGCCGCGGTGCACCCTCCGGAAACCATCCAGGAAACCGTTGTCGAGGGCGCCGTTCGCTCGCCGATGGTCGGCACCGCCTACCTGGCGGGCGAGCCCGGTGCGGCCTCCTTCGTGAAGGTGGGTGACGAGGTCGCAGAGGGCGACACCCTGCTGATCGTCGAAGCGATGAAGGTCATGAATCCGATCCGTGCACCCCACGGCGGCACCGTGACCCAGATCCTCGTCTCCGACGGCAGGCCGGTCGAGTATGGCCAGGTCCTCATGGTCATCGACCCGGCGCATGTTTGACAAGGTTCTCATCGCCAATCGCGGTGAGGTGGCCCTTCGCATCCACCGGGCCTGCCGGGAAATGGGTATCCGCACCGTCGCAGTCCATTCCGAAGTGGACACCAACGCGATGCATGTCCGCCTTGCCGATGAGAGTGTGTGTATCGGTCCGGCGCCGGCACGCGACAGCTATCTCAATGTTCCGGCCATCCTCGCCGCTGCCGAGATCACCGGCGCCGATGCCATCCATCCGGGGTACGGCTTCCTGTCCGAGAACAGCCGGTTTGCCGAGATCATCGAGGAACATGGCATCACCTTCATCGGACCGGGCAGCGAACACATTCGCCTGATGGGCGACAAGATGGCGGCGCGCAACAAGGCCAGAGACCTCGGGATTCCGGTGCTGCCAGGTTCCGACGGTGTGGTGCGTGACGCGGTCGAAGCCGCTGCGATCGCCCGGGAGATCGGCTATCCGGTCCTCCTCAAGGCGGCGTCCGGCGGCGGCGGCCGCGGTATCTCCCTGGTGGAGGACGACTCCGACATGGAGGCGATCTTTGCCCGGTCGAGGCGCGAATCGGAGGCTGCATTTGGCGACGGATCCCTCTACGTGGAGAAGTTCCTGGCCAATCCGCGCCATATCGAGATCCAGGTCGCAGGCGATCTCGAAGGACGCGTCGTCCACCTCGGTGAACGCGATTGCTCGGTGCAGCGCCGTCATCAGAAGATCGTCGAGGAGGCACCCAGTCCGGCGCTCAATGCCGGGCAGCGGCTCGCCATCGGCGAACTCGTCGTCGATGCCATGGTCAGGCTTGGTTACCGGAATCTCGGGACGGTGGAGTTTCTCTACGAGGACGGTTTGTTCCACTTCATCGAGATGAACACCCGGTTGCAGGTCGAACACCCCGTCACGGAAATGGTGACCGGCATCGACCTCGTGCGCGAGCAGATCTGCCTTTCCTCCGGCGCGCCGCTCAGCTTCAGTCAGGATGACGTGACGATGACCGGTCATGCGATCGAGTGCCGGATCAACGCCGAAAGCCCCTTTTCCTTCATGCCCTCGCCCGGCCGGGTGACGACCTACCACGCGCCAGGTGGCATGAGTGTGCGAATCGATTCGGCGCTCTATTCCGGCTATACGGTACCGCCGACCTACGACAACCTGATCGCCAAGCTCGTGGTGTGCGGACGCAACCGCAACGAGAGCATGATGCGGTTGAGACGGGCTCTCGAGGAGTTCGCCATTGACGGTATCGAGACCACCATCCCGCTCCACCAGGCGCTTCTCGGCAACCAGGACTTCGCCAATGGTCACTATGACGTGACATGGCTGGAACGCTTCCTTGCTTCCGCAACCTGAATCGGACGAAGCGGCCGGACTGACCACTCCGATGCTCCTGTCGGCCTATGCCCGGGGTCTCTTCCCCATGGCGAACCACCGGCTCGACAGAAATCCGGAATGGGTGTTTCCCTACCGCCGTGGCATCATACCCCTCAACCACTTCCACGTTCCGCGCAGTCTGGAAAAGGTCTTGAGACGGGGCGGGTTCGAGATCACCGTCAACCGGGCCTTCGCCAGGGTGATCGCCGCCTGTGCCCGGCCGACACCCGGGCGGGAGAACACCTGGATCAGCGTCGACATCGAGAAGGCCTACACCCGACTGCACCATGAGGGTCACGCCCACAGTGTAGAGTGCTGGATGGACGGTGTGCTTGCCGGCGGTCTCTACGGTGTCCAGCTGCGCGGCGCATTCTTCGGTGAAAGCATGTTTTCCGATATCGCCGATACCAGCAAGGTGGCGCTCGTCCACCTCGTCAGGCGTCTCGTCAAGGGTGGCTTCGTTCTTCTCGACACCCAGTTCATCACCGATCATCTGCGCATGTTCGGCGCCATCGAGATCACCGGAGCGGAGTATCTGGAACGTCTCGACCGGGCGCTCTCGACCGAGAGTGCCGACTTCTATTGCCTTCCCCGGTCGATACAGTCCAGCACCCAGATGTCGTAGACCGGGTGCTCGAGCGCCGACACGCCCGGCGTTCCGGCGAACATCCAGCCGCTGAAGACCTCCTCGGGATCACCCGAACGGCTATCCCGGATCTCGAGGAAGGAGGCACTCTCGGGAGTCTGCCAGGGCGGTGTCTTGCGACAGGCCCTGACGGTCACCTGCAATGTCCCGAAGGATCCCGTGTCGCTCACACCGATGGCAAAGACAAAGGCATGGCCGGTCACCTTCTCCATGCCGCCCAGCAGTACCGTGTCGTGATCCTCGAACACCTGTTCGGCCTCGGCGCGATAGCTGGCGATCATGGCAAGGAAGACGCAGGCAATCAGGCGAAGGGCTTGTCCAGTGTTGCCACCAGGTCCGCGAGTACCTTTCGCATCTGCTGCTCGTCGCATCCCATCACCACCGCATCTTCAAGCGCGTCCTGTGCCATGTCGCGAAGTTCGTCAAGATTGTCCCTCAGCACGGCGAGCTTGTCATGGCAACCAACGGGCTCGCCGTCGGGTGAGAGCCAAGTTTCGGGCAGCCAGGTCGGTCGCTGATCCATGAATCCGAGCTACTCGTCTTCGAGGCCGCCGAACATCGACCGCGACACGGCGTCTATCAGGTTGATCGCCCCCTGGGTGTCGGTGAAGAGATAACCGTCACCGGCAGCTTCGCCCGTGCCCGGGTGAAGGGACACATAGTGCCCGCCGAGCAGACTTGCCGAGGCGATCGTAACGATGGTGTCGCGTGGCAGACTGACGCCGGCATCGATGGTCATGGCGACTCTTGCCAGGTACCAGTCCGGATCGAGATCCAGTCCCGACACCTGACCGACCCTGATGCCAGCGATCCGGACATCGTCACCGGCCTGCAGACTACCGATGTCTTCGAACTCCGCGTGAAAGACAGTGCCGGCCCCGTCGGCAATGTCGACGCTGTCATAGACGAAGGCCACGAAGGCCACGGCGACGACGATGACGGCGGCGCCGACAAGGGTTTCGAGTGCGCGCCCGCCCATTTCTAGGGAGTTCCGGATTCCTTTTCCGGGCGCCACGCCTCGTAGTCACCGCGCGCCGGTGCCCGTCTGCCACCACGAAGAAGGTGTCCCTTCGGCAGCCAGGCCTGACCGGTACCGGTGAGATTGGGCTGGTGTTCCCTTTCCCACGCCCTGGTCTCAAGGGGGGCACGGCTCGGCGGCTCGGCAATGGTGCGATGCAGCCAGGCATTCCAGCCGGGCGGCACCCTGGAGGCTTCGGCTGCGCCCCGGTAGTACACCCAGCGCCGCCGCCACCGGCCTTCGGCCACACCCCGTTCCTGGTAGTAGCGGTTGCCGAACTCGTCCTCGCCCACGGCCTCACCCTTCAGGGTCGTGAAAAGCCACGTGCCGATCCTCGACATGCACAACTCCCTTGCCCATCAGGTCGGCGCCATCATGCGCTTGCAGCGCCGAAGAATCCAGAGACCCGAGATGCGGACGACAGGTTGCAAGATAGAGTCCGCCTGGGTTAGGTTTCACTCGCCATCGACGAGAGCCGGGACGACGACACATGATTATTTCCTCCGACAGCCAGAACGGCGTCACCATCGTTTCGATCAACGGTCGCGTGGATGGTGCGTCGGCCCCTGATCTGGAAGGCGAACTCTCCTCCAGGATTCGTGATGGATCCGTTCGCATCCTGCTCGACTGCAACGAGATGAACTACATTTCCAGTGCCGGGTTGCGTGTCTTTCTCCTGGCAGCCAAACGGTGCAAGCAGGCTGGCGGCTTGCTGTCCATTACGTCCCTGCAACCATCCTGCAGGTCGGTCATCGAAATGGGTGGATTCCATACGATCATCGATTGCTACGACTCCCGCGACGAGGCACTCGCGGCCAACGCCTGAGCCATACACACATGCTGACCTTCATCGAGGAAATCCTCCTTCTGACACTGGATGACGAGAACGGCTCGTTCCTGCCCATCCGCGACAACACGATGGACTATGTGCTGGCCGGTGCCGCGCTGCTCGACCTCGCCTTCATCTACCGCATCGACACGGATCCCGAGCGCCTCATGCTCATCGACAGGACGCCACCGGGCATTCCGATGCTCGACCGTGTCCTGGAACGCATTGCCGGATCCGCCGAGGACCGGAACACACGCGACTGGGTCGAGACGCTGGCCCGTGAAGAAGCCGAGAACCTGCGCGAGTCCGCACTCGCCCGGCTGGTCGACCAGGGTATTCTCGAAACTCAGGACAAGAAGTTCCTGTGGGTCTTCCGGGCACGCCGCTATCCGGCCATCGACGGCACCGTCCAGCGTGAAGTGAAGCACCGCATTGCCGGTGTCCTGCTGTCCGACGAGGTGCCAGATCCCCGGGATGTCGCGATCATCTCACTCGCCGACTCCTGTGCCATCCTGCGCAGCATTTTCTCGGACCACGGCATGGATTCCCTGCGACCGCGTATCGACCAGGTCCGCAAACTCGATCTCATCGGCAGGGAAGTGGCTGGCACCATCGAGGAAATCGAACGCACCATGGCGATGGCCATGGCCCGCATCCCGCACTAGAGCAGACTGCATGAATCCCGCGAGCCCCCCTGGACCCGGGCGAGATCATGTTGTTGAACCTCCTGTCGGATGCTAGAGATTCGTCAGCCCGGCAAACGGAGCGATGAGCCAATTCACACGTGTCGAGGGAGCAGGTGATGAGCGATGACGTCAAGATGTGGGGTGACGAGGAATTCTGGGGTATCGGCTATGAGTACGACCCGCAGTTCTTCCTGACCGAACGACAGCAGGAGATCCAGAGGGACCTCATCGATCTGTGCCGGACAACACTCAGGGTGAACGCTGTCGAATCGGATCGCGGTTTCATCTTCCCGCGCAAGAATTTCGAAGCCCTCGCGTCCAAGGGCCTTCTCGGCCTTTTCGTTCCCGAGGAACTCGGCGGCATGGGCGAGAACCACGTCGCCATGTGCATGGTCGTGGAAACCGTGGCCCGCTACGGCTGTCCGTCGACGGCGATGTGTCTCACCATGCACTATGGCGCCTGTTCGGCTGCCCTCTTCCGCTACCACGACAACGACGCCATCAAGGACATCCTGTCGCGTCTCGACCGGGACGTGCTGGTCGGAACCCTGTCCTATTCCGATCCCGAGACGGGCTCTCATTTCTGGTATCCGGTCTCGTCGGGCGCCGAGGCAACCGAGGACGGCTGGAAGGTCACCAAGAAGGCCTCCTGGACGACGTCGGGCGGCTTTGCCGACTGGTACATCGTGCAGACCACGTCACCGGAATTCGGCGGTGACTATTCGGATCTCTCCGTGTGGCTGATCCTGGCCGACGAGGTCGAGGCCGATGTTGCCGGCTGGGACGGCATGGGCATGCGTGGCAATCAGTCGGGGGCGCTCCTGGTGGATGGCGTCTCCATCCCGAAGAACCGCCTTGTGGGCCCCACCGGCGACGGCGCGGTCTCCAATGACGAGACCGTGGACCCGTTCTTCCTTCTGAACTCGTCGTGCGCCTGGAACGGCATTGCCATGGGCATGATCGATATCGCCAAGAGGCACACGACGCGCAAGCGACATGTCGATGTCGGCTTGCGAGTGTGCGATTACCCCACCATCCAGGACTACGTCGGGGAAGCGATCATCGGCACCAACGCCAGCCGGTTGATGACATTGGGTCTTGCCAAGGCACTCGACGAACTCACCGGGAACTGTGACTGGTCGATTCACCGGGATCTCGAGGCCGCACCCCGCGCCGACCTGCTCAACCAGCTCTGGCAGGTCAAGTTCCAGGCAGCCAAGAACGTTCACGAGGTCTCGGACAAGATGCTGCACGCCTGCGGCGGCACCGCCTACAAGGCCGGCCTCGGCATGGAACGCCTCCTGCGCGATGCCAAGGCCGGCTGGGTCATGGGACCGACCAACGAGGTTCTCCGCCAGTTTGTCGGCAAGCATGCGCTTCTCGGCTTCGATTCCCTCGATTACTGGAATACGGCCATCAATCAACGGTCCATCGACAACGAGGTGAGGAAGATGTCCGCCGGGGAGAAGAAGGCCCTGGCGGATCGCCTGCTCGAGGAAGCCGGCGCCGCTGCCGAGTAGCCCTTCCCCACACCTCGTCGGCGCCAGCGCACCGTCTGTCGACGAGGTTCTCCGCCGGTACGATGCCGGGGCAAGACTGCGTGATAGCCGCCCTCTCGAGGGCGGCAGTTCCACCACCATGTCACTGCTCGAGATCGACCGCTCGGATGACCGTCCGGCACGCATCGTTCTGCGCCGGTGCGGGCGTGCGAACCTGCGCGCCAATCCCGGTTCCGCCGACGCGGAATTCCACCTCCTGAAGCATCTGGCGAACCGTGGATTTCCGGTGCCACGGCCACTGGTTCACGATCCGTCCTGCGCCGCGCCATGGCTGCTTCTGGATTACCGTGACGGTGAACCGCTCTGGCATCCGGACGAGGGGCACGCCCTGGCGATGGCCGGTTTCCTTGCGGGTCTGCACGGAATCGTTCCTGGCGGCGCACTCTCCTTCGTGCCACGCCAGACCATGCCCGGCGCTCCGGCATCCACCCGTCTCGACCTGCCGGCGGATCTCGATTGGCCACCCGGCGCACCAGGCACCCGCCGGCTGCTCCACGGCGACTTCTGGACCGGCAACGTGTTGTGGAGCGACGGCGGTCTTGCGGCGGTGATCGACTGGGAGGATTCCATGATCGGCGATCCCCTTGCCGATCTCGCGATTGCCCGATCGAACCTCGTGTGGACCCATGGCATCGGGGCCTGCCGCGCCTTCACGGCGCACTACCGCAACGCCATGGGTCTCGACCCGCATCGCCTGTGGCTGTGGGACATCCATGCCGCCGTGACCATGGCGCCGCACGCGGGGGACTATGCCGCCGACTGGCAGGAACTCGGCCGCAGGGACGTCAGCGAAACGATGATCCTCGAGCGGCTCCAGGACCTCGTCGACGGTAACGTGATGCCGTGATCAGGATCGCGGGCGTTCCTTCCCGGGATCATAGAAGGGGAAGGGCACCACGGTGGCCGGAATGCGCTTCTGGTGCCCATCCATCTTGCCCACCTCGACCTCGTCGCCGATCGAGGCATGGTTCACATCCATGCGGGCCAGCGCGATGTTGCGGTTGAGCAACGGCGATCGCATGCCGCTCGTGACCACACCCACCTGGGCCCGTCCCACATGCACGCAGTCGCCGTGGGCGCCCGCCTCGTTGCCCTCGAGTTCCAAGCCGACCAGCTTGCGCTGCGGGTGGGCCTTGCGCCTTTCGAGAGCCTGACGGCCAACGAAGTCCTCTTCGGTCGTCTTCAGGCCGACGGTGAAGCCGATCCCGGCCTCGAAGGGATCCGTCTGGTCATCGAATTCCTGGCCGGCGAACACCAGCCCCGCCTCGATGCGCAGGAGATCGAGACCCTCGAGACCCAGGGGCAGGAGACCGTGGGGCTCGCCGGCCTCGAACACGGCGTCCCAGACCTCTTCGGCATGCCGGGGATGGCACCACACCTCGTAACCCAGTTCACCGGTGTATCCCGTCCGTGACACGACCACAGGCACGCCGTTGTGATCGCCGACGCGACCGACGGTGAACCTGAACCAGTTGATCTCGTCGACACGCGGGTTTGCCGGCGCCGTCCAGATGATGCCGCCCAGAAGATCGCGGCTGCGCGGCCCCTGGATGGCGAGATTGTGCAGCTGGTCGGTGGAACTGCGCACCAGCGCCCGCAATCCCCACTCCTTCGCCCTGGCACGCAGCCATTCGCCGCCGAAGTCCGTGCCGCCAATCCAGCGATAGCCGGTCTCCGACAGGCGGAACAGGGTCCCGTCGTCAATCATGCCGCCATGCTCGTAGCACATCGCCGAATAGACGACATGGTGATCAGCCATGCGCCGGACATTGCGTGTCAGTGTCCTCTGCATGAGTTCGCCGGCATCGGGTCCGGTGACTTCGAACTTGCGCAAGGCAGAAAGATCCATGGCAGTGACACGCTCGCGGCAGGCCCAGTACTCGTCGATCGCGCCATGGTTGGTGAAGTGGGTGGGCAGCCAGAAGCCATTGTATTCGGTGAAGTTGCGGGTCCGCGCCGCCGTGCGTCCATGGAACCCTGTCTCGCGGGTCATCTGGGGATCGGAATCGGGCATGGGTCTGTTGGCAATCGCCCTCCTGAAGAGATTGTCCCCGGGATAGATACGGATGAGGATATCCGTGGGATTCCAGCCGTTGGCGGGATCAATGGCATCCGGACACGCAGAGTTCACGCACACGACATCCTGAAGCGCCCGGCACAGCACGTAGTCACCGGGGCGTGACCACGGCTCGTCGAGATAGATCTGATAACGGTCGTCGACCAGCGTGTTGTAGAAGAAGTTCATCGCCTGCCAGCCCTTGCGCGGGCGCACGCCGTAAGGTTCGAGCGAGGCGTTGAAGTTGTCGGTGCAATTCGCGTGGCCGGGATAGCCGACATCATCGTAGTACTTCGCCGTGCAGGCGAAGTTGAAGCTGTCATGACGGCCCACCGTGTCCTGGACGATCTCGATCGAGGGCTGGAGGTCTCCGTCGAAGAGCTTGGAAAAGAGGCCAGGAGCGGGATAGGCGGCGCCATTGAGAACACGGGTGGCGGTAGGATCAATATCGCGTTCCAGTCCCCGGTCGAGCGCGGCAAGCGACAGGGCCTGGAAATCGGAACATTCGCGCCCCTCGATATCGAGAACCTGGATGTACTCGCCCTCCCGCACCTCGTAGGCCCGGGCGGTGCCGGCCTCAATACGAAACTCGTCGCGCGGCTCGGCAAGGGGATCGGGCAGGCTCCGCTCCGCCGCCATGGCGGCATCCCTGCGGTTGACAAGGAGTTCGAGAGGTGTCGGCGGCCACTGAGCCGGGATCTCCATGGGGTCTCCTGGCGCTGCGACAATGACAAATCCGTCCTCCTCCACGGCGACCACCTCATCGATCCCGGCCGGTGTCTCGCGGTCGAAGAGGCGCACCGCGCGATCGAAGCGTGACGTCCACCCCTTGCGTTCGAGTGTGTCGAGCAGTGACCGGGCCGCCTCACCACCATTGGTCAACATGGCCGCAAGACCAGCCGCCGGACCGGAATCGGGGCGCCCGAGAATGCCGGGAACCTGTCGTGCCGCGTTGTCGAAGGCGACGACCTCACATGTCTGGCCGCCCTCGGTATTGACAATCTTCAGAGTGTCGCCGGCAAGGACAGTGACCACCACAGAGCCGGCAGCCGGCACAACGTAGCGTTCAACGCCTGGCGGCAGCCTCCTGATCCCGGGAAGCAGAATGCGCGGACGTTCACCTGTTCCGGCCACCATCACAGCCATGGTCAACTCCGTCATGCAGCACAAGCGACCACGATAGAAACCGGTCGCCGCCACCGCAACCCTCCGGCACCGCAGACCAGGAGTTCCTTGCCTCCCCCTTTTCATTCGCCGCGTGATTCTCTACATCGTGACGGTGCTGCGGTCGGCCGGACCTGGATGAACGAACTCTCCCTCTCCCATGGGCTTGTCTTTTGCGACCTCTACAGTCGTGAAGGGCTCGTGCGCCTCGACAACGCCTTCAGCGAGGCGCTGCGGCAACACGACGTACTTCTCTTCAATCGGTTGATGAGCGCCCGGGCAGCCCCCGGGGATCTCTCCGACAGGGAGCACTCCGACCTCCTTATCGATCTTGGACCCTTCGTGGAGGATTTCATCGGCGACCTCTTCCGGGTGGCCGGCGACCTCGAACGTCAGCGCGTGGCGAGCCGCGACCTCGACCCGATCTATCAGTGCAAGCTTGTCTTCGTGCGCCGGCGTGCCGCGCGTGTGCGGCTCGCGGAAGACATCGATTCGATCGATGGCGAGGCCCTCACGCGCGACGTCGAGGCCCTGATCGGCACGGAGTTTGACGAACTCGCCTTCTCGCGGGCCGTTCTCGGCTGGCTCGAGGACGAGGCGGGCCACCCGGAAGAGATCGCCCGTGCGGAACGATTCGCGGCCTGGGCGACGCGCTCGCGGGCCGGAACACTGCGTTTTTGCAAGAGCGCTCTCTTCCGTCTGCCCCAGCGCACAGACCCCGACAGCCTGGTGCCGGTGGCCACTGAAGTGAAGGACGGCGTCACCATGCTTGCGGCCCCACCGGAAGACCTGCGCACCAGGGAAGGCTTCACGCTGACCGATCAGGGCATGGATCTCACACAGGCGATGGCCCACGCCAACTACTGCATCTTCTGTCACAACCAGGGCAAGGACAGCTGTTCGAAGGGTCTGCGGGAGAAACAGGGTACTTCCTTCCGCACTTCGGCCCACCGCATCCCGCTGGCCGGATGTCCTCTCGACGAGAAGATCAGCGAAATGAACCTGCTGAAGGCCCGGGGACACGGCCTTGCCGCCCTCGCCGTCGTCATGATCGACAATCCGCTCGCCGCCGCCACGGGGCATCGCATCTGCAACGACTGCATGAAGGCCTGCATCTTCCAGAAACAGGAACCAGTCGACATTCCGCAGGTCGAGACCCGTACGCTGAAGGACGTCCTCGCCCTGCCCTGGGGATTCGAGATCTACAGCCTGCTCTCCCGATGGAACCCTCTCAACCTGACGCATCCCGTGCCGCGCCCGGCCTCCGGGCGCCGCGTGCTGGTGGTGGGCACCGGGCCGGCCGGCTTCAGTCTTGCCCATCACCTGCAGAACGACGGCCACACGGTCGTGGCCATCGATGGGCTCAAGATCGAACCGCTCGATCCCGATGTCTCGGGCATCGACGTCTTCGGCAACCGGAGGGTGTTCCGACCCATACGCGACATCGCGGAACTCCACGAATCCCTCGACGACAGGGTGATGGCGGGATTCGGCGGCGTAGCCGAGTACGGCATCACGGTGCGCTGGGACAAGAACTTCCTCAAGCTGATACGCCTGCAGCTGGAACGCCGTTCGTCGTTCCGGATGTACGGAGGTGTGCGCTTCGGCGGCACGGTGACCATCGAAAGCGCCTTCGCCATGGGCTTCGATCATATCGCGCACTGTGCCGGAGCCGGGCGCCCGCAACTCATCGACATGCCCAACTCCCTTGCCCGGGGCGTTCGCATGGCATCCGATTTCCTCATGGCGCTGCAGCTGACCGGCGCCGCCAGGCAGGTGTCGATCGCCAATCTCCAGCTTCGCCTTCCTGCGGTCGTCATCGGCGGCGGACTCACCGCCATCGACACGGCGACCGAGGCCCTTGCCTACTACCCGCGCCAGGTCGAACGGTTCCTCGAACGCTACCGGATCCTCGTTTCCGAACACGGCGAGGAGCATGTGCGGGCATCGTGGAGCGAGGAAGAGGCAGTCATCGCCGACACCTTCATGGATCATGCCAGGGCGCTCGCCCGGGAGCGCGGGGAGGCCACCAGGGACAACCGCGAACCGGATCTTCTGGGTCTTCTCGATTCGTGGGGCGGCGTCACCATCGCCTACCGCCGCGACCTGACCGAGGCGCCGAGCTACCGTCTCAACCACGAAGAGGTGGCTCTCGCCCTCCAGGAAGGAATCCGCCTGGCGCCGGGACTGGTTCCGGTTGCCGCGGAGGTCGACCGGCACCGTCACGTCCGCGCGGTCCGCTTCTCCGACAGCGATGGAGGCGAGCACGTGCTCGAGGCCCGCGCCCTCCTGGTAGCCGCCGGGACCCGCCCGAACACCGTCCTGGCACGGGAATCGGACGTCGTGTCGATGAACGGCCGGTTCTTCCAGGCGCTCGACAGCGAGGGCAGGCCTGTCACGCCCGAGGCGAGCGTCAAGCCGGACCGGGTCCACATCCTGATGCACCAGGACGGGGAAGGCCGCGGAGTGAGTTACCACGGCGACCTCCACCCGAGCTTTGCCGGCAACGTCGTCAAGGCACTCGGTGGCGCCAAGCGTGCGTGGCCGGTGATTTCTGACATGCTGAGCGGGCTGGACCGTCTCCCGCAACCAGACAACGTGACATTCTTCCAGGATCTCGACTCCCGGTTCATCGCCCGCGTCACCGCGGTGACACGGCTGACGCCCACCATCATCGAGGTCGAGGTCGAGGCCCCGGAGGCCGCCGGAGCCTTCCGGCCGGGACAGTTCTATCGCCTGCAGAACTTCGAGGCCTGCGCCTCACGGGGGCGGGACGGCACGCTGCTTGCCATGGAGCCGCTGGCCATGACGGGTGCAGGCATCTCGGCGGATTCCACCAGAATCAGCGTCATCGGTCTCGAGATGGGCGGATCCTCCGACCTGATGGGGCATCTCGAACCCGGCGAGCCGGTCATCCTGATGGGTCCCACTGGCAGCCCGACGGAGATCCCCGCAGCCGGGACGGTTCTCCTGGTGGGCGGCGGCCTCGGCAACGCGGTCCTCTTTTCCATCGGCCAGGCGATGCGCCGGGCCGGCGCACGGGTACTCTATTGTGCCGGTTACCGCACGATCATGGACCGCTACAAGACCGACGAGATCGAGGCTGCGGCCGATGCCGTGATCTGGACCTGCGAGGAGGCGCCGGGCTACCGTGCGGAGCGGCCGCAGGACCGCAGTTTCGTCGGCAACGTCGTCGAGGCTCTCGTTGCCTACCAGGAAGGTCGGCTCGGTGAACGGCCCATCGATCTTGGCGACGTCGACCGCATCATGTCCATTGGCTCGGACCGCATGATGGCCGCCGTCAAGGCGGCACGCTCGGGCGCTCTCAAGCCCTGGCTGAAGCGCGATCATGTCGCCATCGCCTCCATCAACAGTCCCATGCAGTGCATGATGAAGGAAGTCTGCGCGCAGTGCCTGCAGCCGCACGTCGATCCGCTGACCGGTGAACACCGACCTCCCGTGTTTTCATGCTTCAATCAGGATCAGCCGATGGATTGCGTCGACTTCGAAGGCTTGAGTGAACGCCTTCTGCAGAACGGTGTTCAGGAGAAGCTCACCCGCCTGTGGGTCGACCGGACCCTTGCAGGTCTCTCCCTTTCCGGACCCGGGGAAACTCCATGAAGGCTCTTGTCGTCCTCAGCCATCCCAGAAGGGATTCCCTGACCGGCCAGGTCGCCGATGCGGTCGCCGCCGGCCTGAACCAGGCCGGACACCAGACCGAAATCGCCGATCTCTATCGCGAGGGCTTCGATCCGATTCTGATGCCGGAAGACGAACCGGACTGGGGACGCGAGGACAAGGTCTACAGCGATGCCGTGCACCAGGAAATGGCGCGTCTGGATCGCAACGAGGCGATCATCCTCGTGTTTCCCATCTGGTGGTGGTTGTTTCCGGCCATGCTGAAGGGCTGGGTCGACCGTGTATGGAACAAGGACTATGCCTACGGCTCCAGGAAGCTCGGCCACCTCAAGGCGCTGGCCATAGGCTTGTCTGCCTCCGACACGGAGACTTATGCGAGGACCGGACAGGACGTGGCCATCGAGACGGAGATCGCAAAAGGGGTCTTCCAGTACTGTGGCATCGACGACGCCAGCTTCGTCTTCCTCCACCATTCGACTGACGGCGGCAGCCGGGCCACGGACATGATCCGCGAGGCCCGCGACATCGGCCGCACCTTCGCCTGAGGCCCTCAATTCATGATCGGCGCCGGACGCCAGCCTGATCGTCCGTGACGAGTTTTCCGCGCTTGCCTCGAAGGGCATGCGCCTCCCGGTGGCATGGTGTGAGATGACGGCGCCGACTGGCGGCTCTACAGGATGAAGCGCCCGAGATCGGAGTTTCTTGCCAGATCGCCCACCCTTTCCTCGACGAACTCGGCGTCGATGACCACGGTTTCGCCGCTTCGGTCGGGAGCGGTGAAGCTGATGTCCTCCAACAGCTTTTCCATGACGGTGTGCAACCGGCGGGCACCGATGTTCTCCACGCTCTGGTTGATCTGCGCGGCAAGGTCGGCAAGAGCGTCGATCGCCACTTCGTGAAAATCGAGCACGATGTCCTCGGTCGCGAGAAGTGCGGTGTACTGGATGATGAGGCTGTTCTCGGGCTCGGTCAGGATGCGCCGGAAGTCGTCTCGGTCGAGGGCCTGGAGTTCGACGCGATTCGGCAACCGCCCCTGAAGCTCCGGCAACAGGTCCGACGGCTTGGCGAGATGGAAGGCGCCCGAACAGATGAAGAGAACGTGATCGGTCTTCACGGATCCATGCTTGGTGGCGACCGTCGTCCCCTCGATGAGAGGCAGCAGGTCGCGCTGCACTCCTTCGCGGGAGACATCGGCGCCGGCCCGCTCGTTCCGGGCTGTGATCTTGTCGATCTCGTCGATGAAGACGATGCCGTTCTGCTGCACGGCGTCGATCGCCGCGCGGATCACCATCTCCTCGTCGAGAAGCTTGTCGGATTCCTCGGCCATCAGGACATCGTGGCTCTCGGCAACCTTCATCTTGCGCCGGCGTGTCTGGTTGCCCAGCACCTTGCCGAAGACATCGTTGAGATTGAGCATTCCCATCTGGGCGCCCGGCATGCCGGGAATGTCGAAGGTGGGCAGAGAACCGGCACCGGCATCCTGAAGATCCAGCTCCAGCTCCCTGTCATCGAGATCCCCGCTGCGCAGCCGGTCGCGCATCTTGTTGCGGGTCTCCTGGCTTGCCTTGTCACCGACCAGGGCGTCGACGACCCGTTCCTCGGCGGCCAGCTCCGCCCGCGCCTCGACCTCCTTGCGCATGTCCTCGCGGGTGCTGGTGATCGCGGTCTCCACGAGATCTCGGACGATCTGCTCGACATCGCGTCCGACGTAGCCGACTTCGGTGAACTTGGTCGCCTCGACCTTGAGAAAGGGCGCCTTGGAGAGCCGGGCAAGGCGACGCGCGATTTCGGTCTTGCCGACACCGGTGGGCCCGATCATCAGGATGTTCTTGGGCAACACCTCTTCCTTGAGATCATCCGGCAGCTGCTGCCGGCGCCAGCGATTGCGCAGGGCGATCGCCACCGCCCGCTTTGCATCGGTCTGGCCGATGATGAACCGGTCGAGTTCGGAGACGATCTCGCGGGGAGAGAACGATGTCATCAGGGCCTCCGTACAGTCTTGCCAGGAGCCTGACAAGGAATGTCACCCTGCATCCAGCACCTCCAGGGTGACATGGCGGTTGGTGTAGATGCAGATGTCGGCTGCGATCTCCAGACTCCGGCGGGCGACCTCTTCGGCCGAAATCCCGTCGACCGCGAGCAGTGCGCGTGCCGCCGCAAGGGCATAGTTGCCGCCCGACCCGATTCCGATCAGGCCGTCCTCGGGCTCCAGAACATCCCCGGTGCCCGAAACGATGAGGGAGACCGACCGGTCAGCCACCGCCATCAGGGCCTCCAGGCGCCTGAGATAGCGGTCGGTGCGCCAGTCCTTGGCGAGTTCCACACAGGATCTCGCCAACTGGCCGGGATGGCGTTCGAGCTTTTCCTCCAGCCTTTCGAACAGGGTGAAGGCATCGGCTGTCGCGCCCGCGAATCCGGCCAGAATGGAGCCCGACCCCAGCCGCCGGACCTTGACGGCGTTGGCCTTGACCACGGTGTCACCCATGGATACCTGGCCGTCACCGGCCACGACGACTCGGTCGCCGCGACGCACCGAGAGGATGGTGGTGCCGTGCCAGGGAGAGTTCGCCATCACAATGCCCATCCAGGTGTCATGGGTTGCTATGTGGCACCCGATCACCACGGATCAAGGGACCCGGCCCGATTCCGCCTCCTCCGCCATGTCCTAGGCGAAACTGTCGAACCAGACACCCGGTCTGTGCTACATGACCTGCCGACACGGACACATGACACGATCCATGCAAGAGCTGTCTGTGGCACCGATGATGAACTGCACGGACCGGCACGGCCGCGCCTTTCTGAGGTGTGTCACGAAACATACCCGCCTCTACACGGAGATGATCGTCGCCGACGCGGTGGTTCGCGGGGACCGCCAACGCCTGCTCGCCTTCGACGAGACCGAACACCCCGTGGCCCTGCAGGTCGGCGGCTGTGATCCGGAATCACTGGCCACTGCGGCGCAGATTGGCGAGGACTTCGGATACGACGAGATCAACCTCAATGTCGGCTGCCCTTCCAGCAGGGTCCGTTCCGGCCGGTTCGGCGCCGCACTGATGGCCCGCGCCGGCCTCGTCGCGGCCTGTGTGGCGGCCATGCGCGATGCGGTCTCGGTGCCGGTGACGGTCAAGTGCCGCATCGGCATCGACGCCATGGACGAGGAAGAAACACTCGCCGGCTTCCTGACCACGGTGGCAGGAAGCGGCTGCACCACCTTCATCGTGCATGCCCGCAAGGCCTACCTCGATGGCCTGTCCCCGAAGGCGAACCGCGAGGTGCCGCCGCTGCGCCACGATGTCGTCCATGATACCAAGCGCATGTTTCCCGACTTCGACATCATCATCAACGGCGGAATCCGGGACCTCGCCTCGGCATCGCACCATCTCGCCCATGTCGATGGCGTGATGATCGGTCGCGCAGCCTACCGGACGCCCTACATGCTGGCCGAGGCCGACCGGCTGATCTTCGGCATCGATGAACCACCCTTGGAGCGCTGCGGGATCGTCCGCGCGTGGCTGCCCTATCTCGAGGAACATCTGGCCCTGGGCGTGCCGCTGGCCCGCATGAGCCGTCACATGACCGGTCTCTATCACGGAGAACCGGGTGCAAGGATCTGGCGCCGACTGCTCACCGAATGGGCCTCAAGGCCGTCAGCGGACGCGACCACGATCAAGGAGGTTCTGGAACGCGTTGAGGACAGCCGTCAGGCGCCGGCCTGACGATGAACCGCCAACGCAAGACATCCGGCCGCGTCGGCGCCGGCTCAGACGGGGGCATGGCAACAGGCCTGGAGCTTGTTGCCGTCGTGATCACGCAGGTAGGCGCCATAGTAATGCTCGTGGTAGTGGGGTCGCGGGCCCGGTGCGCCTTCGTCCGTGGCCCCGAGGGCGAGTCCGCGCGCATGGAAGGCGTCGACCCCCTCCCTTGTGGACGCCAGAAAGGCCGCGTGGGTGCCGTTCCCTGCCGTGGCTTCCCTTTCATCGAACGGCAGGCAAACAAAGAAACCGGGCCTCTCGCCCGGGCGCCCATAGCCGGCGAAACCGTGTTCGAGCGACGAGAACAACCGGACGACGCCCAGCGGCTCGAGTATGGCGTCGTAGAACTGCAAGGCGCGTTCCAGGTCGTTGGTACCGAATGTGATGTGACTGAACATGGGCGTCACCTCCCGAGCTCGTTCATCGCCTGGTCCATCGACGCAACCAGCGCATCGGCGTGGCTGCGCTGGAAGACCATGGGCGGGCGAATCTTGAAGATATTGCCGAAACGTCCCTCCCTGCCAACGAGAACACCGAGTTCCCGCATCCGGTTCTGCACCGCCACCATGCCTTCTGGATCCGGGTCCCGGGTCTCGCGGTTCTGAACGATCTCGACTCCCGCGATGAAGCCGTGGCCACGCACGTCCCCGATCATGGGATGACGGTCCATGAGACCTTCGAGACCGGCCTTGAGGTAGCCGCCCGTCGTGCGTGCATTCTCAAGCAGGTCCTCGCGCTCGAGAACATCGAGAACGGCAATGCCCGCGGCACAGGCGACCGGATTGCCACCGAAGGTCGAGAAGAGGCCCAGGGCCCGGGAAAACTCCTCGAGTATCCCGGCGGTGGTCACGACCACACCGAGAGGAAAGCCGTCGCCCACCGGCTTGCCCAGAGTGACGATGTCCGGTTCCATCCCGTGGTAATCGAACCCCCACATGTGTGTGCCCGGGCGGCCGAAGCCGTACTGCACCTCGTCTGCAACAATCATGCCGCCGGCCGCGCGCACCCGCGCCGCAACGTCCCGCAGGTATCCGGCGGGCACGTCGGGAATGCCGTTTGAGCAGAATGAGGTATCGATCATGAAACAGGCGGTGCCGAACCCCGCGTCCTCGAGTTCCCGGATGGCCCGGTCGGCATCGGCGGCATAGAAGGCGGCGGGTTCGCTGTCCCCTTCAACCCGGTTGCGGTAGGGATCTGGCGACACCAGCGTGCGCACGTGCGGAACCACCGCTTCGGGCCGTTCCGGAGAAAGGTGACTGATCGCCTCGGTGATTCCGTGATAGGCATCCTCCATGACGATGCCGCCGCGCTTGCCGGTGAGCAGGGTGGCGATACGCCAGGCGATGTCGTTGGCCTCGCTTCCCGAATTCACCATGATCGAACAGGTGAGATGGTCGGGCATCGTCGCCTGCAGCCGGTCGGCATAGTCGGCGAGAATTCGGTAGACGTAACGCGTGTTGGTGCCGAGTGCCGCCGCCTGGCGGGATATGGCGTTGACCACGTGCGGATGGCAGTGGCCGACACTGGGAACGTTGTTGTAGGCGTCAATGAAGGCGCGGCCGTTGGCGTCGTAGAGAATGGCGCCTTCACCCCTCTCGACATGCAGGGGCCTCTTGTAGAAGAGGCTGAGATGCCGGCCGAGCCACCGGTGACGTCTTCCAAGTTCGTGGTCGAGCGCATCCGACTCGGGCGTTGTCACCGTACCCTTCGGACAGCGCTGCGGCATGCGCAGGGCATCGCGGATCTCCACGGTGGCGGCGTCGGGACCGGTCTGGAACATGATGTCGAGGGCTGCAAAGACATCCAGGTCATATCCGGGCATGTAGGGTGGAGAGCCAAGGCGCGCCACGGCCCTGCGCGCCACGATGACCGCACCGATGGCGAGGCGGGTAACGACCATGTCGAAAAGGGCATCAACCTCGTCTTCGCGCAAGGCGAGAACCGAATCGAACCCGATCGCCACATCGATGATGTCGTCCATGGGCCGGTCCGAACCAAGGGCATAGTTGTCGCATGCCAGGGCAAGTTCGACTGCTACGGGCCCATGCATCATGTCGCCGAAATCAATCACACCGTTGGGTTCGTCCGGCGTCTCCGCACGGGCGACGACATTGTTCCGGTTGGCATCGTTGTGAATGACCTGGCTGCGGAAGTGGTTCCAGCGCGGCAGGACGTCCCCGATGAAACGGTCAAGCGCGGTGTTGACGAGTTCGCGTGACGAACGTTGTGCGATGTCGCCTGTATGGACGCGCAGCTTTGGCGCCTGCCGGATGTCCCACAGCAGGGTATGCCGGGCGGCCGGGTGGAAGAATCCCTCGAGGGCACGATCGAGGCGCGCCACCAGGGTCCCCAGACCGTGACGCTGCCGGCGCGTCGAGGGGAACGAATCAACACTCAACCCCGGGACCCAGGTGAGCAGGCGCACGATACTCTCGCGGCCATCGGGCGCCGTGGCCCTGGCAAAGGGTTCGCCGGTGAGGGTGGGCACCACCTTCGGCACAAGGATGTCGGGGGCAGTGACGGCGATGTGGCGAAGCGCAGCGTTCTGGAAATCGACAACGCTCGCCTCTTCCTCCGGGTGGTGAAACTTCAGGATCCAGCGGTCGTCGCCGCTTGTGAGAAGAAAATTCTGATCCCGGTCCGAGTCGAGTGGACGGTACTCACCCTCGACACCGAACAACCGGCTGGAAATTCCGGCAAGTGCGGAGTCGGGAAACCCTGGAAGGTCGGTGACCAGGTACTTGATGTTCTCGTCGCGTCCGCTCATCGATCCTGCGCCCCGTTGCCGGCTTGGCCGAGTGTGTCGCGATGCACCGGAGCGATCAAGGCATGGTGGCTTGCGGCGTCATGCCCTTCGCGCCAAGGTTCACCGTCCATTCAGAGGCTATCGCGGCATGTGCCCAGACCACAATCAACCCGTCGATGCATCCGTTGTGCCGCGATTCGGCGATATCCCGACATTCATGCGCCTGCCCCACACGCGCCTCGCGGACGGTCTCGACATCGCTCTCGTCGGCGTCCCCTGGGACGGAGGCACGACCAACCGTGCCGGCGCCCGTCACGGACCACGCGAAATCCGCAACCAGTCGAGCCTGATGCGCAAGGTTCATCACGTCTCCCGCATCGCGCCCTATGATCTCGCCCAGGTGGCAGATCTCGGCGATTGTCCGGTCAATCCCATCGATCTCATGGATTCCTTGGCGCGAATCGAGCGGTTCTACCGGACGATCCACCAGGCAGGCGCACTGCCGCTGTCTGCCGGCGGCGATCACCTGATTACCCTGCCCATCATGCGCGCCATCGCCCGCGACCGGCCCGTCGGCATGGTGCACTTCGATGCCCACAGCGACACCAACGACCGTTACTTCGGCGACAACCCGTACACCCACGGAACACCCTTCAGGCGAGCCGTCGAGGAAGGTCTTCTCGACCCTCGGCGCACCGTTCAGATCGGTATCCGCGGGTCGATCTACGGCGCCGGTGACATGGCCTTCGCGGAAGAGAGCGGCATGCGTGTCATCTACATGGAAGAGTTCACCTCCACAGGTCCCGAAGAGGTCATCAGACAAGCGCGCCGCGTGGTCGGCGATGGTCCAACCTACATCAGCTTCGACGTCGACGGACTTGATCCGGCGTTTGCCCCTGGAACCGGCACACCGGAAATAGGAGGCATGACGACACGCGAGGCCCAGGAAGTGGTGAGAGGGCTTCAGGGTCTCGATCTCGTGGGTGGCGACGTGGTCGAGGTGGCTCCGCCTTTCGATCCCAGCGGCAACACGGCACTGGTTGGAGCAACCTTCATGTTCGAGATTCTCTGCCTCATCGCCGACCGGGTGGCCCGGACCCGTGAGTGAACCCGGCATGCCCACAGGACCATGACGGCGGACCGGTGGTGGAGTCCCTGGTGCTCGGTGGACGACACGACCATCCTCCACGTGGATCTCGCACTCTCCCCGGAACGCGAGGAGCAAGCTGTCACCCTGCTCGACGAAGCCGAAAGAGCGCGGTGGAAACGCTCCCGGTCAAGGCAGGCCCGGCACGCATTTGCCCTGTGCCGCGCGGCCCTGCGCATCAATCTGGCTGCGCATGCCGGCTGTGACGCGGATGATCTCTCTTTCGGCCACCTGGACCACGGCAAGCCATTCGCCATCATGGGCGGCAGGCGTTCCGGTATCGGTTTCAACGTGTCGCACAGCGGTTGTCATGGACTGATCGCCATCGGCGGACATGACGACCTCGGCGTCGACGTGGAAGAACGCTCCTTGCACCGTGACTTCGACGGGCTCGCCGGCCGTGTCTTCGGACCGCAGGAACGCCAACGGCTGGCCCACGTCTCCGGCACGGCACGCCTCCACCTCTTCTATCGCCTGTGGACCATGAAGGAAGCGCTGCTCAAGGCCATCGGCACCGGCCTGTCGCTGGGTCCGTCCCGGTTCGAGATCCCCGATGCGATGTTCGACGGCGGCCGTGCGTGCCTCTTCCGGTTTCCGCACGATCCATCGCCACCTCTGCGCCTCTTCGATCTCGGAGAGGAGCGATTCGCGGCCGCCCTGGCCCGCAGGCCGGGCGCGCACGTCCCCTGACTCTCCGGGACTCGTGCCCGCCTTCGATCCCTGCAACAGGCGCACTCCCCCGGTGACGTCAGACCTTGCCAAACTCAAGGGACTTCCCTTGAAGCCCGACGCAGATTAGGCTTGATTCTCGCAAACGTGCCCTTTGCGGCACGCTGATGAACAAGAACTGACAGGGAAAGCGCCAACATGAGCAAACAACAACTCGACTGGATGATTGACGAAATCAGGGCCGGTCGCCTTGAACGCCGGGAATTCATCGGTCGCGCCGGTCAGCTCGGCTTCGGAGTGGCTGCGGCAACGACCATGTTGAGCAGCGCCGGCATCGCCGAAACGCCGATCAAGGGTGGGGAGGTCCGCGTCGCCCCGGAGTATACCGGCGCCGAGGAGACCTATGATCCCACCAAGATGACCAACAGCACGGACATCCAGCGTGCCTACCAGGTCTACAACAGGCTGACCAACCTTGACCGCGACATGAACGTCGTTCCCAACCTGGCAACCGAATGGGAGGCCACCGACCAGGCGTCCAAGTGGACCTTCAAGCTGCGCGAGGGAGTCGAGTTTCACGACGGAAAGACGCTGACGGCCGACGACATCATTTATTCCCTTGGCGAACACATCAAGGAAGGCTCCGAGTCACCGTCCAAGCCTTTGCTTTCGCCCATCGTGGACATGCGGGCCGATGGACCCAACGTCGTCAGGATCACGCTCGATTCGGGCAATGCCGACTTCCCGGTCACCCTGGGCCACGACTATCACACGTCGATCGTCAAGGAAGGCTGGAAGGACGGTGACCCTGTTGTCGGCACCGGACCCTACAGGGTCACGGAGTTCACTCCGGGACTGGCCTCGATCGCCGAGAAGAACGAGAGTTACTGGAATTCGGATGCCGGTCACGTCTCGACCTTCATCACCCAGGGAATTCCCGACAACGCGGCTCGGTCAAGCGCATTGCAGGCCGGTGATGTCGATTTCGACCTCGATGTCGAGCCCCGTGTCACCGCCTTGTTGGGCCAGAATCCCGGTGTCAAGGCTTACTCGACCCCGTCGGGTTCGTGGTTTGCCTGGATCATGGCGGCCGACAGGGCGCCCACGGACGATCTCAACCTGCGCCTGGCGATGAAACACGCCGTCGACCGGAATGTCGTCGTCGATACGGTGATGGTCGGGCATGGCCGGATCGGTAACGATTTCCCGGTCAACCCGGGCCTGCCGACGTACTGTGATGCCATTCCGCAGCACGACTACGACCCTGAGAAGGCGAAGTGGCACTGGGACAAGACAGGACTCTCGTCGATCGAGCTTGCCGTCGCGAATGCGGCGCATTCGAACGCCATCGATGCCAGCACCATTCTCCAGGAGCACGCGAGGGAAGCGGGGATTTCCATCGAACTCAACCGTGTGCCCGATGACGGGTACTGGAGCCATACCTGGATGCAGGTGCCGTTCTGTGCAACCGGCTGGAACTCCCGTCCGACCGCGGATGCGATCCTGACGATCGCCCATGCCTGTGGCGGTTCCTGGAACGAGACGTTCTGGTGCAACGAGCGGTTCGACGAACTGCTCGTCATGGGCCGCCTTGAAACGGACGATGCCAAGCGCCTGGAAATCTACTGCGAGGCATGCACCCTGCTGCATGACGACGGTGGACTGTTCCTGCCGTTCTTCATGAACTACATCGAGGCGACCACGTCGCGAATCCAGAACTACCACGGCAGCCCCGCCTTCTCGGGCGGCGCCGGATGGCCTTACGAGGAGGTCTGGATCGACGAAAGCCAGGCCTGATTGATCAGGTCGCCTGACGATCCGGGCAGGCGCCGGCGGCTGTTGCCGCCGGCGCCTGTCTTTGCGAAGGCCTGAAGGCGTGCGATGCGGCGATCAAGACGGCAGGCCGCTGGCCGAAGGAAGGACGAGGGAGCCTCCCGCAAGGTTCCGCAACTGCCCTGGACCGTCGTGCGCAATCCCTACCCGGCGATGGACATCGCCGGGCCCGACGATGTCGAGGCCATACATGACGCCTCGATGCGCGTCCTCGAGGAAACAGGGATCAACATCCTCCTCGGGGAAGCGCGCGACATCCTCCGTGACTCCGGAGTCGCCGTCACGCCGGGCGAGACCCGGGTGCGATTCGACCGCGGCTTCATCGAGGAAGCGGTCGCCCGGGCACCGCGTCAATGGACTCTCCATGCCCGCAATCCGGCGCGAAACCGGGTCATGGGAGGCAACCACATCAACTTCTTTCCCGTGGCCGGCAACCCGAATGTCTCCGACCTCGAGGGTGGCCGCCGGGCGGGCAATCTCGCCGACTATCGCGACCTGCTGCGCCTCGCCCAGGTCATCAATGCGGTGCATGGCTGCACGCCCATGCTGGAACCCGTCGAGGTCGACCCCGATATCCGCTATCTCGACATCGTCGGCGAACAGCTTTTCCTGACCGACAAGATCGCCTTCGGCTACTCGCTCGGCCGCCGCAAGATCAGGGATGCCATCGACATGGTCCGCATCGCCCGTGGCATCAGCGAGGCCGTGCTCCTCGATGAGCCCAGCATCTGGACGGTCGTCAACTGCAACTCTCCGCTGCAGCTCGATGTGCCGATGCTGCATGGCATGATCGAGATGGCCCGGCACAACCAGGTCATCGTCGTCACGCCGTTCACGCTCGCAGGCGCCATGGCACCGGTTACCATTGCCGGTGCCCTGACCCAGCAGAATGCCGAGGCACTTGCCGCCATCGCCTTCTGCCAGACGGTGCGGCCGGGAACTCCGGTGGTCTACGGCGGATTTACCAGCAACGTCGACATGAAGTCCGGCTCTCCGGCGTTCGGCACGCCGGAGTACGTCAAGGCGGTTCTCCTCGGCGGCCAGATGGCGCGTCACTACGCCCTGCCCTACCGCTCGTCCATCGTCAATGCCGCCAACTGGCCGGATGCCCAGGCGACCTATGAAAGCGCCATGTCGCTGTGGGCGACCGTCCAGGGCCACACCAACATGGTGATGCACAGCTTCGGCTGGATGGAGGGGGGCTTGAGTGCCTCCTTCGAGAAGATTGCCATTGATCTCGAAATGGTCCAGACCATGATCAAGGCCCTGGAGCCGGTAGACTTTTCAGAGCCCGAACTCGCCGTTGACGCCATTGCCGATGTCGGTCCGGGGGGGCACTTCTTCGGTACGCGCCATACGCTCGAACGCTACGAAACCGCCTTCTACGAGCCGATTCTCTCGGACTGGCGCAACTTCGAGACCTGGAAGAGCGATGGCGCCATCGACACCACCAGGCGCGCCACCAGGGTGTGGCGCCAGCTTCTCGACGAGTACGAGACACCCGACATGGACCCCGGCATTGCCGAGGAACTGACCGCCTTCATCCGCCGGAGAAAGCAGGAAGGCGGCGCCACGGCAGACGACTGAACTGACAGGGATCCGTGCCGCCAGCCACATTCAGACCTTCACGTCTGTCGGCACACCACCTGTCACCGGCAAGAACGACAGCACGAGAACCCGGGTAAGCGTCACGGCCTGCTGCGATACAGCGTGGCTGGCGCGTGGCCCGCCGCATTCGGGAGTTGTGTCCGTCGACAGCTGTCAGGAGCTCACCGGATCCTGTCGCTCGTCAGATCAACTGTTCCGTGGACGGGCGATAGTTCGGGCACAAACCCCGGGACCTCCATTCGGCGTCCGGGAGCCTGGGAGTGGCACAGCAAAGGGCCCGTCAAATGGGATGAAGAACGAGCTGCCCGTGGATCGCAGGTGCACGCTTGAAGTCGTGCACTACACAAGTGTACATTTTTCCCTATGTGAAATTGGATAATTGACTTAGGGGAAAGGTCATGCGCACCATCGAGGCCGTCAAGACCCTGGCCGAGTGGGACCGCTCCGGTTGGTCCGTTTTCACGCTCCCGGACCTGCGCAAGCTCTTTCCGCACCAGTCGGACAAGACACTCTCCGAGAGCCTGCGTCGCATGGTGCGGCAGGGAGTGCTTGAGCGGGTGGCCAACGGGGTTTTCGTGAATCCACTCTCGGGCCACAGCCGTGTCGGGCTGTTCGAGCGGATTGCCAGTGCGATCCGGTGCGGCGAATACAACTACATCAGCCTGGAATCCGCCCTCTCGGAATGGGGCGTGATCTCGCAGGTGCCGCAAGCCTATTTGACCGTCATGACGACAGGAAGGAAGGGCACATTCAGGACCCCCTACGGCGTGATCGAGTTTACCCACACCAAGCGGTCGCCGGCGGACATCGCGAGAAACACCATCGAGCGGGGGCGCCCGTTGCAGATTGCCACGGCACCGGCAGCGCTGCGCGACCTGCGGCGTGTCGGGCGCAATCTGCATCTCGTCGATCTTGAGGCGTTGCAGGAATATATCGACGCAAAGGAGCAGGCCTCGTGAGCGAACAAGGTACGTTCCGCGAACTGGCCGATGTTGCGCTCCAGCGCAATCCCCAACTCGCCGGCATGGAAGTTATCGTCGAGAAAGAACTGCTGCACTACGAACTGCTTCACGTCCTCCAGCGCGGGCGCTGGCTTGACGGTCTGACGTTCCAGGGCGGCACGGCACTTCGACTCTGCTATGGATCCTCCCGGTTGAGCGAGGATCTGGATTTTTCGGGCGGACCTGGCTTTTCGGCCGAAACCATGGACGGTCTGGCCGCATACCTGGAACAGACGCTTTCCAAGCGGGGGCTGGCTGTCGACGCAAGGCCTCCGAAGACGGTCACCGCGCATCGCCCTTCAGACGGTGGCGTATCCACCTGGCGCATCTCATTTGAAATCCAGCCCCGCCGACGCGACGTTCGCAGGCAGATGGTCAATCTCGATATAGACAATGCGCCGACCTATACGGACGCGCCTGGAGCAATCGCCCAGAACTACGGTGTGACGCGATCCTCCGAGATACTCGTGCGCGTCCAAAGCCGGGAAGAGATCCTTGCCGGCAAGCTCGTGGCTTTTTCCGACTCGGTGGCGAACCGGAACCGCCCACGCTACCGCGACGTCTGGGACATGAACTGGCTCACAAGGACCGGAACGACAGTCCGGGCCGACCTGCTGCGTGCCAAGGTGGATGACCGACTCATCGACCGATCCTGGCTGAAGACCGCAGCCACCACCGCCGGAGACATCGTGGGTTCGCGGGCATTCTCTTCCGAGATGAGGCGATTCCTGCTGCCGCATGTAGCGGAAGAGACGCTCGACAACCCGATGTACATGGAGTTTCTCGCCACCGAAACCGAGCGCCTGATGCGGACGGCCGATGCCTGCCTCGACGAAGTGGACCAGAGGGATTCCGGCCACTATCCCCCTTCGACTGCCGACGAAGAATCCGGCTGAGGTCGAGAAGATACCGCCTGCTGTCCCGCAAGCCCGGAGGATTCCATGGCACGTCGTGGCGACGCGGCTACCGCTTGCTCCTCACTGGCCCTGCCAGAGCGGATCGGAGCAGAGCCCGGACTCGTGGCGTGCACGCGGCATCATTCGATGACGAGGTCGCCAAGTTCCGCCTCGATAACGCCATCGGTGTCATCGCTGTCCGCCGAGATGCCGAGACCGAGAAGGACGCCAGGTGGCGTACCAAAGGCCCGCCGAAAGTCGGCGGTGAGGTCGACGGATTCGGCGAATGTGCCGTTCCCGGTTCCCCTGAGGGGAACGAGAACGCCGCGTGGCTCCAGGTAGGGGCTGTTGACGATTGTTCCGGGTTCGTGGTTTCCGCCCCGGACATAGACAAGGATGCGCACCGCCTCGTGCTGGAAAACCCGATCGGCGGAGGCATCCTCCATGTCGTCTGCAAGTTCCCGGGGCGCGAACAGGAAGTAGAGGGCGATGTTGCGGTCATCACCACCCTTGAGCGAGAGATCCGTGGGCGCCACGCCCTGCTCCACCGCCCAGTACCAACTCGCCTGGCGGGCATGCCGGACATCACGCGGAGCGGGACGCCAGAGAATGGACACACTGTCGTCGGACTGAATTCTCAAGCGACTGCCTTCCTGGATGTATTCATTGGCGGAATGAAACAGAAAGGACTCGTCCTGCCAGCTTCCGTCGAACATGACCGTGCGGGCCGAAGCCCACTCCGGCGCGAGGAGCAGGAAGGCAAGGGCAGCAATGAACCTCATGGCCCGGCCTGACGGAAGAGGTAGACCGGGCTCGACCAGGCCCGGTGACCGTCCTCTGTCGTGACCCTGATCCACAGGGGATTGTCGCCGTCGTCATGAAGGGCGACGTCGAGGGTCTCGGTCATCCGCGTCACCGTCAGACCTTCGGGCAGCCGGGTCAGCGATACATGGCGTTCCAGCCCTCCGGCATCGACTACGAGAGGTTCTTCGCCGATATCCTGCAAGGGCATGGCGATGTCGACGTGGCCCGCATCGAGTGCAAGGTGCCCGGACCAGGACTCAAGGCCCGCGTCGAACCCGACAAAGTTGCCGGTGGTCAGCACGTCGAAGACCACATCGCTCTTCCCATGGCGAAGGAGGGGGCGCTCGTGGTTCCAGGCACAGACGGTGGAAAAGCTCCCGATGACGCTTCCATCAAACCTGGCCCTGCCCCGCCATCTGGTCTGCCGGCCGCGGCCGCGATATTCGGCGCCGTGAAAAAGAACCCTCAGGCGCGTGTCGGTGGCATCGGACCGGTATCCCGGCAGGGACGCGACCACGCTGGCGCCATTGAGGATGTCGATGCGAAGGATTGGCGAGCGCGTGGCCACATCGAGATGAAGACGGGCGACCGTCCGGGCAGTCGAGGCAATGTCACCCATGAGGAGTGTCACGGCAGGACAGGGTTCCACAGGACCAAGTCGGGGGTCGGTGTCGAAGCGTGAGGCCGGTTCGTCGAGCATCACGCGCACGTCCATGTGGAGACGGCACCCGGTGGTTCCGTAGTGATGCCTGCGGCGAAGCGACCGGAAGATCCCGTCCCGGTTGAGGTGATCGGCGAGAAAGCAGGTCAGGCCACCGTAGGGGGCGGAAATAGGGGGGGGCGGGGGGGGGGGGGGGGGCGGGGGCGGCGGGGGGGGCGCGTCGTGGTTGAGGTGATCGGCGAGAAAGCAGGTCAGGCCACCGTAGGCGCCGAATTCGGAGGCCCCGGGATGGGACGCTCCCGGACGGCCCTTGTGCACATCACTGTTGCAGACGAGGCCGTGGCGATATCCGAGGGCAAAATTCTCGGCCATCAGCCACTCGAAGGTGCCCCAGTTCGAGTGGATCTCCACCGCCGTGCGAAGTGCACCACCGTCGGCCGCCGCGATGTCGGCCGGACGTCCGCCAATATGGGCAAACACAACACAATCCTCGTCACGAAGGGCTTCAAAGAGTTCGCTCGAGGTGTTGACGTCGCTGGAAAGGCCGGCGCGCTCATGAAGCAGCGCATGGGACGAACGGCGGATGGCGCGTCCCTCGTGCCGGAAGAAGACGTTGTGGTCACCTCCCATGGAGGTGTTGCCGGACCACTCGTAACCCGGGAACGTCACGAACCGCCCGTCCTCGTTGAAGGTCGCGGCAACATCGTTGATGCGCTGCCAGAACTGGTCGTTGATCTGGAAGTCGTTGGCCTGATGGCTCGTGACGTCGAGAAAGGCGCGGTCGCGGGCGAACGAGAAGTACTCCTCGATCGTGTTGATCCCGACGGTTTCGCCGCTCTGGCCGTGGAGGTCCCCCCAGAATGTCTCCGGGACGCCCGCCTCCACCACGAGGGGGTTCGATGTGGCCAGCAACTGGCCGTCCAGAGACAGGAGCCTCACGACCACGACGCCTTCAGCCGGACAGGAGAGGCCCTCGATGCGCAGGAACTCATCGCCAGGGGGCCAGTCGATGACGGACGGCAGGCCGGTGATCGCTCCGGTGGCCGCAAGGTGGAACGGGCCCGTCACCTTGCCGGAGGGATTGCTCCACACATCCTCCGCCCGGATCGAGAGTGCGAAGGTGGAGCCGGGGTGCCGCCTTGTCGGCAGAACGACATGCCAGGAGACGGCGTTGCCGGGGACCACGGTGACGAAAGGGCGATCGGGAACGGGAAGGAAGTGACCCGTGGCACAGGCATCGACAAGCACCCGGAACTCGTGAGCACTCTCGGTAAAGGTCTGCATGCGCAGCCCGGGTGATCCGCCCGAACGATCGCCGAACACCACCTCGATCCGGTCGCCACAGGTCATCGACCCGTGTGTAACGATGATCCTGAGCGAGCGGTCCCAGGGTCTCTGGTGGCCGCCTGGCTCCACCCTGGTCACCAGTCGACAGCCGTTGCTGGCCCTCGCGGTGCAATAGTTCATGGCTGCCGGATCATCTGTCTGCCAGCGTCCTCCATCGTTCGCAAAGCGCTGCACGACCTTGATGCCGCCCGTGTCATCAAGGCCGAATCGTCCGACCGTGTAGGTGAGCCGAAGTGTCTGGAAGGAACGGATCTCCACCGGCTCCCGACATTCCAGCGACGCCCTTCCCCGGTCACCCGGATCGGCGCCCGGCTCGGCAACCGGCCACACCTCTCCCATCAGTTCCATCGCAATCGGCCCGGGCACGACGGCCTCCTTCCCGAGGAAACAGGCCCGAGTGGACACTGCCCTATCGCGACAATCAAGATGCACGCTTCGGAGATGGGCGCAATCGCGGCGCAACACCCGCCGCCAGGGTGCTATGATGACAGCGACGGTCCCAACAAGGAGGAAAACGCCATGCCTGACACTCCGCGACAGGCGGCGGAACGGCTCTTTCGTGATGCCATCATCTGGGATGATCACGCAGGGTTTGGCCCCGACCCCGGTGTCGACCTCAACAAGCTGCGCATCTGGAAGGAAGCCGGCGTTCACTATCTCAGCGTCAATGTCGGCTACGATGTCATGGACTGGCGTGACTCGATCAAGTCACTGGCAGCCTTCCGGCGCTGGATTCTCGCCAGCGACGGCTATGATCTCGTCTCCTCGGTCGACGGGATCCGCGAGGCAAGGAAAGCCGGCAATCTCGCGGTGAGTTTCGATCTTGAAGGGATGAATGCCCTCGATGGATCCCTGGACATGGTCGAGATGTATCATCATCTCGGCGTTCGCCAGATGCTCGTCGCCTACAACAGAAACAACCTTGCTGGCGGAGGCTGCCACGACGAGGACATCCGCCTGACAGCGTTTGGCAGGGCCGTGATCGGCGAAATGAACAGGCTCGGCATGATCGTCGACTGTTCACACACCAGTTACTCGTCCTCCATGGAAGCGATGGAGATCTCCACGGCGCCATGCATCTTCTCGCATTCCAACGCCCGGGTGCTGCGTGATCACGAGCGCAACATCCGCGATGACCAGGCGAAGGCCTGTGCGGCAACAGGCGGCGTGGTGGGCATTGTCGGAATCGGCATCTTTCTTGGCGACAACGACATCCGTACGACGACCATGGCGGACCATGTCGACCACTACGTCAATCTCCTCGGACCCGACCATGTCGGCATCGGTCTCGACTATGCCTTCGAAAGCGATGATGACGGGGGTGAAGGCCTCGGAAGCGTCCTCGAGCGCAACACGGACTACTGGCCGAAGGCCCAGTACGACTGCCCGGACATCACCTGTGCGGCACCAGGCCAGATCCTTGAACTCGCCGAGGAACTGTTCCGGCGCCAGTACTCCGAACGGAATGTCCGCGCCATCATGGGCGGCAACTTCATGCGGGTCGCCGAAGCGGTCTGGAAGTAGGGAATCTGACAGACCCTGAAATGACCGGATCAGGAGGACTCGCCGCCATTGTGGTCGCAACGCCAGGCCATGCGGGGTTGCCGATGGCCGAATCGGGCCGAAAGCAATCACGGCCGCAATGGTTCAACCGAGATCGAGTTCCTTCTTGCGCCGTTCCGCCCAGGTGCGGACGATCTGGTCGACGGCAAGGCCGATGAAAGCGACGCACAGGCCAAGCGTGAGACCGATGCCGGTTCCGCGGGGATCGGAGATCGCCCCGAGGATGAGCTGGCCGAGATCGGTGGTGCCGATGAAAGCGCCGATGATCACCATGAAGAGACCGAAGATCACCGTCTGGTTCAATCCCAGCATGATGTGTGGAAAGGCGAGCGGAAACTCGATCTGGACCAGCCTCTGCATGCGCGATACACCTGACATCGTGCCCGCTTCCTGAATCACCGCGGGCACGCTGCGCAGCCCTTCCACCGTGTAGCGGGTGGCGGGCACCAGGGCGTAGACCACGGCGGCGATGATCACCGACGTGTCGGTGATACCGAACAGCATGATCACCGGAATGAGGTAGATGAAGGACGGAAATGTCTGCAGGAAGTCGCAAACGAGCAGCACCGCCCTCGTCGCCAGGGGGTTCTGTGCACACAACGTACCCACCACGAGCCCTCCGACAGCCGCAACCATGACGACAAAGGAAGCCATGTAGGCCGTGATGAGAGCCCTGTCCCAGTACTCCGAAAAGGCGATGAAGAGCAGAAAACCGCCGACGATGAGTGCGGACTTCACGCCATCGAGCAGGAAGGCAATCCCCATCATCAGGACGAGGGTGGCGATGACCGGCATGCCGAGATAGAGATCCCGCATCGGGAAGAGCACCTTGATGATCAGGAACTCGTTGAAGCCCTTCAGGGTGAAAAAGAAGGTATCCCACGTCCAGTCGACCGCCGCCTGCCAGAAGGGAGCTGTCGTGATGCCCTTGTTGTGCGGCACGATGTAGAGGTAGTTGCGGCCCTCATCGAAGATGAACGTCCCCGCCCAGGCGAGGAGAGACCCGGCCACCAGTATGGCAACCAGCATGATCACCAGGCGGTGACGCTCGAAGAAGGAAAGATCCGCAAAGTAGTCCGTCTGCTTGTTGGCCCAGGCCAGCGACATCTTGTCGAGAATCACCGCGATCAGCACGATGCACAGACCGATCTCGATGCCGGTGCCGACCTTGAGGGAATTCAGGGCGATCATCAGGTTCGATCCCAGGCCCTGGGCGCCGATGAAGGATGCAATCACGGTCATCGCCAGGCACTGCATCACCACCTGGTTGACACCGATCAGAACATCGCGCTTGGCGGTGGGCACGAGAACCCTGAACAGCAGCTGGAACCTGCCACACCCGTTCATGATCCCGGCCTCGACGATATCTGCCGGCACGTTCTTCAGGCCGAGCAGCGTGAGACGCACCATCGGCGGGGTGGCGAAGATGATGGTGGCGATGGCTGCCGCGTGATCGCCGACCCCGAAGAGGACGATGACGGGAACGAGGTAGGAATAGTGCGGCATGGTCTGGGCGACGTTGAGAAGCGGATAGAGAGCCGCCTCGACGGTCCTGTTCCTGAAAGCCCAGATACCCAGACCCAGCCCGAGAACCACAGACACCGGTGCGGCCACCAGAACAAACGAGAGCGTCTGCATCGACGGCTCCCACTGCCCGAAGACGGAGACGTAGATCGTGGAGAAGGCCGCGAGGACCGCCAACGCGGTTCCCTGGAGCCTGTAACCCAGAACGATGGCCCAGCCCGTAATCACCGTCCAGGGCAGGGCAGGCCAGCGCAGCCACGGATTCTCGTTGATGAAGTTCCAGTCCGTAAAGGCGACGATGGTCTTGACCCCGCCAAGCATGACCTCGCGGACAGCGTCAATGATGAGGAGAAGTGAGCTCGAGATCGCCCGTGTCATCTCGCGGAACAGGGGCTTGGTCTCGTAGTCATCGATCGTCGGATCGTAGACCTCGATCGGCATCCACTCGAAGAGCAGGTTCTGCACCGTGTCGTTGATGATGAACGGCAGGTCCTTCAGCAGTGGCGGCAACCGCCACAACCAGTTGGCGTCCGAAGGATTCACCAGCAGGCAAAGCAGCAGGAACACAGCGAAGAGGACGCCGAAGCCGATGGTCTTGCGGGGTATCCGTGGTGCCGCCATGGATACCCGGTCAACTCCCTTGCTTGGTGCCGAAGAGGACTTTGATCACACGCGAAGCGTGGAGACTGCCAACGAGCCGACCTTCGGCATCAACCACGCCGACAGGCCGTGTCTGGTTCAGAATCGCTTCGGCAACCGTCTCGATGATCAGATCCTTGGAGACCCTGAGGTCGGAAAGTTCTTCCGTCTCGTCAACCGGATCCATGACGGCCTCGATCCTCAGGACCTTTTCGCGTGGCACGTCCTGGGTGAACTTGCGGACGTACTCCGTGGCCGGCTGGAGAATGATATTGGCCGGTGTATCGAGTTGCTCGATGATGCCCTCCTTCATGATGGCGATACGGTCGGCCAGGCGAAGCGCCTCGTCGAAGTCATGGGTGACAAACAGAATGGTCTTGTTAAGGACTTCCTGGAGTCTCAGGAACTCGTCCTGCATCTCCTTGCGGATGAGCGGATCAAGGGCCGAGAACGGTTCGTCAAGGAACCAGATGTCGGGTTCGACCGCCAGCGAACGTGCGATTCCGACCCGTTGCTGCTGGCCGCCGGAAAGTTCCCTGGGAAAGTAGTTTTCCCGCCCCTGGAGGCCAACGAGTTCCGCCATGTCCCGAGCCCTTGAGACACTGGCACCGGTCTTCATTCCCTTCATCTGGAGCGGGAAGGCGATGTTCTCCAGCACTGTCTTGTGGGGTAGAAGGCCGAAGTTCTGGAACACCATGCCCATCCTGGAGCGTCGCATGTCCAGCAGTTGCCGGCCATTCATGGCCAGGATGTCCTGCCCCTCGATGAAGATCCTGCCTGCAGTCGCCTCGGTCAGCCTGGAGATGCAACGAAGCAGGGTCGACTTGCCCGAACCGGACAGTCCCATGATGACCAGGAGTTCGCCGGAGTGAACCTCGAAGGAGGCGTTGTTGACCCCGACGATGCAGCCAGCCGCCTTGGCGGCATCGGCGTCAACGAACCCATCGGCATCGTCGAGGAGGCTTTTCGCATGACGCCCGAAGATCTTGTAGACGGAGCGACACTCGATGACCGGCTTGCCCTCACCAGCCGTCCGTCCTTGAGAAGGCATGAGCTCTCCCCCGTTTCCGTGCGTTCCCGATCCGCGGGATGCGACTCCTGATTCTTTGTGGTTGGCGCGGCCGGGTCAATGTCTGATGCAATCGGGCCCTCCGTCACCGGAGGGCCCGACAGAAGTTTCATGCAAGGCGGGACTGCCTCACCGAAGATCTGAAC
>MPMV01000022.1 GCA_002238685.1 bacterium EF100-94H03 bin56
CTACCGTGTCATGATAAATATGGCTGACAACATGCTATTCGTCTTCGCGCAGGACATGCCGTTGGCCGGCCTTGAACCCGATGCGGTGTCCCAGTGCGGCGCTTGTGAGCCGGGTCTGGCCGTGCCACATGATCTGATGACCGGGATCGGGATCATGCTTGCGATCACGGTAGCCGCCGAGATGGGCGACCAGAGCGACCGCGTCGCCGAGCCGGTCCGGTGTTGTCAGGCCATGCTCTGACGCATAGTCGCGCAGGAAGGCGAGTTCATGGTCGGCGAACATCAGCTGCGGTTCGCAGTCGGGCACCTGGCGCCCGAGCAGCGTCATGACCATGATGCGCCAGGCGATGACGGCGTTGATGGCGATCGCCCGCTGCAGGCGTGTTGCGGTGCGGAACAGCAGGAACTCGACGCGGCAGCCGGATTTGAGCACACGGAAGAAGTCCTCGATGCGCCAGCGCTGGAGGTAGTAGCCGACGATGTCGGCGGCCTCACGGGCGGTCTTGACTTTGACCGTGGTCAGCAGGAACCACTGCACCGGGTCCTCATCCCCGGGCGGGTCGGTCTCCTTGATATGGACTGCTGACACGCACACCGGTTCGATCGTCTTCACGGTCTGTGTCGGCGGCAGCGTGACGCGGCGAAACCGCAGTTCACAGCTTGCCAGGCGCTTGCTGCGCGCCGGCCGCGCCTTCTTCCGGCTCGACTTGGGCCGGGCCACGAGCCCCTCGATCTCGACATCGATCCGGCCGTCGGGCGCACCGCCGCTCATCGTTGCAAACAGCGTCGGCTGGCGCTTGCCGAGAGTCCGGTCGTGTTTGGCCCGCACCAGCAACTCCACCCGCGGATGGCGGCGCTGGTGGTCAAGGATCTCAAGGCAATCGGCTTCCCTGTCGCACACCGAGATGACCCGTGTCCTGCCGCCAACCTCGCGCACCGCGCGGGCAATGTCGCTGAACCCGTCGAGCCAGAGTTGGGTCTTCTTCGTCTCCTTGTCTTGCGCCTTGCCGTCGTTCGCAGACCCCTTCTTCACCGGATCGAAGCCGAGGCGGAGCACACCAAGAGGCAGCCCCGTATCGCTCACCGCAAGCGTTGCGTGCATGTGCAGGCCAAGGCTCTGCGCCCCCGTCTGGTTCGTGCCGACCACATGCAGATCATCGCAGCCCGGACGGGTCGAGAAGTTCAGATCCGTGCCATCCTGGATCGCCAGCACCGTGCGCTGGGAGCGCAGGCGCCCAATGGTGCGCTCGCGGTGCGGCGCAAGGATGTTCCCGACCGTCACTTCCGACTCTTCCGGCATGTCCATCAGCCGATAGAACGCCGCAATCGCCGTGCTGTCGGCCTGGCTGCTGGCGTTGATCTTCCCGCCCGGATAGGCAGCCAGAAGATCCACACTCCTGACCAGGCGTGCCGACAGACGCGCATCACCCAAGGGAGCACCTCCAAACTCGTTTGCAGCCCACTGTGCCGTGTTCAACCCATCACCCGGTTGCAACACCGGTGCGTGCTCAACATGGCCGACACCAAGACGCCGCCGCCAGCGGCTGTCAAGCGGGTACATGAAAACCGTCTTGACAGTCTTGTCGCGCCGCTTGCCATGATCCTGACGACCCCGCCCCGCGGTCGTGCCAACACGCACAAAATTGGCCGCTCGCAGGCACGTGCCATCGTAGCCCTCATCGGCAAAGCTCTCCACCAGCAGCACACGAAACCCGTAGCGGGCCTCGAAGTCCCGGGGCAGACGTCTGAGAAGGCAACCCAGAACATGGCTCGCCAGATGCGGACAGAACACCTGGGGCCTGATCAGAAACCGGCTCAGACAGACCACACGGTCGAGATGGCCCCGACGCTGCTCGTCACTCCACGCGATCCACCTGTCACGCGCCGTCACACGCAGGGCAGCGGCAGAGAACCCCGCGGCACCCAGCCAGCCATGGGCCGAGCCGACGAGATAACGCGCCTGGCAGCCGGCAAACGTCGTCATCCCGTGGGGATGCTCGCGCCCGATCAGCGTGTTCCACAAGACACGCTCGCAAGCGCTCGTCACCAGTCTCACATCAAGGGCGTCGATCAGTGAGGGATGGGACGGAACCCCGGTGGGTGCCGGAATGTCCTCAGCAAGCTGGCGCGGCCGGTTCCTGACCGCCGCAGCCTGCGGCGGGGGCAACACGATATCCGACGATCTCCCGGCAAGGCTCGCCAGTGCCTTCAGGCAGCCCGCAACCTGCAGCCGGCCGACCGCGTCGATGAACGCAAACTCCTCGCACACCCTGCGACCCAATGCCCGACGGCTGGCGAAAGACTCCTGCGACAGGATCGCGACAATCCGCGAACGCGCCGCCTCGCCGCGCAAGGTGCGGCTGATCTGTGACTGAGCCATGATGCCGGTATACGGAGCACAGATCCCATTGTCCAGACTTTATTGCCATGACACGGTAGGGCTAGGGCCAGACCCTCTGCCTCGTCGAAGGCGCCGCCTCCGGCCAGACGGTTTCGCCAGCGGCTGATGACGGCATCCGACGGCGCATCGGGCGGCCGCATGGTCCGGTGGTCTCGCAGGGCCAGCATGCGTGAAAAGGCCGTCACTGCGGCGTTGAGTCCGTCGATCAGCGGTATGCCGGCCGCGGCGAGCTCGCGTGCCTTTTCGTGCACGATGCCGGCGGGCACGCAGTTGGCGAAGCACATCGGCTTGCCGGTGCGCTCCGCGATCATCCTGGCCGGTTCGATGCAGGGCGTGCGGAAGACATCAAAGTCGCGAATGTCGGCGATCCACAGTCCGGCGGCCGAACCGGGATCCGACATCAGCGCATCCCAGCATTCGCTACAGGTCTCCACGAAGTTGTTTCCGGTCCCCCAGGCATCGACCGGATTGGTCGCCTCGAGTCCGTGGTCGAGACAGGCTTCCATGCGCCGGGTCGTGGTGTGCGAGATGGACGCGAAGGGAACCTTGTGCCGGTGTGCCAGATCGACGAGATGTTCCCGCTCGCCTCCCGAATCCGTGAGAGCGACAATGCCGCCTGGCCAGAACCGTCGCGGCTGCACGGCCATCTGCAGCGTGGCGATCAGGGCATCGATGTCATCGACCCTCTGGACGGCGTGATGCCGGAAGACGGCATCGTAGGCGGCATCGTTGCCGGCAAGGGCGCCGGAATGGGTGTGGGCCATGCGGATGCTCTCCGGCGTTCGCGCGACCTTGATCGCAACGACGGGGACCCCGCGTTCCCGGGCCCTGTCGGCTGCCTCGCGGAACCCGGCGGCGTCGCGGACGGTTTCGAGAACGAGGCCGATCGCCCGCGTCGATTCGAGCCCGAGCGCGTAGTCCATGTAATCGCCCGCAGTGACGGCGATCTCCTGGCCCGATGTCACGGTAAGGTTGAAACCCAGCCGGCCATCGGTCTGGAGCATGCCGAGATAGATGGAGCCCGATTGCGAAATCAGCGTGACGGGACCGGCATCAAGACTGGAACGGCCACCCGCCAGCGTCACCTGCACCATTTCCTCCCGATTGACGAACCCCGCCCCGTTGCCGCCGCACACGAGAAGGGAGGCCTCGCGGGCCTTGCGCCTGAGACGTTCGAGAAGAGGGGGATCCCCATCGTTCGCCAGGTAGCACGACGCGAAGATCGTCACTGCCTTCACGCCGGCGGCGATCGCCTCGTCGAAGACCCTTTCGAGACGGGGGTTGGAGACATTGAGCATCGCGTGCTCGACTGGCCGTCCGATGGAGGCAATGTCGGGGAAGCACCGCTCGCCGTCGATGTCGTCATAGCGCGGATTGACGAGAAAGAACTCTCCGGTAAAGCCGATTTGGCGGATGGCTTGCCAGGATGTCCAGCCGAAGGACTCGCGATTCACGGAAGCGCCGACGACGGCAATCGACCGCGGATTGAGAAGGGGACGCAGACGGTGCTCGATCATGCCGTGGACCCGGATTGGGACGCCGCGGCGACTATAGGGAGAATGCCAGCCGTGGTCACCGTGTGATGCACTCCTTCTTTCCACATCCTGCTGACGCCGTTTTCAAGTGCCGGAGGAGGCGGTAGGGTGGCCGTGATCGACTCCAAGGGCGCCTTTGCCGACTCTCGACGCCGCCCGTGCGGTCCTCAACAACACCTTCGGTTATGACGATTTCCTGCCTGGTCAGGCGGACATCGTCACGGCGTTGCTGGCAGGAGAAAACGTGCTGGCCGTGATGCCGACCGGTGCCGGAAAGTCGCTGTGTTACCAGCTTCCGGCACTGGCGTGCGAAAGCCTGACCGTCGTCGTTTCGCCGCTGATCGCTCTGATGCGCGACCAGGTGGCGGCCCTGCGTCTCAACGGCGTGGCGGCAGGCGCCCTCAACTCGGCGACGCCACGGGCTGAGGCCGTGACGACACACCGCCAGCTGCGCGAAGGCCGGTTGCGCCTCCTCTACATCTCGCCGGAACGGCTGATGGTCCCGGGCACACTGGAAGGTCTCGCCCGCTACAGCCCGGCGCGGTTTGCCATCGACGAGGCCCATTGCATCTCGCAGTGGGGTCATGACTTCCGGCCCGATTACCGCCGCCTTGCCGAACTTCCGGAACACTTTCCCGATGCCAGGCTCAGCGCCTTCACGGCTACAGCGGATGCCGTGACGCGCCAGGACATCGTCGCGCGGCTGTTTGGTGGCGAGGCGAACACCTTCGTGGCCGGCTTCGACCGCCCGAACCTTCGCATCGGTGTCGCGCCCAGAAGGTCCGGGGCGCGACAGATCGACGATTTGCTGGACCGGTATGCCGGGCGGGCCGGTATCATCTATACCCTGTCGCGCAAGGAGGCAGAGCGGACGGCAGAGCGCGTCTCCTCTCGGGGAAGGATCGCACTGCCCTATCACGCCGGCATGGACCAGCGAGACCGGGACAGGAACCAGGACCGTTTCCTGACCGAGGACGGTGTTGTCATGGTGGCGACCATCGCCTTCGGCATGGGTATCGACAAGCCGGACATCCGGTTCGTTGTGCACGCCAACCTCCCGTCGACCGTCGAGGCGTATTATCAGGAAATCGGACGGGCCGGACGTGACGGCGAGCCCGCGGAAACCCTCATGCTCTATGGTATGAACGATATCCGGATTCGTCGCCTGATGATCGACGATTCCGATCGGCCCGACGAGGTCAAGCGGGTCGATCACCAACGGCTCAACGCGCTGCTGGCCCTGTGCGAGACCGCCAACTGTCGGCGTCAGGCGCTTCTAGGCTATTTCGGCGAAGCGAGCGAGCGGTGTGGCAACTGCGACCGCTGTCTCGACCCTGTCGAGACAGTCGATGGCACGGTGATTGCGCAGAAGGCGTTGTCGGCGGTCCTGCGAACCGGGCAACGTTTCGGCGCCGAACACCTGATCGCCGTGTTGCGGGGCGAAGCGACGGACAAGGTTCTCCAGCACCGTCACGACCAGTTGGTGACCTTCGGCGTCGGCGCGGAAATCAGCAAGACGCTCTGGCGCTCCTATCTGCGCCAGCTGGTGGCGGCCGACGTTCTGAGGATCGCCATCGGCGACTACGGTGCTCTCCTGCCGGGGAGCCGCGGCCATGCCGTACTCAGGGGCGACGAGAATGTGGCGTTTCACAGCGAGGCCGCAGGCCGGCAAAGGGAACGGCGCCGCGCCACAGAGGTGCCCGAAGAAGTTGATCAGGCGCTGTTCGGCCGGCTCAAGCAGTTGCGAGTGGACATCGCAAGGGAGGAAGGCGTGCCGGCCTATGTGGTCTTTCACGACCGCAGCCTGATGGACATGGCGTCCCGCAAACCCCGGAGCCTGGATGCACTCGTGGCCTGCCACGGCGTGGGCGCCGGAAAGCTGGCGCGCTATGGCGCGCGTTTCCTGGAGGCGCTGAACGAGACAGAGGACCACCGGAACCAGGACACGCGGGAATCATCGTCTCGTACTGCAGGATCGGAGATACTCTGACCGGTTCGCGGATCACTCCCATCTCACATGAAAGGGGCCCTGGAACATCCAGGGCCCCTTGAATCGTCAGCTGACTGTGGCATCTACATGCCGAGTTTCACCTCTTCCCACAGGTTGACGTACTTTTCGTCGAACTCGGGAGGAATGGGGGCCAGGATGCCCTTCGCCAGGAAGGCTTCGGGATCAGTGAGACCGACCTCGGCAACGCGTTCTGCCGGAACGAGATCGAAGGACTTGGCGTTGGACGCGCCGTAGCTGTACTGGTCGATCAGGAAGGCACCGGATTCCGGCGACATCATGGCATCCAGGAAATCGTAGACGCGCTCATCGCTGGCCACGCGGCTCTCGGGACTGGTGAGAACAAAGCCGCAGACCCAGTTGCGCGCACCTTCCTTGGGTGACATGTACTTGACCGGCAGCCCCTGGTCGGAGACCGTCTTGTAGAGATCGTTCCAGGCGTAGGTGGCGACGAGTTCGCCAGCGACCATGGCCTGACCTGCTTCGGACTGGCTCTCCCAGTAGAACCGCAACACGTCGCGTTGCTGTTCGAGAAGCTTCCTCACCTCCAGCAGCTGTTCGTCGCTGAGCGAATCCAGATTGGTGAAGCCCAGCACCTGCGCTGCCACCTGCACGCCGGCCTGCGGTGAATCGTAGGTTGCCAGCTTGCCCTTGTACCGCGGGTCGAACAGCAGGCTCCAGGATTCCTCCTCGATTTCCACGAGATCCGTACGGTAGAGGATCGAGGAATTGCCCCAGTCCCACGGAACAAACAGGTTCTCGCCATCTTCGGTCAGGGTGGACCCGATGTTCCTCAGGGACTCGAAGTAGTCAGGCCAGTGCTTCAGGCGATCCGTGTCGAACGGCTGGATGATGCCGGAGGCGTACCACTCGGTGACACCTCCCGAACAGGGGTGGCCGATGTCGGTCTTGTAACCGGCGAGGATCTTGTTCTTGGCTTCGGTCGTACCGGCAAAGAACGTGATGTTGGGCGAAGTCCCGTACTTGTCCAGATAGCCCTGGTGGAACTCCGGGAGTTCGTAGCCGCCCCAGGTGAAGAAGTTCGCCTCGTCTTCCTGTGCAAGGCCAGGATTGGCGAAAAGCGGCATGGTGGCCACACCGATGCCGAGTGTTCCGAGCGTCCTTTGAAGAGTGCGTCGATCCATCCTTCCCGAGAGAAGTTGATCGACAGGATCACGTGATTCCATGACTCAAGCTTCCTCCACAAATTGTTGCATCAAGGATAGCAGATTCAGGAGAAGAAACCACACCGCACTCTCGCCCAACGGAAAGGAACATGAAGGGGCATGGAGAGATGAGTTGTGGTGGAGCTGAGGGGAATCGAACCCCTGACCTTCGCATTGCGAACGCGACGCTCTCCCGTCTGAGCTACAGCCCCCCAGCGGGAAGCGCCGATGTAGGTTCGATGCCCTGAAATGTCAAGGAAATGTCGAGGGCCGCTCGATGGATGCTCTCCCGGTCAGCGGGCCACCACCCCGCCATCGAGCGTGGTCGATGCGCTTTGCCTTTGGCGTCCTTTCTGTCTCGTCCTCGCCATGACATCTGGCACCCGTCACCACTGGCGGGCACAATACACATTCCCGGGCATCGGCCGGGAGCGAGGGAGATCTGGTGGTGAATGCCTATCCCGGCCTGCTGTCACCCATCACCATTCGCGGACGCACCTTCCGCAACCGGGTCTTCTCGAGCGCCCACGCACCGGGCTACGCGGTGGATGGGCTGCCGGGAGAGCGCTACCAAGCCTATCACGAGGCCAAGGCCAGGGGTGGAATCGGTCTCACCATGTTTGGCGGATCGTCGAACGTCTCGCGCGACTCCGGTTCCATCTACGGGCAAATCTATGTCGGCAACGACAGGGTGATCCCCGCGTTCCGGGAGCTCTCGAGCCGCGTTCACCGCCATGGCGCCGGCCTGATGTGCCAGATCACCCACATGGGCCGTCGCACCACCTGGGATTCCGGTGACTGGTTGCCGACCAGGGGACCGTCGGCGTTCCGCGACCCGGCCCACCATTCCGTTCCCTATGCCCTTTCCTCACGTGAAATCGCGCGCATTGTCCGGAACTTTGGCGATGCGGCGCGGCGTTGCCGGGAAGGTGGGCTCGATGGCGTCGAGATCCTGGCATCGACCCATTTGGTGGGCCAGTTCCTGTCACCGTTCTCCAACGATCGCCGGGACGCCTATGGCGGCGATCTCTCCAACCGGGCACGCTTCCTCTTCGAGGTTCTCGAGGCCTGCCGCACGTCGGCAGGCGATGACATTCTCGTCAGCGTCAGATTCAGTGCCGACGAGAGCAACGAGAACGGGCTGACAGCCGAGGAAGGGATCGCGATCGCCCGCATGATCGGCCGCCACGGTGTCGCCGACATCGTCAACGTCAACGGAGCCTATGGCGGGACGGACATGGGCCTGACAGAAACCATGCCGGGCATGGCCTGGCCGGTCGCCCCCTACATCGAACTGGCAGGCAGGGTGCGCGAGGCCAGCGGCCTCGTGACATTGCAGGCTGCACGGCTCGCTGATCCGGCGACCGCTGACTGGGCCGTCTCGCAAGGGTATGTGGACATGGCTGGCATGACCCGCCCGCACATGGCGGATCCGGACATCGTCAACAAGCTGGCGCGAGGGGAGGCGGAGCGCATTCGCCCCTGTGTCGGTGCGGGATACTGTCTCGACAGGATCTACGGCGGTCGGCACGCATTGTGTCAGCACAACGTGTCCACGGGCCGCGAGTCCTGGCTCGGCCCTGAGATCGCGAGGGCCGCCGTACCCGGGCGGGCCGTGGTGGTGGGTGGTGGGCCCGCCGGAATGGAAGCGGCCCGCGTGCTGGCCCTTCGCGGCCATGCCGTCACGCTCTTCGAAGCGGCCACGCAGCCTGGTGGACAGATCCTGCTTGCCGCGGCGGCATCGTGGCGGCGCGACATGATCGGCATCGTCGACTGGCTCGCCGGAGAGGTCGACCATGCCGGCGTCGACGTGCGCACCGGCGTGTTCGTCGAGGGCGATGACGTCGCACGCCTCGATGCCGATATCGTGATCGTGGCCACGGGTGGGGTGCCGGAGACCGATCTTGCAGAAGGTGGCGGCGAGCATGTCATGACGGTCTGGGACGCGCTGGCGACAGGACGCCGGCCCACCGGTCACGTCGTCATCACCGATGTCACGGGTGGCCATGGCGCACTCTCGCTTGCCGATACCCTTGCGGGTTCGGCGGACAACCTCACCTTCGTGACCGCGGACCGTCATGCCGGGCGGGCGCTCGGTGTTCAGAACGTACCGGTCTATCTGCGCAATCTTGCCTCGGCCGGCGCAGCGATCCTCACCGACAGGGCGCTTGTCGGAGTCAACCGCCAGGGCAATCGCTTCGTCGCCCGCCTGCGTCACGCCTATACACGTCGGATCGAGGACCTGGAGGCCGATATGGTGATCGCCGATTCAGGCGTGCGGTCTTTCAGTGATGTGTTCGATGACCTGCGGGACCGTTCGGCCAACCTGGGTGAAGTCGATCACGAGGCCCTGGTGGCCATCGCGCCGCAGAAGCTCATGGCGAATGCCGAAGGCACGTTCCGCCTCTTCAGGATCGGGGATGCCCTGGCACCTCGCGATATCCACGCTGCCCTGCTCGACGCCAACAGGTTGTGCCGGGTGCTGTGACGCGCCAACACGTTCCGGCCGGAAGTCAGTCCCTGCCCAGATGGTCGAGATGGGCGATCAGCCCGCGCGAGGAACTGTCGAGTTCCTCGGTTCCCGCCCCATCCTGCACCATGGGCAGGAGCTGCTGCGCAAGGTCCTTGGCGAACTCCACGCCCCACTGATCGAAGGGGTTGAGGCCCCAGATGACACCCTCGACGAACACCTTGTGTTCGAAGAGGGCCACAAGGCGTCCCAGGGTCATCGCATCAAGCTGGCGATAGAGGATGGTTGTCGACGGCCGGTCACCGGGAAGGGTTCGATGGGGAACCAGACGGTGAATGTCGTCTGTGGAAACCCCTGACGCCGCATTCGCCGCGCGCACTTCGGCCTCGGTTCTGCCGAAGGCAAGTGCCGCCGCCTGCGCCACCGCGTTGGCGGCCAGGATGGCGTGGTGGGCGCCCGGGGCTTCATGTGGCCGGGCGGCCAGGAGAAAGTCGACGGGGACCGTGTCGGTGCCCTGGTGGAGTAACTGGAAGAAGGAGTGCTGGCTGTCCGTACCGCATCCGCCCCAGACGACCGGCGCGCTCGGTCGTCTCAACGGTGAGCCGTCGCGATCCACCCCCTTGCCATTCGATTCCATCTCCAGCTGCTGGACATAAGCCGGAAACAGGGCGAGGCGCTGGTCGTAGGGAATGAGGGCTCGCGTCGGCCAGCCCATGGCATTGCGCCGCCAGATACCGATGAGGGCCAGGACGACGGGGAGATTCCCTTCAAGGGGTGCCGTGCGGAAGTGCCGGTCCATCATGCGCCCGCCTTCGAGGAAGGACCGGAAGTGGTCGTCGCCGACGGCAATCGCCAGTGAAAGACCAATGGATGACCACAGGGAATAGCGCCCACCGACCCAGTCAGCGAAACCGAAGATCCGTTCATCATCAATTGCGAAGTCGCGCGCCGCCGCCGGGTGGCTCGTGACAGCTGCCATGTGATGTCCCGCGGCATCCCCAAGCCAGGTGCGTGCGGTGCGGGCATTGGTCATCGTCTCGAGGGTGGCAAAGGTCTTGGATGCGACGATGACGAGAGTCGTGCGGGGATCGAGGGGTTTCAGCGTGTCCGCGATATCCGCCCCATCGACGTTGGAAACAAAATGAAGCCGTGGTCCGTCGTGGAAGGGGGCAAGCGCCCGTGTCGCCATCAGCGGCCCGAGGTGAGAGCCGCCAATACCGATATTGACCACATCGCTGAAGGGTTCACCGGACAGGCTTGCAACGCGTCCCTGCCGAAGATCCCTGGCGAAGCCGAGCATGCGTTCCCGCAACCGCAAGACCTCTGCCATGACATTACCGCCGGCCATTGGGATGTGGTCGTCACCAGCGCCTCTCAGTGCCACGTGGAGCGCGGCGCGGCGTTCCGTGACATTGACCGCCTCTCCCCGGAACATCTCTTCGCGGCGGGCTTCGACACCGGCGGCCCGCGCCAGGCCGACGAGGCTGGCCATGGCCCGGGAGTCGAGTTTTTCCTTGGCGTGGTCGACAAGGATGTCGTCAAGGCGGACCGACAGGCGTTCGAAGCGGTGCGGGTCCGCGTCGAAGAGGTCACGAAGATGAAGCGGTTTCAACCGTGCAGCCTCACGATGCACGTCGTCCCAGCATCCGCTGATGTCGGTCATGATGCTCACTCGGTCACGTGGCAGGAGTGTATCGCGACACGCCGGCAAGCGGCGAGAGCGATCGACGGTGACATGCAGGGGATCCGGGCATGGTACGTTGGTGCGCGTGGCGACAAGGAAGGGATGAGGCAGCGTTGCGTGTTCTGACTGTCGCCACACGGCCGATTGCCGGCCAGGAGCCGGGCACGTCGGGTCTGAGGAAGACAACCCGGGCCTTCATGCAGCCGGGCTACCTGGAGAACTTCGTCCAGTCGGTCTTCGATACCATCGGCGGTCTTGACGGCAAGACCCTGGTGCTCGGTGGGGACGGCCGCTACTTCACTCCCGCTGCTGCCCGGACCATCCTCTTCATGGCGGCGGCCAACGGCGCCGGCCGCGTGGTGGTCGGAAGGGAAGGGCTGTTGTCGACACCGGCTGCATCCTGCCTCATACGCCGACGCGGTGCCGCCGGTGGGCTCCTCCTGACGGCGAGTCACAATCCCGGTGGTCCGGATGCCGATTTCGGCATCAAGGTCAACATGGCCAACGGCGGCCCGGCGCCTGTTGACCTGACGGCCCAAATCTACGAGCGCACGAAGACGATCGATGCCTATCGCATCCTTGACGGCGCCGATATCGCTTTCGGGCAGCCTGGAACGGGCATGCTGGGCGGCATGATCGTGGAGGTGGTCGACCCGGTCGAGAACTACCGGGACCTGATGGCGGGCCTGTTTGATTTCGAAGCCATCCGTTCCCTCTTCGAGGGCGGGTTCCGGATGCGGTTTGACGCCCTCAATGCGGTGACCGGCCCCTATGCCCGCAGGCTCTTCGAAGAGGAACTCGGCGCCTCTCGCGGCACGGTGGTCAACGCCACACCCCTGGCCGACTTCGGTGGTCTTCATCCAGATCCCAATCCTCTGACATGCCGTGACCTCGTCACTCACATGATGTCGTCGCAAGCGCCTGACCTTGCCGCGGCCACCGACGGCGACGGTGACCGGGCCATGATTCTCGGCCGTGGCGTACGCGTGTCGCCGGGCGACAGTCTGGCCGTCCTTGCCGCCCGTGCCGACCTCGTGCCGGGCTACAGGGGAGGCCTTGCCGGGGTCGCCCGATCCATGCCGACGAGCCGGGCCGTGGACCGGGTGGCGGCCTCCCTTGGAATCGACTGTCACGAGACCCCGACCGGATGGAAGTTCTTCGGCACGCTCCTTGATGCCGGCAAGGTGACGCTGTGCGGCGAGGAGAGTGCGGGAACCGGCTCATCCCACATGCGCGAAAAGGACGGTCTGTGGGCCGTGCTATTCTGGCTCAACATCATCGCCCGCCGCCGCCTCTCGGTTGCCGGGATCCTTGAGGACCACTGGCGCCGGTTCGGGCGCCACTACCATTCCCGCCATGACTGGGAAGGCCTGCCGCCAGGCGTCGCCGGAGACCTCGTGGAGTCCCTGCGTTCGCGTCTCCCTCGCCTTCCCGGAAGTATTGTCGCCGGACTAACAGTGACGGCAGCCGACGAGTTCCATTACACGGACCCGATCGATGGCACGACGGCCAGGAACCAGGGGCTGCGGATCGCCTTCGAGGGCGGGATGCGGGTCGTCTTGCGCCTCTCGGGAACCTCCACGGGAGGTGCGATCCTCAGGGTCTATCTCGAGCGCTACGAGGCGGATGAATCCTGTCTCCATCTTGATTGCGATGAGGCGCTGACGCCGCTTGCCGCCGCAGCCGATGCCATTGCCGGTATCAGGGCTCGAACCGGACGCAGGCAACCGGACGTGAGAACCTGACTCGACGACTCGCCGGGCAGATCGAGCCTCCCGGTTGACGGCAGTTGTGTCTGGCGACGCGGTTCGCCGGCGGTGACCCCGGCCCGGGAGGATTCCGCGGAGCTCGTCCAGGTTCAAAACCTGGCGCTGGTGGTGGTCTCGGATCCGGCGCAGTGCGAGATCGGGCACGGCTTGATGGAACTCGAACATCCGCAGGAGGCCGGAATTCCGGTGGATTGGCAACTGTGCTGTCTGGTGGCCTCGAACCACGGCTGGCACGGTGCGGTCGGCATCGCGGCCTCGGCCCTGCGGCTTCAGGCCCGCGACCACTGGATCAGCCCAGGCCACGTCGAGGCGCCGCAATCATGAACACCGGGTGGTGGGCTTGTTCCGCTTCCTGATCCGGTCGCACGTGCGCTGCCGCAATCTGGCCTCCCACGTGCACGGACGCGACCGTCGCAGAAACCGAACTCCTCGCACGCCCAAGCCGCCAAGCCCGTGCCGTGCAACGACGGGATCTCGCCCGTCAACGCTTCAATCCGTGCCAGAGACGAAGGCGCGCTCAGACAGCGCTTGACCTCATGCTGCGCATTCGTCAGGGCAACGACAGGGGCGCCCTATTCGAACGTTCGGCACCACTCGAGGGCGTGGGTGGATCGCTATGCCCGATGGCAGGCACATCGATGGTCAAGAGGCAAACGAGACATGTATGCTGCCGGGTGCAGCGGCGGTAGTCCGACTCGCGACATCACTCGCTTTGGCGCGCGCGCAACGCACGCGTCTGAATGGAGAAGTTGGGCATGCTTGCATTCGATACCCCCGAGATCGTTGAGTTCTGGAAAGAGGCCTGTGCCTACCTCGGAATCAGCGAGGATTCGCGGCACTGCGCCCTCACCTTTGCTGAACCCAACAAGGAGACAGACGCCGCAACATGGATAGATCCCATCGCCGACAACGCGGTTAACCGCATGAAGCGAGGTACGGCGCACCTAGCGATGCAGTTCGAAAAGGATGACATTCCGATGCGCCAGGTTGGTGACTACTGGATCGTGCTGAAGTGCGACGGCAGTCCTCAGTGTGTTGTCCAGATTATTGGGATCGAGACCCTGCCGTTCAATGAAGTCGGTCCCATCTTTGCCGCGTCCGAAGGAGATGGCGATCTAAGCCTGAAGTATTGGCAGCAGGGCCATATGGCGCAGTTCAAGGACCAGTGCAGGCGGTGGAACGTGGGGTGGCGCGAAGACTACCCGGTCGTCTGCGAAAGCCTCATCACCGTCTATCGACCCGGTGATACCGTTCCTCCATCATCTCCTGTCTAGGAGTGGTGGTCGGCGGGGAGACAGCGGATCCGCTGAGCCGGCGCAACCATGGGAAACGGCGAACGGGAACAACGACAATGCTCATATTCACTACACCCGAGATCGACGCATTCTGGCGTGAGGCCTGCAAGGCGACCGGCATCGATCCGACGACGACGCATCATGCCGGTACGTTCGCCGAGCCGCGCAAGGATGTGCACGTTGCCTTTATCGAAGAACTTGCCGGCATGGCGCGGGACGGCCAGAAACGCGGTACGGCCCACATGCAGTTGCATTTTGAGCATGAGGGCATTCGCATGCGCGAGGCCGGCGATTGCTGGATTGTCACCACGGTCACGGGCACGCCACTGTGCGTCGTGAGGATCACCAACGTCGCCATAACGCCGTTCATCGAAGTCGGCGAAGCCTTCGCTGCCTCGGAGGGTGAAGGCGACCTGAGCGTTGCTCACTGGCGTGGTGCCCACCTCGGTTACTTCAGAGAGCAGTGCGACCTTTGGGGTCATGAGTGGTGCGACGATGCGCCAGTTGTCTGTGAGAGCTTCGAACTCGTCTACCGGCCATGACAGGTTCAGGTGTCTTTGCCGGCAAGGTCATCGCCATCACGGGCGCGGCCTCCGGCATCGGTCGGGCGTGCGCGCTCGGCGCCTCGCGCGAAGGTGCCTGCACAGCACTGATCGACCGCACAGAAACAGAGCCGGTAAAATCCGAGATCACAGCCGCTGGAGGCCGCGCTGCGGCGATACACTGCGACGTACGGGACACCCGAGCCGTCAATGGAGCGCTGTCACATGTGAAGAGCCGTTTCGAACGACTCGATGTGCTCATCAACTGCGCTGGAACCATGGGCAATTGGCCTAAACCCCTGTCCGAGACGACAGATGAAGATTGGGACATCGTCACCGACACGAACCTCAAGGGTGTCTTTGCCTTCTGCCGCGCGGCGCTGCCGCTACTGCGACTGAGCCAGGGAGCCATCGTCAACATTGCTTCCGAACTCGGCCTAGTGGGCACCTCAGGATTGGTGATCTACGGTGCGTCCAAGGCCGGTGTCATCCAGCTAAGCCGTGGCCTTGCCGTTGAGGAAGGCCCCAACAACATTCGCGTCAACTGTGTCTGTCCCGGTCCCGTCGACACGCCCTTTCTGGACAGGCCCGGTGCTGCACGCGATCTCGAGCAATACAGGCGCGATGCGTCCTCGACAACGATCATGGAGCGCCTTGGTACGCCCGATGAGATCGCCGAGGTCGTGCTGTTTGTCGCCTCGCCGAAGGCGTCGTTCATGACTGGCTCTGTGCTCGTCGCTGATGGCGGCGTAACGGCCCATGACTGAGACCAAGGTCCCATGCAGGAGATAGACCGATGAAACGTGTTCTGGTGACGGGCGGCGCCGGGCGATTGGGCCGCTACGTAGTCGCCGAGTTGGTCGACGACTACGAGGTAACGGTGATTGACCGGACCGCCCCTGGCACCGACGTCGCCTTTGTCAGCGCCGATATTCTCGACCGTTCCGCGCTTGGAGCGGCCATTTGCCGGCAAGACGCCGTGATTCACCTGGCAGCCCACGATGCCGACGCCGAGGCCAGCGAGACCGAGTTTGTCCGGACCAATGTCGAGGGAACCTGGAACGTCTTCGACGTCGCTCGGGCGGCCGACGTGCCACGCTTCGTGCACTGCTCGAGCGTCGCGGCACTCAACATCAGCCCTGAGAACCCGCCGCAACACCTGCCGGTTGATCCAGATCACGTTGGCCGCCCGGTCGGGGCCTATGGCCTCAGCAAGTTGATGGGCGAGGCCATCGCACGCCGGTTTGCCATGCTTGGCGACATGTCCGTCGTCTGCCTGCGTCCGACGCTCGTGATGTACGACTGGATCGTTCACACGATCGCGTATCACAACGCCAAGATAGATGGCGGTCCGGAACCCGGCTCCGCACATGACCCGGCTTGGCCGGATTGGGGCGAAGCTCTGCCCGGGTCCCGGTCGTTTGTCACGGCGCGCGATGCCGCACGCGGCTTTCGCGCCGCATTGGAATGCCCGTCCGAGGCTTTCTCTCTCATGTTCCTGTCGGCCGCGGATACTTACAGTCCGTTGCCGACCCGGGACGTGGTGGTACGCGAATTCGGCGTAACGCCGCCGTTGAAAAACGCGACGCTCTACCGCGACGATCCGCGCGCGTCGATTTATGACATCGCGCCGACCGCCGCTGCCCTGGGGTGGCGCCCCCTCGAAACATGGGACGATGTCACGAAACGCGTCTTGGAGCCTGGCCCTCCCCATGCCCCATAGGGCTGTCGGGCCTTGCGGCTGCTGTTCCATGACCGTTGTAGCCTTGCGAGGCCCCATTCGGGTGAGCGTGACGCCGTCGCGCTACGGGATCCTGGTGCCAGGGGCCGGTCGGGCTGATCATGCCCGAGCGGAGTCATCAGGAAGAGGCGCCATGCGGCGACAAGGTTGAGGGCGGGTTCGGGTTGCAACCTTCTAACGCTACAATTTTGCCACTCCCTAAGACGAGGAATGTGGTTCAACCTTAATCCTGATATTGGGAACCCATATGAAAACCACGATCGAGCTTCCTGACGCGCTGATTGAGCAGGCGCGCCGTGTAGCCAAGGGGGAGGGCGCCACGCTCCGTGCGCTGATTGAAGAAGGCCTTCAGCGCAGCCTTGAAGCCCGGCGACGGGAGGGGCGTCGCCAGCTCGACTTTCCGAGCTACGGCGGCAACGGTCTCACTGAAGAGTTCCAGAGTGCGCCTTGGGGCCGGATTCGCGATGAGATCTATCGTGGGCACAGTGCGTGATCGCTGTCGACACAAACCTGCTCAGCTACGCACACCGCCCAGAAATGCCCTTCCATGAGCGTGCTCGGCAGGTGCTGACGGAGGCCGTCGCTACACTGGCACCGGTTGGTGTTCCTTGGTCTTGTGCCCACGAGTTTGTCGCGGTGGTCGCCAATCCGCGTATTTTCCGGCATCACACGGATGGCCTTGGATACCGCAAGGCGGCTCCTTGCGAGCCTCTCCGGCGGGTTCCTGGCTGAGGGTGAGGGTTACCTGGATTCGCTCGAGCAGATCGCCTGATCGGCCCTCCTGCAACGCGCACATGCGCGCGTTGCTCGGGTGGTCACATTGTGCCTGTTTCTGGGGGTGCGTGTCCTGTGGTCGGCTGACCGGTATTTCTCGCCCTTCCCTGACTTGACCGTGGACATTTCGCTCCCGAAGGGATGAGGTGATGGCCTGAACCTTATGGAGGTGAAACGCCATGCGCGCTGCGCGGCTCCACGAGAACGCTGAATCCCTGGTCGTTGAAGACCTGGACGATCCGAGTGCGCCGGAGGGCTGTGCGGTCGTTGCGGTCGAGGCGGTCTTCCTGTCCCCGTACATGGGGACGTTGATCGACGGGAGCGGCGGTTTCGTCACGCCGCGCCGGCCATTCACGCCGGGAATGGACTGTGTCGGATCGATCGTAGCGGTCGGCGGCGGGGTCACCGGGGTCGCTGTCGGTGATTGCGTGTTTTGTGACAGCTACATCGAGGCGGCGTCACCGACGGGTCGAACCGAGTACGCCTTCGCGGGCTGTTTCGACATTTCGGGTGGAGCAGGCGAGATTCTGGACCGCTGGCGCGACGGCGCCCTTGCGACGCACATCGTCCTGCCGGCCGAGTGCCTGACCACCGTCGAACCGGCATTGTCCGTGACGTCGGCTGACGTCTTGTGTCGGCTCGGATGGATGGGAACGGCTTACGGGGGATTCGTGCACGGGGCGCTCTCGACGGACTCCAGTGTCGCCGTCTATGGCGCGACGGGACTGGTCGGTGTCAGTGCCATCGTCGTTGCTCTGGCCATGGGCGCCGGGCGCGTTTGCGCCGTCGCCAGGTCGCCGGAGCGACTGGCCGCATTTGACGGACTGGACGACCGTGTGGAAACGTCGACGGAGATTCCCGACGGGATCGACATGGTCCTGAACACCGTCGACATCGACGATCCGGCGTGGATCAACCAAGCGGCCGCCGCCTTGAACAAGGGAGGATCCATCGTTTCGGTAGCCTCGACCAATCCGACCGTGCCGGCATCGGGTTTCGTGACCAAGGAACTCGCGTTTCGGGGGTCATTGTGGTTCCCGAGAGACGCACCCGCATCACTTGTCCGAATGATCGCCGAAGGCCGGCTGCCCGTTGACCGGTTCCGGGTTCACCCCTACGGCCTGGACGATGTCGGCGCGGCGGTCGATCACGCCGCTCGCGGCGTTTCGCCTTTCGAGCACGTGGTTGTCCGGCCATGATCGAAGCGGTCGCCGCCTGCGTTGCGCCGGAGAGGTGTTCATCAAGGTGACGGCCGTGGGTGCCGCGCCGGAGTTTCTCCATACCCGGGGCGCGATTGGCGCTTGTGCGAGACCTGTCGCGTAGGAAGAGTTCCTGGCCAAGGCCCTTGCTGGCAAGCTCGTTGCCGTCCCGCCCACATTGCGGAGGTGTCAGGTGAAGATATCGCGCATTGACGTGTTTCAGCTCGACATTCCGCTCGAGAAGCCCAAACGCTATCCCAACAGGACCTACGAATCCCTGGACGATACCATCGTGCGGCTGGAAACGGACGCGGGCCTCGTCGGGTGGGGCGAGGTCTGTCCGATCGCATCGACGTACCAGCCCGAACATGCGCTGGGGGTGCGCGCTGCAATCGAGGAGATGGCGCCGGGACTGATCGGAGAGGATCCGACCCAGACGGATCGCGTCAATGCCACGATGAACCGATGGCTGATGGGCGGCGAGTACGCGAAGTCCGCCATCGACATTGCCTGCTGGGACATTGTCGGCAAGGCCTACGGCCGGCCTCTCTACCATCTGATCGGTGGGCGCATGCAGGAGAAGGCTCGCGCCTATCCCGAGATCGAGATGGGACCGCCCGAGATCGTGAAACGACGCATGTCGCAGTACCGCGCCGAGGGCTTCACCCACTTCCAGGTCAAGGCGGGGCGAGGCAGCAACTTCGAACAGGACATCGCGCGCATACGCATGGCGGGCGAGTGCATTCAGCCAGGAGAAACCCTGGTGGTGGACGCCAACAAGTCCTGGAAGACCCACGAGGCGCTGCGCATCCTGAGGCTCACCGAAGACGTCGACTTCTACATCGAACAGCCTTGCCTGACCTATGCCGAATGCCTCGCCATTCGCCATCAGGTGCGCCAGCCCATGATCCTCGACGAGTGCATGACGGATATCCAGGTGTTGCTGCGGGGGCTCGCCGACAACTGCTTCGAGGGCATCGGCTGCAAGATCACCCGGGTTGGCGGCATCACGGGCATGCGCCTCATCCGGGATGTGTGTACCGCGGCGGGCAAGTTCATGACCGTGGACGATGCCTGGGGGGCGGACCTCTCCGCGGCGGCGCAGGCACACATGGCCGTATCGACACCGGAATCGACCTTCGCCGCGACCTACGTCTCCTCCTACTTCTCCAACATGCGCTACGACGAAGAGGCGCCCGGGGTTGTCGACGGCTTTCTCGAACCCAACGAGAAGCCGGGTCTGGGCGTCGAGCCCGACATGTCGATTCTGGGCGAACCGATACGGACTTTCGGGTGAAACACCCGCCACATCGAGTTTCCGGTCGCCGGTTCCAACGGTGACGAGACCGGGACCATGATCGCACGCGTGCTGCACGCCCCCGACCAAGCGCAGGAGGGAGGCGGGGAAGGCTCTCCGGTCGTCGGGAAGATCTCAGTTGACGCCAGGTGGCGTCATTCAGGCCTTTCGCCTTTGTGATACGACACTTGCCAATCCTGGTGGCGGAGAGGGAGGGATTCGAACCCTCGGTACGCAAGGCGCACAACGGTTTTCGAGACCGCCCCGTTCAACCACTCCGGCACCTCCACTTGTCCGAGCGGGTGCCGGATCCCCGGCAGTATTCTTGTTCGCGGCCGCTGCATCGTATCATGTGGCGATCCCGTTGTCGGCGAGGAAACGGTCGACGAGGTCAAAGCACTGTTCCGGCTCCTCGAATTGCAGGAGGTGGCTGGTATCGGGCACGGCGGCGTAATCGAAGCCGAATGTCTCGCAGAATAGCTTGCAACAGGGCGCGGTCTTCGATGCGTCCTCAGACGCCGGGTCGGAGCCGACGATCAGGAGCGGGCGACAAGACGGACCGGGCTGCCGCCAGATGTCCAGCTCGGCAACTTCGGTATAGAGACCGGCTTCGACCGGACCCGGGCAGCACAGCAGCCATTCTCCGCTTGCGGGATCGAATCGCAGCACGGAGCGTGCGTTGAGTTCCGGCACTCCCTTGCGCAGTCGCCGGAACCGGTGGAGATATCTGTAGACATCGGCAAGGTCTCCGGGATCCCGGAACCGGTTCTCGCGGATGAGGGCAGCGTCGCGCAGCGCCCCTCCTTCGGACATCAGCGGGCCGCGGAGCGGATCACCCTCCGGCGGAACCACCGGCGGGTCGAAGAGGACAAGGGCATCCCAGTGCCAGACACCATCAACGACCGCCAGAAGGGCTGCGATCGCCGTCATTGAATGGAAGACCCCGACGATGGTCTTCTCGCCCCACTCCTGTGCGACAGCGCCATGGACCGCCGCCATGTCGCGCGCAAGACGGGGATAGTCGTGCGGCCTGGCCGCGTGGAACGCGTTGCGCCCGCAGTTGCGGACATCGAACAGGACGAGATCGAACCGCTCCAGCATGTGCTGCCAGAACGGGAAATAGGAATCACTCGCGAAACCGTTGCCGTGGCTCAGCGCGATGCGCACCCCATTCGGGTTGCCGTGGCGCACGACGCTGATCGGCGCGCCGTCGTCCATTACGAGATCAAGGGTTGCGGAGGGCTCGGGCAGGACGAATTCGTCGAGATCCTGCCGGTCGTCAGCCTCGGAACAGGAAGGACCGGTCATCTGTCCGCTTCAATTCCCGATTCACTGGCGGAGAGAAAGTCCGCGATTGCCACCTCTAAGGCGTTCTTGTGAATGCTCATAAAGTTCCTTAAATCAATTAGTTCATTTCTACCGAAGTCTTGACGGTTCTCTCACGTGCCACTACGTTCCCACCTGTCAGGTGGGAACGTATGAGGGAACACGATGGCTGGCAAGCTGACGGCAAGATTCGTGGCGACGGTAACTCGACCTGGGCGCCATGGCGACGGCAACGGTCTGAATCTGCTGGTCAAACCTAGCGGCGCCAAATCCTGGGTCTTGCGAACCGTTGTACGTGGACGGCGGTGCGATATCGGACTTGGCGGCTATCCGCTGGTCTCGCTGGCTGAAGCCCGCACAGCGGCTGTTGACAACCGCAAGCTGGCCCGTGCCGGTGGCGATCCGTTGGCTCTCAAGCGGCGACCGTTTGTTCCGGCCTTCGAGGATGCCACCCGGACTGTGATCGAAGTGCATAAGCCGACCTGGCGCGATGGCGGCAAGTCCGCCGGACAGCGGGAGGCTTCGTTGCCGCGTTCGGGCCCGGGTGGCGCAGACCCGGGCGGACCGCGCCGTTGCCGGCGGTCCCGGATCACGCGATCCGGGCTTCGGTGCGCCCCGGGCCGTCCTCCGCGTCTTGTACGGGCGACCCATCACGATTGATGGGCAAAAGGGGGGCGAGTCCTCCTACGGTGCATCAACAGCGCGGACAGTTCTGGCGGTGGACGGGGTGGCAGGAACGACCGTGCGCCGTGGCCAGGGCGGGCGCGAAAAGGGTGTTCGGGACGTTTGGACCGGAGTTGGACGGACTGGTGGTTTTCAGAGCGGCGGCTGTTGGGCGTTGCGGCCCCGCCGACGCGGCGGGATACGGCGGTGAGAGCACCGGCCGCGCGGACTTCTGTTCCGCCCTGGCGGTCCGGCCGGCATGAGCCCACCCGACGCGTTCGACCGGATCCTGGGTGCTTTGCACGAAGCGACCTTCGACAATGACCGCTGGCCGGAGGTCTCCGCACTGATCGACGAGGTCTGCGGGATCAAGGGGAACATACTGCTCTACGGCGGCGGCGGTCCGGAGCCGGTCGTGCCCATGTATATGGCCGGGTTCTATTACCGCGGCGAGCGCAACGACGAGTTGGCGCGCCGGTACCTCCAGGAACTGTACCCGATCGATGAGTGCGTGCCGCGCCTCAGGGCCATGGCCGACAGCCAGCTGGTCCATGTCTCCGACCTCTATACAGACGAGGAAAAGAAGAGCTCGGAGACGTACAACGCGCTCCCCGACGGCGATACGCAGAACAGCCTGCGGGTGCGAATGGGCGGTCCTAACGGAACGCGCATCGTCTGGACGTTCGCCGACCCGGTGGACGAAGACGGTTGGTCGTTCGATCGGACGGACACGATCGAGCGACTGCTGCCACATCTGCGCCAGCACGTGCGCGTGCGGCAGGTGCTGGCCGACATGGGCGGCCTGAGAGCTTCCCTCGCGACGCTGCTCGATTATGGCGCTACCGGCGTGATCCAGCTGAACCGGCGGGGACGGATCGTGGCGGCGAACGACCGTGCCCGCGACATTCTCAAGCGACAGGACGGGCTGTTCGACCGGGGCGGCTACCTGTGTGCCCAAGCGCCGGCGGACAACGACCGGCTCCAGGGGCTGCTGGCGCGGGCCCTTCCGCCTTCCGGCGCCCGGGGGGCCGCAGGCTCGATGGTGGTGATGCGTTCGTCCGGGTTGTCGCGCCCCGTGCTGCACGTCACTCCGGTGGGCCGGCGCGACGGCGACGTCCCGCCCTGGCAGGTCGCGGCGCTCGTGCTGGTGGTCGAGCCGTACATTCAGCTCCCGGTCGATCGCGCGCTGGTCGAGGCGGCGCTCGACCTGTCGCCGGCCGAGAGCCGGGTCGCCGTGCTGCTGGCCGGAGGCAGGACCGTGCGCGAGGTCGCCGTGGCGACCGGGCGCAGCGTGAACACCATTCGCTGGCAGATCCGGCAGATATTCGAAAAGCACGGCCTCAGCCGGCTCGGCCAGCTGGTGCAGCTGGTTCGGTCGCTGGCCGGGCATCTGGGAAGCGGGCGGTGAGAGGGTCGGCGGACGCACCTGTGCGCCGATGGGAGGCCGAGGCGCGCGCCGGGATCGCGGCGCCGGATCGACGGCCCCGGCGCGGGGGGAGGGAGCGCGCATGATCCCGATGCACGCGACCATGCGCTCGGCGCTGGCCCACGCGGTGGCGGCGGGCGAGCGCTGGCGGAGCGGCGTGGCGTATAACCCGCTGTCCGACCGCATGGCGCAGGATCCCTATCCCGTCTATGCGGCCATGCACCGCCGGAGCCCGGTGCACCGCAGCCGGCTGCTGAACGCCTGGCTGTTCGCCCGCCACGCGGACGGGGACGCGATCCTGCGCGACCATCGCAATTTCGGCAACGATCCGCGCAAGGGCACGCTAACACCGCGTCAGCGGGGCATGCTGCCGCCGCCGGAGGAGTTCACGCTGCTCTTTCTCGACCCGCCCGACCACGGGCGGCTCCGGGCGCTGGTGAGCAAGGCGTTCACGTCGCGCGCCGTCAACGCCATTGAGACCCGAATCCGCGCCATCCTGGCTTGCCTGCTTGACGCGATCGGGGACCCCGGCGGCTTCGACCTGGTCGAGGCGGTGGCCCAGCCGCTGCCCATGATGGTCATCGCCGAAATGCTGGGGGTGCCGTCTGCGGATCGCGCGCAATTCAAGACCTGGTCGGTGCAGCGCGCGCGCCTCCTGGAGCCGACGTTGAGCCCCCGCGAACGCGAGGCCGGGCTGAGCGCCTCGCGCGGGTTCGACGCGTATATCCGCAAGATCGTCGCGCCCCGCCGGGGCGTCCGTGGCCCCCGCGCGAACGCGAGGCGGGGCGGGGCGCCGCGCGCGGGTTCGACGCGTATATCCGCAAGATCGTCGCGGCCCGGCGGGCCGAGCCGCGCGAGGACATCGTGAGCGCGCTGGTGCAGGCGGAGGACGAGGGAGAGAGGCTGACCGAGCGCGAGACGCTGAACATGCTGCGCCTGCTCCTGATCGCGGGCAACGAGACGACGAGCAACCTGATCGGCAACGGCATGCTGGCGCTCCTGCGCAACCCGGATCAGCTCCAGCGGCTGCGGGACGACCCGGGCCTGATCCCGTCAGCGGTCGAGGAGCTGCTGCGCTTCGATTCGCCGGTTCAGGCGACGTTCCGGCGCGTGCTCTCCGACTGCGAGGTGCACGGGTTCGAACTGCGCGAACGGGATAACATCGTGGTGCTGATCGGCGCGGCCAACCGCGACCCGGAGGCGTTCGAGGACCCGGACCGGCTCGATGTCGGACGTGCCGCCTGCCCGCACCTCAGCCTCGGGCGGGGGATCCACCACTGCATGGGCGCCCCGCTTGCGCGGCTCGAGGCCCGGATCGCCATCGAGATGCTGCTCGAGCGGTTTGCGGAGATCGGCCTGGCCGACGAGCGCCCCCGCTTCCGCCACGGCGTCGTGCTGCACGGCCTGCGGTCGCTGCCGCTTCGCTGCATCGCCGCCTGAAACACTGTCGCGTCCGCACCCGCGCTACGGGTTGGACGGCCGGACGTGCATCGGCCACGTCCCGTCCGCCGGGCGGCGGCGCATGTCCGCGTGCACGCCTGCGGCGGCTCGGTTGTGCGCGGTCCCGGAGGAGCTCTGGAGCCGTGCAACCCGTCCGGGGCGGATTTCGAGCGGAGGAATCAGGTTGTGGCAGTCGCGTGCGAAGGCACGCGGGGGCCTGCCGGATACGCGAGCGCTTTCGCGTTTCACCCATCACGTTTGATGGTCACAGCCGGCAAGCGGGCATCTAGGATCGAGCGCGAATCGCTCGCCCCCGTCGATGGACGGGGTGCGATGGGGTGCGTAGCTCCGGGCTCGGGACCGTTCGCCGCGTTTCAGAGCCGCCTCGCATGCGCCGCCGGGGTCCGCCCGGAGGCGGCAATCGCCGGACACCCAGAGGGGGAGTTAGGGAGGTTGAAACCATGAGAACTGCGACTAACGCTGCTTTTCTTGTTGCCATTGGCATTCTTTCTGGCTGTGCATCTTCCGAACAGTCGATTGATGACTATTCCAATAATTTCCGCTCCCTTGAGCTTCAGGCACGCGGTGCGATGCTGGCGGGCAATCACACCCTATCCGACATTCTCTATGTCGAGGCTTCTCAGCAGCTGAATGAATCCGACGACGTCTACGTTGACGGGATGTTTTATCTAGATCGGGCACGTATGGAGGGCAATCGTGCGTTCATGGCACTGTTGGACGGAAACGACAATCAGGCACGGGAGCATTTTTCGTTATCCGAGCATTATTTGACTTCCGGCGTTCAAAGGCACAAGGCTGTTCTGAATGAACGAGCGGAGATTCAACAGGATGTGACAGCATTGGTTGGAATTGGCGCTCTTATCGGGGTCACTGCAATGACAATCGACGCTGCGCAAGATAGTCCTGCCACAGCTGACGAAATTTACCAGGGTCTGTCAGATACGTTGGAACTCACGGTGAATATGTTCGATAGAATATCTCAACTTATAGAACAAATCCACGTCGTGGATATCGATGAGGATGCTCAACAGGTCGACCAGGACCAGTGGCGTGCGGCCATTGTATCTGATCATCCGATATCCCGTGCAATCGTAAGGGTGTCCCAGTCACCGGAGGAACCGAGTTGTACCGCCTTCTTTATTCAACCCCGCATAGTGGCTACATCGGCTCATTGCCTCGATGAAGTGGATCAGGCGCGCCTTTGGGTCCGAACAAATGACCCACGCGAAAAGGAAATTTTCCTGGAAAGCGCAACTGGGAGGCTCATAGACTGGGAGGCGGTGTATTGGCCCGGGACTTATGATTGGCCGAATACCTGCCATCGCGACGATGTTGCATTGATTGTCACAGAAAAAGCGTCAGAATACTGGTTGCCGATTGATACACAACCAGTCGATCGCACTGCACCAGCAATGGTGATTGGTTATTCAGGCGATTTGGACAGCGGTTTCTTTCAAAGAATGGACTATGGCTGCCTTATGAGAGCTAGTGCTGATTGGCCTGGCATGGTTTCCAACAATTGCGCCACTTATCCGGGAAACAGTGGAGGGCCCGTCTTTTCGGTCGACAGTACGCGGTTGGAGAACCCATTGCGGGTGGTGGGCATTACAAGCTGTGGTTATTCAGAGCTTGCTGGTGATCGGATCAGTCAGGAGCGTTTTGGAGAAGGTGTATGGAACAATGCGGCAGGTATTCAGCCTTTGGTGAGTTTGTACAATTCGGTCATTGCCGATGACCCGAGCGCGGGTGATGATGGACTCTTTGAATAGTCCAAATGGACGGAAATAATCTTGTGGCCTGACGGTATCTCTCATTGAACGAAGCTGCTCCGTGGAGGTGGCGGCTTCGTTCAATCACCGGTTACGATGTGTTGCAACGGATCGCGATCCATCCCGCCCGGGACGTGGCCCAGCTGACGCCACGCCTGTGGAATGACCACTTCGCCGATCACCCGATGACATCCGACGTCGGCAGGGCAGTGCCCGCAAAGGCGACGCAGGAAGCCTGACAATCAAAGGGATGGGTTAAGTTCGGTCCAATTTATCCAGTTTGACATTCATTTCCCTCAAGGTGGAATTCATGCCCTTCAGGGTTCTACCTAAACCCAAAGACCTCATTGTTCCTTCAATGGGTCCCATGTGCTTTCCAACGGTATTCAGCGCCGTTCGCAGGAACCAGGAATTGCGCTTCGATCGCTGAATAATACTCGCGACGTTACGGTCAAGTGACATGTCATCAACCTTTCTGGATGCAGAAGTGTAGACAGGTCAAGCCATTCAGTCCCAAGTGAATCACTGCGACTATCATAGGCAAGAGTTCAAACCCCTTCGCCGTCGATCTCCAGGGCATTGTTACCTGGAGCAATAATCCCCCTCCCTTGTCTTCGTCTGGGACGGAAGGCGGACGTCGCCCGCATCGTCACGGGGGCGTTGCGAGAGCGGCAGAATTGCTCATGGCTCGCCCTCTTCTGAGGGCGGTATGGGTTGGACGTCAGCGACGTACAACGTCTTCTTGGTGCTGTCTTTTTCGACCCAGTAGGGGTTGCCCGACTGCTCGAAGGCGAACTTGAGGAACTTGGCCTCGAAGAGGGTGCAGTTGGTCAGCTCCGTGTCGGCCGGATTGAGCAGGACGACGTTGTAGCCCTTCTTCCCGAACGCGCTCTTGTAGGCGATGCCGTCCTACCCCTCGGCGCTGAAGAGTACCGCGAGCACCTGGGTCGGCGCATAGTCGGCGGTATCATCCGCGGCCGTAGTAGGCTCGGAGAATGCCCGATCGATCTGCCTCCAGACCGCCTCTTCTCGCCTCGAGGCGTCGGGCTCGCTGAAGTACAGGACGAAACCGCTGCCGTGATGGACCGAGAAATCGACGATCTTCAAATCGCGAGTGGTCGCGAAGTGAGCGCAGGAGACGTGCGAGCCGAGCCACGGACGCACCTCGGACATAGCGGCCTTCTTGCGCGCGGAGAGGTAGAGCACCGGTATGCCCTTCGGGTTGGCACGTCCTTCCGTTGCGCGTTCCGGCATAGGCTTCATCCGCGCGGGGAGATACGCGGCGGGGATATCGGCCCTTCAACGGACCCGCGGCCGTCATCCACTACCTCTCCCGCTACACCCACCGGACCGCCATCTCCGATTCCCGAATCATCGCCTTCGACGGTGACGCCGTCACCATGCGCCACAGCAAGCCCGTCACGAAGGCCGCCGAGAATCCCTCCTACAGCGCCATGACACTCGACGCCGACGCCTTCATCAGGCGCTTCCTCCTCCATCGCCTGCCCAGGGCACTGCACCGCATCCGGCACTTCGGAATCCTCGCCAACGGATGCCGTGCCAGAACCCTCGACGCCGTGCGTTCGTCCACCGGCACCGAGCCCGACACCATCACCGAGGACGTCAGGGTCTGCGTCCAGTGCGGCGCCCCCTTGCGGCTCGTTCTCGACTTCGGCCGCAAGAGACTCTCTCCCGAAGAACGCGCCCTGATCGACGCCCTGCTGCGCCAACGTGGGCCTCCCACGCCGGAGCCGGCGCCATGACGGGCCCGAGACACCCCTGCAGCACAGGCGGTGTGCACACCGCCGCGCGGCTCTGCGTCTCCACGGTGCCAGACAGGCGCCAACAGCGCCCGCCAGGCCGCCCGCCCGCGTCCCGCAGGCTCGGTATCCCGCGTTGTGGGTCGAACATCACTGCCCCACGCCGGACAACACGCCGCCTCGCGCGTCTGTAATCGGCGCCTCCTTCACACTTGATCCATGGTGAGACCGAGCCGGCGCGGCCTGCGTTCAAACCCGCTTACCGACGGCGCTCCGGCCGTCACTAACCAAGATCTTGTCATCTCTAACAAATGCTCAAGGCGTATAGCCCGTTCCACCTTCAACTGTGGGAACAATGTGGGGGATCAATTGGTGGAATGAAATAAGTAACCTGTAATAACAAGCTATTGTATAGATATGGTGGCGGAGAGGGAGGGATTCGAACCCTCGGTACGCAAGGCGCACAACGGTTTTCGAGACCGCCCCGTTCAACCACTCCGGCACCTCTCCTCACGCGTCGGCGACCATACTCCAGGCCCGAACCGGTCAACAAGACCGGATCAGCGTCCTTTCCATTGCGGCTTGCGCTTCTCGGCGAAGGCGCGTGGCCCTTCGATGGCGTCCTCGGAGAGCATCATGCTCTCGTAGACCTCGACACCGGAATTGCCGATCTTCGTCCTTTGCATGGCATCCTCGAGGGAAAGCGGCATGACGACCGGCATGATCGCCTTGAGGCCCTGAAGCGCCAGTGGCGCCGACTCGCTGAGTGTGTCTGCCAGTTCGCGGGCCCGCGTCATCAGGTCGGTCCCCGGAACGACCTCGCTCACGAGACCCCAGTGCCGTGCCTCTTGGGCATCCATGTGGCGTCCGGTCAGGAAGAGGTCCATGGCGACGTTGTAGGGGATGCGCCGGGGCAGGCGCTGGATGGCGCCGGCACTCGCCAGGAAACCGCGCTGCATCTCAGGCAACCAGAACTCGGCATGATCGGCGACCAGCAGGATGTCGGTGGAAAGAGCGAGTTCGAAACCGCCACCGATGGCAGCGCCGTTGATGGCGGCGATGACCGGCTTGTGGAGATCCCAGAATTCCGTGAGTCCGGCAAACCCGCCGGGCGATCCTACACCGTCGATCTCGTCGAGCCGCTCGGCGGCGGCCACGGCCTTGAGGTCCCATCCGGCGGAAAAGCAGCGCTCGCCCGCACCGGTGATGATGCCGACCATGAGCCCGTCGTCATCCTGCAAGGTGCGGAAGGCGCGGTAGAGTTCCATCGATGTCGCGTCATCGATGGCATTGACGGGTGGACGGTCAAGGGTGACTTCGAGAACCTTTCCGCGGCGCTCGGTCCTGACAGCTTCAGACATGGCTTGACTCCCGGAAGACTGGAGATGAGGCGAGAAGACCGAGGTGATGGTCCACATCGCCGAACGTGGCGTTCATCACCACGGCACGTTTGAGATGATGTCCGACGGGTACATCCATGGTCATGCCGATACCGCCATGGAGCTGGACGCCCTCCTCGGCCACCCGCCGCGCCGACTCGCCGACCGCGATCTTGGCCGACGACACGGCATGGCGCCGTTGGGGTGTCGTGAGGGCCTGCGTCGCGTCGAGAACCATCGACCAGGCAAGTTCACAGTCGATGTAGAGATCCACCATGCGATGCTGGAGCGCCTGGAATGACCCCAGAGTCCGGTCGAACTGCCGCCTGGTCTTGAGATACTCCAGGGTGGTCTCGAAGACCTGCCACATGGACCCTGCGGCATCGGCACAGACAAACGCAATGGCATGGTCGATCACGCGCTCGAGCACTGCGAGGCCTTGATCGGGCGCCGTCAGAAACTGGGTGTCGTCAATCTCGACACCGTCCAGGAGGACCGTTGACACCCGGTTGCCGTCATGGGCCCGCTCGTCCAGCCTGACGACCCCTGGGGCATCGGCCGGTACGGCAACGAGGATGATGCCGTCACGATCCCGCCGTTCGCCCGAAACACGCGCCGAGACAACGATGACATCGGCTTGCGCGCCACCGGGGACAACATCCTTGCGGCCCGACAGCACCCAGCCGCCATTCATCGGCCGCACTCTTGTTGCGACATCATGGAGGTCGTGGCGGGCCTGTCGTTCCACCCAGGCGAGTGCCAGCTTCGTCGTTCCCCTGGCAACGCCGGGCAACACGTCGACCTTCCATGCATCGGAGCCTGCGAACAGCACGGCGTGGCCACCCAGAACGACACTGGCAAGGAAGGGTCCGGTCACCAGGTGGCGGCCAAACTTCTCGCCGATGATCATGAGCTCTTCGGGTCCACCACCCAGTCCGCCAAGTTCCTCGGGGAAGGCAGCCGCCATGCACCCGAGATCGGCAAGCTGTTGCCAGAGGTCCCCATCAAAGCCCCCGGGTGTCGCCACCGCTGCCTGGCGGCGGGCGAAGGGCAGGGCGTCGGTGAGCAGCCGGTCCAGGCTGTCGGCAAATGTCTTCTGGTCGTCGCTGAGGCCCCCGTTCATGACCGCAGATCCAGAACGCTCTTGGCGATGATGTTCTTGAGGACCTCGCTCGATCCGCCCCAGATCGTCGACTTGCGCAGATTGAAAGACGTCTTCGCGGCATGATGCGCCGCGTCGGGCAACGGCGCATTGTCACGTGCGGACGTGTCCTCGGGATCCAGCTGGCCATAGGGACCGAGGGCCTCGACCATGAGAGAGATGACTTGCTGCTGCACCTCGGTGCCCTTGATCTTGAGCAGGGACGCCTCGGCGCCCACGTCATCCGAAGCGAACAGGAAGCGCCGTTCCGTCAGTTCGACCTGGCGCAAGGCGATCCCTGCGCGCACCAGTTTCCGCGAAAAGTCGGCGTCATCGATGAGGTATCCGTCGCGCAGGGGTTCGCGGGCGGCGATCTCCCTGAGGCGGCCCAGCATGGCGCTCGTCCGGCTGACCTCGGCTGACCCGATCCGTTCGAGACCGAGAATGTACTTGCCGATCGACCATCCTTCGTGTTCCGGCCCGAGCCGGTTGGCACCCGGCACCCGGACATTCTCAAAGAACACCTGGTTGAGTTCATCACCTCCCTCGAACGTGAGGATCGGTCGCACGGAGAGGCCCGGCGTGGCCATGTCGACCAGGAGCAGTGTGATGCCATGCTGCTTGCGCCCGGAAGAGTCCGTTCTGAAGAGGCCGAACATCCAGTTGGCCCAGGTGGCGTCGCTGGTCCAGATCTTGGATCCGTTGATGACAAAGTCATCGCCATCACGGTCCGCCCGGCACTTCAGTGACGCCAGGTCCGATCCCGCATCCGGTTCGGAGTACCCCTGGCAGAGAATGATGTCGCCGTTGGCGAGACCGGGCAGAAAGCGCTCCTTCTGGTCGCTGGTGCCGAACTCGATCAACGCCGGTCCCACCATGCCGGCAGAAAAGACGCTGACGTGCGGTGCGTCGTTGAGAGCCAGCTCCCTTTCGAAGACAAACTGCTGTTCGAAGGACCAGCCGGGACCGCCGTATTCGACGGGCCAGGAAGGGCAGCTCCAGCCGCGCCCGTGGAGGATACGCATCCAGCGACTGGTATCGGCGGGTGTGAGACCGGCGTGTTCGCGCCTCACCTTGCGCCTGAGGTCATCGGGGAGCGCTTCGCGGATGAACGCGCGCACCTCTTCGCGAAATTGCTCGATGTCCTCGATCACGCAGACCTCCCGGGCAGGTAGAAGGCGCATACGTTAAGAGCCGGCACAAGCGTCTTCAAGCGGGCGTTGACCCCGGCCGCTCGGGAGATTAACGACGGTCCTCAGATTGCCGGGAGAGATGTTGGGGATGAGGGATGTGGCCCTTGATCGCCTGTTGGCGCCGTCCTCGATTGCCGTTGTCGGAGCCTCGGAACGTCCGTCCCTTGGGCGCACCATCATCCGTTCGCTCGATACCCTCGGTTACAGGGGCAGGATTCTCCCGGTCCATCCGCGCAACGAGACCGTCCTGGGTCACGTCTGCCACGCCGACATCCGGGAAATCGAGGGAAAGATCGATGCCGTTGCGATCTGCCTTGCCCGGGACCGGGTGATGGGCGAGGCCGAAAAGGCGGTGGCATGCGGCGCCGGGGCAATCGTGATCTATTCCGGTGCCTTCGCCGAAGCCGGCGGGAAGGGTGCCGACGACCAGCGGGCACTCGTTGCCATGTGCCGTGAGGCCGGTGTCGCCCTGTGCGGGCCCAACTGCATGGGGACCATGAGCCTCCACAACAGGAGCTCGCTCTTCATGATGGATGTGGTGGATCCCCCCCGCCTCGTCGGTAATGTCGGCGTCATCTCGCAGAGCGGCTCGGTCTCCATCGGCTTCTTGTCGGACACCCGGCGGTTCGGTTTCAGCCATGTCATCTCGAGCGGCAACGAGGCGGCCACGACGGCCGCCCGCTACATCGAGTATCTCGTCGACGATCCGGGGACGGGGGTCATCGCCCTCTTCGCCGAAACCGTGCGCGAACCGGAGAGGTTCATTGCCGCGCTCGACCGTGCCCATGACGCCGGCAAGCCGGTCATCGTTCTCAAGGTCGGCAAATCGGCCCGTGCGGCGGCGGCCGTCGAGACGCATACAGGTGGCCTCGCCGGTGAATCGAGGGTTCTTTCCGCGGTTCTCAAGGCACACCGCGCCATCGAGGTGCACGATCTCGAGGAGATGGTGGAAGTGATGGCGGTCACCCAGTCCGGACGCCGTCCTGCCGGCAACCGACTCGCCGTGATCACAGGCTCCGGCGGTCATGCCGGCCTTGCGCTCGATCTGGCTGAGGGTGCGGGACTGAATCTTCCACCTCTGCCGCCTGCAGCGCGGCAGGCGGTCGAAGCCAAGGTCGGGTCAATCACCGGTGACGGCAATCCGGTCGACGTCTGGGGGCAGGGCGACTTTGCCGGCAATTTCCAGGTTGCGATGCGGGAGACCTCGGTGTCCGGCGCCTATGATGCGGTGGTGGTTCTGCTCGACAACAACGACGGGCAGGCAGTGGAGTACGAGGGACAGGACGAGGCCATCACCCCGGCGCTCATCGACGCCCACCGGAGCGCCACCCTGCCGTTCTGCCTCATGTCCGCCAGGCACGGGGTCATGCGAACGAGCCAGGTCAGGGAACTGCTTGACGAGGGCATCACGACCATCACCGGCGTGTCCCAGGGGCTGGGCGCCATCACCCGCCTCGCCGCGTGGGGAGGATCAGTTCGACGACGACCCGCAGATGTGCCGCTGGCCGGGAAACCGCCGGACTGGGTTTCGAGACCCACTCTTCACGAGCTCGATGCAAAGTGCCTTCTCGCCGGCACCGGGATGAAGGTGACCCGCAGCATCCCGGTCGCCACGTCCGGGGAGGCCGTCGAGGCAGCCCGCACACTGGGACCACCCGTTGCCATGAAGGCGGTGGGCGATCACCTGCCGCACCGCAGCGAGCATGGCCTCGTGAAACTCGCCCTTGCCGGTGACGATGCCGTGCGAGAGGCCTTCACATGCCTGGAGCAGCGGCTTGCCGGACTGCCGGAAGCGGCCATCGTGGTTCAGGAGATGGCATCGCCGGGTATCGAGATCATCGCCGGCATCGCCCGTGATCCCTCCTTTGGTCTCGTGATGGCAGTGGGGCCGGGCGGTGTTCTGGCCGAGCTCGTCGACGAGGTCGCCCTGGCGTGCGTACCGGCAACGGATGACGAACTGGCGGCACTCGTTGGCGGTCGCCGTCTGGCACGGATGCTCGCGGGATGGCGTGGCGCGTCACCGGCGGACCTGCCTGCCCTCATCGCCACCCTGGGAACCTTGTCGGAGTTTGCCGCGGCTCACGAGCCATGGCTCGAGGGGGTCGACATCAATCCCCTCATCGTTCACGGCGAAGGCGAGGGGTGTACCGTTGCCGATGCCCTCATCGTTCCACGCAGGCCGATTGCAGACCCGCAACAGAACGATACCCTGTCAGACCACTCCATCAGGAAGCCCCGGCCATGACCCAACCCTTCTCCCTGGCAGGACGGACAGCCGTGGTCACGGGCTCGACGCGCGGCCTCGGCCATGCCATCGCCCGGACCCTCGGCGAAGCGGGAGCGGTCGTCGGCATCAACGGCCGCGATCCACTCATGACACAAGGGGCATGCCGCGAACTGGGTGATGCCGGTATCGAGGCCCATGATCTTGTCTTCGACGTCAGTGACACCGACGCGGCCATCGAGAGGATCGAGCAGTTTCGCGACCTCCAGGGAGCAATCGACATCCTTGTCCACAACGCCGGTCACAGCATGCGCGTGCCGTTTCTCGAACATGGTTTCGACGACTGGCAGCGCACCCTGGATGTGCATCTTTCTGCCGGTTTTCGCCTCTCCCAGGAGGTGGCGCGGCACATGGTGGAACGGTCCCGGGGCCGCATCATCTTCATCTCGTCGATCATCGCCTCGATCGGACGGGAGCATGTGCCGGCCTACGGAGCGGCCAAGGGGGGCATGAATGCCCTGGTTCGCGTCATGGCGACGGAACTGGGCCCGCACGGGATCACCGTGAACGCCATCGCTCCGGGCTATGTCGTCACGGACCTGACGAAGCCCCTTCACGACAATCCGGCATTCTTCGAATCGGTCAGGGACAAGACACCGGCGGGACGCTGGGGAGAGCCCGAGGACATCGGCTGGGCGGCGCTCTACCTCGCCTCGGATGCGGCGGCTTATGTCAACGGCCACGTCCTCACAGTCGACGGGGGCCTGACGATCAGCCTCTAGCGGCGGCGCCCTCCCAGCTCCTCGATTCGCCATCGTAGAACGGTCCGGGATTGCCCCACACGGTGGTGCGCCACATGTCGCGGTTGTACTTCGCAGCGTCGAACCAGGTGGCCGAGTGGATCGTGCACCTGTTGTCGTAGATCACGAGGTCCCCCTGGTCCCAGTGATGGGCATAGGTGAGGGCAGGCTGCGTGAAATGGCGCATCAGGCGGTAGAGAAGCCGTGCCGCCTCGCCGTCCACTCCGGGCTCCATGCCGGCAAAGGGACCGTGGATCCAGTCCATCTGCTCGCGCTCGCACAGGTAGAGTGCCTTGCGGCCGCTGACCGGGTGACGACGCACCACCGGCTGGGGCTGGGGACCGTCGCGTTCGTCGAGGGCCTGTGGTTCACGCCCTTCCCGGACATCATCCTCGCCATGCCCCTTGAAGGGTGAGACATGAATGCCGACGAGGTCTTCCGCGATGGCGGCGAGGTCGTCGTCGAGACGTTCCCAGGCACCCGTTCCATCGGCATAGAGCGTCTGGCCCTGATCGCGGGGCGCCGGTTCGTGGGCATAGAAGAGCGAGATATCGGGTGGCGGGCGGCGGAAACTCTGATCGGTGTGCCAGCCGCGCCGGTGAGGAAAGCGGACCGGAAGATGGCCGTCGACGGTGCGTGGAGGGTCGGGGGGCTCGGGCGGCGCGAAATTCATCGGTGGCCGGTTGGAGATGCGGATGATCCGGGTCGAGGCCGGATGGAGCAGGTTCAGGCGATTCGAGGTCAGCGCATAGTCCTCCACCTCCGTGCCGAAGGGATGGCTGAGCCGGACCAGGAGTTCGGGCTGACCGGAAATTGCCCCCATGCCCTTCAGGACAAGGAGTCCGCCGGCCTCGCAAAGCAGGGCGGGCAGCACGTCGGGTGTCCGTTCCACAGCCACCACGAAAGTCTCGGCGTCATCAACGTCGATCAGCCTGCCGAAGTTCGCTCCGGGCAGAGGCAGCACCTTCCGGTCATGAACCCAATCCAAGCCGACCTCCCGAACGTCACCCCTTCATCATGCTGGCATCGGCCCGGAGGTGACACAAGGCGCGCGGATGTCACGCCGGCCTGTCGCCAGGACCGTGCCCCGGGGGACGCCGTCTGACGCAGGAGTCCTCACAAAGCCGGGCGGGTGAGAACGGAATTCAAGAACAGGCAACAGAATTCCATTTCTAACCTTGTTTTTTTGGCATCACATGCCAAATTTGCAAGGATGATACCCCGGCGAAAATTACAGATCGTTCGCGCCCGGCTGGATCAATTTCCTGCCGTGGCTGTCCTGGGCCCGCGTCAGGCAGGCAAGACCACGTTGGCCTCAACCATCTCGCGGGAGCGGGCGGGCCTCTATCTCGACCTCGAGGACACATCGGACCGCGAGAAATTGACCGATGCCGCCCTCTACCTTTCCGGACACGAAGAGGACCTGGTCATCATTGACGAGGTGCAGCGGGCGCCGGAACTGTTCCAGACCCTTCGCGTTCTCATAGACAAGGGGCGCCGCCACGGTCGGTTTCTGCTCCTCGGCCCGGCATCGATTGATCTGCTCCGACAGTCGGGAGAGTCCCTTGCCGGCCGGATTGCCTATGTCGACTTGGGTCCTTTCAATGTTCTCGAAGTCGGGGACGACGAAGGCGAGCGACTCTGGGTCAGGGGGGGATTCCCGGACAGTTTTCTCGCAGAGAGCGATGAGGCGAGCACAGTCTGGCGCGAGTCTCTTGTCCGTACATACCTGGAACGCGACATTCCCCAACTGGGTCCGCGCGTACCGGCGGAAACGTTGCGCCGCTTCTGGACCATGCTGGCCCACCTGCAGGGCGGTATCCTCAACGCATCTCAGATCGCTCGAAGTCTGGCCGTCGATGGCAAGACGGTTGCCCGCTATCTCGACCTGCTTGTCGACCTCCTGTTGGTGCGGCGCCTGCCACCATTCCACGCCAATATCGGCAAGCGCCTGGTGAAATCCCCGAAGGTCTACGTGCGCGACAGCGGAATCGTTCACACCCTGCTGGGGCTCGATGACAGGGATGCGGTGCTCGGTCATCCGGTAGCCGGAGGAAGCTGGGAAGGGTTCGTGCTGGAAAACCTCCTCGGCGTGGCTCCAGGACGCGTTCAATCATCGTATTACCGGACGATAGCCGGTGCCGAAATCGACCTGGTGCTCCAGATGCCGGGAGGAGCACTGTGGGCGGTTGAAATCAAGCGTGGTCTCGCACCCCGGCTCGACAGGGGATTTCATCACGCGCGCGAAGACCTCGAGCCCGACCGCTCCTTCGTCGTCTACCCGGGTATCGAACGATATCCGAAGGGCGACGGCGTCGAGGTGATCGGCCTGGCAGAACTGGCATCGCTTCTCGCAGCCGCATGAGATCCTCCGGCATTCGGAGCTGGCGCCGGTCCTCGATTGCGAGAGTGGATGGAGACGTTCTGATGGCCGTCCTTCCCACATCCCGGCGGGGTTCGGGGTGACGTTCTTTTCGGAATTCCTGCAGGGCCCTATAGTGCGACAGGGTCAGGAGCCAGGCGCAACTCATGCCGGATCAACGGAAGAGCAACGACGCAAGTGGCACGGGCATTGCCGGTTCGTCCTTCGACGATCCCAACTACGGCGCCGACAACAAGATTTTCACCCGAGAGCAGGCATTGAAGGCCCGGGAGCGTCTCCTCGAGATGGCGGCTCGCCCGCTCGGACTCATGGTCGGTTCCAGGGCGAAGGTGGTGTCCACAACCGAGTTGATCGAACTGTTGAACGCGTCCGAGGCGAAGGCGCTGTCCCCGACCGAATTTATCGAATTGCTGTACGCGTCCAAGCGAAGAGGCAGCGACGAATCGACGGCCGACTCGGACTAGGCCCCGGGAGAACAGGCATCGCTTCCTGTAGCCGCACAAGGTCTCCGGCATTCGGAGCGGTCGTGTCCCCGGTGGTGTAGGAATTCCGGCTCTACAGCGGCGGCCATCGCGATTCCGGTTCAGGGTTGGGTCAACGCAAGACCAACCTGCTCCGGAGGAGTACCACGATGACCACCAACGGCATGATGACCCTGCGCGCGGTGTTGGAGAAGAACTCTGACGCCGATCTTCTTCGCGTGATGATCGGGTTCACGGCCGACGCGTCTGGGAGACCCGCGCGGGCACGGTCGAGCTGAAGATCCCGAAATTGAGGAAGGATAGCTACTTCCCTGGCTTCCTGGAGCTGCGGTGGACGGCCGAAAAGGCGCTGACGGCAGGCCTACATCCAGGGTGAGTCGACGCGCTCGGTGGATGAGCTGGTGCAGGCCATGGGCATGAGCAGCGTCTCCAAGAGCCAGGTCTCCCGGTTGTGCGGGGAGATCGACGGCTTCCTCGAGCGACCTCTGGCGGAGGATTGGCCCTACCTGTCGCTGGATGCCAGCTACGTGAAGGTGCGCCAGTTCTGACGCTTCAAGAAGTCAGTCTGTCGATTAATTCTGCATTTTACTGTGCATTCCATGTGCTTGACATCAAGTCAGAATGCGCTTCAGTATCCATGAAATCTGCAACAGCCGATGGACGTGGCTGGTTCTCAATCAAGCGGAAGAACTGGTACACTATTCGGTGAGCAGGGCTCTGCCGCTTCAAACTGCCGGGTTGAAGACCGATACGCGCACAGAGGAGCACTGCATGACAACGACAGACGGCTCGATATTTTCACCTGAAAAGTACGTGGAAACGCGCCTATCCATTGATGAAGCAAGGCCCCTTCCGCCAGAAGTCTATACCTCGAAAGAGTGGTATGACAGAGAGATCGAGACCATCTTCCTGAAGTCCTGGCTGGTTGCCACGCGCGAAGAAGAAATCCCTCATCCCGGCGACTATGTCCGCATCGACATCGTCGGCGAACCCCTGGTCATCGTTCGCGACCGCGATGGTGTCATCCGCGCCTTGTCCGCCTCTTGCCGGCACCGCGGATCCGAATTGGTCACAGGAAGAGGAAACTGCCGAACACTGGTATGCCCCTATCATGCCTGGACATACTCCCTGACTGGCAAACTCCTGAACGCGCCATCCATGCAGGACGCGCGAGGTTTCGACAAATCCAGACACAACCTGCCGTCAATTCGAGCCGAAACATGGGGCGGATTCGTCTTTATCAACTTTGACCAGGATGCACCCTCCCTGGCGACGTCCCTGGGTGATCTCAAGGAGAGGTTTCGCGACTACGCGCTTGAAGACATGAAGGTGACGAAAAAGTGGGAAAATGTGTTCAACGCAAACTGGAAGATCTGGGTCGAGAACTCCCGGGAAGGTTACCACGTGGGTACGGTTCACCGTGGCTCACTGAATACGTACTATCCAGGCGCAAAGGTTACCAAGTTTCATGCTGAGGGCGACCCAGGCGTCTATGCGATCAACAGTAGCGATATCGAGAATGGTCTCTACGTCCCGAGGAACAAGACCCTTCCTTTCATAGACGGGCTCTCGGCAGAAGACCAGGAAAGCACGCATTTCATGATTTTCTACCCACATCTATTGATGAACTTGCCACCGGATCGGATCACATTTCATCAATATTTTCCCGAAGGCCCTGAATGGACGCGTATCGTGACCTGGTGCTGCTTCCCGCAGTCCACCATCGACCGGGATGATTTCGAGCGGGAAGCGGAAGAGAAGTACTACCCGCCAATGGAACTCTTCATCGAGGAAGACAAGGGTATATGCGAGGTCGTCCAGCGGGGTATCGTCGGCCGTCTGACGCGACTGTCGCGCTACTCTCCGTCACAAGAGCAAACAGTTCATGAGTTTGCATCCTATGTGCTCGATCGTGTCATTGGACCGTCGACAAGTTGCAAGGGCCTGTAAGAATGCCATAAACTGGGAACGACCGTGCAAAGAGAAAACATAACAATTCCGAATGTCGCCGAACCTTCAGATCCAAGGGTCGGGTCTCAATGCATCAAGGCGGGAGAGTCAATCTTCATCTCGGGTCAAATCGCTCACAGCGACGGCTCACTGGTGGGGCCCGGCGATCCACTTGAGCAATGCCGGCAGACTCTTCGAAACATCAAGTCCTTTGTTGAAGCCGCCGGCGGTACAATGGACCATGTCGTTTCGCTCAACATCTTTCTCAGTGACATAAGGCATCGCCAGGCGGCGATAGATGCTCGAGCGGAATTTTTCTCTGCGCCCGGGCCCAGTGCCACAGTGGTCGGCGGTGTCGATTTTGCTTTCGAGGACCTGCTGGTCGAAATCAGCGCAATCGCCGTGCTCCCCCGGGATCCTTGAATGGCAACAGGTAACGAATTTGGTGAGTGCGTTGATGCCCCCGCTGTGTCTCTTGAAGCGGACCCCTCGAGAGAGAGGGCTGGCCTCTCCTTATCCTGGACACCTGAGCGCTTCTTCGGCAATTGTGACAGTCGCATGCGCGTGAGACCGGAATTCGATGGCTATGTCTGTTGGGACATGATCCCTGACGGTTGCCGGCACGAAACAGACTCGAAAGAAAAGCGAGATGACTGAAAGTAGTGATCGAAGTGGCAAGGTCCAGACGGTCCTGGGCCTGATCGACGTTGCGGACCTGGGAATTACACTTGCGCACGATCACGTGTTGATTGACGGCACATTCATGTATGTCGAGCCGGAGGAAATCAGTCAGAGGGAATTTGCCCATCAGAAAATCACGCTGCAGAACAGGGGATGGGTCGGTTATCACTGGACATCGAACTGGGACAATGTCGAACTCAAGGATGAAGAGATCGCCGTTTCTGAACTTCGGCATTTTCTTGCGGCTGGTGGACGGTCCATTGTAGACCCGACCAATGTCGGCCTTGGCCGTGATCCCCGGGCCCTGGCACGTATAGCTCGTCTGACCGGCACGAATATCATCATGGGAGCTGGCTACTATCTGGGTACGACTCACCCGGTCGATATGGCGGAGCGAAGCCAGGATGCCATCACGCAAGAGATTGTTCGAGACATAACAATCGGCGTCAAGAATACCTCAATAAGGTCAGGTCTGATCGGTGAAATTGGTTGTACCTACCCGTGGTTGGATAACGAGAAGAAGAGCCTGTGTGCAGCAGTTGAGGGTCAAAAGGAAACAGGTGCCGCACTTATGGTTCATCCTGGGCGCAGCCCGAAGTCACCGTTCGAAATTGTAGAGTTGATCGATAAAACCGGGGGAGACCTGTCACGCACAATCATATGTCACATTGATCGCACCTGTATCGAGCGGAACTGGCTTCGGGATCTTGCCGAAGCCGGGTGTTATCTGGAGTACGATCTGTTCGGCAATGAAAGTTCCTACTATCCACCGAATCCGGCGGTCGACATGCCTTCTGACGCGCAACGAATGGATGTCATCCTTTGGCACTTTGAAGAAGGATATGAACGTCAAGTCCTGCTATCCCACGATGTTGCAACGAAACACCGGTTACACGCCTACGGTGGCCTCGGCTATGATCACCTGATCACCAATGTCGTGCCGCGTCTTCACAGCCGTGGCCTGACGGAGCAACAGGTTGCCACACTCATCGTTGACAATCCGGCAAGAATCTTCGGTTTTGTCTGAGTATTGATGGAGAGATCTTGATCTAAGGCACGCTCTAACGTTCCCCTCTGTTTTCACAGCGAGAACTCACGACGCTGGGAGGGGTGGTGCCGTTTCGGCGCCTCAACAGTGCTCGCTTGCGCTCCGGCCCGCATGGTCTCTGAACAGCTCACGCTTGACACCGGTGTGCTTCAGTCCATGCCGTTACCTCCACAAGCCGCCCTGGCTGCCAACAAACGCAGCCTCGGGTGTTGGGCGGGGTTCGCGCCCCGGAGAGAAGCGCCTTGCCATGGCGACTTCAACCCGGCTTGGTGACGACGCGTCGGTCGCCACTAACCAGGATGTTGCGCACCCACCCGCAACCGAAAGGGCGGGAGTTGGATAAAGCCTCTGGCCTGAGGGTGCGCACGCCAGTGCCTCGGCCTGTCCGTGAGAGAACCCGCGAGTCGAGGATCCCGTGCGCACCGGGGAGGATCAGAAGTCTCAAGGTGTTGCCGGCCGAACTGGACGTCGTAGTCTCAACCGGTCCACTGGCCGCGCACTTGAGCGCCGGGGACGAGAACATCAGCAACGCCAGCCACTGGCCGTGATGATGCGCCACATGGCGCAACGTCTCGCCAACGGCCGACTACGCACCAAGATGGTGGTGCGCCTCCGTCAGGGACGCAAACCGAGCCTCGTCCGCAGACGTCAATGAGGTTAACGGCAACCTCGGAAAGAACCACCAACACCTGATACCCTCTTTGCCGCGTGGCAAGGGTGTGACCGACCGAAGACGCCCTGGCGTTCCTTGTTCATGTTCTGGGCTTATGGTAGGTTTCAAGGTGCTGCTGCGAACAGGAGCGCCGTTCATTGACAAAGCGGGAGGCCGGGGAACCAGGTTACCCGATGCGCAGCACCCCAACCAAACAAACAAGGATTCGAGGGGAGAACAACCATGCATTCACTAACGAGGACGACATCGCTCAGTGTAGCGATGTTTCTGAGTGCCAGTGTGGCGATGGCGGATTGCGGAGACGTCCAGATCGCAGCAATGAACTGGCCCTCTGCCCAGCTGATGGCCAACGTCGACAAGGTCATTCTCGAGGAAGGATACGGCTGCAACGTTGAATTGGTTCCGGGCGACACGATGCCCACGTTCACATCCCTGAACGAAAAGGGTGAACCGGATGTTGCGCCGGAACTTTGGATCAATGCTGTGCGCGAACCTTTGAGAATGGCACTTGACGAAGGCAGGTTGCAGTCGGCCAACAACGGTCCCATCACGGATCTGGGTGAGGGATGGTGGGTTCCACCATACGTCCTGGAAAATAACCCGGAAATCAAGACCGTGCTGGACGTGCTGGAACGTCCTGACCTGTTCCCGGATCAAGAGGATCCCTCCAAGGGTGCATTTGTGGGATGTCCCTCCGGCTGGGGTTGCCAGCTGACCAACATCAACCTGTTCCGCGCGTTCAAGATGGAAGAGAAAGGTTGGAAGCTGGTGGATCCGGGCTCGTCAGCAGGGCTGGACGGCTCGATGTCCAAGGCGGTCAACCGTGGCGAGAACTGGTTCGGCTACTACTGGTCGCCGACCAGCCTGATTGGCCGGCACAAGATGGTTAAACTCGACTTCGGCGTGCCGTTTGTCGGCAGCGAACACTGGGATGGCTGTATCGTCAAACCGGAACAGGAATGCGCCGATCCCCAGCCGTCTTCGTGGACCCAGTCGGAAGTCCACACCGTTGTCACCACGGAGTTCGCGGAGAATGCCGGCGACATGGTCATGGACTACTTGAAGAACCGTGTTTTTCCCGGTGCCATCATGAACGCGATGCTGGTTCACATGGACGAGAACCAGGCCGATGGAGCCGATGCCGCATCAGATTTCCTGAGCATGCACGGTGACGTGTGGAAGGCTTGGGTGCCTGCGGAAGTTGCCGCACAAGTGAACCCGATGTAACAGGCTTCAGACGTTGCTCTGATCGCTTGAATTGACCAGAACAAGCCCGCCACAACTCCAAACCGGCGGGCTTGTTTTTGTGTGGTGCGCACTTGAAAGGGAGCGATCCATACTCGATGGGAGGCATGCATGGATTTCCTGACAGAATTTCCCGGCATGGAACGGCAAGATCTTCGTGATTTGAAAAAGGCCATTGATGGTGGTTTTCGTGACTTTTCGCGAGAATTCGGCGAGTCACTGGAGAACTTCTTTGAGCCGTTGCTCTGGTTCCTCGTCTGGTTCGAGAAGCTGCTGCTCGCTACGCCGTGGCCAGTGATCATTCTGGTAATCGCCGGGTTGGCCTGGCTGGGTTCGCGAAACAAGATAGTCGTGATTGGCAGTGTCTTGTCGTTCATCGCGATCGGCTACTTCGGAATGTGGCACGACACGATGTCCACCCTGGCAATCATCTCTGTTGCGACGTTGCTGTGCATTGCGGTGGGTATCCCGCTAGGTGTCCTCATGGCACGCTCGGACCGGATCCAGACTGCAGTTACGCCGATTCTGGATATCATGCAGACGATCCCAGCGTTCGTTTACCTAATACCGGTCGTCATGTTGCTTGGCATCGGCAAGGTGCCGGGACTGATAGCGGTGTGCATCTATGCCATTCCGCCGATCGTTCGGTTGACCAACCTCGGAATCCGGCTGGTAGAAAAGGAGGCCCTGGAGGCGGCCGACGCATTTGGTGCGGATTATCGCCAGAAGCTGTTCGGTGTGCAGATTCCCCTTGCCTTGCCCAACATTTTTGCCGGCGTGAACCAGACGATCATGATGGCGCTGGCCATGGTGGTGATCGCATCCATGATCGGAGTTGCCGGTCTGGGGGTACCGGTCTTGCAGTCGATTTCGAACCAGTACCTGGCGTTGGGTCTGATGAACGGACTGGCGATTGTTGCCCTGGCGATCATATTTGATCGGGTTTCACAACGGTTCGGGCAGCGTTTGCAAAGACATCGCAAGGGGCAGGATCATGGCTGAAACAAAGATCAGCATTGAAAACCTGTACAAGATATTCGGACTTAGACCTGAATCGGTGTTGCCTGATGTCCAGCAGGGTATGTCAAAACAGGATCTGCTGGAAAAGCACAACCATGTGCTTGGGCTGAAGGACATCAACATAGACGTTGCCGCCAGGGAACTCTCCGTAATCATGGGATTGTCGGGCTCCGGCAAATCTACCTTGATACGCCATATCAACCGATTGATCGAACCGACTTCCGGCCGTATCGTCGTCAACGGCCAGGATGTTCTGGCCATGGACAAGGATGAATTGATCAAATTTCGACGCTACGGCGTTTCGATGGTGTTTCAGAAATTCGGTTTGCATGTACACAAGACCGTGGGCGAGAACGCCGCGTATGGCCTCATGATTCAGGGAAAGCCCATCGAGGAGGCCAGGCAGAAAAGCCGGAAGTGGCTGGATCGGGTGGGCCTGTCGGGATTCGAGGACCATTATCCGTCGCAACTTTCGGGCGGCATGCAGCAGCGGGTTGGGTTGGCTCGGGCATTGGCCACGGACGCGGAAATTCTGTTGATGGACGAACCCTTCTCGGCTCTCGATCCATTGATTCGCACTGATATGCAAGCCGTTCTCCTGGGATTGCAGGAGGAATTGCACAAGACCATTGTCTTCATCACCCACGATCTCGATGAGGCGCTTCGCTTGGGGGACAGCATAGCCATCCTGCGGGATGGTGCTGTGATTCAGCAGGGAAATCCGCAGGATATCATCTTGCATCCAGCCGATGATTACATCTTTGACTTCATCAAGGACATCAATCGAAGCCGTGTCATCGAGTCGAAGTCCGTTATGACACCAGGCGAATCGGTCGATGGCCCGAACCTTCCGCATGATCTCGTCCTGGAAGAGGCCTTGCAGATTGTAGGTGCTGTGCCATCCAGTCAGGGCAATGTTGTCGATGAGGACAAAAGGGTGATCGGCAGCATAAGCCTGAAACAGATCATCGACGGGATTGCCCGGCCAGTCGAGAGCAGCGACCCGGACGTCAGGTATCGCTAAACGTATTCGGCTCAAGTGACGACGTCATGGTAGCCGCGGTATGCGTGCCCGGTACCCTGCCAATTGAATGCGTGATGGAGGGGGCGCGACTACCGTTTGGTCTATGCGCTGCCGCGCCAGCCGCGGCTTCCCGGAACATGCCTTCCGGATGCTGCGCGGGGTTGCGCGGATGGTGGAGCGACACAGCCCGTCGGGACTCCACAGGAGGAGGCTCTGTCCGAGCACGGACATTTCCGCGGCAGCAGCTACCAGCGAGCGGACGGGATGACGGATCATGAGCCAGAGCAACCCGACCGTCGAGATCCTCTATTCGCTGAAACTCACCGGCATGGCGCAAGCCTGTCCGGAGCACGTTGCGGCCGGGGTGGGCAAGACGCTGCGGCCAAGACCAGGCGTTCCGACGGAGCCGCTCTGTCGCCTATGGCCGGGTCTCGGACCTGGTGTTGTCGCTGGATGCCTGACGGGACGGTGCCAACTACATCCGGGCGACCACGGTCGATCTGTTGATTCTCGACGATTGGGGACTTTGGAACTTCTCGGCCCGGGGCCGGCGCGACATCCTTGATCTCGACGAGCCATGCAGTACACGGCGCCGCGGTTGTCAAGTTCAGCATGTCATCCCCCAACGGATGGTCTTCAACGTCGGCAATCGCCGCCATTTCTGCCAGGCTGCCACCCCGATCTCCCGTTGTCGTGATCGTGCTCGCGCATGCGGACGGTCGTTGATGCCTGGAACCCGGCAGGCCTGGGCTATTGCAATGTCGTCATCCTTGTCGGGGATGACGACGAAATCATCGCCGCGCCTGCCCGACCTCCAGCATTGATCTCTGTCAAGTACATGACAAAACAATGCAGCTGTTTTCGGCCCGATGGTCAAGCAGGCGCGTTTGGGGTTATTCGTGCTATTATGGAAGCTAACCTATTGTACTCGTTATTGTTGTTTTTTCTCCGCAGGTCGGACATAAGCCTCGGGAAGGGGCAGGTGGTTGCCTGTGGGGCCATCCAAACAACATCGGTCGGTTGCGATTTGAAGACAGATTTGCGGAACGAAAGTTCCCCGGCTTGCGGGAACTCCGGACGTCCCTCCGGTCGCCGGGGAACGGGAACGAACCGGGTCCAAGGCTGCTTCGCCCCTGTCCTGCGACGAGGGAAGGATTGCCGCTCATGGGCGCCGTCAAGCTGAACAAGCGAACCATCGACCGCCTGACCGTAGAACGCGCTTCCGCCGTGTTCTGGGACGGCGAGCTGCCCGGGTTCCGGATACGGGTCCACGCCACCGGGCGCAAGGTGTTCGTCGCCCAGACGCGCACGCCGGGCGGGCTGCCGAAGCGGGGGACGGTGGGCCGCTACGGTTACATGGACGCCCAGGATGCGCGGCTGAAGGCGGCCGAGATGATCGACCGCATCCGGCGCGGCCGGGACCCGGTGGTGCCCTTGCATCCGTGAGAGTTGCGGGACAGCAGGGAGCTCCGTAGCGCCAGGGGAGCGCAACCCGTCCTTCCGCGTCCCGCCTATTGGATTTCCTTATCCGGATCCGAACAGAACGGCATTGGCGGCGGTTCGGCATGCCGCCCACATGCTCTGGTGACGCATCCCCGAACTCTCACTGGAAACGGGAAGCGTGCACCACACCGGAACCTGCCAGGCACAAGGAGCGAGACCATGAACCGCCGCCACATTCGCAACATCTTCGCCGCACTCGGCGTGGCGGCCGCAATCACGTCATCGGCCGACGCCTACTGGTACTGCACTGTAAGTTTCCCCTGTTGATGAAGATGCGCCGGACCGGTGAGGACGGCCATGCGCGTGGCCCTGGCGCCGCGCCGGTACCGGTCCACCCCGGATGCGACGGCCGGGCGTGGCAGTCAGCTGCCCGAATATCCGTCTGAAGAGAAGCGAGCCCGGAGAGGATAACGCCATGCTGAGGTCGATTGCCCTGATCGCCGCGCTGCTGCGTGCGGTTTCCGCCATTGCCGACCCCGGACAGCCCGTCGCTCTGATCTGCCATGGCGGAAAGCGCAGCTTCAGGGTCGCCTGCATGCTGGATCGGCAACCGGGACATCGGCGCATCTAGAATGTGCGCCGAGGCGTCTCGGGATGGATCGCCGATTACAGTGCTGTCGTGGCCGGCCCGTGATCGAATGGTAGCGCTCGCCCGGTTGCGGCGACCCGTTTGCGCGAAGGGATGCGTCGTCCCGACACGTCCGGCGCTGCCGCTTCCGCTAGTTCGCCAGGGAACCGAGGACGTCGAGACAACGCCGGGCAAGCGGATGCCGGCGGCCCCGTTCGGTCAGCCTGGCGTAGTGGGCGTGATCAAACTTCACGTATCCGTCGAAGACCGGGACCAGCGAGCCGAGGTCGAAGAAGCGGTCCAGGAAGTTCCGCCAGCCGAGCGCGAGACCGCGCCCCGACGCGGCCGCGTCTATCAGATAGATGTAGTCGTGGTAGTTCACGAAGCGGGGCGGGATGTCCGGACGACCGACGGCCTCGAACCAGTCGCCCCATGTCGTCCACTCCTTGGTCGGACCCACCATCTCCAGGAACGGCAACGACCCCCACCGCGCGATCGGCCGGCGCAGCACACCCGCATGGGTCGCCGCGAAGTCGGGCGAGCACACCGCCGTCACCTCGTCGCGGAAGACCACCGTCCGGTCGCCGGTCGTGTCCTTGGCACCATAGGACAATACAATGTCGGCGTCTGCCTCGTTCAAACGGTCCAGCATGTCGTAGGTGGAGGAGAGGACGCGGACGGTCGCGTTCTCGCCGATCCGCTGGTGCAAGGTCTTGAAGCGCGGCATCAGGAACAACTCCGACGTGGCGGGTCCGCACGCAATGACGACCTTCCGGCTGTCCGCCGTCTAGGAGGCGTAGGCGGCCGCGGCGACGATGCGGGCGAGGGAGTCGCTGACGGCCTTGTGGTACAGTTCTCCCGCCTCGGTGAGGCTCACGCCACGGTGGCGGCGCTCGAACAGCCGGACCGCCATCCGGCGCTCGAGCTCGGCGATGGTGCGGCTGACGGCCGACTGCGTGGTGTCGAGTTCATCGGCGGCGGCGCTGAAGCTGCCCAGACGCCCGGCGCTCTCGAAAGCGCGCAACGTCCGCATTTGGGGAACGATGCTGTGGTATGGAACGGGCATGGCGGTACGGGAACGTATCGCGACGGCATTCCTTATTGCAAGGGCCGCCGGTTCCGGTCAACACCGAGCCGGATGCGCGGCGGTTGAACGCTCTCTGCCGGGGCCCCGGGACGGCGCCTGCGGAATGGTTGTTCAGCGAAACGAATCGAGCGTAGGTTTCCGACGAGCGTCCGGACATCGGTCCACGTTCGGGTTCGGCGGCGAGGCCTGAGGGAAGGATGCGGAGGATCGAAAGGCGAAGCGGGTTTTCCCCACACTCTCGGATGCGGGTCCGGCCCCCGGGGGCGGTCATGACCGGAACACCGTTTCCGTCGACACGAATGCTGCGCACCTTCGAGAGCGCCGGGCGCCTGGGCAGCTTCAGCGCCGCCGCCGATGAACTCGACACCACGCAGTCGACCGTCAGCCGCACCATCGCCGAACTCGAGCGCCGGATCGCGGTCCGGCTGTTCGAGCGCCGCCACCGTGGCGTGGGCCTCACCGAGGCGGGAGAACTGTACCACAAGGCCGTCAGTGCCTCCCTCACCCGCATCGCCGGCGCGGCCGTCCTCGCCTCCCGGGCGGCCGAGGACAACCGGGTCGTCATCGCCTGTGGCCGGGCCACCTCGGGGCTGTTCCTGATGCCGCGGTTCGAAATCCTGCGCCAGCGGCTCGGCGAAGACGCGGACATCTACATCTTGCGTTGCGAGGAATTCTTTCTGGAACGCCCGGATGTCATGGATATCGAACGGATCGACATCCTCGTGAGCTACCACAGCGCCGCAGGCATTCCCGACGAGCTGGTGGTGGCCTTCCCCGAGGCAATCGTGCCAGTGTGTTCGCCCGGCTTCGCAGCGGCCCATGCGGACGTCCTGCGCCTCCCGGTCGCGCAATGGGGGTCGCTGCAGTTCCTGAGCTTCGCGCGGCCGAGCCTCGGCTGGGCGATATGGGACGACTGGTTTGAGGCCGCCGGTCGTCCGGACCCCTTGCCCCGCTATGAGAAATACGACGACTATGTCCACATGCTCGATGCTGCCGTCGCGGGGCAGGGCCTCGCGCTCGGTTGGCGAAACTTCATGGACCGCTTCTTCGGCGCCGGCTCTCTGGTTCCGGCCGCAGACCGGTTCGTCGGGTTCGACCGGCCCCTCGTCGCCAGGCTCACCGATCGGGGCCGCCACCGCCCGCTGGCCCGGCGGTGTCTCGACACTTTCGCTTCTCTGGCCGAATAGCGGAGGCCACACAGGTGACCGGCAAGCGCTGCGCGATGGCGCGTGTGCGGCGGCTTCCCCCGGAGCCGGGCAACAGCCGAACAACGGCGGATCGGGAATTGAGAGCCCGCAGAACAACTGGGGGATTTCGGGTATTTCCGCTCGATCCGTTCGATGAGCGGAGGTGGGCCGACGCCCCCTCGCGGCGGTTCGCCGGTTGCCCGGCGATGCCGCCGGCCCCGCTCCGGCAGAGGGCAGGGCTGCGGCACAAGACGGTTTTGATATAGCGATTCCGCTATCAATTTCGTTCGAATTCGGCAGTTCACAAATCGGCAACACCATTCTCCTGATGGCGGCGTGGGGACGCGGTCGGCGGCCTGTGCGGTCTGACGAGAGGATGGCTCGATGGCTTCGATCTCTGTCGAGAGTTCGGTTCCTGGAAACGGGCCTTGCCATGTAGTTGAAGCCGAGAGCCGAGGGATGGGCCGTGTCCGCCGTTCGGGCGGCGCTCTCCGACGCCCACCGCCTGCGCCTGTGGACGGCCCTGCCCGACGGGACGGACCGCGCACGGTAGCGGACGCGGCGCTGGAATTCGCGGTGACGCTGGACGCCGCCGTGGACGAGGCGGTGACGGTGGACTACGCCACCGCCGACGGCTCGGCGAAGGCGGGCGAGGACTACACCGCGACCTCGGGCACGCTGACCTTCGCCGCGGGCGAGCGGCGCAAGACCGTGAGCGTGGCCATCCTCGACGACGCCATCGACGAGGGAGAGGAGACGTTCAGGCTCCGGCTCTCGAACGCCAGCGGCGCGCGGAACGGGGACGGCGAGGCCATCGGCACAATCGCCAACGCGGACCCGCTCCAGAAGATGTGGCTCTCGCACTTCGGGCGCATGGTGGCGAGCCATGTGACGGACGCGGTGTCCGACCGGCTTGCGAGCCCGCTGACGGGCGCGCAGGTGACGCTGGGCGGCCAGCGCGTCGACCTCGCGCGAATGGAGGACGAGGCGTGGGTCGGCGAGGCGCTGACCGCCCGGGAGGAGCATGATCCCGGCGGCGAGCCCGGATCGGGTCCGGGGCAGGCCGGGACAGGCGGCTGGCCGGGAACCGGCCTCGGCCGCATGCAGACCGCTGCCCCCGGCGGCATGCCGGCACGCGAGGCCACCGGCCGCGAGCTGCTGCTCGGGAGCGCGTTCCATCTCGCCAAAGAGGGCGACGGCGCCGGTCCGGGCCTTGCGGCCTGGGGCCGGGTGACGGTCGGCGGCTTCGACGGCGAGGCGCCGGCGGACGACGGCAGGGTGCGCATCGACGGCAATGTGACCAACGGCATCCTCGGCGCCGACGCGGCGTGGAACCGGCTGCTTGCCGGGGTCGCGATCTCGGTGAGCGAGGGCGAGGGCACGTTCGACCAGCCGGGCGTGGACAAGGGTACCATCGAGAGCACGATGACCACCGTGAGCCCCTATGCGCGGTTCATGGTCAACGACCGGGTCTCGGTGTGTGGGGCACCGGCGACATGACCATCGTCCAGGCGGCGAACGAGAACCAGCCCGAGCGGGTCACGCGGACCGACCTCGAGATGCGCCTTGGCGCCGTGGGCGGCCGGGGCGCGCTGCTGACGCAGGACGAGAGCGGGATGGACCTCGCGCTCAAGGCGGACGCGTTCTACGTCGAGACAGAGTCCGAAGCGGTCTCGAACGAGGGCAGCACGACGGGGGTTGCGAGCCGGGCGCGGCTCGCGCTCGAAGGCAGCCGGTCGTTCGACATGGGCGATGGCGGCGTGGTGACGCCGGGCCTTGAGCTCGGGCTCCGCCACGACGGCGTCGACGCCGAGACCGGCACGGGTGTCGAGCTCGGCGGGCGCATCGCGTACGAGAATGCGGCCACGGGCCTCAGCGTCGAGGCGCGGGTGCTGGCGCCGGACGGCGAGTGCGAGGCCGGGAAGAGCCTGCAGGGCGAGCTCGGCTACGGGCTGTCCATGTTTGGCGACCGCTTCACCGGCACGCCGTATGTCGGCTTCGGACTGTCGGACGGCGACGGGCTCGATTTCCGGCTCGGCTGGTGGCTGACCTCGACGCTCGAAGGCGATCCGGGGTTCGAGGTCAACCTCGACGCGACGCGGCTCGAGCCCGCCAATAATGCGGCGCCCGAGTACGGGGTGATGCTCAGGGCCGCGATCCGCTGTGATTGTGGACGGGTTCCGGCATGCGCGGCGACATGTTGATCCTGGCGTGGCTGTTGTTCGGTTCAACCTGGACCCGCTCCGGAGCCGTCCTGCTGTACCTGGGCGCCTCGTCCTGGCTGTGGGGGGGACCACTCGGGCTCATCTACTGGGCCGCACAGGCGGACTGTCTGCACGCGGCCCTGTCGGTCTCGGTCCCGTTCTACGGCGTGGGGAGCATGTGCGCGGATCTGTTGTTCTGATGGCAGTTGCGCGGCGCGGTCGGGCCGGGCCGCGGCGGTTCAGGATAGGGACTTGATGTCCTGCGGCGACCGGGAACGGCTCGAGGCCCCGGAGCGCGGGGAACCGGGCGTTGCGCCGGGCGGACAAGACCCTGCTGACGACCTTGGCGCCTGTCGTCTCATGACGCCACCGGCGCCGTCCGGATCCGGCACGCATGACGGCCCGTAGCTGCCCGCATCCCCGCCGGCGGGGGTCCTTCGGCCGACCGGACGCATGGGCAGAGTGGACATCGACCCCGGACGGAAAAGCATCCTGGGAGACCGTGCTCGTGCCGCGGAGCACCTCTAGATGAGACCGCGTGTGCCCACGTCGCGCTCCCCGGCGCGACGCGGTTCGGTCCCCGGTTCGGTCTTGCCTCCCTCTCCGGACCGGGGACCGCCGCAGCCAGAGGCCCCGCGGTCTGCCTGGCAAGCCGGGCGCGGGTCCGCTGGCGCCGGCGGGAGCCACGCCCTTTGCGCGCCAGGCGGCGGGCATAACGCTTATTACGGGGGTCAAGGCGGCCGGGGTGCGCGGAGTTGGCGGTGGAAGGCGGGGGGGGGCGCGGGTGGCGCGGGGGGGAGCCACGCCTTTGGCGCGCCAGCCGGCGGGCATACCGCTTATTGCGGGCTTCAAGTCGCCGGTGTCCAGCGTATGTGAAGACCTCCCCGTCGCTGGCCGTGACCTGCCGCATGTTCATGTCGACGCCGACCACCTCGCCGTCGTCGGTCCACTTGGGCACCGCGACCTCGTAGCAGAACACCGCATGCCACTTCCCGCAGATCCGTTTGATCACCACCGACCTGGGAACGCCGTCGGGGTATGGGTTCCGACCCGGCGACGAAGTGTCATCCAGTCGAGACGAGGGAACCACAGGCGCCCGTCCCGAATGCGCACGCTGCCGGGGATGACGGCGGAGTCATCGCCTCGCCTGCCCGATCTCCAGGAATGATGTCTGTCAAGTACTCGACATATCAGCCCCTTCCATGTCCCGGACATGACTGTGTCTCCGGCTTCTTTCAGTCAATCTGTTCGATCAACATTTGCCCGAACATTCAGGCATTGATATAAAAACTCGGAATATATGTTCGCCATTCCTTGGTTTGATATCAATGACGAGAACAGGCACACAACGTGACCAGGCGATCGATCTCCTTCGGGTGAAGGGGATTGCACGCCTGTCGGAATTCACGAATGCCGGAATCACCGCGGCCACAATCGGCAGGATGGTCCGCGCCGGTGACGTGAACCGTCTCGCGCGCGGACTCTACCAGCTGCCCGGCGCGCCGCTCGACGCACACCACAGCCTGGCGGAAGCCGCAAGACGCGTTCCTAGAGGCGTCGTCTGCCTGGTGTCGGCACTGGCCTACCACGAGTTGACTGACGGGCTTCCGCGAGTGGTCTGGATGGCGATCGGCACCAGGCACTGGATGCCGAGGGAGGGAAGGCCGGCTATGCGCATCGTGCGGTTCACGGACGCGCTTCTCACCGACGACGTTCTGACCGTGCACATCGAGAATGTTCCCGTGAAGGTCTTCGGCATCGCCAAGACGATTGCCGACTGTTTCAGGCATCGCCGGAAGGTCGGACAGACGGTCGCGCTGGAGGGCCTGCAGGAGGCACTCCGGCAGAGAAAGGCGAGCCCCACCGAGATCGCCGGGCATGCGGAGCGTGGCGGCGTCGCCACGGTGGTTCGCCCGTATCTCGAGGCGCTCACCGCCAATGCCTAGGATCAGTGGCATCGGAGCCTCGGCCGGGGTCCGGGATACAGTTCGCCTTATTTCTGGCCTGCGTCGTCGTTCGTTGTAGTTCCACGCTTCGCAAATCCGCGGTTTCCAACATGGTTCACTCGACTTGCTTCCATACACACGGAGATTGGTCCACGTCAGCTGCGGTAGTCGGCGTTGATCTCGATGTAGCGGCGCGTGAAATCGCAGGTCCAGACCGTCGCCTTGCCGCCTCCCGGGCCGACCGCGACCTCGATCAGGATCTCCCGTCCCGCCATGTGCCGGGCGACGGGCGCCTCGTCGTAGCCCGGCGGCGGTGCGCCGTCGAGCGCGACGGCGTGGCCCCCCACATGGATGTCGAGGTCGGTTTCGGCGATCGGTTCCCCCGACTTGCCCACCGCCATGACGATGCGGCCCCAGTTGGCGTCACCTCCGGCGATGGCCGTCTTGACCAGCGGTGAATTGGCAATCGAAAGGCCGATAGCCCGCGCCGCCCTTGCCGACTTCGCGCCCTGGATGCGGATCTCGACAAACTTCTGTGCCCCTTCACCGTCCTTGACCACTTGGTGCGCAAGGTCGAGGCAAAGGGCGTCAAGCGCTTCGCGGAAGGCCTTCAGGCCCGGGTCCCGCCGGTCGGTGATGGCCGCGTGCTGCGCCTGGCCCGTGGCGAAGAGCTGCAGCGTGTCGCTGGTCGAGGTGTCGCTGTCCACGGTGATGGCGTTGAAGGAGCGGTCGGCCGCCGAGGTGAGCAGGGGCTGGAGAATGGCGGCCGGGAGTGCCGCATCCGTGAACACGTAGGCCAGCATCGTCGCCATGTCGGGCGCGATCATGCCGGAACCCTTGGCGATCCCGGAGATCGTCACCGGAGTTCCGGCAATCGAGGTGACGACCGACGCCCCCTTGGGAAAGGTGTCGGTGGTCATGATCGCGACGGCAGCGTCGTGCCAGGAGTCGGCGTCGAGCGAGGCCGCAATTCGGGGAAGGGCCGTGACGACGGTGGAAACGGGCAGCGTTTCGCCGATCACTCCGGTGGACGCAACGAAGACCTCGTGAGGCTCACCGCCGACGAGCGCCGCCGTTTGCCCGGCCATCGCTTCCACGGCATCCCGTCCCGCCTTTCCGGTAAAGACATTGGCGTTGCCGGAATTGACGACAAGCCCCCTTGCAATGCCGCCGGCGAGTTGTCTGCGGCACCACTGGACCGGGGCGCCGGCCGTACTCGATTTCGTGAACACGCCGGCAACGGAGGCGGGGCGATCGAACGCGGCCACCATGAGGTCGAGCTTAATGTCGCTTTGCCTGATTCCGCAGCGGCCGGCCCCGAGGCGCACGCCCGGCACCCGGTGCATGACCGGAAATCGTTCCGGAGCGAAGGGAGAGATGTCCGTCTGGTTGCTCACTTGTCACCCCCGAAGTCGTCCGGTGGAACCGTTGTCAGAATCTCGATGGTGGCCGCGGACCGGAGACGCTGCAGATTGTCGGCAATGGCCTGGCGGGCGAGCTCCTGGCGGAGTGTTCCTTCCACGTCGCCGCGTGGGGGGACCTCCACGGTCCGCCGGTCGTGGACCTTGATGACATGCCATCCGAACTGCGTCTCGACCGGATCGGAGACGTCACCTGGAGCGAGCGCCCAGGCGGCCTCCTCGAACTCGGCAACCATCATGCCCGCCCGGAACCAGCCGAGGTCGCCGCCGTCCGGGCCCGTCGGACCGATCGAATGGCTCCGCGCCAGATCCGCAAAGTCCTCGCCCTGCCGGGCCATGAGCGTGATTTCCTGTGCCTCGCCGGATGTGGCAACGAGGATGTGACTGGCATGGACTTCCAGGGGAAGGCCTGCGGCCGACACGCTGGCAACCCATGCGTTGTAGGCTTGCCCCACATTCTCTTGCGTGACGGCCCGTGCGACGAGTGACTCGGCATAGAAACGCCGCAGCAGGTCGTCTTCGAGACGTGCGCGTTCGGCGAGGAATTCGGCCGTCGCCTGGATGCCGAGCCTTCGCGCTTCCTCGATCATCAGGCGGTCGCTGATCATCCTCTCGATCACGGGCATCCACAGGTCTCCGGGAGGAGTGGCGGCGACGTCGGAAGGAAGGCCGGCCACGAAGGCATCGACATCGGCCCTGGAAATTTCCTCGCCGTTGATCCGGGCCACCGGGTCGCTGGCGAACACGGGCAAGCTCAACAGGAGGCAGGCGAGGGCGGGAAAGAGGATGTTCATGCGCGCAGAGACCACATCTTGCAAACCGGCACAAGGCCACGAAAGGGGTATGGTATCGATGCCGGCGACATTGACACCTTTTGACCGCGGACCTATCTGTTTCAGTGAAGAAGGACGCCAGATTTCCGGCGGAAGGCAGACGGTTCCCATGCTTGGCAACCTCGCGAACCGGCTCTTCGGGTCGGCCAATTCGCGTATCATCAAGAAGCTCGGCAAGACCGTCGACCGGATCAACGCGCTTGAGGCGGAGATGGAGGCGCTCGGCGACGCCGAACTCGCCGGCCGCACCGGTGAGTACCGCCAGCGTCTCGCCGACGGCACTCCCAGGGACGATCTCCTCGCCGAAGCCTTTGCGACCGTGCGCGAGGCGGCCAAGAGAACCCTGGGCCAGCGCCATTTCGACGTCCAGCTCGAGGGCGGCATGGTGCTTCACAGCGGCAAGATCGCCGAGATGAAGACCGGCGAGGGAAAGACCCTCGTGGCGACACTTCCGGTCTATCTCAATGCGCTGGACGGCAAGGGCGTTCACGTGGTGACGGTGAACGACTACCTGGCGCGCCGCGATGCCGACTGGATGGGCGAGATCTACCGTTTCCTGGGACTGAGTGTCGGCTGCATCGTCTCGGGCATTTCGGATGCCGATCGCAAGGAGCAGTACGCCTGCGACGTCACCTATGGCACCAACAACGAGTTCGGCTTCGATTACCTGCGCGACAACATGAAGTTCTCCCTGGAGACCATGGTCCAGCGCGGGCAGAACTTTGCCATTGTCGACGAGATCGACAGCATCCTGGTGGACGAGGCCAGAACGCCCCTGGTCATCTCCGGCCCGACCCAGGATACATCGGACGTCTACCGCAAGGTGGATGTCCTGATTCCCCGTCTTCCCGACGATGCCTTCGAGAAGGACGAGAAGCGCCGCGCCGTGACCTTCACCGACGAGGGCGCCGATTCCGTCGAGACGTTGCTCAAGGATGCCGGTCTGATGGCCGAGGGTTCACTCTACGACGTCCAGAATGTCACTCTCGTGCACCACGTGAACCAGGCTCTGCGCGCCCACAAGCTCTTCACCAAGGACGTCGATTACATCGTCAAGGATGGCAAGGTCATCATCATCGACGAATTCACCGGGCGCATGATGGAGGGCCGCCGGTACTCCGATGGCCTTCACCAGGCCCTCGAGGCCAAGGAGCGGGTGCCCATCCAGACCGAGAACCAGACGCTGGCCTCCATAACCTTCCAGAACTACTTCCGCCTCTACGACAAGCTGGCCGGCATGACCGGCACGGCGATGACAGAGGCCGGGGAGTTTGCCGAAATCTACGGACTCGAAGTCCTCGAGATCCCGACCCATCGGCCGATGATCCGTGCCGACAGCGACGACGAGGTCTATCGCACGGTTGCCGAGAAGCACGATGCAATCATCGGCCTCATCGAGGACTGCCACGAGCGCGGGCAGCCCGTTCTCGTCGGTACCGTGTCGATCGAGAAGTCGGAACAGATCTCGGGCCAGCTGAAGAAGGGGAAGATCGATCATCACGTGCTGAATGCGCGCTACCACGAACAGGAAGCCACCATCATCGCCCAGGCCGGACGCTTCGGTGCGGTGACCATCGCCACGAACATGGCCGGCAGGGGCACCGACATACAGCTTGGCGGCAATGCCGACATGCGTATCGGCCAGGAGCTTTCCGACATCTCGGACGAGGCGGAACGCAAGCTCGGGGAAGAGAAGATCCGCGCGGAGGTCGGCGACGAGCGTGACCGGGTTCTCGAGGCCGGCGGTCTCTTCATCGTCGGCACGGAGCGCCACGAGAGCCGGCGCATCGACAACCAGCTGCGCGGCCGTTCAGGTCGTCAGGGCGATCCGGGAGCGTCAACCTTCCTGCTGTCGCTGGAAGATGACCTGATGCGCATCTTCGGGTCCGACAAGCTCGATTCCATGCTCCAGAAACTCGGCCTCGAGGAAGGCGAGGCGATCGCCCATTCCTGGGTCAACAAGGCGATCGAGAGGGCGCAGGGCAAGGTCGAGGCACGCAACTTCGAGATCCGCAAGACACTGCTGCGCTTTGACAACGTCATGAACGACCAGCGCAAGGTGATCTACGAGCAGCGCCGCGACCTGATGGCTGCAACCGAGGTTGCCGACACCATCACGGACATGCGCCGGGAGGTTGTCGAGGACAGTGTGAATCGCGCCATTCCCGCCGAAACCTACCCCGAACAGTGGGACGTCGAGGGTCTCGAGCTTGACGTCCGGCGCATTCTCGGGCTCGAACTTCCGGTCACCGAATGGGCGGCCGAGGAAGGCATGGCCGAGGAGGAAGTGCTCGACCGCATTCTCGCCGCTGCCGACGGCGCCATGAACCGCAAGGAGGAGGAGTTCACGCCGGAGGTGATGAGAATCGCCGAAAAGAGCCTGCTTCTTCAGGTCATCGACCAGAAATGGCGTGACCACCTGCTTGCTCTCGATCACTTGCGGCAGTCCGTCGGGCTGAGAAGCTATGCACAGAGGGACCCGTTGCGGGAGTACCAGCGAGAGGCCTTCAACCTGTTCGACGACCTGCTTGTCTCCGTGCGCGAATCGGTCACTCAGCTTCTGATGCGCGTCGAGATCCGTTCGTCGGCGGAGATGGAGGCGCAGCGCCAGGAGGAGGCGCGGCGGCGCATGCAGGACTCACGCGGCAATCCGGAGATGCCGTCGTCCGGGCGCAGCACCTGGCGGCCGATGCCGACCTCGATGCGTCGTGTCAGGCAGAGTGACCGCAACCCCGCCGATCCGGCGACGTGGGGGAGAGTAGGGCGCAACGAACGCTGCCCCTGCGGTTCCGGGCGCAAGTTCAAGCAGTGCCACGGAAGGATCGCCGCCAACCCCGGACAGAAGACCGGCGCCACGGTTTCCTGAACGGTGCCGTTCAGGACGATTGAACAGCCTACCAGGGCAAGGGCTGGCCGTTGCGGTCGAGAAACCGGCCGGACATCTCCATGGGGGCCGAGGCGATCGCCCGCCGCATGTCTGCAACACTTTCTCTCGCAGAGAGAAGTGCTGACTCTCCCCCCATGTCTGTCCTTACCCACCCCGGATGAAGGGCCAGGACCTTGATGCCGTCTCCGGCGAGGTCATGCGCCAGGTTCGCCGCCACCATGTTGAGCGCAGTCTTGCTGGTCCGGTATAGGTGGAGGCCTCCCGAATGGTTGTCGGCGATGGATCCGGCGAGGCTCGAGATCATCACGACGGTGGCCTGGCGGGCGCGGGCAAGATGACTCCTGAAGGCCTCGGTCACCCTGAAGGGAGCGATGACATTGGTGCGCATCACCAGTTCCCATTGTTCGTCGTCTGTCTCACCGACATCCTGGTGGGGGCTGCCGAAGATTCCGGCGTTGTTGATGAGAAGATCGATGGCTTTGCCATCGAGGGATGAGGCCAGGGAGTCGATCGACGCCTGGTCGGCAACGTCCAGTACATGCACGTCGATGCCATGGTCGAAATGAGTGTCGCCGGGACGCCGGCAGCAGGCGTGGACCTGCCAGTCGGCGGCGGCATACTGCACCGCGAACTCGAAGCCGATGCCACGGCTTGCGCCGGTAATGAGGACGGACTTCACCATGGCGCGACCTCGCCGTTGTAGCGCAGGAACGAGCCGCTGGCGGCGTGATCGAGGCCGGAGATGACCTGGCGCATGCCGGCAACGCTGGTGGCGGGGTCGAGGTCGGCGTCATGGCCTGTCATGTCGGTGGAAACGAACCCCGGTGTCAGGTTTACCACGATGATCCCCCTTGACCGGAGGTCCACCGCCAGCCCCTGCGCCAGCATGTTGAGCGCTGCCTTCGAGGAGTTGTAGGGGTAGTCGGGCGACTTTGCCTGCCAGCCGAAACTGCCGCTCCCGCTCGAGATGTTGATGATCGTGCGCCCTTCGCTTGCCGCGACGTTGTCCTGCAGTGCGGCCACCATCGTCATGACGCCGAAGACGTGGACCCGGAACTGCTCGATCCATGCCTCGTCGCTGAACCGGCCATAGAGCTCAGCCTCGCCGTACCAGATACCGGCGTTGTTGATGAGGAGATCGACCGGTGCCCCGCCAAGCGATGCGGCAAGGGATGCCGCATCCTCGCCACGCGTCACGTCGAGCCGGTGGACGACAAGCCGAGAAGAGGCCAGTTTCGACAGCCCCGGGGCATGGCCGGGCTGGCGGGCCCCGGCATGAACCAGCCAGCCGTCGGCAAGGTACTGTCTGGTGAGTTCGAGGCCGATCCCCCGGCTAGCTCCCGTGATCAGTGCTGTTGGCACTTGCCAATCCTCCAGTCGCTGTAGCTCGTCATGCCGTCAAGGGTCTCCGCCGCCACCATGGCCCTTCCTGTGGCCCTGGTCACGCAATCCGACGCCATCGAGCCCAGGCGTGCGAGCGTGGCGGCATCGATGGTGTCCGGGTGCTTCGCCGTGGCGAGCGCGAACATGGTATCGCCGTCGAAAGGGGTGTGAACCGGACGGATGGCACGGGCCAACCCGTCATGGGCCATGATGGCCATGCGATTGAGCGCCCCCTTGTCGAGCCTCGCATTGGTCGCAACGACGCCGATGGTGGTGTTCTCGGCGGCAAAGCCCCTGAGATGATCATCGAGGTCCAAGGGCCCTGCGGGCAGCGAGCGTGGCGGCATGCCCATCTCGCCAGCCTGTTCGAAGAGGGCTGCCCAGAGCGTCGAGGTGCCCGGTATCACCGTCGATCCGACGGCATTGACCGCGACGATGGCCCCCACTTGGAGACCGCCGCCGGTGACCGCCGAGGCACTGCCCGTTCCCCCTTTGAGGGGCCCGGCGCTGGCGCCGAGACCGGCGCCGGTGTTGCCCAGGTCGAAACGGTGCGCCGCCGCCTCGACCGCCCGGTACCCCAGGTTGCTGTAGGGAGAATGTCGGCCCCACGCCTTGTCGCCGCCATTGGAGAGGTCGAAGAGGATGGCCGCCGGCACCACCGGAACCCTGCCGGCGGAGGTGGGAAAGCCCCGTCCCTCTTCGGCCAGCCGTTCCACGGCGCCGCTCGCCGCATCGAGACCGAAGACCGAGCCGCCGGAGAGCACGACCGCATCCACGGCGTCAACGAGACTGGCGACATGGAGTGTGCCGGTTTCACGCGTGCCCGGGGCGCCGCCCCTCACGTCGGCGGCGGCCGTGACGCGTTCGCCTGGAACGATGGCGGTGACACCGGTCCTGACATGGTGATCCTCCGCCTGACCGACGAGGATCCCATCGACATCGGTGATGAGATTGAGCGGTCCGGGCTTCACGTTCCGCCGTCGCTCGCCTTTTCGTGACTGAGGGCGGCCGAATTCATGCAGTAGCGCTGGTGGGTCGGGGGCGGCCCGTCGGGGAAGACGTGTCCGAGATGGGCGTCGCAACGGGCGCAGACCGCCTCGGTCCGGGGCATGAAGAAGAGGCTTCTGTCGGACTTGAGCTCGACCGCCTCCTCGTCGATCGGAGCCCAGAAACTCGGCCACCCGGTGCCTGAATCGAACTTGGTCGCCGATTCGAAGAGCGCCGCATCGCAGCAAACACAGCGGTAGAGGCCCGGTGCGCCGGCTGCATGATGGGCCCCGGAGAACGGCCTTTCCGTTCCGGCGCGCCTCGTGACCCTGAACTGCTCTTCGGTCAGCCGGGCCCGCCACTCCTCATCGGTCCTGACGATCTTCTCCACCATGATTGCCGCCTGTCTTTCAGAACTGTTTCGTCAAGCTCAGTTTCTGGCGCGTCTCGGCGGGACTCATGATCCGTGCGCCGAGGCGTTCGACGACCTCGACGGCACGCTCCACGAGCTGGCCGTTGGTCGCCAGCACGCCGCGCGAAAGATAGAGGTTGTCCTCGAGACCGACGCGCACGTTGCCGCCCGAGATCACGGCCTGTGCCGCCATGGGGATCTGCATGCGGCTGATCCCGAAGGCCGACCAGTGGGCATTCGCCGGCAGCAGGTTGCGCATGGCGATCAGCGATTCGGGATCCGCCGGAGCTCCCCAGGGCACTCCCAGGCAGATCTGGAAGAGCGGTGGCTCCTCGATGACTCCCTCGGTGATGAGCTGGTTGGCAAGCCTGACATGACCCAGATCGAAGCACTCGAGTTCCGGTTTGACCCCCGCCTTGGCGATGCGCTCGCCCATGACCCTAAGGTGGTCGGGGACGTTGATGAATGCGCCGTCGGTGAAGTTCATGGTGGCCACGTCGAGGCTGCAGATTTCCGGAAGCAGTTCCTCGACATGGAGCACCCGCTCCTCGGGCGATGTCATGTCGCTTCCAGGCGACGCGCGCCCCGGATCGTCGGCGTCGGGCACGTAGTCGCCACCCATGCCCGTGGTCAGGTTGATAATGACGTCACACTCGCTGTCGCGCACCCGTGCCACGACCTCCCGGAAGGCATCCCTGTCCCGGTTGCCCTTGCCGGTCGTCACGTCACGCACGTGAATGTGGGCAATGGCCGCGCCAGCACGGGCGGCCTCGATGGCCGCATTGGCGATGGCCTCGGGCGTTACCGGTACGTGGGGGCTCTTGTCGGTGGTGTCGCCGGCGCCGGTCACGGCACAGGTGATGAAGACGTCTGTATTCATGGCTCGCTCATGTAGTGGGCAACGAGTTTCTGGAAGTGGTGCACGCCCCCTTCCCAGATGCCGTTGAAGCGGGCGCCCTGCATGGCCGGGGACATGTGTCCCCTGTGCACCCCCTCAACGGCTTTGAAGTCCTCGACGTTGGTGGTGTCAAAGAAGTCGATGATCGCCTGGCGCGCATCGGTATAGCGCGCCGCCGTGGCGCCGTCGCCGTGGAAGTAGAAGTCCCAGCGCTGGTGGGACTGGCCGGCGCCACCCGGAAACTCCACCATGGAGCAGGCATGGTCGGGGCCGATCACGAACTTGAAATTGGGAAAGAGCGCCAGGTTCTTGGCCGTCCTGTTGGCGCCATCGATGCCCGGCCAGCGGGGCAGCGGCTCGCTCCCGGTCCAGGTGGCCGGCAAGCCGACGTCGATGATGGTGCCCAGGCAAGCGCCGTCGGCGATGATCTCGTGCTGCTCGAAGGGAGCCGCCTCGGCGAGCAAGGTGTGCACGAAGTCGAGATGGAGCGTCTCAAGGTAGTTCTCGGCCACCAGCTTCCAGTTGCCGGCGATGTCGTAAGTGAGCGTCAACGCCCAGGTGGCGTCGTCGAGATCGTACTCGTCGAGATGGGCCATGAAGGCTGCGGCATAGTCGTCGAAGGGCTCAGCGTCGCCATCGATGTTGACGAAGATCCAGTCGTGCCAGCGTGCCATGCGGACGGGTTTCAGACCATGGCAGGACTTCTCGAATCCTTCTGCGTGGCCCTGGTTGTAGCCGCCCCAGTGGGGTGTCAGGCGCAACGCTCCATCGAGATCGTAGGTCCAGCCGTGATAGCGGCAGCGCAGGGTGGCAAGACCGCTGGCCGCCTCGTCGACGAGCAATGAACCCCGGTGGGTGCAGATATTGTGGAAGCACCTGACCTCGCCGGTGCGGCTGCGCGAGAAGAGGATCGGGACACCGGCCAGTGTTCTCGGCACGACGGATCCGGCATCCGGCACTTCGTGGGCATAGCCGGCAAATGTCCAGGTCCGTGGGAATAGCCGGGCCTGCTCCTCGCGGGCAAACTCTTCGCAAGTGTAGACATGTCCCGGCAAACCGCGGGCCTCGGCCGTCGGGCGGTCAAGGCCCTCGATGTCCTCGGTCCTGAGCATGGCCTCGATTGAAGACTCCCGATGTGGCGCTGCCATAGTGCACCTCTTCGCCGAACCGGTCGAGACCGTTGGCCCGGATCATGGCGTTTTGTGGTCTGAGCGGATAGATTGTCCCTTGCCCTGGGGGAAAGTGGGACGGTGCGGGATCGAGGCATGGCCCATGCGAGGAGATCATGACGGGAGCCGATGACCAGGAAGTCAAGCTGACATGCAGGCATGTCTGGAAGGTGTACGGCCCGGCGGCCGACAGGTTCTTCACGTCCGGCAAGGGTGATGTGGCCGACGCCGCTGGCCTGATCGAGTCCATCAGCGAGTCGGGCCACATCGGTGCCGCCTGCGACGTCACGTTCGACGTCCACTTCGGTGAGATCTTCGTCATCATGGGGCTGTCTGGTTCCGGGAAATCGACCATCGTGCGCTGCCTGTCGCGCCTGGTCGAGCCGACCGCGGGAGAGGTGATTCTCGATGGCGAGGATCTCCTGCGGGTCTCCAGGGACAAGCTGATCGACATCCGCCGCCACAAGATGGGCATGGTGTTCCAGAATTTCGGTCTCCTGCCGCACCTGTCGGTGGTCGAGAACGTTGCGTTTCCCCTGCAGATCCAGGGTGTCACCAAGGAAAAGAGGCTCGCCCGGGCGATGGAGATGATCGATCTCGTCGGACTTGGAGGGCGCGAGACGAGCTACCCGCGCCAGCTCTCGGGCGGTCAGCAGCAACGTGTCGGGATCGCACGGAGTCTCGCTGTCGAACCGGAGCTGTGGTTTCTTGACGAACCCTTTTCCGCTCTCGATCCGCTGATCCGCCGGCAGATGCAGGACGAGTTCCTGCGCCTTCAGCAGCTGCTCCACAAGACCATCGTCTTCATCACCCACGACTTCCTCGAGGCCCTGCGCCTGGCGGACAGGATCGCCATCATGAAGGATGGCCGGATCGTGCAGATCGGAACGCCCGCAGAGGTGGTGATGCAGCCGGCTGACGACTATGTCAGCGAGTTCACCCAGGATGTGCCACGGGTGAAGGTGATCACCGCCGGTGACATTGCCACCAGTGCTGATCTTCATCCTGCCACCGATGACGTGGTCGACGAACATGCCACCCTCGAGGAGATCATGCCCCGCTTTGCCGCTGGTTCGGATGTCGTTGCCGTGAAGAGCGGGGAGGGCGCCATCGTCGGAAGCATCACGGCCCAGATGGTTCTGAGCGCCCTTGCCGACAGCCATGCAGCGGGGGATGCGGCGTGAGCCCGGCACACTTGAGGGCGCGCCTGCCGGCACCCAATCTCCTGGTCTGGCTGGTCTTCGGCGTCCTGGCGATTCTCTGTCTCATCCTGCGTGACGACGAGAAGTGGCTCGTCAAGTATCCCAAGGACTGGATGCTGCCCATCGAGGCCGGTCTCGAGTTCTTGATGGACTGGTTCACGGCCAACTTCAAGCCGTTCTTTCGCCTGATTTCCGATGTCCTCGAATGGCCGATGAGGGGCCTTCAGGCCCTCCTTCAGGCATCGCCCTGGCCGGTCACGATCGCCATCGTGGCGATCATCGCCTACGCCGCCCAGGGCTGGCGTCTCGCCGCCTTCTGCATCGCTTCCCTCTTCTACATGATGATCGTCGGATACTGGGACGAGAGCATGTCGACCCTGGCACTGGTCGGCATGTCCGTGCCGCTCTCGCTGATGATCGGGTTCGTCATGGGATTGCTCGGTTTCCAGTTCCGCTGGGCCCGGCGCGTCATCGAGCCGACGCTCGACGTCATGCAGACGGTTCCGACGTTCGCCTATCTCATTCCCATCCTGATTCTCTTCGGCATCGGGCCGGTGGTCGGCATGGTGGCGTCGGCGGTCTACGCCAGCCCGCCCATGGTGAGGAACCTCATGCTGGGTCTCCAGCGTGTTCCCGACAACGTGATTGAGAGCGGCCAGATGTCCGGCTGCAGCGCTTTCCAGCTTCTCTTCATGGTGCGTATTCCGGCAGCGACGCACACGATCATGATCGGCGTGAACCAGACCATCATGGCGGCTCTCGCCATGGTGATCATCGCCGCCATCATCGGCGGCTTCGCCGATATCGGCTGGGAAGTGCTCTCCACGATGCGCAAGGCCCAGACCGGCCAGAGTCTGCTTGCCGGACTGGTCATCGTTCTGATCGCCATGATGATGGATCGCATCAGCCGCGGCTTCGCCGAACGGACAGGCGAGATCCACGTGCGTCGTTCGGGCAATTACATCGCCCGCCATCCCTGGCTTTCCTCCATGGCAACCGCGGTCGTCGCCGGCACGTTGCTCTCGTGGGCGGCGCCGGTGTTCAGCGCCTATCCCGAGGCCTGGATCATCTACCCGGCCGAGGACCTCAATCAGGCGGTCTCTTGGTTCACCCGCAACTTCTTCGACACCACGGACGCCATCAAGACCTACACGCTTTACTTCTTCATGCTGCCCATGAAGGCGGGTCTCGAAAGGATCGCCCGTCCCGGCTCGTGGGGGTTCGAGATGACGACGATGGCTTCCGTCATCTACTGGGTGATCCTGGTGGCCATCGGCGGCCTGGCCGCACGGCTGGGCGGCTGGCGCTCCGTCGTCGCCGTGGCACTGTTGGGCATCCTCTTCTACTACGGCGCATCGGGAACGCCGTGGCCGGTCTTCGTCGTTGCCGTCACGCTCATCGCCCTGCAGGTCGGGGGCTGGAAGGTCGCCCTCTTCGCCTTCCTCGGCATGGCCTTCATGCTGTTGAGCGGGGCGTGGCCCAGAGCCATGCTGTCATTCTATCTCACCGCCACCTCGGTCATCATCTGCTTCGTGGCCGGAGGGGCGCTTGGCATCTGGGCGGCGCAGAACGACCGCGTCTCTGCCGTCCTGCGGCCGATCAACGACACCCTGCAGACCATGCCGCTCTTCGTCTTCCTGATCCCCGTCGTGATGGTGTTCCTCGTGGGCGATTTCTCGGCCCTCCTGGCCATCATCATGTACGCCATCGTGCCGGCGATCCGCTATACCGAACACGGCATTCGCCAGGTCGATCCGGTGGCCATCGAGGCGGCCCGGATGATGGGCTGCACCGAGAGGCAGATCCTGTGGAAGGTCCGCCTGCCGCTCGCCATTCCGGAGATCATGGTCGGCCTCAACCAGGTGGTGATGTTCGCCCTCGCCATGCTCGTCATCGCCGCCCTCGTCGGCACCAAGGGCCTCGGCCAGTGGGTCTACGACAGCCTCACCAACGCCCGCTTCGGCCAGGGCGTCATCGCCGGAGGATCCATGGCCCTGATGGCCATGATCGCCGACCGCATCATCCAGTCCTGGGCCGCCAGCAAGAAACGCGACCTCGGCCTCTCCACCTGATCCACCCGCCCCCTGCACCAAGCGGGCGGATGGGATGCAGCCGGATCAGTGTTGAACCTGCGACCTTCAGGTTATGGAACTTGTGTTGACTATCGGACACACGGGACAAAAAGCAGACAGATCCGAACAATTAGTGTTTGTCGTGCAATAGGTTACAAGGTCCGGTCTCACCTTCAGCAGGTCTATGCGGCTACACCAAGTCCTTTGCTGGCACTGACTGCTGTGTTGTCCGCAAATCTGACGGTCGCCATGGGGCGCTATGACAATCAACACCGATAAACGCACCGCGAGGGTGTGCACTGGGCACCAAGTCCCGCAAGTGCGTGCAGATAGAAGTTCCAGTTTGTCGAAGATTGACTCGGCCGTTGCGACTCAGGCGAAGGGGGATGTGGACGCGTTGAGTGAGCTTCGCCATCAAAAATCGTCATCCTTCCACTCTTCATCCAACTCATTAGGCTGAGGCAGATTACCATGGAAGGCCTGTCGGTGCAGATGAATGTTGATTCGAGCAGAATACATTTTTGGCATCGTGTCTATTGCGAAGGCCTGTCCGGCCGCAGTGCTCTCAATGAGTTGTTCGCCCCAGATGCCTAGGTTGCCAGACCAATGCGGACTGATGGTGATCCTTTGCGCGGCCTCTTGGAAACAAACCTGGCCGTCTTGGTCCCGGGCGATCACCCATGAGGTGCCAGTTGGGTAGTCGATACGTTTCTTGGGTGCATTGGAGTGGCCATAGCTTCTTGGTCTTGTCGTACCCCAGTCCGCGTAGATGATCTTCGGATGGTTGGTAGCACGCCGCACTTGGGTGATTAGATCGCGATTGGTGAAAGCACACTCACTTGTCCCGTCATAGACTGTGAAGTCCTTGGGGAACGAGGTGCAGGACACTGCCACCGGGATTTCCGGTGCGATCTCAGAGAAGAAGCTCTTGGTGAATCCGCTGGCAAGTGCCGCAACCTGCAATGCGTCAGGGACCCACCCAAACTCAAACACGATTGCATAGTCATTTGCACCCTCCGCGGCAAGCTCTGTAACAAGATCCGGAATCCAAGGGGGAATACCCGGCCCGTATCCCTCAGCGAGGTTCATTTTGAGGCAGAAAGTGCGGTTATTCTCCCGAGCCCATTTGATCTGATCGCGTCCGCTTTGAATGGAATGTTCAGCCATAAGTAGGCAAGGGTTGGCTTCAGCATGTTCGGACAAGAGCTGCCACCAAACGGCAAGATCTGCTGGCTTTTGCGCAAGCCGCTTCCAAAGATCTTTGGCCTCGTTCGGTTTGTCATTGATCCGGTAGTAGGTGTCCACATCAATGAAGTAGGGGCGCGACGGATAGGCTTCCTCAAACTTGTCGAGGGCACGAGATAGCGGCACCGTGGCCAACCAAGGAGCCAGCAGTACCAGGGGCGTCAATCGGTCTTTCGTACTGCCCGGCAATTCCTTGAGCCCGCTCAGCTCGGCCGGGCGGATGCCTAACGTTACCAAATACTCCTGAACATCCATCTTGACCCCCGTCGCCTCAGCTCATCTGCAGCTTGATTTCCACCGCCGCCGTGGACACCAAGAATCTGCAAGCCAAGTCCTCAATTATCTCGCTGGTCATGGGACCGGTGTACTCTGCCGTCGCCTCAGCAAGTTGGGCAGAGGGTAGCACAAGATCAGAGGCAAGGCGGTTGGCCTCATATTCAACGTTGGCAGGCTGTCCCGAACGGAGCAGAACGTTCTCCGACCACCCTCCCGCCGCGATAATTCTGTCGCGATGAAGCAGATAATGGGCAATTTCGTGAGCAAGGGTGAAGCGTTGCCTGTGCTTCGCCTCGTGGCGGTTAATGCGGATGACGAAGCCTCCATTCTCCTGGCCGATCTGACCCGAGGTGCCACGCGGGAGCGTGGAAAGCAGCACCTTGATGCCCAGCCGCTTGGCTATCGCACCGAGTCTAACTGGGGGTTCAGAAAGGAATTCGTCAATATCTAGCCGCACCTCGGGTGCGAGGTTCAGGTACTCCAGAGAAGGCGGTCTGACCTCCCAATCGTATGACGTCGCCATGTTCTGCATGTTTCCATTCATAGTTTCTATCTCCTGTTTTCTTCAGGCGTGGTCGTCATCGTCATCTGCGTATTTCGCTGCAGTGTCTGGATCGGGTTCTGGTCCACCGCCCTGCATCCGCATTGCCACACGTTCAAGCACTTCATCCAACTCTCCCCGTTGGGCCATCTCGGCCAGAATTCTATGACCTACTTCATCATTCAGCAGCGCAGCTCGAAGAGCAGGCGGCAGGGCCTCCTTGACCTTCGCGTTTACACTTGGTCTCAGTTCATCGGCCATCGTCTCCGTGATCTTGATGGCTGCCGCATCCTTGGCCGCGTTGGCCGCGTCGCTCTTGATCTCGCGCAGCGTCTTGAACGCGACCAAACCGATTACCAACGCGCCTACCGTTACCGCCAAGCCGATTGCACCCAGCAGAATCGTCACAAGGGTCAGCAGAAGGTCAGCATAATCTCCACGAGAAAGGTCAACGTGTGCGGAGGGCCCTTGTTTTGGTACTCCCCATGCCAACCAGAACACAACTGCTGCTGCTGCCGCGAAGCCGCCGACAATTGCCCCGAGAATCGCGACGCTTATCCTGCCCATCAGCAATCCACCATGTCGCTCAACATCGGCTTCACGCCCCCATCATATGGAAACAGGACAATAGCACTTCAACGATCTCGGTCGAGTAGCTCAGACATTCGACTCTCGCCCTCACAGATCCGGGCGTGCGGTTTGACGAGCAGGGGAGTGGAAACGCGGCCATGGGAGCCGGATTGAGGACCGGAACGAAAGTGACGGAATGCCCTTCACGGGATTGTACCACCGGACCCTACCGCTGGCGCGCCACCCCCTGACTCTACTCGAGGTGGCTGCCCCAAGGCAGTGTGTGTGTGGCTTGCTCTTGATCCCACGGACATGTGCAAGTCCTTCGATGGCCTGCAGGCTCTGGTGAGACAGCACCTCGGGGACGACCCCCTGTCGGGCCGCAACATACCTTCATCAACCGTCGGCGGACGATGTGCAAGGTGCTGTGCTTCAAGGCCAGCGGGTTCTGCATCTGGGCCAAACGCCTCGCGCAAAGTGCTGTTTCCTATAAGCGAGTGCCGCTAACTGCACCACCATGATGCGGCCTCCTGGCGCCGGCCTCGCCAGCCCAGAGGGCATTCTCACCTGCCAAGATACTGCGTCTTGTTTGGCAGGTGCCGCCTGTTCCCAACTGGCTCAAATCTGACGGTCTGCGCACTTAGCCGCCAGCAACGTCAACGCGCTTACCAAGACGGTCGCTTGTGTCAAGATTTCATGTGTGCGAGCGTCTCACACAGCGCTTCGCTTGACGTGAGCATCACGAACTACTCAGATCGTGGCCAGCAGATGCGTAGATTCACTAGAGTTAAATGAATTACACATCCAAAAATCGACAATACACATATTATATTTACAGACAGTCTGCCACGCCTTGTGTAAGTTAACTGAGGCCTCACGCTGCAAGGTCGCGCTGCATGTCAGCGTTCTAGTGCTAGGGGGAGTTTGTATTGATGAAGGCTATTCGAACAGGTAAGGGAAGCGTCGGGTGGAAAGGGAACGTATATGGAGATCGATAGACCTACCGTTTCGGGGTGCCATATTTCGTGACATGACAGGTCGAACATCGATCTGGCCGATCCGTGGGAGCCGGACAACGGCTACACCCCATCGGAACCTGCGGCCTAGGCAACCGGAAGTCGCGGGCTTCGGCCAACCGGGGAAGTTCATGGCCCGGCCAGAGGGGCCAACGGCTGACTGCGCATCCCTTGCGACGAGCCGCGGTGATGGGGAGCGCACGAATGTCATCATTGGCATGGATAGATTTTGACGAAGCCGAGCGCCAACGCGCGCAACGGATAATGGCGCTGTTCCAGGAACGCGAGACCCGCGACGAACTTGGCTTGGGAGGGATCCGGGACTCTATTGCTGACCACCTGTTTCCGGGGACCAGCACCATCCAGACACGTTTGCGCTACATGCTTTTCA
>MPMV01000077.1 GCA_002238685.1 bacterium EF100-94H03 bin56
CACGGTCCATGATGACCACGCCCCCCAGGGGCGCTCCCAGGGACTCCAGCATCGAGCCCAGTGTATGTGCCTCGGTGACATTGCCGGCAAAGACACCTGAACGGCGGACAAAGCCCGAGCCGTCGAGTACCAGGCCGAGGGTCAACAGGGGGGCGTCCGTGCGCCCCTCCTTCGAATGGCCCCGCGCAGCCTTGGGCTGTCCCTGAGCCTGGCCCTCAAAGAAGGTGTTGGTGAGATCATAAAGGGTGATCGTGGGCTCCAGGCCAAAGAGGCTCTCCACCGTGCCGAAGACATGGTCCTCGATCCGTTCCTGGCAGGACACCAGCTTGTCCGATGCCCGGTAGAGCGCCATGTCGCTGACCTGGCCGAAGTCGAAGCCGAGCATCTCGCCGGCAGCGCTCGTCCTCCGCAGCCACCGGTTGGTCTCGCGTTCCGATCCCGGGTGCGCCATGCGCGCGATGATGGATCCAAGGGCACAACACCTCTGGCGCCGGTTGAAGCCCAGCTCGTCGAACAATGCCGGAAGGCCCAGCGCTTCCAGGGCCGACAAGGCGGCATGTTCGACTCCGATGGTGCGGCCGTCCATGTCACGCACGGAACCGATATCGACGGTCTCCCAGTCAGCCCCGGCCGTCTCCTCACCCTGACGCTCCACCAGCCGTGCGGTGATCCGGCGTGCCTCGGCCTCGATCTCCTGAGGCGCCGGATCGAGGCCCAGGGTCGGCTGGCCGCCGAGCAGCTCCTGGATTCGTTCGCACAACAAAGGCCAGGCCTCACGCTCGATGGAGAAGTGCCGTCCCAGGTTGAGCAGGGTTGTCTGGCGCACCTTGCCGTCCTGGCGCTGGTTCTCGACGAGGCGGTGGGAGAGGCGTGCGGAGCCGTCCCTGGCGGTGCCTGTCCTGGTGGCGCGGATGAACATGGCGGCACTGTAGGCCCGTGGGAGGCTGGCGCAAGGCCACCATGCAAAAAGATGGCACTACAACGCCCATCCGGGCATCAACCAGGATTGGGCCTGTCCATCAACCCCATGTATTATTGTACTATTCAGAAAACAGAGGCGAGACCATAGGACGTAAAATCCGTGGAATCATCCCTCGCAGGTGGGGAAAACGTTAAATCTGGGCTAGCCTGAGTGCAGCTTGGACTGGCGCAGCGCCCGCCGTCAGCCGGCTCAATCCACGTATCTCTTCAATCTATCGAGGAACCCATGCTCATATCCGCCTGTGACAAAGTGGCTGTTCCACAGTCCCGATTCACGTATTTTTCCCGACCGACTATGCTTCCCAAGCCACCGCTTAGACTTTGGGTCAATGGGACTGCTTTCCCGGCACTCGCTTAGGAGACCGACTGCATTCCGTTCGATGTACTTTTGGCAGCTCTTGCATCCAATTGGAACAAAAAGTAGACACATAGGATACATGTGCTCTCGAATCATGCAATCCAGATGGTGCCGCTGTTCAAAGTTCAGTGCAGCGGGCATGTCCTTAAAGTTCATCTCGGTGATGTCGGGCCACTCGGAAAATTCTGTGTGGCGATACTTGATAAAGAGTGCATTGGCCACCCATTTTCGAAAGTTGGAACCTTTCAGTGGTCTGTCTGGGTTCCCTTTATGATCCCCGCTGATGCGCTTTCGATAGGAATCGCATATGCCGACCCGAACGACACGATTACCCTTCCCACTCTTCTCTCGCATCTCTCCTTTCTCAAAGAAGAAATACACCCCGCCATCACTGCGATCTGTAGATGGATCGCAATCCTCCAGCTTCCTACTCCCGCAAGTATTAATCTCCAACCTGTCAATCAGTTTATAAAGTTTCCTCAAATCTCCTAGTCTTGACATATTCTGATCCTCATCTGCCTTTTGGCTGATTTGCAATGTTGATTATGCATTGTCAACGGTTGAGACGCGCATCTAATGCAAGGACAGGTACCATTGCCGCCCCGAGCGTGGTCAATTCATCCGCCGACGTTCGATCGAAACACCACCAGTTCCCGGCGATTGACAAGATATCTCCTCCGGTAGCGTCGGCCGGCATGGATTTCCCGTTTTTCTATGCGCCATCTTGCACCCGTAGCGTCTGAGTCGAAGAAAGAAAGTGACTTTCTCCTGTTCTCGAATGTGATCCAATGCTCGTGCGGTTGTTCCATTCCCAAAATACCGCACACAACATCGCTGCATGAATGCAACTCCTCGAACCGCATCCAGTATTCTCTGTTGGACCTCGGTCTCTTCTTCCCAACAAAAGGAGTTTCCACCTCGAGGTGAAACTCTTCACCCGCTTCCTTGTAGGCATTCCTCAACGCCCTCTGGCAAGTGCGAAGCATTTTCCTAAGTTGAGAGAACGACGTGCCTTCCCACATAATGTCTGGCCAACCGTCAATAGCACTGCAGGCAATATTGAATAGGTCCTGTCCGAGCCATTCCTCATTCAACCCGCACTGGTTGTATGCATTGACGATCGCATACTGACCGCAGAGACCGTCCAGTTTCCCCTGGTATGCCATATCTATGGTTCCTTCGTATCGTGGTGCCCTGGATTGTGTCGTTCAGGACAAACAACCTCGAACGGCGTTACGTGACACTTTGTATGGGTGATGGCCAAGGAAGCCGGGTTTGGGACCAACTCCCCTAACCCGACGATACCTACTCCAATGTCTTGTATTCCGCCGCACAACCAGAAACTCTGGTAAGCCGGTTTCGAGAGCTGCCCTATACAATCGGCCGTTCGGGTCTCCGAATCCCCTGTCGTGAGCTGCCAATCTTGCAGGATCCAGTACGGGCCCGTCATCCTGAAGCCACACGGCATATGGCGGATGATCTCGGAACATGGTGCCGTAGAACCACTCATAAGCAGTACGGGCTTCCATACCGAGACAGAACATTGCAAAGCGTTCAGCTCCGTGTGCCTCATCGTAACCGGGCACCCTCTCATAAACCCGCAAGTAGACAGCGGAGGTTGAGTCAACAGCCGCCAACATTGAACTATCCTGAGAACGGTAGGCACGTCCGAAAGAACTGACTCCTGCCCTCGGTGGAATTGCAAATTGCCCCAAATCATCCGTCGGCAAGGGGCAGGTACATTCTCGCAGCAGTTCGTCAATCGAGAATTGGTGGTTGTAAATGGTCCTGTAGCCGGTGGGTTTGTCGCCGGTCTGTTGGTCCAAACGTGCAGCAGAATACATTTGATCGACAAGAAAGTAGCAGTGGGCACTGTGACTTGGATTGAAGATATCGAGAGGACGACCGTGCGCGCCAGCACCAGGATAGAATACTGTGCGGCTCTTGAAGAAACATCTCAGACTGAAGTTTCCGTCATGCAGCCACCCTGGATAAGGTTCACTGCACTTCGAGAAATATTCGACCATTGTTGTCATCTGATGTTCCTTGCTTCCGCTATTCCACTTCCAACGTCGCTTGTTTTCGCCGTTCACCTGGCGCTACGATGGACCACTCGCGGAGGCTTTCGGCAAATCGGGCACCGAGCTTACCGCGACGTGCGACGACGCATGCGAAAGACGGAAAGTCGATGCAGTTCATTTGACCTGATGCGTTGGGCAGAACGTGGATGATTTCCAGCACAGGAAGGTGGGGCGCGACTTCGATGCTCTCGATGAGGTCATACACGCCGCGCGAGGGGCCGTGGATCTTGTCTTCAAGTCCGGGCGGCAGTCTCAACAGGCCTAGACCGGCGACCGCCTCTAGGAGGTGAAAGTACTTTCGTCGCGCGTGACGATCAGTTGCCTTCGCCATGCCCCTCAAGTCACAGAGAATTGCGGCGAGACCTCGCGCCACGGCGCGATTTAGATAATCCTCCTGGCTATTGCGAAGCGATCTCATGTCGGTCTTCAATTCAATGAGGAAGGCATGTTTCCGGTCTACGGAAAGGGCAAAGAAATCTGCCTTGTCGGAACGCTTGGTGTTGGCCTGACCGAGCGGAAACTCGGGAATGAGGCGCTGGTCGATCTCGATGCCCCGCGATAGCAGGTGATCGTTCAGGACCTCCGGGAGGAAGAGGCCGAAAAAGATGTCGGCTCGCCGCTCGAGTTGATAGGCGGGCAAATGCCTCCATCTGTCCAGAAGGTCGAAGAGGCAGGCGGTGCCAGTGCTCGTGCGGGTCATGTCTTCGCCCCAATCGTTGGCCGACCGCCGATCTGTCCATCAGCGTGATGTAAGAGCCTAGGGTCCATCGCGGTATCCGGCGAGTTGGCCCACGCCCTCGCTTCGGCGCACGGCGCACAGGTACTCTACACAAGGTATGGCAGGCCGTCTGTATCAATAGTATGTGTATTGTCGGCTATTATATGTGTAATGTATTTGGTTCTAATGACTCTACACATCATGCGCCGCAGAAAGGCGCGCCTTCCTTGCGGTTGTAAACTCCGTGGAGCAGTTGTCGCTTCGGTTGGTACCAGCCGCGGCAGATCATTTCCGCAACGCTCATGGTGGCTCCCCGTCTGCCAGAATCTGATTTCTGAAGCAGCTGAGATTGACTTCCAGTGTCGCTGGTAGCGCCGAAGGAACTCTTCAGGGACATCCTCAGACATGATGAATGTGGTGGTGTCAGGGAGGCCCACGTCGGACCAAGATCGTGACACCAGAAGCAATTTCTCCTGTTCCCGAGCGCACTCCAGAGTCAAGGCGTGAGCATCGCCTATCGAATGCCAAACTCTCTTGCCGTCGACCTGACTGCGGAGGAAATAGCACTTGCGAACCGACGGCAGGACACAGACACTACAGTCCCGGATGACACAATTTCGAACGTCCTGGGTCAACTTTCGTGGTTTAGGGGCATCGACGCGCCGTTACGTAGGACGGCTTTTCGACATGGCATTCTCCTCAATTCCTATTACACTAGGTGACACGGGAACGAGGTGAATCCGTTCGCACGGTGAAGTTAGTCGAGCGCAACAGCACGTTAGTTCAACATTTTGCTGTTTCGTTCAGCATCAAGGGGGCGGTCGCGGTGTGCGCTCATGAGCCCGTCTCAGCCAAAGGGACAGGCCACGAAACGACCGTCGTCGCGTTCCTGCAGCGCCGGAACGGCCTCGGCGCAGGATTGGCGGGCCAGAGGACAACGGGTGCGAAACACGCATCCCGACGGCGGCGACAGGGGCGACGGCAGCTCGCCCTCGAGGCCCGTGGCCGGGCGTCCGCGTTCGACTGCGGGGTCTGGGACCGGCGTTGCAGCAATCAGGGCCCGGGTATAGGGATGGCGCGGATCGTGAACGAGATCGCGTGTGGCGCCGTACTCCATGACCCGGCCGAGATAGAACACCAGGATCCGGTCAGCGATGTGCTTCACCACGCTGAGGTCGTGGGAAATGAAGATCAGGGACAAATCGAAGTCGCGCTGCAGGTCCCGGAGCAGGTTGACGATCTGGGCCTGCACGCTGACGTCGAGCGCCGAGACGGGTTCGTCGCAGATCAGGAGCTTCGGCTGAACGATGAGCGCGCGCGCGATGCCGATGCGCTGGCACTGGCCGCCGGAAAACTCGTGAGGGTAGCGGTTGGTGTGTTCGGGAAGCAGGCCCACCCGCTCGAGCAACGACTTCACCCGCAATGTGATCTCGTGTCTCGACAGGCCTGTTTCATGGGTCACGAGTGGTTCGGCAATGATCTCGCCAGCCGTCATGCGGGGATCCAGCGCACCCAGGGGATTCTGGAAGATCATCTGCATGTCGCGACGCAGGGGCCGGCGCTCGCCCGGATCCAGCGCCAACAGGTCCCTGCCTTGCCAGAGCGCCCGGCCTCCGGTGGCGGGGACCGTTCCGATCAGGGAGCGGGCAAGGGTGGACTTGCCGGATCCGCTCTCGCCGACGATTCCGAGCGTCTCGGCCGGGGCGAGATCAAAACCGACCCCCCGGACGGCGTGAAGCTCCTTCGGTCGGACCCACGGGGGACTTCCCCCGGGACGCACGCGAAAGGTGACTGACAGATCCCGCACAGAGAGAAGGGGCACGTTCATCCCGTACCACCCAGGGGCCAGTGGCAGGCAACCCACCGGCCCGGCGCATGACCGACGCCAGGGGGCCGCACGTGATGACAACGCTCGTCCGCCCGCGGGCAACGCTCCGCAAAGGGACAGCCCCGAGGCAGCTGGTGCATGCTCAGCGGATCCCCGGGGATGTCGCGCAACCTCTCGTCGTCACGGTCGAGCCGCGGGACGGCATCCAGTAAACCGCGTGTATAGGGGTGATGCGGGGCGGCGAATGTCTGTGCGACCGGACCGCTTTCCATCACCTGGCCACCGTAGAGCACGACCATCTCGTCACAGTGCCCCGCGACGATGCCGGCATCGTGGGTGACGAGAATGACGGCGGTGTCGAACGTGGACCTCACGTTCCCGAGAAGGCGCATGATCTGACCGCGGACGGTGGCATCCAGCGCCGTGGTGGGTTCGTCGGCAATCAGCAGGCGAGGACGGCACAGCAGCGCCATCGCGATCAGAACCCGCTGGCGCATGCCGCCGGAGAACTCGTGCGGATACATGGTGATGCGGGTACGCGCCTCGGGCACTTCCATGGCGTCGAGCAGGCGAACCGCTTCGCCAAGCGCCTCGCCGCGGCTCATGCCCTTGTGCAGTGTCAGCACCTCGGTCATCTGGTGCGAGATTCTCATGTAGGGATTGAGCGCCGTCATCGGATCCTGAAAGATCATCGCGATCTCGCGTGCGCGAATTCGGTTGAACGCTCGCTCGCCGAGACCAAGCAGTTCGACGCCATCAAACATGATCGAGCCCGACGCCGCTGCGTTTCGCGCAAGGAGACCCATGATGGCGAGCATGATCTGACTCTTGCCCGAACCGCTCTCGCCGACCACTGCAATCGCCTGTCCGGCCGCAACCCTGAGATCGACCCCGTTCACGGCGTTGACCGTGCCGTCGCCTGTCCGGAAGGAAACGTTCAGGTCACGCACCTGAAGAAGGGTCATGGCTCAGCGATCCCTGGGATCAAGCGCATCGCGCAACCCGTCGCCGACGAAGAAGAACGCGAACAGCGTGGTGACGAAGAAGAAGAGCGGGAACAGGAGCTGCCAGAGTGTGCCGTACTGCATCTGGCTCGCGCCGTCGCTGATGAGCGCGCCCAGGCTCGTGGCGGGTTCCTGCACGCCGAGACCGAGAAAACTGATGAAACTTTCGTAGATGATCATCGAAGGCACGAGAAGCGTCGCATAGACCACGACCACGCCCAGAAGATTGGGGATGATGTGGCGCAGGATGATCCTCCCCGGCCTCACGCCGATCGCCACGGCGGCTTCGACAAAGTCCCGGTTCTTGATGGACAGCGTCTGCCCCCGCGCGATACGCGCCATGTCAAGCCAGCTGATGAGGCCGATGCCCACGAACAGCATGAGGATCGAGCGGCCGAACACGACCATGAACACGATCAGCACGAACATGTAGGGAATGGCCATCAAGACATCGACAATGCGCATCATCACGTTGTCGACCGCACCGCCAAGATATCCCGCCACGGCCCCGTACAGGGTGCCGACCACCATCGAGACCAGGGCTCCCAGGACGCCGACCATCAGCGATATCCCGGCCCCCTGTACTGTGCGCGCGAACAGATCGCGGCCCAGTTCGTCCACCCCGAAGTAGTGTCCGTTCGCGAACGAGGGACCGCCCTCCTCCGCGACGTTGCCGAGCATGGCCCAGTCGATCTCTTCGTTGGACCAGGCCGCAAGGGAATCACCGAAGAGCACAAAGAGGACGAGGACAAGAAGAGTCACCAGACTCGCCATCGCCGCGCGGTTGCCCAGAAAGCGTCCACGGGCGTCCTGCCAGAGCGAGCGGCCATCCGACGGATCCGAGGCCCCGGACATGGACCGGATGGCGCGGCGGCCGAAGAGAAGGGGCGACACGTCAGTACCTGATGCGTGGGTCCAACCAGGCGTAGAGCAGGTCGACCATGAGGTTGAAGGCAATGGTGAGCGCACCGGCCAGGATGGTGATGCCCATGATCACCGGATAGTCGCGATTGAGCGCCGAGTTGACGAAGAACTGGCCGATTCCACCGGTGGCGAAGAAAACGTCGATGACCACGGAGCCGGTGATCATGCCGACGAACGTCGGTCCGAGATAGGAGACCACCGGCAGCATCGTGGGCTTGAGCGCGTGACGGAATACGATCCGGCGCATCGGCAGGCCCTTGGCCCGGGCCGTGCGGATAAAGTCCGCGTTCAGCGCCTCCAGCATGGACGAGCGGGTCATGCGGGCGATCGAGGCCATGAACGACGTCGAGAGCGCGATGACCGGCAGGATGACGTAGGGCCAGTGCCCGCCCTGCCAGCCTCCGCCGGGAAGCCAGGCCAGCCACAGCGTGAAGACCAGGGTCAGCACCGGCGCAAGGACGAAGTTCGGCAGGACCTGGGCGCCGACGGAAACACCGACGGAGAGATAGTCGAGAAGGGAGTTGTGGCGCAGGGCCGCCGCGATACCCAGCGAGACGCCCGTCACGACGGCCACCAGGAAAGCCCACGCCCCGTAGGTCAGCGTCACCGGGAAGCCCTGTCGAATCACGTCGTTGACCGTCTGGTCCGTGTACTGGAATGACGGCCCGAAATCGAATTCCGTCACGATGGAAACAACATAGCGCCAGATCTGCACAAAGAGTGGCTGGTCGAGCCCGTACTTGTGCTGGAGATTGGCCATGACCTCGGGCGGCAGCGTGCGCTCGGTATCGAACGGCCCTCCCGGCGCAGCATACATCAGGACATAGGAAACGATGATGAGAATGAGAAGGGTCGGCACAGCCACCGCGAGGCGCCTGGCGACATAGTAGATCATCCTCCGGCCCGGACGTTCCAGGGGCCTTCGATCAGTCCGTTACGCGATAGAGGTTCTTCGAGTACCAGTTGTTTTCGACGTTGTCATAAGGCCAGCCCCGGATGTCGCTGGAGAGCAGGAACGTGTTGGCATAGTGATAGATCGGAA
>MPMV01000078.1 GCA_002238685.1 bacterium EF100-94H03 bin56
GGATCGCGACAATCCGCGAACGCGCCGCCTCGCCGCGCAAGGTGCGGCTGATCTGTGACTGAGCCATGATGCCGGTATACGGAGCACAGATCCCATTGTCCAGACTTTATTGCCATGACACGGTAGGTCTAGGGAGGTGGAGTTGTCAACCTCCCATTACTTATGCACAATACTCATCCCATGGAACTGTGGCTCAGTTCCCAACCCGTGAAAGGAGTATTCTATGAGACGGCACATCGACAGGAGGGCGCTCTAGGCGTGCCCAGGGGCCCCCAGGGCGTAAAGCGCCCGGCAGACGTGGTAGGCTGTGCCGTCCACGTCGCAAAGATCGCCACAGGCGAGATCGAAGAGACAACCTACAAGACGCCAGGCCGCGCCCGAGCGGGCCGCGCTGGCGGTCGAGCGCGCTCCGACGCACTCACCTCGTCACAACGGAGTGAGATCGCGCGCCGAGCGGCAACCGCAAGATGGAATTCAACCAAAGGAGACCGATGATGCATGGACAAATCAATCATGGACCTCACTTCAAGGACTGGGGTGGCTGAGCCAACGACGATACTTGGAATGGATGGCTCCAGCGTACTGATCGCTGGGGCCATCTTCCTTTCGGCAATCATGGGCGCGGGGATCGCTCTGTTCACCATCGGCCATCAACGTATGATCTCCAGAAAAAAGACAGCCTATAATCTGGCATATACCTTGCGGCGCCCCACCCTTCAAAAGTCCGAGAGAGTTTTCCTGGATCGATGTGTGAAGGGACGATGGAGACGGATAGTCAAGCCGAAAACATCTGACGATCGCAGACAAAAGCAAGAGATAGCTAATTACTTGAACCACTTTGAATGGGCCTGCGTCGCCATGAGACAGAACATAGTTGACGAAGGTGTGCTGAAAGCGGTGATCGGTGACACGCTAGTGAAGCGATATTCGGCTGCGCGACCTCTCATCCACCTGATCCGGACCGAGACTGGTGATGACGAGATATTCGAGCACTTCGAGCACGTTGCCAGGAAATGGAAAGACTATCCGAAGATCCCCTCTCGCAATGTATTGCGTACTGCCTGGCATCAGGTGACTAATACCTGAACTTTTTGCTTGACAAACGGTGTTCATGCCCCTAATCTCAGAGGCATGAACAGGCTTCCTACATCCAAGCGAGTGCAGATATTCCACATGCTGGTGGAGGGCATGTCCATGCGCGCTATCAGCCGTGTGGCGGATGTCTCGATCAACACTGTCACGAAGCTGCTGGTGGATGCCGGCGAGGCTTGCGCGGCCTATCACCACGAGACCGTCCGTGACGTTGAGTGCCGCAAGGTGCAGTGCGACGAGACATGGTCGTTCTGCTACGCCAAGCAGAAGAATGTTGCCCACGCCACCGCAGCGCCCGAACGCGCTGGCGATGTCTGGACATGGACGGCCATAGACGCCGACCACAAGATGATCCTGGCCTATGAGGTCGGGGATCGCTCGGGCGCCACGGCAATCGAGTTCATGGATGATCTGCGCGGGCGCCTGGCGAACCACGTCCAGTTGACCACAGATGGTCACAAGGCATACCTCGAGGCCGTGGAAGGAGCGTTCGGAGGCTATGTGGACTACGCCCAGCTCGTGAAGCTCTACGGCGAAGCGGGCGGCAAGTCATCCGAACAGCGCTACAGCCCTGCCGAGTGCACGGGAATCAGGAAGCGGACAGTTGAAGGCAGGCCGGACCCGGCGCATATCAGCACATCCTACGTTGAGCGAAGCAACCTCACGATGCGGATGGGCATGCGCCGCTTCACGCGCCTGACCAACGCCTTCTCCAAGAAGATCGAGAACCACTTGCACATGCTGTCGCTGTTCTTCGTGCACTACAACTTCGTGCGGGTGCACAAGTCACTCCGGATGACGCCCGCCATGGCGGCTGGTGTTGCCGACACGCTTCACGACATGGAGTGGATCGTTGGCCTGATCGACGCGAGGATGCCGGAGCCCAACAGGCCGGGTCCGAGGCCCAGAATGGGCGGAAGGCCCAGAAAGTCAAAGTGAGACACTACCCGCGATTGGCGGTTCTTGACGTGGCGGGGGCGGCGGAGATGTCAGTGAGGTGGCTACATCAACGGGCGCCGGGGCACCGGGTCACCGATGGGTCGGTCTACCAAAGCGGCCCTCTATCACCGCCCAGTCAGCGGGGACGGGAACTTGACATCACGAGGCGCGGGCGACGTTTCGTCATGGAGGCGCAGGAGCTGCGTGGTCAGGCCCGCGGCCGTGACTCAGCGTGGATCGTCGAGGCGGTGCGGTTGCTGGACGAGGTCAACCACATTGACCTCAGTGTGGGTGGCGTGAGGGATGCGATCGAGGCGGCTGTCATCCTGTCGACTGCCGGGTTGGGTGGCTTGCCCGTGAAGGCCCACGCGTACGTGGCGGATGTAGGCGCCGCGCTCAGGCGCGACATTGAGCAAGCGGCCAGCACACTCCGCCAACGGCGGGCGGGGCGATCGACGTCAACCGAGGTCCGGTTGTAGGAACGGACGGCGAGACGCGGGCATCGGCGGGTGGTCCTCGTACTTGTCGAACTTCTCGAGGATCGCCGCGGGAACCTCACGGTCCGGCATCATCATCTTGAGCTTCTTCCAACGGAGCACCTCGGCCTCCTCTTCCAGCCGGCGGGCGGCGTCTTCGTCGCCGGCGGCGCGGGCTTCCTCAAGGCGGGCGAGGACTCGGTTGTGGGCGCGCCTGAACTCCACCGGCGGCCAACCACGGCCAATGAAACAGGCGGGGCGAGGTCTGGCCGTCTCCGAGGAGGGATGGCCTGGCTGTGAAACCATGTCGCTCTACTTCTTCATCTGCACTTGCGGAGGGTACTGGCAACGCCAGCATACCACAGATCGCCTCTTGACCATGCGGTCAACGGCGGCCGGAATCCCTCCGGCAGTCCGGTAGCAGTGCCAGGAGGTGCTGATAGGTGGCCTGGTCGAACGCCACGGAAACACGCCGGCCGTTCCCGAAGAGCAGGATGGCGGTGGCGGGGCGTCGATAGATGCGCTGCGCCATGCCGAGATAGAGCGTGACCTGGTAGCGCTCGTAAGGGGAGACGGATCCCTTGTAATGGCGGCTCTTCGCTTCGCCGACGATGAGGTGGCGGGTGACAGGATCGCGGAAGATCACGTCCGGGTTGCCGGCGAGGCCAGCTGCACGCAGCGACCAGTTCGCGCGGTGGCGGCCGAGGTCGCTGGAGAGGGGCGTCTTGTCATCCCGAGATCGCTCGGATCACGGCCACGGCAGCGAGAAGGGCCACTGCGGCGGCCCATATCCATCGAGGGCCCGTGCCGCGCCGGCGGCTGGACGTGAGACCTTCGTGCCAGCGGATGCCGTGTTGCGCTGCACGGGCGTCGGAGGGCCGCACGGTCTGCGGGGCGTCCCGCCGCGCGGCGTAGAGGGCGAGTGTGCTGACCGGGGTCAGCCGTGGCATGCCGTTGCAGCCGGCGCGTGTCGCTCGTCGCTGACCTGCGACGCACGCATGGTATGGTGGGTGGCGGCACGGATGCCGGCGGGCGCCGGTCGCGGGTCTTGCGCATGGGTGAGGCGCCGCGGGCCGACTGGCGCCACTTCGGCCGGCCGGGCCTTCGGGCGCGCTGCGTGCCGGTCCTGCAGGGTGACGGGTCGATAGCCGCTACGGACCTTGCTCCTGGCAATCCGGTCGAGTTCCCTCCCGGCTGCCGCGTCGTCAGTGAAATGCCGCCGCATGACGGCGCCGTCCTGGCCGATCCGTCCCCACTCCCGCATGAGGGTCGTGCCGCCGAAGAGATCCGGCCACAGGGTGAGCGCGCAGTACGGCCAGACGTCGTCGTCGGCGGCGATGCGGCGGAGGTGGCAAGATGCTGTGAAGACAGGGTGGCGATCAACCATGGGGTGGTCCTGATTGTGGCTGTAGGCCTGGCATGTTCGCAGGTGAGGCGGTCGGACCGGGACGACTCGAATCCCGAGACACGGTTCGACTGCTCCAGGCGCCGTGACGTCCCGGCTGCCGAGGCGCGTCCGTCGATCCCGGTTTTCACGAGCGTCGATGTCAGGCGACCGAATCCATCGCGCCGCCTCGCGTTCCCCGTCGCCCCCCTTGCGCCGACTATCTGCCGGATCGCGGCGATCATGCAGCGTCCCTGTGTGACTCCGGACGGGGAATGTCCGAAGGCCAAGCGAGGTCGTCGGGCCAGTGGTCGGAGAGCCACTGGATCGTCCGCGCCGCTCTCCGGGTGGTGATGTCATGTCCAGCGGCGAGCCTCGTGATCATGTCGCCGCTGCCGAGTGCGAGGCGTGAGGCTGTTGAGACAGCACGATGTGTGGCCGTTGCGTACAGCGTCACCAATCGCTGGATATGGTCAATTGCGCTATCCATGACATGCCCATCATGCGATGCATAGCACGTGCGCACAACCCCCAATGTCGTATGATGCTATTTATGACACATGCTATCGACTCACTTCGCGAGGCGGTCCGGCGCGGCGTCCAGCACGAAGGGTTGCGTCCCTTCGCTGCACGCACGGGTGTTCCGGTCGGTCAAGTTCGAAGCGTCGCCGAAGGTCGTGCGATGCTCAGCACGACTTTGGTGCGTCTGTGCGCCGCCCTTGACCTGGAGTTCCACATCGGCCCTCCGCGCATGGTCGAAGCCGACCAGGCGCTGCGACGGGAGATTTCACACGATCCTCTCGATGGCCTGGTTGCGGTTCGCGATCACGAGATCGCGGCTGTCATCACCGCGCTGGCCGACGAGTACGAGGCGCTGAACGAACCGGGCCGGCGCTCGCTGCTGAAGCGCTTCTGGGGACTGTTCCCCGACCTGCGTGAGCGGGAGAGAGAACTGGCGCGGGTCGTCGCCTGGCTCGGCTGGCGCCTGGTCGAGGCTCGTCACCGAGCGCCGGGCGAAGGGTGCGGATAGGGCGGAATCAGCACCCGAGAGTCGCCCCCTGCGATTGTCGACTCCAGCATTTCGCATGTGGGGACCCTGACTCCAATCATCTCGTCTGTTCACAATGTTGCGTCCCGGCGCGTCCCGGTTTCCGGGATCCGGCGGTCCCTGACGTTGAGCGAAGTTCCAGCACCGCTCGCGGAGATCGCCCGTCCCCCGAATGGCCGGTGCAGCGACGATGACCGCCTCTGTCTCCGCGCGGACGTCCGCTCGGGTTCCTGTTCACCCTGCTCTCCAACGATCAACGCGCGCCTGTCTGCGCCAGCGGCTGACACTCGCCGCACTCACTCCAAAGCGTGTCGCAGCGACGCGGTGGCTCAAGCCCTCGGCCGCCGCCGACAGGATCCGAACCCGAAGGTCAAGGGAAAGCGATTTCGACATGTCTGCCGGCCTCCGTCCCGGCAGAACGTGTGAATCACAAACCAGTCGCCTTGGGAATCTCTTTCGATTCAGATAGGATTGCGCTCTAGTGCATCGACCGGTCAGAACCGAACATCGCCAGCGCCTCCCGCGTTCTCGAGAACGGTGGGGACACGGCTGTGGTGTTCGATCCATGCCCGGGTTGCCGGCGAGATCCACCCGGCGACCTCCAGAATCCACTCATGGTCTTCAACAAGATTCCGCGCAAATATCGGTTCATGGTGAGCAATCCGGTTGCGCAACGTCCGCAAGGCGTTCAACGGCCGGTGGGCCTGCCTTCGGGTCAGGGGTGCGCGGTAGGGGAAGGCGCCGCGCAACGCCGGGCGCCAGAGCGTCATTTCGTAGTTGGCCCTGCGCCCTGCAGCCACACGGCCCCCAGGGCCCAACAACGAGACCCAGAATCCGAACGATAGCGCCGCCACGACGCGGTGCTGATCATCCCGGTGCCGGTCTCGCGCCAAGTCGGCCCTGGCGTTCGCGATCCGCACCAGGGCGCCCCCGTCGAAACCCGCACGGCCGTTGTCGTACCAGGCCTCGCCGTATCGTTCACCAAGCCTTCGGTTCATGGCGTTGCGCAGCGCGACCTCCAGGCCCTGCAGTGGTCCGTAGAAGGCGGCGCTGACCGCGGTATTCCAGACATGGAGCCGGACGGCCTCTTCCCTGTTTTCCTGAGCAGCTACGAGATAGGTGCCAAGGCGCTCGCGCGAGAGGGAGACCTCGAGATCGTCGAGGATTTCGTCCGTGTAGCAGAAGTCGTTGACGTCAGGCCCTCGGTCCGCCATATTCATCTCGTACACCCCGGATCCGCCTCTGCCACCTGGTATGCGCCCGGGGTTCTTGTTTCAATTCCGAGTCCATTCATGACGGTTTCGCCGCGCCGCCGGTTCGGTTTCGGCGATATCCCCGCCTGGAGACCGCCCTGCGGGCCGTCTTGGCGGCCTCGTCCACCTCGCGGAATTCCGGTTCGAGCTTCTTCAACCGCGCTACCAGCCCGCCGAGGTCGTACAAGTTGGTCAGCTTTCCTCCGTGTATGGCCCGACGCTCGATGCGTTTGATGAACCCTGCCGTTTCCAGATCCGCGACGTGGCGCTGCACCTGACGGGCACTGAGACCCAACCGCTCAGCCAGGTCCGCCTTGCCGGGATACGGCTTCCGGTCGCGTTCCCACCAGAAATCGCAGAGCTGCATCAGCACGGCGAGTTGCGTCGGATTGAGCCCCAGGCGGTTCTGTGCCCGCAGCAGCAGCGACGGGACGATGCAGAAACCCAGCGCGATGACCTCCTTGCCCCATTTCTTCTCGGATGTCCGCCCGGTGCCCTTTTCCGGGTGCAACCGGACCACATTGTCCGCCACAGCATTTCCGTTCCCGCTCATGATCGATGCTCTCCTGCCGCCTGTTCACTCGGGCTATATCGCCATGGTCGCCGGGAACATCAAGGCGACCCCACCGGACGTTACCGACCTCAGCCATCGGTCATCGGCGTCCGCTCGTTACGGTCGCACCTATCTACTCACGAAGCACACACTCAATCCATACTCCGTTCAAGCGCACGAACAAGATGCCAGGACTAACCGGACACCGATGTCTAGTGGTCCCTTCGCACCGGCACTACGCGACCAAATCCGGGCGACCGGCGATGAATGTCCGATGGCTCAATCTACCGTCAGCAGCACTCTGTAAGACGGCCGGCCTGCCAGCGATGCTCGGCGATCGTGGCGATGTCGCCCGTTCAGCGCTCCGAGACCGACCGCAGCTCAAGGGGTCGAAGGTACTCGCCGGAGAACTCGATCCGGTTCTCCGACTAGTCTTCTCCCCTGGAGAGCCTATCGCAGGCCCGAAGAACGGTTCATGCGTTCGTCACGATGAAGCGCAGTTTGTGGCAGATCATGCTCGTTCGGCCATTCGTTCAACAGCGGCCTTGATTCTACGGACATCGTTGTCAAAGAGCAGATCGGGAGGGCATCGGCCAGCTTCGGTACACAGTTGATGCCAGATTCGCGAAGCCGATTTTCTTCTTCTTCCTGGCGACGAACTGACCACCAAGGGGTATTCCTGTCATCCCAGAAACAATGTTCTCGCACGGCGGGGCGATCTCGGCTCTGTTAGCCAATGTCAACATGCTCTCTCGTTCACGCGTTGCATCCTCTATTCCCATCACGCTCCGTCATCAGGACGCAACCCGTTCTTCATCACTTACAAGGGCACTATGCCGGCCGCCGGGGAAGTAGCTGTAGAGCGTTGCCCGCGAAACACCGACCCTCTTCGCCACCTCGCGGATCGGGATGGAGGGATCGCGGAGCAGCGCCCCTGCCACGGCGATGGCGCTGTCATCGAGTGCTGCCGGCCGCCCACCGACACGGCCGCGGGCCTTGGCGGCCTCAAGGCCCGCCCGGGTCCGTTCGACGATCAGGTTCCTCTCGAACTCCGCGAGGGCGCCGAAGATATGGAACACGAGGCGGCCGCCGGGTGTGGACGCATCTTCGAGCATTTTCAGGAGATCGCGCGCGCCCTGCATCGGTGCAAGAGGGTCACCGCCATGCCACACCATGCCGAAGCCGATGCTAGTCAGCTCCATCGCACGGATTGCCGACGATCCCACCGCCTGACGCCGACTTAGGGCCGGGGCCAGATGGTCCCGGCGGTTGACTTATGTGACTAGTCTCATGCGCAATGGCATCGATAACAGCTACAGCGCAACTGTCTCTCCCCCACCCTTGACTTGTTTCCCACTCCGCATTTACTAGAGTTCCTGTCCGCAACGTTCACCCTTACTTCTCTACGGCCCAATCGCCAATGACCCTCAACGACGAACCTACCGTTCTTGACACGCTTGACCGTGCCCCCCTCGTTGCCGACGTCGCAGAAGTTATCTCGACCTGCAAACCGCCGCATGTATTCGGCGTTCACGGCGACTGGGGTCTGGGAAAAACCAGTTTTCTCCATCAACTCCAACTGCACCTAGCCCGCATCCATCACCAAGGGGAACGATAGCCTCATATTCGGCCCGGGGCGCAAGCGATGATCACCTTGAGTACTCTGCTGGTGGATTTTTGCCGTATTTCGGACCGATTTTCGGTTCAATTTT
>MPMV01000079.1 GCA_002238685.1 bacterium EF100-94H03 bin56
GAAAGACCGTCTCGTGCCAACCAGGCGGACCTCATTCGCCTGCTGTCCTGCACGGGATGCCGTTTCGGTGAGATCCGGACGCTCAAGTGGCAGGAGGTCGAGGCCGATGCTCTCAGCCTTGTCGACGCCAAGACGGGCCCACGCAAGGTCTATCTCAACTGCAAGGCACGAGAGATCATCAAGCGGCAGCCGCGCACCGACAGCCCGTATGTGTTTCCCTCGCTGCACGATCCGTCCCGGCCATCGTCAGAAACTCGCCGGGTCTGGTACCTCGTTCGCAGGCGGGCCGGCATCGAGGATGTGCGTCTTCATGATCTGAGGCACATTTATGCTTCCCATGCCGTCATGCAGGGGATTGCGCTGCCGACGGTGGCGCGCCTTCTTGGTCACCGGCAGCTTTCGATGACAATGCGGTACGCACACATGGGCGACCGGGAAACCGAGGCCGCAGCGGAACGGATCGGTGCGAGAATCACGACAATCTGCGGTGTGGATGAGAGAGACGGCCTTCCTTCATCAGCCTGAGACAGTCGTGGTGCTTTCGTTCTGGCTGTTGCGCCCTGACCCATTGCCACCGAAGTAGAAGCCGACAACGGTTCCGGCGATACCGGTCAATGCGGCCACAATCTCGGTGAAACGCGACCCTTCCTGAGGCAACGCCCTCGCTCCGAACACCAGGAAAACGACGAACGAGCCGACCACGGTGAGTGCCAGCATGGATCTCACGGACCCTTGAGGCAAGGCAAGTCCCTTCAGAGGGACATCGTTGCGCGTTCGTGCTTTCCAGGCCGCGTATACCGGAAGCGCAACAAGTGTGATGATCAGAAGAATACTCTCGGCAACCAGAAGCGGAACGAAATCGCCTGTGGCGAGGTTGATTGCATCACCATCCATGGACTTTCTCTCCAATCAAGATGGTGGCGCTCCGGAGTGGATGAGCGCCGCCTCTTGTTCTCCGCCTGTCGCCTGGCCTGCGACCAACGCGGCGGTCAGCACCGCTGCTCCTGTGGTATCGATCAAGCGCGGTGATCGGGCATCCAGCGATACAGTGCCCAATCCTGTCATGACCGGTGGAAGTGCTGTATCTGGACATTGCCGAATGTAGCTGGTGAATGTCATCCAATGTAGCCACCCCGGAGCGAAGCGACCCGATCACGTTGCTTTCGGCAGGATTCCCTGTGCAGGTTCTCCGTCATCGATACCACGGCCGAAGGACTGACCGCAAGACGGTGGGACATGGTGGGCGCGCGACGCGTGACCCCGCGTGACCCCACACGCGTCGTAGCGGCGCGCGCGTGCCATGCTGCGGCACACCCTGTTGTCTGGTAAGGACGCCCCGGAGCGCAGCGACACAGGCGCCGCTGCCGGCACGTACTGCCGTCCCGGCATCGGCCGGCATGCATATGGCCGTCCCGAGGGCGGCATGTCCGACCCTGACCGAAGGAGAAACCGACCGGTGGTCGCAACCGCACTCCCGGATGTTCCGGTCTACTGTTTCGCGCCGGTCGAGGACGCCGAGGGCGGGGTGCAGCAGATCCGCATCTTCGTCGAAGGCATGGGCGTGACCATCGGCACGTCGCCAGTCGTCCTCGGCGTCAATGAAGCCCAGGCGATATCGGACAGGCTCAACCGGCCGCTCGGCTGGACGCGGGAGAGCTGGACCGCCATCGCCGCCCAGTACATGCGCGCCCCGGACTGCCGCGCCGTCGTCCGGGCCGCGAGAAGCGCCCACCCGCCTGCGGCGCCTCAGCCCGCGCTCTTCGCGTCGGGGGACTTGTCGTCGACCGTCAGCAGGATCAGGGCGCCCGCGATCAGGAAGGGCATCACCGTCGCCATGCCCCAGCGATGGCCGGCGGCCAACACCACGACGCCGTAGAGCCAGGGTCCGAGAAACGCCGTGCTCCTGCCCGCGAAGGCGTAGAGCCCGAACATCTCGGCCTCCCGGCCCTTTGGCGCGAGCCGGCCCATCAGCGACCGGCTCGCCGCCTGCGCCGGCCCGAAGAACACGCCCATGATCCCGCCGAGGATGTAGAACCAGGTCTTGTCACCGATCAGCAGCATCGGGATCCCGCACGCCGCCACGCCGACAACGCCGAACAGCACCGTCGACTTCGGGCCGAGCCGGTCGTCCAGCCACGCGAAGGCGAAGGCCCCGATGCCGGCAGTCACGTTGATCAGGATGCCGAACATCAGGACTTCCTCGATGCTCATGCCGAACACCGCGGCGGCGTAGATCGCACCCACGGCGAAGATCGTGTTCAGCCCGTCGATGTAGAAGATGCGGGCGATCAGGAAGCGGGCGATGTTCCGGTGCCTGCGCACGTTGACCAGCGTATCGCGCAACTGGCGCAGCCCGGCGTCCACGGACCGGCCGACGGGCAGACCCGCGCCCGGCGTATCCGCGGTGAGGAAGAACAGCGGCAGGCTGAACACCAGCACCCACAGGGCGACAACCGGCCCGGAGATCCGGATATGCTCGGCCGCCTCCTTGTCGAGCCCGAAGGGCGCGATCTCGGGCTGGACGAACACGAACAGCAGCATCACCAGGCAGGTCAGCCCGCCGAAATAGCCGAGCCCCCAGGACCAGCCGGACAGCCGCCCCATATGGCTCGGCGGCGCGAGCCCCGGCAGCATCGCGTTGTAGAAGACGATCCCCATCTCGAAGGCGACCACGCCGACGAAGGCGGTGGCGAGCACCAGCGCCGTCGAGCCGGCGCCCGGCGCGCCCCACCACAGGGCGGCGGACGCGGCGACCATTACCAGCGTCCAGAAGACGATCCACGCCTTGCGGCCCCTTCCGCGGTCGGCGATGGCGCCGAGGACCGGGCTCAGGATGGCGATGGCGAAGGCGGCCGCGCCCTGCATGAAGGCCCACTGCGAGGCGCCGACGATCCTGTCCGCCGCGACCGCCTCCGCGAAATAGGCCGCGAAGATGAAGGTCGTGACCACGGTGGTGAAGGGCGAGTTGGCCCAGTCGTAAAGCGCCCAGCCGAATGCGGACCGGCGCCCTCCCATCCAGATCGAGACCCTTCCTGTCCCGGTAGCCATGGCCGCTCCTTCCGTTTGAATGCTTCCCGTTACGGGCGATGGAGCCGGTCCCCCGGGCCGAAGGGCCGGGGCGGTTTCCAAGCGCATCCGCGCCGGTCTCCTTATAGAGCAGCACCGCGGGGAAGGCTCGCACGAATCACGGGCGGCGACAGCCCGGCCTTCAGGATCCCGGCCCGCCCGGTCGCGGAGGCGGAGGGGAGCGCCCTGCGGGCGAGCGTCCGGAGAGAACTGTTTCTCTCGCCGGCGCCGGGCAGGGCAACCGCAGAGGAGCATCCCATGTTCGATCCCGGCATCCATCTCGACATCCCGACCGGCAACATCGAGGACGAGAAGGAAAGGGAGGACGGCGCGAGCAGGCCCGCGAGGCCGCCAACCGGGTCCGGCAGAGGGCCGAGGCTGTCCATCGCCAACTGGAGGGCTGGGAGGCGCACCTCGCCCGTGGAGAGCTCGGCCACGTAATCGCCCGCGCCGGCGAGGTGGCCCGGGATCCCGATCTCACCGCTCCCGGCCGCCGCCGCATCGCAGGGACGCCACGTCCTCGATCACCCCGGCCACGAGGATTTCGTGACCTCGGCGCGCCGGTTGGCGAAGAACCCGGCCTTGAGCAGAACGGCGCGCCGGGCGGTCACGGCCATGGCTCTCCGAAGCCGCGGACATGGCCGATGCCCGCGTGGTCTTCATCGACGAAATCTGGGCCAAGACCAACCTGGCCCGCGCACCAAGAGGGCGGCGTCTGCACCTGGGGCAACGGCACAGTCACCGGAAGACCTCGACCTTCGTCGCCGGGCTCACGCTCGCAGACATGATCGCGTCCTTCGGGCTCGACGCACAGCGCGCGTTTCTCCTCGGCCGGGAGTCGAAAGAACGCCGCAGTCATCTCCCGCATCGCCAGGATGACGCGGCGCTCGACCCGGTGACCGGTGAGGTGAACGAACCCCGTCTCCCGGCAGGCGTTCGCCAGCGCGGCCGCCATCGACCGCCCTGCTTGTCGCCCGCCGGTGTGAACGCGCGAAATGTTGATCGCCGGAATGGACATTGTCGCCAAGCCTCGGCGAAACTTCGCCTACGCTGTCCAGATACGCAAGGAACAGCGGTCGGCTCGCCAATCCGTCGATAGTGGCCATGGCGGAGCGGGCGCGTCGATGGGCTGGCCTCCAGCGAGTTGATTCTCAAAGCGCTTCGCTCGCTCAAGACAGAACGCTGCGATCCCGCTCAGAGCAATCTTAGTGATGCCCAAATCATCACGGACTTCTCGAAGACCATCCATGATGTTGGGCAGGAACAATCGCGCCGCGGCGGTGTCCGGAGAATTCGTCCCCGGTGAGATTGAACGAGAGGGGCAGGTCGAACAGCTTGCGACTAGACCTCCACATGCTCGCCCTCTACGGCCTTCCCCACAACCTATCCGGTCATCGCGGTCCCGGTCTTGGGATCAGCGGCTCCTCTCCCGCCTGCAACGTCCATTTACAAGCAGCACAGTAGCCGACATCGGGGTTCTTCTTGTGGGCCGCGAAGGCAACCATGACCCGCTCGGCCGCTTCGATCGTGTCGAAGTGGCCCGACCAGAGCGCCGGGTTCGGCGGAAGATCCGGCCGAGTTACGCCGCGGCCGCGGTTACAGTGGTCGCATTGCCCCTCGTGGATGCGCGCTCGAGACGTGGCGTTGTCATGAAACACGTAGAATGTGAACATGGTGCAGTTCCTCACGCCGTCGGCCTTGCACCTGACGAGCGGCCATTTTCGGAGATCAAGACGGGATAGGTCAGGCGCCGCCCCGCCTTCCCCCAAGGGAACCGTTCATCGCTCAAGGATGCCACGGCGCGCCGCCGAGATCATCCCTTACAGTCAAGACAACATGTGATTGGCGACTCTATCCATACGATCAACATAATGTCCAACATCGACTCATGTAGCAGCGCAAGGGACTCCCCCTCCGCCGGCGTGCGGCTCCGCCGACCGCGCATCGCACAACCATCCCCCGGATTCTCTCGCACAGGCCGTGGTTCGTCGGAGTCATGAGGCCGGCGCTCACACCGGATCGACCAGGATGGCCACACGATTGAGGCTGGCTGTGAGCATGTCCTCGTCCTCGGGCCGCGCCACGTAGACCACACCGTTCTTGCGTCACGGCTCGTAGCGGCCGACCTTGTGACCGAATCGCCCCTCGGCGCAGGACGGGCAGTTCCGCTTCTCCGGCTGCCCTGCCGGGCCGAACAACCAGACCTCGAGCGCGCTTGTCGCCCTCCGCGCAGCGCTTCTCAACCTTCAGCCCGCCCGCCCGCTCACAGCGTCGCGCTGTAGCCGGGCGCGAAGGTTCGCCCGCCTTCGAGCACGAGGCGCAGCCGGCTCGCATCCGGTGAGTGAGACATGCGACGTTGAGCCAATTTGTGCGCGGCCCGTCAGTTGTTCTGCGAACTCTCACCGGACACCGATGGTTGGCCAGGTGGCCGCGGGCAGTCATGTCATTTGAATGTATCTTGTGATCAAGAATGGGGCGCTTGAATTCGGTGCAAGCGCCGCCTCCCTGTTGATCGGCACGGCAGTCTGTTGATTTGCTTTCGTTCCAGGGGATCATGCGACATCTGGACCATCCCTGATCAAACCATGTTGAAACCCGTGTCCCCTGCGTGGATGGCGTGATGATCGTGGACCGCCCTGAAGGGGCATCGGGAACGATGATCAACCAGACGGGTGACCCATGAGACATCATCCGGTCTCCGGTTCTCACTGTCGCGCCGGACCACCCTTGAGCCGATTTCCGGGACGTTTGTGCCGGTTCAGGGATCCATGTCTCCGAACGTGCAGGACATGCCACGTTCGTGTGTTAGTCCTGCTCTGATGCAGGGCACGATCTGCGCGCGGTAGCGCTCCCAGATGAGGTCGCGCCAGTATTCGTCCGAGCCGGCCGTCGGCGGCCAGATGCCGGTCTCCCTCTGCAACCAGATGCCGCCCGCGCAGAACAGGAGGGACAGGACAACGAGCAGAGTCCATCCGAACCTCCGCAGACGCCGGGTGTTCGTGCCCCACGTCTCAAGACCCGCTGCTACTGAGCGGAGAACGGGTCTCATCGCCACCACGTCCGCGATGGCTTTGTCACTGTTGGCGACGGTCTTCCTGATGGTCACCACCTCGTCGACTGCTTGTCGGCTGTCGACCACTGCCTCCCTGATTGCCGCCACGTCGCGGGCGGCCGCGGTCGTCCCGGCAACGGTCTGCTGCAATTCCCTGAGAGCGTCGGCTGCCGGTTTGACGTTCTCGGCGACGCCATCGATCCCGGCGAAGACCCCACCCTCACGGGTGTCGAGGGATGTCTTCAGATCCCCAAATTGCTGCCCGAGGTCTGTCGACAGTTTTTCCAGAGCCATGCGCAGTTGACCGATTTCCCGTTCCAGCGCGGCAATCCCTTCCGCGCGATTGTCCTTGACCGATCCTGAGATCTCCCTCCGCAGTCCCTCTGCAGCGGCGCCCTGAGCGTTGGCAAGCGTGTCGATCCTCTCCGCGAGGGCCGCTTCCGCCTGGCCGATGATCCGCGTCACCTCGCCCTCGTGCTTTTCCAGGAGCGCCGCGATGGTGGCGGGATCCACGGGCGCCTCGCTCCCGGGTCTCCGGCTCTCGCGGCGGGCGAGTTCCTCGGCAATGCGCCGGGACTCCGGATCCTCAGGTGTCATCGGTGTCTCCTCATCGTTCCCCGCACCATGCTTCGAGCCGGACGTTGAGCTACACTGCCGGCCATGGTCGCCACCGTCACCGCCATCACGTCCGCATCGGCGACGGTGCACTACTTCGAGCAGGACGGATACTACGCGAAGAACGACCCGGAGCACCGCCGGGCGAGCTTCTGGCACGGCACGGCGGCCCGCGACCTCTCCCTTGGCCGTCACGTCAAACCGAAGGTCTTCGAATCCATCCTCGCCGGCCATGTCCCCGGCACCGACATCCGACTGGGGCGGGCGCGGGAGGGCGAGCACCAGCACCGCCCGGGTGTCGACATCACGTTCTCGGCGCCGAAGTCGGTCTCGCTCCAGGCACTCGTCATGGGCGACGAGCGGGTGATCAGGGCGCACGACGAGGCGGTGAGAGCGACCCTCGACATGATCGAGCGGGATCTCCTCGTGACGCGCGTCCACAACCCGGCAACGGGCAAGCGCGAGCGCCGACGGGCGCAAGGCATGGTGGCAGGGACGTTCCGGCATCTGGCCAGCCGCAACCTCGATCCCCAGCTCCACACCCACAGTGTCGTCGCCAACATGACGCGGGGCCCCGACGGCTCGTGGCGCAGCCTCGATACAGGATCGCTCGGTTCCCGGCGCCTGCTGATCGGCGCCCACTACCGCAACGAGCTGGCGCGGCGACTGCTTGATCTCGGCTACGAACTCCAGGAGACGATGATCGGACCGGTGCCGGGGTTCGAGATCGCCGGCTGGGAGAAGCAGACGCTCGACGCCTTCTCGACGCGCAGACGAGAGATCGTCGATCACATCGACGAGAAGGGCTGGGACTACAATGCGGCGACGGCCCAGGCGGCGGCGCTGAAGACAAGGCAGCGCAAGAAGGAACCCCACCGGGAGATCCTGACCGGCATGTGGCGCGAACGCGCCGAGGATCTGGGCATCGACCTGACACGTCGCCGGCGCAAGCGCTCGATGCCTCCGCCGGCTCCTTCGGCCCTCGAGGTCGTGGCCCGCGTCGCCGAACATCTCGAGGAACGCCAGTCGGTCATCGCCGTCCACGATCTCGTGGCGGGCGCGCTCGCCCATGCCCCGGGGCGTCACGGCCTCGACGAGATCCACGCCGCCATCGACCAGCTGCGACGGGACGGCCACCTCGTCGATGCCATCCGTTCCAGGGGTGGTCCGTCCCTCGTCACGGACCGGGCGTTGAAGGCCGAACGCGAGGTCGTCCGTGCCATGAAGGACGGGATCGGGACAACCGGCGCAATCGTTCCGGCCGCGGCGGTCGAGAGGAAGCTCGCGGCCACCAGCCTCACCCTGGGCCAGCAGGAGGCTCTCCGTCTCATCCTCGGCGAAGGCGATGCCCTCGTGGGTGTCCAGGGGTATGCCGTAATCCTGAGTCGGGATTACTGCGTTAATGCCGAGCGGGTTGTAATGCCGAGTGACGAGCGGGAATCGGCACCACACGGGAGTTTTTCCGCCCTTCGACTCGGCATTACATCGGTAGATCACTTGCCACCGAGGAGTTCCATCAAGCTGTCCCTGACACCGAGGAAGGTTCCGGGCCTGATGGACGGCGGCGTGTTGCTCTCCAGGATGTCCAGCTTCTCGGCCGGGCTCGCACGGACGTACATCTCGGTGGTCCTGAGGTCTGCATGACCAAGCCACAGGGAGACCTTCCGGATGTCGCCTGTGGCATGCAGGATCGCCATGGCTGCGGAATGACGCAGCACATGCG
>MPMV01000080.1 GCA_002238685.1 bacterium EF100-94H03 bin56
CACTCCGGCGTCCTGATCCAGGAGGCCGGGGCATTACTTTCCCCATAGCGTCCTCCCGCGACCACCGCGCGGCTCACCTCAATGATCTTATCGATCATGCTCCGCACGACCGATAAGAGCCTATTCACTATATCGCCCACCGGACTATGTCTTGTCGCGATCCTTGGGGTCCGGCTTTTCAGTGATGCAAGCCGGTTGATCCCGACATAGTAGGGACTCCATTCATTAGCCCCGGGAGGGGCGAGGAGTCCACCATGAAGCATGTCGTTGACAACAATCTGGCTTCGTCTCGTGAGTCCAGAGGTCCGCTTGCACCCTGGATCGATGCGTTTTCGGTTTGGGTCGAGCAGCAGGGATACACCCGATCATCCGTTTCTCGACGGGTTCTTTTGGCAACCGGATTCAACGGATGGCTTGAAGACGAGGGCATCGATCCGGGCCATCTGACCTCAGATCACCCAGCGCGGTACCTGCAATACCGTGCTCGGCGCCAGCGCCTTCACAAGGGCGATGCAGCTGCGCTCACGCATTTGATTGATTTCCTACGCCTTGAGGGGGTGGTCCCCATCGAGAAAATCCCAGCGGGCTGGACGACCGAAGTCGAACATCATGTGCTGGACTACGAGAGATTCTTACGAGAATCGCGTGGCCTGGCCACCGCAACGATTCTGAACTACGTGCCGTTTGTTCGCGCCTTTCTACAAGGTCGTTTTGGCGATGGGCAAGTGACTCTCTCGAGCCTGGGTGCCAGCGACATCGTAGGATTCGTGCGACAGCAGGCTTCGGGCCTGCATAAGAAACGCGCGAAGCTGATGACCACGGCATTGCGCTCTTTTCTGCGGTTCGCACACTATAGCGGTGACCGAGTGCCGGATTTGACGGCCGCTGTTCCGGTCGTCGCCAACTGGTCCATGACATCGATTCCGCGTGCGATTTCAGCCGATCAGGTTCACCGATTGTTGACCAGCATCGATCGCGGTACGGCCATGGGCCGCCGCGATTACGCGATTTTTCTGCTTCTTGCGCGGCTTGGGCTGCGATCAAGCGAAGTGGTCTTTCTCGAGCTCAATGACATCGACTGGGGCGCCGGGACGCTGCACGCACATACAAAAGGAGGAGCGCACAAGGAGTTTCCCCTACCCCACGAAGTCGGCGAGGCGATCGCGGACTACCTGCGCAATGGACGGCCATCAAGCGCCAGCCGCCGCGTGTTCTTGCGCTGTCTGGCGCCGGCTCAAGGCTTTCGGGGTCCCAGCTCGATCAACAGCTTGATCCGCCATTCGATCGAACGCGCGGGCGTCAACGCTCCAACTTTCGGCGCTCATCAGTTTCGCCACAGCCTCGCCACCGAGATGATGCGCCAGGGAGCCTCACTGTCCGAGATCGGCGACGTGCTGGGCCATCGTCATCCCGATACCACACGGATTTACGCCAAAGTCGACATTGAGTCGCTACGTGCGCTGGCCCTGCCGTGGCCCGGAGGTGTCCGATGAACGCGCTTCGCCAAGCCATTGACGAGTATCTCGACATGAGACGCGATCTGGGATTCAAACTGATTGGCGCCCAACGCGGATTGCTCGAGTTCGCGACATTCATGGAGCAACACCAAGCCCCCTTCATCACCGAAGCCCTGGCGCTCGCCTGGGCGCGGCAGCCCGTCGACCTGCAACCGGCATCTTGGGCTCAGCGGCTGAGTTTCGTGCGCGTCTTCGCGCGCCATCACAAGGCCACCGACCCGCGCACAGAAGTCCCTTCTCCCGGGTTGTTGCCGTTTCGGCCGAAGCGGGCAGAACCCTATCTGTACTCGGACCGGGAGATACAGGACCTGCTGTGGGCGGCACTCAATCTGCCGTACCACTACGAACGAGGCGCCTTGCGACCCTGGATCTTCCATTGCCTACTCGGTCTGCTGAGCGTCTCGGGCCTCCGTTTGGGCGAAGCGCGCAATCTGGAACTCTGCGATGTCGACCTCGACGCCGCCTTGTTGACGGTGCGTAAAGCCAAGTTCGACCGAGTCCGCCTGGTTCCGCTGCACCCGTCGACTTGCGAGGTGCTCGCCGACTACATCGCCCGACGCCAGCGTCATTGGGCAGGTCATCAGATATCGTCCTGGTTGTTTGTTTCCAGCCGCGGAAACCAGCTTGACGCCGGGGATATCCACCACACCTTCTACGCATTGTCGCGCCAGATTGGCCTACGCGGCGTGAACGACAGTCGTGGTCCGCGCCTGCATGATTTCAGACATCGCTTCGCAACCAAAACGCTGGTGAATTGGTATCGGCGCGAGCAGGATCCCGAGCGCCTCTTGCCCGTCCTCTCTACCTATCTTGGCCATGTGCACATTGCGGATACACACTGGTATCTGGAAGCCTCTCCCGAGTTGATGGGCGAAGCCATGCGCCGACTCGAACGTCGTTGGGAGAGCCGATCATGAGTTGCACAACAACGAGCCTCGCTCCCCTGCTGGAGCGCTTCTTTACCCAACGCCTGATGCAACAACGCCAGGCGAGCCCCCACACCATCAGTTCCTATCGGGACACGTTCCGGCAGTTCCTGACGTTCGCACAGCAGCGTCTCCATCGGCCGCCGTCCAGCCTGGATTTCGAGCAGATCGACGCCCCGTTGATCACCGGGTTCCTGGACGAACTTGAAAGCCGCCGGAAGCTGAGTGTTCGAAGCCGCAATTTGCGACTCACCGCAATCCACTCCTTCTTCCGATACGCAGCTTTCGAACTGCCGACTCATGCAGCACAAATCCAGAGAGTGCTCGCCATCCCGAGCAAACGATTCACCCGCAAACAGGTCGGCTTTCTCAGCCGTGACGAGGTCGATGCCATGCTGGCGGCGCCGGATCGGGACACTTGGTCGGGACGGCGCGATCACGCCTTCATTCTCACCGCCGTGCAGACCGGCCTGCGCCTGTCCGAGATGACCGGTCTCAAACGACAGGATCTCGTCTCGGGCAGTGGCGCTCACCTGCGGGTCGTCGGCAAGGGACGCAAGGAACGTTGCACACCGCTGGCCAAACCGACCCGCGCCGTGCTGAAGGGCTGGCTGCGCGAGCCGCCGCGCGGCGACACGGATGTGCTCTTTCCCAACATCAGAGGCGAGCGCCTGACTGTCCATGGAGTTCAGTACCTGTTGAACAAACACCGCGTGACGGCTGCGGCGAGATGCCCGTCGTTGAATCAGAAACGAGTCACCGTCCATCTCTTGCGGCACACGGCCGCAATGGACCTCTTGCAGGCCGGTGTGGATCGCTCGGTGATCGCACTCTGGCTCGGCCATGAAAGGGTCGAGACTACTCAGATCTACGTCGAGGCGACACTGGCCATGAAGGAACAGGCACTCGCCAAGACAACCCCTCCGACCGGCAGAATCGGCCGCTACCGACCCAGCGATCCGCTGCTGGAGTTTCTGGGCGGCCTGTGACAGGAGACGAACTATGTCGGGTGGTCGGGATCAGGACTGCCACGCAGGTCGTGCGAATTCATGCCGTTACGATTCCTTGCATCATGGCGCCCGACATAGTCCGGTGGGCGATATAGTGCCTCAGGTCATGGACGCGCGGCCCCTTGCCCTTGCCGCCATGCGGAATCCCGCAACCGAACAGCAGTCGCCGGAACGCGACGTAGATCGCCCCAATGCGATACGGGCCGCCGTGGACCGACGGGAAGAAGAACGCATCGCCGGGTCTGGCGCCGGTGACCGCGCGGACCGCGGCGTCGTAGGAGCGCAGACGCTCAACGAGCGGCAGGGCCGGCGGCACCAGGCGGTCCTTGCGGAACTTGCCCTCGCGCACGGTCAGGACGCCTTGGTTCAGGTCGACGTCGTCGATCCGCAGGTTCAAGACTTCGCCGACCCGGAATCCGCAGCCGTACAGCAGGCGGAAGACCTCGGGCATGACCAGATGCCTGAGTGGCGACCGCGCCGACGGCGCCATCCGATCCACCTCTTGCAGCAACTGCCGAACTTCCGCATGCGTGAAGATGCGGGGCTGGTAGCTGGTGCCTCCCTTGGCCCACAGCGACGCGTCGGGTACATACGCCTGATGGCCGTGTCGGCACAGGAACTCCGCAAACTGGCGAGCCGCGCCGAACCGGGCCTGTTGCGTGCGTGGATGCTCCTCCGGGTGCTTGGCGAGCCACTTGCGCAAGGTCGAACGAGACAACCCGCCGTCCTCCGGCGCCTGGTCGGCCAGGAACCGATCCAGATGCATGAGCGCGACAGCTCCGACTTCGTACTTGTAGCCGATGGCGCGCTTCTCCCGCACGAACTGCTCCATGAGCGGTGCGAGCGAACTCTTGAATGAGAGCTTGGACTTGCTACTCGACATCGTGGACCTCCTCGGTGTTCAGCGCCGCGCCTCGCAGCGTCTCCGTATCGGCCTTCGCGTAGATGAGGGTCGACGCCGTGCTGGCGTGCCCCAGGATCTCGGAGATCACATGGATCGGCGTCTGCTCGCGGAGCAGCTTCGTTGCCAGGGTGTGGCGCAGTGAATGGAGCCCGTGGTGCTGCCGGGCGACGAACCGGGTCCCCGCCAGTTGCCGCCAGCGATTGATGACGTTGTGCAGACGGCTGTCTCCGTCGAACGGCCCGATCGGCCGCTTGTGCTTCAGGAACACTTCCCGGTACTCCGTATCCGGCCGACCGAAGCGCAGGTAGTCGATCAGCGCCTCGCCGACCTCTTCGGAGATCGGCAAATGCAGCGGCGCGCCGGTCTTGGACTGGGTGATGCGGAGGATCGATGCCTCCCAGTCGAGATCCTCGAGTCTCAGCATGCGTAGATCGACCGAGCGCAGCCCCAGGCGCGAGGCCAACAACAGGATCGCGTAGTCGCGCTTGCCCACCGGCGAACTGCGATCGACGGCCTGGAGCAGCTTGACGACCAGATCCGAATCCCAGACCGACGGAATGGCGGAATCGCGGGCGACGCGGACCCTGGGCAGCACCTCGCCGAGGTTCTGCAACAGGATCCCGCGCATCGTCAGGTACCGGAGAAAGAGCCGCACACCGGAGACGATGCGCGAGATGGTCTTCGGTCGGTAGCGTTCGAGCCAGGCTACGTAAGCGGTCAGGTCGGCGGGCTGCAACTGGGGCAGTGTCTGCACGCCTCTCGATCCCAGGAAGTCCAGGAACTTCACGAGCTCCCCGGTCCGCTCGCCGATCGTCGACGAACGAAGATGGCGTCGATCCCTGCAATAGACTTCGTAATCCCGCAGCGGCTTCCTCATCGCCGCCGGGATGTCGAGCTTGTTCCTGTCGGTTCGGGACCGCTCGATGCGTCCGTCGCGGCGAAAGTCGCCGAGCATCCTGACGCCGAACGCGGCGTGGAGTCGCCAACCGCGGCGCGCGTCGTCGTGCGAGCGGCAAGCTTCCAGGAAGCCCGCCGAAAGATCCTCCGAAAACTCGTCCCCGAAGTCCCTCTCACCAGCGAAGCTGGCGAGATGGCCCCAGATCGTGATGTACCGCCTCAGCGATCTCCGGCTGTATCCGATGCGTTCCAGATAGCGCAGGGCGCGCTCAATGAGACGCCCCAGTGGAAGATAGTCCAGTTTTGCTTTGTTGTGTGAATCCAAGATCGATCTCCTGTCTGAGGGCGGCCGGGGTGCCGCCGGGAGACCAATCTTCAAATAATGAACTGAGCCGCGTTCCGCGGCGGGGCATCCCACCAAGGCCCAACGATGATCCCTGTTTCGACGACATCGTATCGGTGTGTTGCGAGCCCGTCTCGTTGTCCTCCCACTGACCGCTTTCAGCGTTCTCTCCGGTCTTCCCACGGCCTTCTACATGCGCTTACCTCGGCTCCGAAGAGAGCGTCTGCTGGCGCCTCTTCGCAATTCACTTCGCTTTAAGGAGACCGACGATGACCCCTCTTCGAAAACGCATGATCGACGACATGACCGTCCGCGGACTGTCCGAGAACACCAGGAAATCCTATCTCAGCGCCGTCACCGGGCTCGCACGCCACTATGGCCGCAGCCCGGACTGCATCGAGGCTCGCGAAGTGCAGGACTACCTGATCTTCCTGCACGAGAAACGCGGGTTGACCTGGAAGAGCTGCAACACCATTCGCCACGGTCTGCGCTTCTTCTACCGCATCACCCTGAGCCTGCCCGATCCCCACCTCTACGTCCCCGGGGCAAAGCAGCCCTCCAGACTGCCCGAGATCCTCAACCCCGAGGAACTGGTGCGGCTGTTCACCGTCGCTTCCAATCCCAAACACCGCGCGTTGCTCATGACCGCTTACGCGGCCGGACTGCGTGCCAGCGAACTCACCCGGCTGCGCGTTGCCGATATCGATTCCGGACGCATGGCGTTGCGCGTCGAACAGGGCAAGGGCAACAAGGACCGCTACGTGCCGCTCTCGCCGCAACTGCTGGTGCGCCTCCGCGCCTACTGGCGTCGGGTGCGGCCGTCGCAGTGGATGTTCCCCGGCCGCTCCCCCGATGGATCCCTGTCCCGGCACGGACCGGCGCACATCTACACGTCCGCCAAGACCAGAGCCGGCATCGAGAAGGCCGGCGGCATCCATACCTTGCGCCACTGCTACGCCACGGGCCTGCTGGAAGCCGGGGTGGATCTGCCGGTGATCCAGCGGCGTCTCGGACACACCTCCATCCGCTCCACCATGCGCTACTTGCACCTGGCACAGGAGCGCACTTCGGCCACGCCGTCTCCGTTGGACTTGCTGGAGTTCCCGAACGCGCAACGCGCCTGAGCGGTGCACAAAGACTGCCCGTTGGCGCCTGCCACACGGCCGGCGCTGGAGGTCGCCGACGTGCTGCGCGCGCGACTACCCCGCTATCGGGACTCGTACCCGCTCTTGCCCCGGCAACTGCGGGCGGCAAACGCCCTGGTGCGCTGTCGAACCGCCGCCCTCGGCGGCTTCGCCTCCCAGTGCGACGCCTGCGGGGCGACCACCGTCCAGTATGCGTCCTGCCGCAACCGTCACTGCCCCAAGTGCCAGACGCTCACCCAGACCCGCTGGGTCGAGCGTCAGTGCGAGAAGCTCCTCGACATCGGCTACTGGCATGTCGTGTTCACCCTGCCGCACGACCTCAATCCGCTTGCCCGGCACGAGCCCGCGCTGGTCTATCGTCTGCTGTTCAAGGCCGCGTCACAGACGCTGCTCGAGTTCGGACGCAATCCGCGCTGGCTCGGCGGGGAAATCGGCGTCACCATGGTGTTGCACACCTGGGGACAGAATCTCGGCCAGCACATCCATGTTCACGCCATTGTCACCGGTGGCGGGCTGAGCGCCGACCGGGAGCGCTGGCTCCCGGCCCGCAAGAGCTTCCTGTTCCCCACCCGGGCTCTCTCGTCGGTCTTTCGCGGCAAGTACCTGGACTTCCTCGCCCAGGCACATCGTAGCGGCGAACTGCGCCTGCCCGGCACCGATGGCATCGACGACGCCGGTGAGTTCGAGTGCCTGACGACCGCGTTGCGCTCGAACGAGTGGGTGGTCTACACCAAGCCGCCGTTCGCAAGCGCCGCCCATGTCCTGGCTTACCTCGGGCGTTACACCCACAAGGTCGCCATCGCCAACCACCGGCTGGTCGACTTCGACGGGGAACACGTCCGCTTCCGATGGCGCGACTACGCCGACGGCAACCGGCGCAAGACGATGCGTCTGCATGCCGACGAGTTCGTCCGTCGCTTCCTCCTGCATGTCCTGCCGCGCGGCTTCACCCGCCTGCGCCACTACGGACTGCTCGCCAATCGTGACCGAGACAAGAAGCTCGCCCTGTGCCGTGCCTTGATCGATCAGCCGGCGCCGCTACCGCGCGAGCCCGAAACACCACAGGCCATGATGCTGCGTCTGACCGGCATCGATATCACGCAGTGCCGGCACTGCGGGCGCGGAACCTTGCAGCGGGTTCACGCACTCGTGCCCGGGTTTACCGCGTCGTTGCGGCGATCGTGGCGGCCACCATGATCGTCATCATCGGTATCGCAATCGCTGCAGATCGAATGTGTCTTCCGACGCGTTCAGGGCAGCTCATTGCCAACCCCGTGAAAATGGCTACGGCACCCGCCAAACCGACCCCCGGCAGACACGCGCGAAGCCACCAAGATCGGCGTTTGGTCGCCGACATCTACTCGCAACATGGCATGACGTTCACTCCGGCGTCCTGATCCAGGAGGCCGGGGCATTACTTTCCCCATAGCGTCCTCCCGCGACCACCGCGCGGCTCACCTCAATGATCTTATCGATCATGCTCCGCACGACCGATAAGAGCCTATTCA
>MPMV01000081.1 GCA_002238685.1 bacterium EF100-94H03 bin56
ACCGGCGAGGGCCTGGAGATGATCTGTGTCGATGGCGGCCAGGGACTGCTCGCCGCTCTGCCCGTCGTCTATCATGGCATCCCGGTCCAGAGGTGCTGGGCGCACAAGATGCGCAACATCCTCAACAAGGTCCGCGAGGCCGACCAGGAGGCGGTCAAGGCCGATGTCCACGCCGTCATGAACGCCCCCAACCGACGCAAGGCCGAGAGCGCCGCACGGTGCTTCGCCGATCGCTGGCAGCCCATCTACCCCAAGGCCGTCGCCTGCCTGCGCAACGATCTCGACGATCTGCTCACATGCTTTGCCTACAAGACCCTCGAAGAGCGAAGGCAGGTGAGAACCACCAATGCCATCGAACGACGATTCCGCGAAGTCCGAAGACGAACCCGGCCCATGGGAACCTTCCAGGACAAAACCTCAATGGACCGCATCCTCTACGCCGTCTTCATCCACGAAAACAAATCTCAGGGAATCAGCACCCCCGTCTCCCTGACACATAACTCTTGACGTCACCCGCGCGCTCGACCGGGCAAACCAGCCGCCAGAGCGTGGAACCCTATGGCCTCATCTACGGCAACCGTGCATTCCTCGTCGCCTTGAACGAGTGGAGTGATGAACCGCGGCTCTGGCGTCTCACCGGGATAGACGATGCCAGGCTGCTCAATGAACGCTTCGAACGCGACCCTGCATTCGACCTGCAGCGCTACACCCGGCGCTCATTCGGCACATTCCAGGAGAAGCCCGCCAAGGTGGTCCTGCGCTTCGACGCACCCGCCGCGCCCGATGCGTCGTCCTTCCTCTTCCACCCGGATCAGACCGTTGACGAGCAAGACGACGGCTCAGTCACGGTGCGCTTCGAAGCCGGCGGTCTCGACGAGATTTGTTGGCACCTCTTCACCTGGGGTGAGACGGTCACAGTGGAAAGGCCCGTGGGCCTCCGTCACCGCCTCGCCACTATGTGCCGGACGCTTGCATCGCATCATCGGGACGCATAGAAGAAAGAGATTCCACCGCGGTTTCGCAAGATGGCGAGCATGTCGATCAGCGCTCCGACCAACACTATGAGAACCGCCTCGTAATTGATCAGGGGAAAATCATGCGTTTCTTGAGGGACGATCAGATACTCGAAGAAGTAAGGCAGCTTGTTGAGCACGACGGTGAACTTCTCGCCGCCGTCGCTTATTGGGGCCAGGGTGCCGGTCAAGAAACCGGAATCACGACACGGGCGAAACCAACCAGGATTTTGTGCGATTTATTCAGCGGTTCATGCAATCCCTACGAAATCCGAACTCTTCTAGAATCCTCGAATGTCGAGGTCCGCACGTCCTATGGCATGCACGCCAAGGTTTGGGCAAATGGCCATCATGTCATTGTGGGCTCCGCCAATGCGTCGATGAACGGACTTGGTTTCGAAGCCGGCGGTTGCAACGTAGAAGCCGCGGTACAACTTCGCAATAGCGCCATAGCCGACGAGGTTAGAAAGTGGTTTAAGCAGAAATGGGAAGCCTCGACGGACGTCAATCAACAAATCCTAGACGAGGCGATACCGATGTGGAGTAAGCGGCAACGCAACGCGCCGCGTGCAATCATGAATTACTATATCGGCGCCTACAGTGCAGTAGATCCCGATGATGCAGAGTGTAATGCGGTGCATGTTGAGTGGACGAAGCGAAATCCCGGTGCCGATCTTGACCAGAGAAACTACTATTGTTATAGACCTGAAGCTACCGTTCCCCTACCGGGTACTGTAATTCTTGACTTTACGTGTAATGCGAAAGGCGAACAATTCACCTTCAACAGCACTTGGATCTGTGTGCGCTCGTGGAGGGCCCGCAACGGAAGCCAAGTGGTTGACTTGGAGCGGACAAATCCCAGATTTCCAATTAACCGCCACAGTGTAGAGAAAATGGTCGCGTGCGCGGTAAGCGGTAACTGCCGGAATTGGGACGATGATGGCTGGTACTTGTATAAGAATTTCGCGGATTTCTTCTACGGAACCAGAGCGAGATGCCGTCGTCGGGAGCCTCGATGTGAAAACTGTCCTTTCAGGCAGGAACGCGAAGTGTAGCGAAAGTGAGTAGCTGCTCGCATTGTGCGTAGAGCCGCGGGGCTTGATTGATCCCGATAGGAGACGATGCGCTCCTTGGCTCCCTCAATTTCAATTTTCTTCGCGACCATCTTTCGCTCCACAGACGTTTTGAATCGCGACTCCAATGCGTTCGGCAGCAACCTCGATTTCGCGGTCAGCAATATGTGCGTATCGTAGCGTCATCGAAACCTGCCGGTGACCAAGAAGCCTCGCCACGGTCGGTAGCGGAACGCCATTCAGGACAGCATGCGAGGCGAAGTTGTGGCGCAAATCATGAAGACGCACGTCCTTGATGTCGGCCCGTTTGCGGAGGGTGAACCACAGTTGCATGAACCTCGATATCGGCAAGGCCGGATCGGAGGGTGATGGAAAGACATAGTCGCTGCCGGTCCGCGCTTGACGAGCGATGATCTGACGTGCCTCGCTGTTGAGATAGACTTTCCGTGGTCCAGTCTTGCTGTCCGCAAGATCGAGTGTGTCCGTGCCCACCTCACACCATCTGAGCATCCGGATCTCGCTCAAGCGGCATCCGGTGTAGTAGAGGAGGCGAATGATGTCGGCTTGCTTCGTTCGTTTCGGGCGTTCGGCGACCAAGCGGTCCAACTCGGCATGCAGACGACTGGCCTCGTCCCGGGACAGGAACCGGTTGAACTTGCGTTGCGGATTTCTGCGAATCCCGCTTGCCGGGTTGATGTCGATATGGCCATGAACCTTCGCGTGGTTGAGGATCTGGCGCAGCCTTTCGAGGGTCGTGTTGGCGCCACCTGGCGCTACCTCACTGTAGCGGTCGAACCATGCCATCACGTCCCTTCGTCCGATCCGGTTCAGTGGCATGTCACCGAAACTCGGCAATAGTTGAGTTGAGAGTACGCTGTTGGTGGACCGCTGGGAGGATGGCTTGAGGCGACAAAAACACTCCAATCGCCAGACGTTCGCGACAAAGTCGCGGAAGAGTGGTACGGAAACCGATGGGGTGTCCGTCAGAGAGACTAGGTCGTCGGACTGAATGGCGAGACACCGGGACCGCGCTTCGTCGACGGTCATGTGTGTCACGGGACCCAGCGACCGGCGTTTCGAGGGACCATTGCGGTTGTCCAGCACAACGAAGGACCGGTGGCCGGAAGGCCGGACCCTGACACCAAGACCCGTGACCCGCGTGTCCCAGACCGTAAATTCGTTCGACGCTGCACCGAGACGGGCAACGGCGCGATCGCTCAGCCGCATCTTTCGTGTCATGGCCCGGCCCTCCCGCCCAGGACCGGGACAAGAGCCTCCGCTGCCTCGTGGACCGAGGCATCGGCAAGATGCGTGTACTTCAGCGTTGTAGCCGGATTGGAGTGACCAAGGAGCCTGCCGATGGTGAGGATGGTCTCGCCATGAGCCAGTGCCACCGAAGCATAGGTATGTCGCAGGTCATGACAGCGGACGTCCGGAATGCCCGCCTCCGCACGCACGTCGCGCCAGAAGTGGTCGAGCGTGCCCTCCGACAGGTGGCGATCCCCACGGTGGGACGGGAACATCCAGCGGCCCGTTCGGGGCAGATCATCAAGTAGTCTGCGCGCGAGAGATGACAGCCAGACTGTACGCGGCCCCGTCTTGCTGTCGCGCAAGTAGAGCTTGCCCTCGCGATAGTCCGGCCACTTGAGTGTCAGGATCTCGGACTTCCTGGCTCCGGTGAGAAGCAGCAACCGCACGATCGCAACCAGCAAGGGACGCTTCTCACGCTTGTCGTCGAGAACGCGGCTCAGTCTCCCGATCTCGTCGAAGTTGAGGAATCTTTCGCGACCGCGCCGGCGATAGCGCTTGATGCCGGTGCACGGATTGGAGCCCTCGGGGCGGTAGCCGTAGACTTCGGCTTGACGAAGGATCACGGAAAGAACTGGTGCCGAGCGATCCGCAGCGACCGGTGTCGAATGAAGTGAGGCAAACCATCGCTGAACGTCGTGTCGCGTGATGTCCCCTATGGCGCAACCCTTGAACCACGGCAGGATCTGGTTCCTGTAGTAGCCGAGATTGACTTCCAGCGTTCGTGGTTTCCAATGACGCTTGTAGCGCCGGAAGACCTCGTCTGCGACATCCTCGAACAGGGTGGATGCGGTGGCCGCAGGCGAAACCTTGCCGGCCAGAGACCGTGATGCCAGAAGCGATGTCGCCCTTCCCCGGGCGCACTCCAGGGTCATGGCGTGCGCATCGCCTATCGATTGCCAGACTCTCTTTCCATCGACCTGACTGTGGAGGAAGAAAGACTTGCGTCCTGACGGCAGGACACGGACACCAAAGCCCCGGATGACACAATCGCGAACGTCCAGGGTCTTCTTCCGTGGCTTGAGGGTATCCACCAGTCGTTGCGTAAGGCGTGATTTCGTCACGGCATTCTCCCCTGTTCCTGTTGCACCGGGGGATGCGGAAACGGGGTGAGTCCGCTCGCCCGGTGAAAGTTCTTGAGAGAGAACGCGTTTTAAGTCAGTATGTTACTGTTCCGTTCAGCACCGAAGGTGCGGCATAGGTGTGGTTCAACGGATGGCTGTGGCCCGCCCACGAACTGACATCCGGTGGGCGAGCCTGAACCATAAGCGTTGTCAGTGCACTCTGGTTCGAGAGCAGTCTAGTCGAAGACGGGAGGCCACGGGAAGGAGTCAGCCCCTCTGGAACCTTGGCTTCGATCGCGTGGTCAGACGAAGGTTCGTATGAGGGCGAGGATTGCAGCCAATGCCGCACCCGACACAAGTCCGATCATCCAGCGCTGTAAGGATGCTTCGCGTTGGGCGATGAGCGCCTCTACACGCTGAACGTCCTCTTTCGTCGCCAAATGGCCCATGCGGGCTTCGATGGCCGACACTCGGCCAGGAGAACTTTGCCGGGATACAGTCCGTGGTCATGGGAAGTGCCGCTGTTTCTGACGTTGTTGCTGCAATAACAACACCTTATGGCACATTTCCCTCGTCATCAAGCACTGGTATGCACGATCCGATTCAGAGCCGGATGAAGACGGTGCCGTCTTCGACCTTGACGGGATAGGTGACCAGGGCGATGCGGACGGGCGGGCGGAGCGCCTTGCCCGTGACGATGTCGAACCGCCCCTGATGCAGCGGGCCTTCGATGACGGTACAGGGGACGGCGCCGTCCCGCTGTGGGAGGGGGAGTTGGGTGACGGTGCCGGTGACGAGGCCGTCCGCGAGGTGCTGCCGCTCATGGGTGCAGTATCCGTCGGTGGCGAAGAACCCCTTCTCCGTGTTGTAGATCGCGAATGACCGGCCACCGCGATCCCAGCGGATGAGATCCTCTTCGTCGATGTCGCCGGTTGCACAGACCTCGATCCATTCGCTCATGGCCCTCGCTCCTCGCTCAGATTTCTTGGGAAAGAAGGGTCTCCTCGAACGGGTAGCGCGACAGCGCGACCGGTCCCGACCCGGTAATGAGGACCTGGTCCTCCAGCTTGACGCCCTCGAGACCGCCGACCTCGCCGACGTAGCTCTCGACGCAGATCACCATGCCGGCTTCGAACTCACCGTCATAGTGATCCTCGTGTTCGGGAGAATGGAGGACCACCGGCCATTCGTCGGCCATGCCCAGTCCATGAGCCGCACAGGGATAGGGCTGGTCGCCGAAGCCGGGCTCCTGGATGTAGCGGCCGGCCATGAAGTCGCGGAACGACGTTCCGGGCTGGAGCAACCGCGTGTTGTGCATCACCTCGTTCCAGGCGAGCATGTAGAGCTTCTTCTGGTAGTCGCTCGGCCGCCCCGGTCCGCACCGGAAGGCGCGGCTGACATCGGCGCCGTAGCTGAACGGACCGACCAACCCGCAGTCGAACACGACCAGGTCGCCGGCCCGGATCGTCCGGCTCGATGCCTCCTGCTGCCACGGATTGGTCCGCTCGCCCGAGGCAAGCAGGCGGTAGTCGAGCCATTCGCCGCCCTTTTCGATCAGCGCACGCCACATCAGCGCCCAGAGTTCCTGCTCCGAGACGCCGTTGCGCAAGGCCGTGCGCATTCGGGTCATGCCGTCCTCGGCCGTCGCCAGCGCCAGGTTCATGGCCAGGATTTCCTCCGGGCACTTGATCTTGCGGGCATGGGCGAGAACCGGCGCCGCGTCGACCACGGCGAAACCCCGATCGGCCAGGGCCTGCTCCGCGTGGAAGCCTGCGCGATCGATCCCGATCCTGGCGCCGCCGCCGCAGTGCCTCCCGATCAGATCTCCCATTTGCGCGGCCCATCGGCGTGCCATGTCCTGCTGACGGTAGCCGGAAAACATGTACGACAGGGGCACGAGGTCGTCACGGATCTCGTCGATGGTCTCGAGTTGCCGGCCGGTCTCGCGACCCGGCTGGCTGTCGAAGTAGACGACCGGGCCGTCGGCGGGCACGAAGAGGTAGCCCGCCTGGATGTGCATTTGAAACAGCGTGCAGTTGCGTACGCCCGCGGCGTAGCGGATCGCCAACGGTTCGACCAGGATGACGGCGTCGAGACCGTGGGCGACAATCTGCTCGCGCAGACGATTCCGGCGCCAGGCGCGCATGCGCGGCACGTCGATCAGGCCTTCGGTGTCGGTCGCCTGGGCAGGCGGCGTGATCCAGGCGGCCTGTTCGAGCGTCAGGGGCCGGGGCCTGGCGGCGAAGGGCCTCGTGTAGTCGGCCGCGTCGTTCACCGGTGCACCGGTTGCCACCTGTCCAGCGCTTCGCGAAACTTCCCGTACTCTCCCGCCGTCAAGGGGACCTGATGGGGTTCGTGCGAAAACGTTCCCGCCCCGACCGCATCGCGAAAGCCGGTCAGGCCCTTGAGGCGCTCGGTGGCCATGGCGCGATGCAGCGAGAGCATGTCCGCCCAGGCCCTGGCGTGGCGCGGCGGGGTCTCCCCATCGCCGCAGATATCCTCCATGAACGAGAAGACGATATCGCCGCCGGAGCCGGAGCCGATCGAGTGGGTCACAAGGCCGCTGCGCTTGCCGATCTCGACGAGGGCCTCGACGGCGACGCATTCGACCTCGGCAGCGACGGCGCCGGCCTCTTCGAGGCGGCGAAAGTCCTCCCACAGGCGCATGGCCTCGTCCGCTGTCCTGCCGATGACCCGCAGTCCGCCCACGCGGGTCGACAGCCGCGGCACCAGACCCAGATGGCCCTGGACGCACAGCCCTTCGTCGGCCAGCCGCTCGACGGTCTTCAGGCCGCGCGGCGTGTAGATCGCAGCGGCGCCCTGTTCGGCGCAGCGTATCGCGGCGCCGAGCGCCTCGTCCTCGGTGACGTACTGCACCATGGTCTGGCTGCCGGTGACGAAGGTGGTCGGTGCGGCGTCCCGGATCTCGACGATATCGACGTCGGCGATTGTGATCAGGTCGATGCCCGCCGCCTCGCAGGCCGCGGCCTCTTCGCCGTTCAGCGCCGAGACCTGGGTCATCTTGATGCCGGCCGCCTTGTTTGCCCGGAGATCCGCGCCCGTCAGGTTCCGTGTCGCCGGCCTGCCGCCATAGGTGTAGATCCGGCGCATTACATGGTCCGCTGCGCGATGCGCCGCCCGCCGCCGGTGGCGATCATGTGCGGCGCCTGGCGGATCGATGGCGCCCTGGTCGAGAGACCCAGGGTCCGGCGCAGGACGACCGCGAACACCTCCCAGTTGGTCCGGAAGAAACCGGGGTCCGGAGGGGGAACCTGCGAGGCGAGCGCCTCGCGCAAGGCCGGCAGCGCGAAGAACGGCACCTGCGGATAGAGGTGATGCTCCACGTGGTTGTTCATGTTCATGTAAAGGAACCGGCCCAGCCAGGTGGTCCTGAAGGACCGCGTGCTGTCGGGAATGGACGGGGCGTTCTCCGCCATCTCGACATGCTGGATCAGCGTGAACAGGAGCATGACCGGCGCCCCCAGGAGACGCGGCAGGACCAGGAACCACAGAAGCCAGTGGACTCCGAACGCGAGAGCCGCGCCGATCGCGGCGTAAAGGGCAAGAAAGAGCCAGGCGTTGCGCGTCATCTTCAGGAGTTCGTCTTCCGGCGCCACCGTCCTCATCATGACGGAGTAGCGACCGCTCGCCAGGCGAACCATGACGGTCGCATGATAGCGCAGCAGCCCGAACCCGGTGACTTCCGCGAGCCAGCCGCCAAGCGTCATCGGCGTGTCGAACGGCATCTGGCTGTCCTTGCCGACATGCCAGG
>MPMV01000082.1 GCA_002238685.1 bacterium EF100-94H03 bin56
AGAATCGAAGCATGACCGAAACCCCCTCCGATTGCGGGCGCCCGGCCGCACGCGGCGCCCTGAGCCGGCGCGCGTTCCTCGGCCGCGCCGCAGGGCTCGGGGCTGCCGCCACGGCCGCAGCGGCGCCGTTCGGCGCCGTCCTGGCAGGCGCCCCGGACGAGGACGGGACGCTGTTCCTCATCGGACTGGAGGAGCATTTCGCGACCCGCGAACTGCAACAGCTGAACGCCGGCACGGACAAGCGACTCTTCTCCGGCGGCGGGCGCAGGCCCGAGCTTCTCGATCTCGGCGCCGGACGGATCGCCGACATGGACGAGGCGGGCATCGGCATGCAGGTGCTGTCGGCGGTCACGCCGGGCGCCCAGAACATCCCCGGCGCCGAGGGCGTGGCCTTCGCCCGCAGGCTCAATTCATGGGTCGCCAACGAGGTCGTCGCGGCGTATCCGGACCGCTTCCGGGCCTTCGCCACCCTGCCGCTGAGCCAGCCCGAAGCGGCGGCCGACGAGCTCGAGCGCTCGGTCCGCGAGCACGGCTTCGTCGGCTGCATGAGCTACGGCCCCATCGGCGGCAGGTTCCTCGACCACGCCGACTTCGCGCCGGTGCTCGCCCGCGCCGAAGCGCTCGGCGTGCCGATCTACATACACCCCAATTGGCCGTCGCCCGCGGCGATGGAGGTGTACTACGACGGGCTGGGCGATGACCTGGCCAGCCGCATCCTCGGCGGTCCGGGCTATGGCTGGCACCAGGAGATCGCACTCCATTGCCTTCGCCTGGTCGTCGCCGGCGTCTTCGACCGGTTTCCCGGGCTGCAGATCGTCGTCGGCCACATGGGCGAGGGGCTTCCCTTCTGGTACTGGCGGGTCGGGGAGGACCTCGACCGCATCGCGAAGAAGAGGCTGCACAAGCCCGTGCAGGAGTACTTCCGCGACAATCTCTGGATCACGACCAGCGCCTTCTTCCGCGACGAGCTGCTGACCCTGGCTCTGGCGACCCTGGGCGAGGACCGGATCATGTTCTCCGTCGACTATCCCATGGCGAGCGCCAAAGCGGGCGCGGACTGGTTCCGCGCTGTCGACCTGCCGAGGACGACGAAGGAGAAGATCGCGCACGCAAACGCCCAAAAGCTGCTCGGGATCGCGCCAGCTTGAGGACGGGTCCGCGAGCGGCCACGCCGGCCGGCGCATCATGCAGAGGGACGCTGCCGCCCGCGAGGTCGGAAATTTGTGGCGCCGTCACGGATCGCGCGTCCCCGGCCTGGGGGAGAATCGGGAAGAATTCGTGCTGCGTTTCGGCGAACTGCGCGAAGACGGATGCCTTCAGCACTGTTCCGCGACCTCTGCCGCCTTCAGCTCCCGGCTCCCCGCAGGACCACCAGGGACCGCACCGGCCGCAGCGACTCCGCCCGGCCTGGCGGGAGGGTGTTCCCGACCGGGACCGGCAAGTGGCAGATGAATGGCTGCGGGACTATCGGCTCTTCACCGTTCGGAACCACCGTCGCAGGCGCCGCCGTACCATGGTCTCCATCCCGACACGGCCCCTTCATCGTCGAGCCCGGCCGGACGAGCGGCCCTCCGTTTCGGTCGAGCATCGCCCGGAGCTCCTCGTGCGCCGGATCGAGGATCTTCTCCAGAAAAGCCCTCGAAGCCATACGGTTCACCGACGTCCTTCGACGGCACGTCCGTCGCCGCTGCACATATGCCCTTGTTTCGTCAGAAACGCGGTCCCATGCGGTGACGGCACGCGCAACCCGGTTTAATCGCTCGATTCTTTGCTTCGTGGGGAGGAATGGCGAGCGTGTCTGTCTTCGGCCCGCAAGCGAATTGAATCAACCTCACGTCCCTGATTGACCCCGTTTGCACGTTTGGGCTTGCTGTCCTCCGCGAGGCCGAGACTGAGATGCCCTCGGCGGTCGCGGCCTTCCGCCTGTTGCTGCCGACCGGCTGCCGGCTGTCGCAAATCCAGTTCCTGCGCTGGGCGTACGTCAAGGACGTCAAGGACGACTGCATCGAGCTACCCAACGCGAAGACCGAGGGGTGGGTCGTGCCGCTCGGACCCGAGGCCCGCGCCGTCTTGGCGGCCCTGCCCCGTGGGGAGGAGAATGCCAAAACTATCGCCGGCAGGTTGCCGGACTCCCACATCGCCGACCTCCAGAAGCCCTGGCGCCGCATCCGCGCGCGCCGGCCTCGAGGACATGCGAGTCCACGACCTGAGGCGCACGTATGCGTCCAGAATGCCCAAAGACGCGAATTTTGCACCACGTTGGTCGTCCCTCTCTACTTGACGAGTACTCCGAGCCAAGGTAGCTGATTCCCGCTGTGGTCTGCACGACGGCTGGTGCCAACGACTTTACATCTTGTCTTCGGACTCATTCAGTGTGCATTCTCCGAAGCGAAGGCCTCAGTTGACCGTTTTCGCCAGCCGCACCAGAGGGGTCCTTATGCTACGCTGGCCGTTGGCTAGTTCTGCTCCTCGTCTCCAGGCTTCAGGGCCAGGAAGGCCCTCCCTGCCCAGAACCGACCACATGCATGTCAGCAGGGTCATCCCGCATCAGGTACAACGACGTCCGCACCGCAATCCACGAACGCCTCACAAAGCGCCGCCACGGCGGCAAACTGCAATCACGGCTCGCCTGGACAATGTCTTCCCCGTCCGGACCATGCGGATGTGTTCGGTCCACTCCCGGGCAAGGACGACCTGGATGAACGCCTCATCTTCGCAGGTACTAGCAGCATTCCTGCGTCGATACCCTCCTGCAGCACCCTCTCGTGCTCACGATCATCCTCGCGAGCATCTCCAGCTTGCTTTCGAACACGGGTTTCGAATTCTCAATTCTGCACCTGCCACCGACATCTTGCTCGGAGCACCTCCAACATCCAAATTCAATTCAAAGTGCCGCTACCTTTGGGTTATCGATCAACGAGGCATACCCCATATTATTGAAGAATGCTTGGATGTACTGGATACAAGCCTACCAAAACACACGAACCTTACCGGAGGCGGCAACGCGTGCATGGGAGGCGAAATGTGGTTCGTCTCCTGTAGCTCTCTCTACGTCTCCGGCGGATCCGGTCGTTATCCCGCTGCGGACAGCAAACAACTCGATGCAGCCATTGGGGTTTTTGAGTCTCTCGGATACGACGTCACGTCGCTCGGGTGGAACGACGTAACGGGATTCGCACAGCGCCATTGGGAAGGAGAACTCGAGCATGGCTAGCTTGACCACCGTTTTTGGATCCGAGACCGCGGGACATCCGGAGAAAGAAGCCGCTAGGCGTTCGAACAGGCAATTTGTTCGTAGCGAAGGAGAGTTAGCGGTTTACGACCCTGCACGTCGTCCCACAGGACATGTGTATACTGCCTGGGAGGCATATAATGCCTACGGTATACACACCCTTGAAGAAGCCGTCGAGTTCGGTTCTGCAATTCTCAAGTGCAGGACAGATGCTACTGCCGCCGCGTTGAAGACGCGCAGGGAGAGACTGAACCTATCGCACCGTGACATTGCACGCGCCACTTCACTTTCCGAGAACATTGTCAAATCTACGGAGAAGTCGCCATCGCGCGTTCCCGTTGTTCAGCTGCAGAATACCGCATTTGTCCTGGGTCTTGACGAGCGGCTGCTTTCGTACGATGCAAACTCTGGAGGCGACAATCGTCTGGCCTATCGACTGAGGGAACTCTCAAAGACGCGATCTCAGTCGACTTGGAAACTGTCACCCCGTACGGCGCTGTGCTTTGCAGAAGCCGCTTCAATCATCCGAGTGCAAACCCGGCTTCAGGAATGGTTGGAAATCAATACGGAGCGGCACCTTTTTGCTGCATCCGACTTCTATGGCTCGTACCAAACACAAACCTGGAAAGTTGGTTACAATCTTGCAGACGAAGCCCGAATCAAGCTTGGTCTCGGAGAGTCACCGATATTGTCAGTGCGCGAACTGGTCGAGCATCGATTGGGTATCCCAGTCGTACAAGTCAATCTCGGCCAGAAAATTGCAGGCGCTACTATAGTGACCCACAACAACGAAGGCGAGGAAGTTCGCGGTATTCTGTTGAACTCAGCGGGCGAAAACGAAAACGTTTGGATTCGTCGCACGACACTCGCCCATGAGCTCGGTCATCTCCTGTTCGATCCAAACGAACACCTGGAGAATGTCCGCGTTGATCCGTATGAACAGAGTGCCGCCGACCCTGAAATCCACGATTTCGATCATGTTGAGCAGAGGGCAAATGCGTTCGCAGTCGCGTTCCTCGCACCTCTCAATCAGGTTCGTTCCGTTGCATCGATGCCATTTTCGAAAGCGTCAATCGTCAATGTGATGCATACATTCGGATTGAGCCAGACTGCTGCACGATATCATATTTTTAATGCTCATTATCGTCAGCACGAACTTCCACAAGTTATAATCCAAGAAACGCCCGAAGATGAGTTGAAGGCGGCTGAGAATTTCACTGCTGATTTCTTTCCTCTTCAGACCACACCCATACAGCGCCGCGGGAAGTTCGCTGACCTTGTTGTGAGGGCGTACACGAAGAAATACATCTCGCGAGACACAGCGTCACTTTATCTCCAATGTACCGGAGAAGAGTTTTCCGAGAAAGTCGGTATGCTGAGGCAAATCTTTGATCATGACAGCCCATGATGGGTTTGCAACTTCGCAGTAAGCGGTCACTTTGCGACGTCCTTGACGCCGGGTGTCCCGTACGCCTGATCAGCTTTTGATTGTCAGGCTTCCGAAACCGATCAATCGGACACCCCGTCCGATTGAGACAGGATAGGCAGAGCAGCGCCTGGCCCGCGAAGAATTGGTCCCCGCGGAAGGCCGCTGAGTGCGGCTGGGCAGCAGTGCGAGAGTGATGAGCCTGGCCACGGAAAACTCCTCTACGGCGCTCGTGTGCCTCTGACCGGGGTTTTCGCCACCCCACGGCCCTGCAGGCTGTGTCCCGGGCCTTTCAACCATACACGGTTAACTTATTGTTCATAGGCCGATAAATCGTGGTCCATGAGGATTGGATCGCGCCATCTTGCGACGTCGACGCTGGACTGGCTGAAGGCGGCTGCTGACGGCAGTACGCGTGCGTCCTGGCGCGGGGATTGTGCGAACGCGAGGACTGGCGCAACGCCATGGGCGAGCTGTGCCTGGCCTCGGCGCGCAGGGCACTGCCTGCAGTGGCCTTGGAGTTGGGCCTCGACCTGCCTGCGCCGCGGCGTCGGCGTCCTCGCGCCCTGAATGTCGGCGCGGTGCCACGGGACTATCCCGACACGACACTGACGTGTGCGCTTGAGGATCTTGGGAAGGTCTCTGTGGTGCCGGTCGGCGACGGCGGGAAGAAGGGCCTTCTGCGTTCGATGATGGCGACCTGGCACCCCGAGGGCGAGGCGCGCTGTCCCGGCGCCCGCATGAGCTACTGGATCATGTCGTCTTGCCATGGCCGTCTTGGCGGCCTGGTGTTCTCCGCGGCCAGTTGGCATCAGAAGGCCCGCGACTGTTTCATTGGCTGGTCCCAGGGGGCCCGTGACGTCCATATTGGCGAGGTCGTCAATAATGACCGTTTCCTTTTGCTGCCGTCTGTCAGGGTCAAGGGCCTTGCTTCCCGTGCCCTGGCATTGGCCTGCGCCCGGCTTGCCGCGGACTGGCACCGGAAGTACGGCGTGAGGCCGCTCCTGGTCTATACCTACGTTGGTCCCGGGCATGCGGGCATGAGCTACAAGGCGGCGGGCTGGCAGCGTTGTGTGGACCCGACATCGGGCAAGCCGCCCGGCGCCACCGGCAAGGGCGTGCGCCGCCGCGTGTGGATGAAGCCCCTGGTGCCTGGCTGGCGGGAGACGCTGTGCCAGGAGCCCCGGCGTGTCATGGGGCAGATCGGCGAGCGTGGCGGCGATGACAGGGTTGACTGGGCGCGCCTGGAGTACGGCCGCTGCAGCCATAGCGATATTCGGGTGAACGATCGTATTGTTTCGATGGGACGGGACTGGAACAATCGTCCCGGCGAGGCGCTGTCGTTGATTTTTCCCGAAGAGGCAGAGCAGAGGGCGGCCTACCGCTTGCTGTCGAACCGGAAGGTGACGATGGATCATATTCTCGAGGGGCATCAGGAAGCGATGGTGGAGCGCTGCCGTCAGCAACGCCTGATCCTGGCCATTCAGGACACGACGTTCCTTGATTATACGGGCCTGAAGGCGACTGAGGGACTTGTTTCCATCGGTGGCGGGGGTTCGGGCAGCATGGGCCTGGGCGCCCATGCCGGTGTCGCCTTCAACGAGGGTGGCTGCGCGCTGGGGCTGTTCCATCTCGACGCCGACTTCCGCCTTGAGCCGGGGCAGGACAAGTCAGGTGATGACAAGGAGAGCCGGCGCTGGCTGGACGGGTTCGACAAGGCCGTGGAACTGTCCGAGGCCTGTCCGGAGACACGGGTGCTGGTGATCTGCGATCGTGAAGGCGATGACTGGGGCCTGCTGTCCAGGGGCGGGGAGAAGGATGTCGGCCTTCTGGTGCGCGCCAGACGCTCGACACGGCGTCGCGTCGTCACCGCGACCGGTGACCTCCAGGACCTGTGGGACCACATGGCCGGACAGCCGTGCCGTGCCACCCGGACGATCGACATCCCGGCCTGCGGCGGGCCGCGCCGCCGCAAGGCGCGCGAAGGCGTCCACCTCGAGGTTCGTGCCGCAACGGTGTCTCTTGCCCCGCCGAAGAAGCCCCGGGGCACGTCGCCGCTCTCCATGATGGCCGTCAGCGTCACGGAGCCCGCTCCACCGGCAGACCACGAGCCTCTCGACTGGATGCTGCTCACCAGCGAAGGAGGTGCCACCGCAGCCGACGCCCTGAAGGTCGTCTCCTTCTACGAGAAGCGATGGATGATCGAGGAGTACTTCAAGGCGTTGAAGACTGGCACAAGGATCAAGGATCGGCGCCTTGATCAGGCCGACGATCTCAGGAAGTGCCTCGCCTTCGACGCCATCACCGCATGCCGCGTCATGACCATCGAACGCATGGCCCGCTGCCATCCCGACACTCCGGCAAGCCAGATTGTCGATCGCGACGAGATCACCGTCGTGACCATGCACAAGAGCCGCAAGCAACGCACCTCACGCGGGCCGCCCGATCCCGAACCGACCATCGAAGCCTTCGCAGTCGATGTCGTACGCCTGGCTGGCTTCATCCCAAAAAAACGCCAACCCCTGCCGGGAACCGGGAAGCTATGGCAGGGGTACAAACTCCTCCTCTACTTCGTCGAAAACTACCGACTCATGCGGGACATGAATATGATCAAATTCAATGAGTCGACCGTGTCGGGTTGAAAGGCTCCGGGCCTTCGCGCACAAACCAATACTTTGACCATGGTCACGATCCCTCCTGATATTCGCGGCTGAGCGGTTCAAGATCGGCGGGCCGGAGCCGGTAGCGTATGACGTTCCCCTCATGCAGCCCACGGAACTCCTGTCCGACATAGTTGACCACCTGCTCGCGGTCCTCTTCCGGAATGCCGGCCTGCGCGGCCATTTCCATGACTTGCTGCGGCAGGAACGCCTTCCAGTCCAGCACGCTGCGCCGCACCGCCTCGCGGACAAAATCGCGATAGACGAGCGCAGCCTTTGCCGGCACCCCGACCTCGGCACGCAGTACGCGATAGTTGTCTGCGGAGGCCAGATAGGCGTCGATGTAGACCTCGCGCAGCAAGGAGACATTGTTCAGTTCGTAGACGCCGATCAGGCCGTCGATGTAGACGCCGTCATCCATGGTCAGGAAAGACATGGGTGCGAGATCGGCCTTGAGCAGCGGAATGTTGGAGGACACGCGCGAGGTGCGCTTGTTGATATCGTCGAACGCCTGCAAGTACGGGATGTGAACAAGCAGAAAGAAGGACTGTTCGAACGGATCGGTAATGGCCGCGGCTTTCGCGATCAGGATGTCGAACTCCTCCCTGATCGCGAGCTGGCCCTCAAGCGGTCCGTAGCTTGAATGCGTGATTCCGACGGGCATGCGCCGGAGGCGTCCGGCCATGGCGGGATCGGCCAGAAGGCCGTTGGCGAGCAGTGCGTGGATGTTGCACAGGTCCGGCCGGCTGATCGCGATCCGGTCGAGATTGTCCACGACGTGCTC
>MPMV01000083.1 GCA_002238685.1 bacterium EF100-94H03 bin56
CTCCAGCACCTTCCCGCGGCTCAACTTCTTGCGGAACGCGACCGACCCGTCGGTCCGCGCACCATGAAGCTGAAAGCTGTTCTTCGCCAGATCAATCCCGATCATACTAATCTGTTCCATGGACGCCTCTTTCCTCTCTTGGCGTTTACGACACCGCCAACATGGCACATCGCGATGCCGTCGGGAGGGGCGTCCACTCCATCGCTTACGGAAGGCCATCGCCCGCATCCTCGAAACCATCCAGCCCCAGGAGTGCCGAAACTACTTCGCCGCCGCCGGATATGATCCAATCTGATCGGATAACGCACTAAACCAATGAGGGAGGATCAATCAACGGGGGCAGGCCACCGAAGCGCCCACATACTTCAGGTTGGCCTCGCGGAGGCGGCTGCCTTCCTCGTCGTACAGGAAGGGCAGGAAACAGTAGCGTTCGCCCCGCACCATCGGCGTGCACTCGTGCAGCAGGGAGCACGAGAACACCACGGCACCGCCCATCGGCGCGCGGTACGTCCTCGGTCCGTACTCCGGGAACCGCAGGTCTCCACCCTCCCACGGGCCGGGATTGAGGTTGATCGTCACGGCGAACCGCCGGTGCGCTGTGCCCCGTGTCGTGTTGTCGCGGTGGGGGCGGAAGAACCCTCCGGTGTCGGCGGCGTAACGGGCGACGATGTAGCGTTCGATGCGAGTGAGGCGGACCGTGAAGGCCTGCTCGATCTGCGGCAGCAAGCGTTCGCGGATCGCCTTCCGGCAGGCGGCGCGCAAACTCCCGTCCCCGACCGGGCAATCGCGCCGGCGCTTGAAGTCAAGGTCAGCGGCAGCGACGGTGAGTTCGCCGACTTCCCTCATGAAGCCAGACTCCTCGCCGCCATGACGCCGGTGGAGGGCGACCAGCCTGTCGCACAGCTCCCGGTCGAACACCCGGGGTGCGATCAGGACCGGCGCGTGGAGCGGCGTGCCGGCGTGCTGTGCCGGGTGCGGTAGGGATGCCACCACCTGCGCCACCGTTTCTCCATGGGCCGCCGGGTCATGGTCGAAGGGTACGACAGCGACGATCCGCATGGAGGGGTCGATCAGTACCGTGAGCCGGCGGTAGCTTTCGCCAATCCAGGCACCGTAGAGAGCCGAGACGGCGCGGTCCGCGTCCCGGACGTAGCGGATGCCGGGCAACCTCGGTGTCAGGATCGCTGCATCCCGGGGGTCGCAGGACACGCCGAAAAAGCACAGGCGGCCGTCGTCGTAGTGACGTTCCAGCGCCAGCAGCTGGTCCAGATGACGGCGACCGGCGGGCGCGGACGACGATCCGAAGAACGCCAGCAAGACGAACCGTCCGCCGACCGAGTCGATGCGAAAGTCTGTCTGGTTGCCGACGGGCGCAGAGAACCAGGGCGCGTAGCGGCCCAGCTCCGGCGCCGCGTCAGGTGGCTGACGCCACCACCGCGCCGCCACATCGGACGCTTTCCTGGCGGACGGGCTCCCCACGGCCTAGTCCTCGCGGAAAGCACGATTGATCTGGTCCGTCAGGGGCTTGACCAGATAGCTGAATGGGCTGCGCATGCCCGTCTGCACGTGGATCTCCACAGGCATTCCAGAGACAAGCTCCAGTCCCCGGGCCCGCAGCTCGTCGCGCGAACGTTCATCGAGGACGACCTGCAGGGCGTAGAACGGGATCTGCGGCGTCCCGACCGTGCTCGGAACCATAAAGCGGTCCGCCGAGACGTAGGACACCTGGCCCAGGATCTTTGGTGTTTCGGCCTGGCTGAACGCCGGCATCAGGACCTCGACGGCCTGTCCTACGCTTACCTGGTCGACGAAGTTCATGCCGACCTGGGCGTCTATGATGAGCTCGCTGCCGGCGGGAACGATCGACGCGACCGGAGAGCCCAGCGGCACAACAGCGCCAGGATTGGGCGCGGAAAGGCCCGTGACGCGGCCGCCGACCGGTGCCCTCACGACCATCCGTTCGATGTTCTGCTCGACCAACCTGAGATTGTCGGCGACCTCCTCCGTGTAGAGGTCCAACTCGCGCAGCAGCCTGGACGCTTCCTCGTGCCGTTCCACGACCAGCTGCAGGGCTTGGCGGTCGAGCGACACGAGTTCGCTCTCGTGGCCGGCGAGGACGGCCCGGAGCGCCGCGATCTCGGCGGCGAGATGGGCCGCCTCCCTGACCACGATAGAAACCTGGCTGGCCGTGGAGAAGCCGGCGGCCAGCAGGCCCTCGATGCGTCCGACCTCTTCGAGCACCATCTCGTGCTGCCGGGTCATGGCCTTGATCTGCTCCCGCACAGCGGCAATCTGTTCGCGCTTGCCGGCAGTCAGGCCTTCGATCCGGCCGAGCATCTCGTCGAGAAGGCCCTTGCGGATGGCGAACAGTCGACGCTGGCCCTCGATGAAGGGATTGCGTACGGCCGGGTCCGGCCCGGCGGCGGGGTCTCCCGGCGATACGGCGATTTCGGACGCGCCTTCGCGCTCGGCGGCCAGCCGCGCTTCCCTGGCCTCGGCTTCCAGCAGCCTCGTCAACAGCATGCCGCGCTCGATGCGGAGGTCCCCGTCGTAGAGTTGCAGGAGTGGCTGGCCCGCCTCGACGAGATCGCCCTCCTTCACGAACACCCGCACCACCGTGCCGCCCCGGTCGTGCTGCACGATGTACCGGTTTTCGTGGGCCCTGACCTCTCCCGGCGCAATCACGGCGCTGGCGATCTCCGTGAACCAGGCCCACCCGCCGAACCCGGCGACAAGCAGCGCTGCCGCCACCAGGCCAAGCTTCAGGTAGGAGCGTTTCGTCCGCTCCAGCGTCCCGCGGTCGTCGCTGGCCGACGTCGGACCGGGACCGCCGCCGGGCGGGAAGAAAAGCGGGAAGGCCGGCACCTTTCCCTCGCCTCTCGGGGCCGTCACGGTCCGAACCGCCCCGCCGCCGCACCGGCGTCGACCGGCCGGATGAACCTGCGCATGATCTCGTCGCGTTCGTCGAACGCCACCTGGACGCCGTCCGCAATCACCAAGAGCCTGTCGCAGGCCGGCAGGATGTTCGAGCGGTGGGCGGTGACGATTACCGTGATCCCGCGCTCCCTGGCCGCCTCGACCGCCGCGCGCACGATGGCGTCGCCGTCGGCGTCGAGATGAGCGTTCGGCTCGTCCAGGACGACGACCTTCACCTCGCCGTAAAAGGCGCGGGCGAGTGCGACGAGCTGGGCCTGGCCGCCCGATAGCGCCGCCCTACCTGCCCCGGTCAGCGTCTCGTAGCCGTTCGCAAGTCGCACGATCACGTCGTGGGCGCCCGCGTGGCGGGCTGCCTCAATCACCTTGCCAGCATCCGCGCTGGCGTCCATGCGCGCGATGTTCTCGGCGATCGTGCCATTGAACAGCGCGATGTCCTGCGGAAGATAGCCGATCTGGCGCCCCAGGCGGTCGCCGTCCCACTGCTCGCGCGTTGCGCCGTCGAAGCGCACGCTGCCGGACTGTGCCGGGAGCGCGCCGACCAAGAGGCGCACCAAGCTGGTCTTGCCCGCCCCGGTGGGACCCACGATGCCCAGTACCTCTCCCGGCTCGAGGGCGAACTCGATGCCGGCGAGAAGCGGGCGCTCGCCCCCCGCGAGCCGGACGACCGCGCTTTGGACCTCGACCCGGCCCCGAAGGTCCGGCAGCTCCGTCCGCCGCGCCGGCCCGGGCACGGCCACGAGGAAGTCCGAGAGCGACCGCCAGGAATGCAGCACGACCGTGATCTGGCCCCACTGGCTCACGATCTGTTCGAGCGGCGCCAGGGCCCGGCCCATGATGATGGTCGCCACGATCATGACTCCCGGGCTCGCGGTACCCAGAAGCACGAGCCAGGCGCCCAGCGCCAGCATCGCCGACTGCAGAAACAGACGTAGCGTCTTGATCGACACCGCGAATCCGCCCGACGTGTCCGAGAACGCCAACTCCTCGGCCTGGTTCCGGTCCGAGAGACCTTTCCAGCGGCCCAGCATGTTGCCCTCCATGCCCAGGCCTCGGACGGTGTCGGAGTTGACCAGGATGGACTGCTGGAACGCCTCGGCCGACGCCCTGTCACGGCTGACCTTCTCTCCGTGTTCGCGGGTGAGGTAACGGTTGAGCAAGGCAAGACCCAAGAGCAGCACGGCGCCGGCCACTGCCAGGACACCGAACATCCAGTGCATCAGGAACAGGACCGCGAAGTAGCCGACGGACCAGGGTGCGTCCAGAAAGGCGAACGGCACGGGCGAGGCCAGAAAGCGCCGAAGCGTCTGCAGGTTCGACAGCGCACCGGCACGCGCCTGTCCGGATACGTTCGCCCGCCCAGAGGCATGCAGCACCGCCTGGAATACCCGGTTCCCGAGGGTGAACTGGAGAATGCCGCCGAGCCGCGCCGACACCCGCTGGCGCACGTGGTCGAACACGCCCATGAACGCGAACAGCCCGGCCACCAGCGCGAAGAGCACCACGAGCGTCGGCGCCGAGCCGCTCGTGATGACGCGGTCGTAGACTTGGAGCATGAACAGCGGGCCGGTCAGGAAGAGGATGTTGACCAACGAACTAAACACGAGGCACGAAACGATCGCCCGGCGGTCCGACAGGAACACCTCGCGTAACTCGTCGCCGTGCCGTTCTACGCCGCCGCGGACAGCGGCGGCCTCCGGTGTCTTCCCTGCCCTCGGACGAAGCATCGTCATGGCTCAGGCCGCGTCCGGCGGGGTTGCCGCTCCGCCCCGTCGGCGATTTTCGGGCGCAACGCAGGGTCCAGGCCCCCGGTCCGTCCTCGTTCGTCGGCCGGCGCCGCGCAGCCCGAAGAAAACGCCGTCCCGGCCGGTGCTCCCGGCTCGCCTCATCGACCGGGGCGCGGCGTCCAGAAACAGGATGACCGGAATGTCCTGGACCGCAGCGAGATGGGCGACAGCACTGTCGGCCATGACCGTCACTTCGGGGAACCTCGGCAACGGCGGCGCAGCGGCGAACGCAGGGCCTGCCCGGCGATCGCGCCTAGGAGGCTGTCGGATTTGAGGCAACACAGTCACTTCGACCGGTGATGCCGTCATCGGGACGGCGGTGAGCGGTTTCCTCGCCCGGGTTGCGGGATCGCTTTACCATGCGGGTCATGGCTGCTGCTTTCGTGGGACCTGGAGAGGCGTGATGTCGCGAGACTTTCGAGAGGTGGATCGGGAGACGCTGTTTCTCCTGCCGCCATCGGTGCAGGACTGGCTTCCCGAGGATCACCTGGCGCGGTTTGTGGTTGAGATTGTCGACAGTCTTGATCTTGGCCGCCTGACGTCGGCGTACGGCCATGGGGGCAAGCGGGCGTATCATCCCGGGATGCTTCTGGCGCTGTTGTTCTACGGTTATGCCACGGGGGTATTCTCGAGCCGCAAGCTGGAACAGGCGACCTGGGATTCGGTGGCGTTCCGCACCATTGCGGCGAACAGCCACCCTGACCACGACACGATTGCGGCGTTTCGCAAGCGCTTTGTCGAGGAGCTGCCGGACCTGTTTGTGCAGATATTGATGATGGCCCGGTCGATGGGTCTTGTGAAGCTTGGGGGAGTGAGCCTTGACGGCACGAAGGTTCAGGCCAACGCCTCGAAGCACAAGGCGCTGAGTTGGGAGTATGCCACCAGGCTTGAGGCGCAGCTTGAGGCCGAGGTTGAGCGACTGATGGCGCTGGCTGAAGCGGCCGATGATGAGGCGGAGGTCGACATTCCTGAAGAACTGAAGCGCCGTGAGGACCGCCTTGAGGCGATCCGTGCGGCCAGGGCGGAGATGGAAGCCCGGGCGGCGGCACGCCATGAGGAAAAAGAGAAGGTCTGGCGAGAGAAGATGGAGGCGCGCTCGCAGCGGGAGAAGCGCAGTGGGCACAAGAGTGGCGGCAAGCCGCCTTCGCCGCCCCAGCCTGGACCCGGAGCGAAGGACCAGGTGAACCTGACCGATCCCGAGTCGCGGATCATGAAGACGGCCGACGGCTTCGAGCAGGCCTGCAACGCCCAGGCTGTGGTCGACAACACCAGCCATCTGATTGTCGCGGCGCATGTCAGCGATGCCGTCAACGACAAGCAGCAGGTCGTTCCTGCCCTGGAGCATCTGGCAACGGCTGCGGATGCCGTGGGCAGGCCCGAGGCGATGCTGGCCGACGGCGGCTATCATTCCGCGGCCAATCTCGCCCTTTGCGAGGACCATGGCCTTGTCCCCTTCATCGCCGAAGGCAGACAAGCCCACAACCTGCCGCTTGCGACACGCCGCAGCGAGCTGCCGGCGTTGCCGGCGGATGGCGATGTGGTGGCCCGGTCGCGGCACCGCATGGCGACGCCGGAGGGCAAGGCCGTCTATGCCCGGCGCAAGGCGACCGTGGAGACGGTGTTCGGGGTGATCAAGGAAGTGATGGGCTTCCGGCGCTTTCACCTGCGAGGCCTGCGTGCCGCCAGCGGTTAGTGGACCCTGGTGAGCCTGGCGTGGAACCTGAAGAGGATGCATGCCCTGGCCGCAAGAACATGACCCGAACAGGGGACGTGTGCGATGAATCCAGACGCCCGGACAGACCGCAAAACAGTGCCTCGAGCGAGAATCGACCATTGGGCCGTCGTCACGCCACCAACGGTAGCCAGGTGACCGCGATGCCGGAACCCGCCAACATCGGCCGTCAGGGCGAGTATACGAACGTTGCGACACCAATTCCGACAGCCTCCTAGTACAGCAGCAAAGCATTCGTCTCGTAAGACTCGGATATCGACTGGAAGAACTCGAAGTCCTGCTCGTCCAGGACCGACGGGCTCACGCCCCTTAGCACGATCACATCGTTGCCGTACGAGACCACAGCGTCGCCGCCGCCCTCGTCCACGATCTCGAGGTCGGCGAACGAGAACTCCCGGCCGAGCCCGACGAACCGGATCTTGTCGACGCCGTCGACGAAATCCTCAACGATGTCCCTGCCATCGCCGGCTGCGAACACGAAAATGTCCTCGCCCTCGCCACCGGTCAGCTTGTCCCTGCCCCTTCCGCCAATCAGCAGGTCATCGTCCTCGCCGCCCGAGAGCGTGTCGTGGCCCCTGGCGCCCCAAAGGATGTCGTCGCCCGCACCGCCCAACAGCATGTCGCGGCCCCGACCGGCCCACAGCGTATCGTTGCCGCCGCGGCCCTCGAGCTTGTTGACGCTGTCCGAACCATGGAGACGGTCCGCGAAGCGCGTCCCGACCACGTTCTCGATCTCATAGAGATAGTCCTCGTGATACTGACCACGACCGTCAGCCACGCCGTCCCGATAGGAAAGGCCCACCGTCAGGTCGACGAAGACCCCCGACTCGCGCCAGCTTTCGTCCAGGGAGTAATCCGCGGTGTCGATGCCGCTATTGCCCCGTAACGTGTCGTAGCCCTCGCCGCCCGAAAGAACGTCGTCGCCCATGCCGCCTACCAGCGTGTCGTCGCCCCCGCCGCCCTGCAGCGTGTCGTTGCCGCCGACGCCCGAAATGAAGTGAGCGCTGAGGCCGTCCACGATAAAGTCGTTGCCGTCGCTGCCCAGCCAGCTCGGGATACCGTCGCTTGGGCCCGCGGCTGTCACGCTCCCCGCCTTCACCGTCGGTTGCTCGTCATCCACGATGGCGAGCGTCACAGACTCAGCGCTCAGTTCAGGCGCATCGGCCGTCGCGCCGATCACCACCGTCTCCGATCCCTCGGCAAGCGTGTCGTCGACCACAGTCAGGGTCGCCGTGCCGGTCGTCTTGCCCTGGGCGATGGTGATGGTCTTGGACGAAAGCCTGTAGTCGACGCCGTCCGTTGCGGTGCCGCCGGCGGTGAGCGTCACCGTCGTGCCCCCCTCGGGCGCCGGGGCGTCCAGACGCGCCGTCACGACCACGTCGGCCCCGCCTTCCATTGGCGCGCCGGAGGCCGACAGAGTCAGCGCCGTCGGCATGGGATCGTTGTCCGCGATCAAGAACATCACAGACTCAGCGCTCAGTTCAGGCGCATCGGCCGTCGCGCCGATCACCACCATCTCCGATCCCTCGGCAAGCGTGTCGTCGACCACAGTCAGGGTCGCCGTGCCGGTCGTCTTGCCCTGGGCGATGGTGATGGTCTTGGACGAAAGCCTGTAGTCGACGCCGTCCGTTGCGGTGCCGCC
>MPMV01000084.1 GCA_002238685.1 bacterium EF100-94H03 bin56
TGGCGAGACAGGTGGTGCGCGCTTCCTCGACCGTCATCAACGTCGTCTGACCGAGTGTGCGGCGTTTCGACGAGCCACCACGATTGTCAAGGTAGATGAACGCCCGGTGCCCGGATGGCCGGACACGCACGCCGAGGCCTCCAGTCCTTGTGTCCCAGACCGTATACTCCGATCTCTCCGCACGCAGCCGTGCAACATTGCGGTCACTCAAGCGCATTCGTCGGGTCATGATTCACTCCTCCCCGGCAAGGATGGGCGCCAGGGCTTCGGCCGCCTCGTGGACCGTCGCATCGGCAAGATGCGTGTACTTCAGAGTAGTCGCCGGGTCGTTGTGGCCGAGAAGCCTGCCGATCGTCAGGATCGTCTCGCCATGGGCGAGAGCCACGGATGCATAGCTGTGGCGAAGATCATGAAGGCGGACGTCCTCGATACCCGCGTTGGCCCGTATTCTACGCCAGGCCTTTTCGAGGGAACCTTCCGACAGGTGGCTGTCCCTGCAAGGCGATGGAAACACCCATGGACCTGACCGCGGCAGGCCATCGAGGATCCGGCGTGCGGCAGACGACAGCCACACCGTGCGCGGTCCGGTCTTGCTGTCGGAGAGATGGAGATTGCCCTCGCGATACTCGGACCATCTGAGCGTGAGGATCTCCGATTTCCTGCATCCCGTCAGGAGTAGCAGACGTATGACCGACGCATGAAGGGGATGGCTGTCATGATGCTGGTCGATGACCTTGCTCAACCGCCGTATTTCGTCGTTGGTCAGAAACCGTTCACGGCCACGCCTGCGGTACCGCTTGATGCCGGTACACGGATTGGAGCCTTGCGCGCGGTAACCGTAGACCTCGGCCTGCCTGAGGATGACCGAGAGAACCGGTGCCGAGCGGTCGGCGGCTACCGGTGTAGCATGGAGCGACGCAAACCACTGCCGAACGTCAGAACGCGTGATGCCGGCAATCGCCCTGCCCTCGAACCAGGGCAGGATCTGCTTCCTGTAGTAACCGAGATTGACCTTGAGGGTGCGCGGCTTCCAGTGCCGGCCGTAGCGCTGGAAAACCTCCTCGGCCACGCTCTCGAACGGAACCGGACCGACCACCACGGGAACATCGCCGCGCTGTCTCGACACCAGCAAGGACGTCGCCTTCGAGCGGGCACACTCCAGGGTGATGGCGTCGGCATCGCCGAGAGCATGCCAGACGCGTCGACCGTCGATCTGACGGTGGAGGAAAAACGACTTGCGCCCCGAAGGCAGGATCCGGACACCGAACCCCTTGAGTTCCTTGTCGCGGATGTTGCGGGTCCTTTGGCCTGGCCTGAGGTTGTCGATTTGAGATTGCGTGAGGCGGCTCGGCGCCATGATTTCTCTCCCTTCCCTGTTGCACCGGGGGCACGGGAATGTCATGTTTCCGTGCTCCAGGCGTGGAATCGTGAGAGAGAAACAGTCGTTGGTTCCGATAGTTACATACTTTGTTCAGCACCGAAGGTGCGTCGATGGTGTGGTGGTCTCGCGGTCGCCCGCGCGGGCGCAGCGCTTGCGGTCAGGAGGCGGCATCCGAACACCAGGAGCCTTCATTTCCGAATCGTGGAAGTCACAGGCTTTTGCCTGGCTCGTTGCGCGAGAAGATTTGTCGGCAAGTTTCTCTCTCTCCGATTTCTGTTGCACCGGGGATACGAAAACACTGTGTTTCCGTTTACTTGGCGCGGACTTTCGAGGGAGAAAACGTCGCCATATCTGCTAATTGAAGATTGTTTCAGCACCCGAGGCGACAACCCGTGTGTGGGTCACCAGATCTCCGTCGCCGGAGACCGCATGCAGGAGGTACAGTGGCGTCGCCCCGATGGAAGCGTCCACACCCTTGCGCAGATCGACCGCCACGCTCGGCATGGTTGTCGCGACAGTGCCGCCCCAGACTTGCCGATGATGACAGTGAACGTGACCGCAAAGCAGTCGGACAACCTGTGAATGGCGGGCGACCAGTTCCGCCAGCTCTTCGGCCTGTTCCGGATGCCGGTATCCGCCCACATAGTGTGGAACGATGTCAAAGGGTGGATGGTGCATGAAGAGGATCGTCGGTCTGTCTGGTTCACGGCCCAGCGTTTCGTCCAGCCAGGCGAGTCGACGGTTACAGAACACGCCCTTGCGTTCGCCCTCGACAACCGAATCGAGCGCAACCAGGCGCATGGGAAACTCGTCGACCACGTAATGAAGGAACTCCCCTGTCCGTGGCAGACGGGCCAGGCAATCGAACGCCTTGCGCAGCGCGCCATGCCGGTCGCGGTTACCGGGAACGATCAGGAGCGGCGCATCCAGATCGTCCAGAATCTCGCGAAGGTGTGCATACTCCTCCGGCGTGCCCCGGTGGACGCTGTCGCCGGTGTGGAGGACGACATCGACTCCCTGCCGGTTGATATCGGCGACGCACAGCCTCAGGTTCTCCGCACGATCTGCCCAAGTCGGCCCTGCCGATGACTTGGCTTCGATGTGCGTATCGCTGATCTGGGCGATGATCATCCCGCTTTACCCTGCTCCAAGCGCTTTGACGTATTGCACGGCCGTCGTCGGGGCCGGTTGAACGCATAGAATCCACGAAGAGGCGTCCGGAACGTAGACTGCGGCATCGGCACTGTCGAGCAACGGATCCAACCGGAGACCGCAGTGGAATTCCGACGAACATGGAGTTCAGGAACCTGAATGCTTGTCTTCCGGGACTCCCGTGACAGTGCACCGGTTCCATGACCTGCGAGGCCCGCTTCTGTCGGTCAGCCCAGGCCGTCGTAGTAGGCCTGCAACACGTCGATCACCTCTCTTCGGCTGAACTCCTCGGGAATGGGTTCGTGATTGGAGAACATCTGGCGCAGCCGGGTTCCCGAAATTGCAAGCCTGTCTTCATCCCCGTGTGGACAGGTCTTGCCGGTCGCCATTCCACACCTGCAGCAAAAGAACGTGATATCGATCTTCAGCGGCTGGATTTCCATGCTGCCGGTCGGCAAGGTGTCGAAGATCTGGTGCGCATCAAACGGGCCATAGAAGTCTCCGATACCGGCATGGTCGCGCCCCACCACGAGATGCGTACACCCGAAGTTCTGGCGGAACACCGCGTGCAGCAACGCCTCGCGCGGGCCGCCATAGCGCATCTCGATGGGATACCCTGCCTGGATGACCGTCCCCGGCACGAAATAGTTCTCCACCAGCGCGTTGATCGCGTCGATCCGTACGTCTGCCGGCAAGTCGCCCGGTTTGAGCGCACCGAGAACCTGGTGGATGAGGAGTCCGTCGCACAGTTCGATGGCGATCTTGGCCAGGTGTTCGTGGCTCCGGTGCATCGGGTTGCGGGTCTGGAAGGCAGCCACTTTTGACCAGCCGTTCGTTTCGAACATGGCCCTTGTTTCGGCGGGGCGATGATAGAGCCCTGCGTAGGTGCCGGGAAAATGGCCTTCGGAAAGTGCCTTGACCGGTCCGCCCAGATTGATCGCCGGCTGTTCCATGACCTTTCGAACGCCGGGGTGGGCGGTGTCCGTCGTGAGAAAGACTTCGCGGCACTCGAACTGCCGATCGATGGTGTATTTTTCGTTGACTGTCTGGATGGCGAGGATGTCACCGCTCTCGCCATCGACAAGCGCGACATCGTCGCCGGTTGCGAAGCATCTGGCACGGTCCTCGTCGCAGGAAACGGTGATGGGTATCGGCCAGAAGGTTCCGTTGGACGTCACCATGTCGGAGCAGCAACGGCGCCAGTCCTCCTGGACCATGAAACCATCGAGCGGGGTGTAAGCCCCCATTGCCAGCATGAACAGGTCCGAGACCTCCCGGCTGGTCAACGGCACCCTGGTCAGCGAACGGGCCCGCCTGGTTTCCTCGGCGCACTCCGCAGGGGACAGCAGCAGTGGCTTCAGCACACCACCGCCGTGTGGGGGAACCAGTGTCGACATGGAATGGTGTCTCTCGATTGATGGTTGCATCCCGCAACCGAATATCCGGTCAAGTCCTGCCGTGCAATGCCGCGACGGCCGGCAAGCAGAAAACCGGTACTTTTAGGGAGTTGAAGAGGGCCAACCGCTCTTTGCGGCGATCCTGGCCACAGGCTTGCTTTCTTTGCTGATCCCGGACACGGTGTCGCGCCCGGGCAGTTCGCCCATGACGTCTCAAGACATCCTTTCGCTCTGGCGGCAATGTCGCCAAGAACATCGTATCACCGGTCTTCCCGGCGCGTGAACGTCTATCCGTTCGGGACACTCGCCACAGGTTGATAGAGCGAATGAAATGGGCAACGATGGGACCTGATGCTTCATACCGAGCCTACCGGCCCGGTTCACTTGGAACTGCGATGAACGGCAGAAGGGAAGGCGCCATGCCGACCGATTCGATTTCAGGCGCGTGCAACATGTGTCGCGGTCTGAAAGATCCTGTCGAGTTCGTCGCCTGACGAGATTCCTGACGGATGACGGTACGGCGAGTCGGTGATGGATGACCGGCACCGGGCCCTGTCCCGATGGTGTCGCCGACTCCTTCATCGATGACAATGGACCAGCCCGAGGTCAATGATGTTCACCACGAATCCCTTTGCCGCGCTTTCCGATTCCGTACCATATGCGGTCATGCAGACCTACGTCGTCGTCATGATCCTGCTGGTCGTGGGAGGCACCCTGTTCGATCTTCTTCACAAGAGGAGTGCCCGGTACTTCTTCGATCACTGGCGCACCTCGAGAAGCAAGGGCAAGCAGCCGGTCAGCGGCGGCACCATGGTGTCCCTTGCGGTCCGGACCGCGGCGGTGGAGGTTCTGACATCGGGTGAATTCTGCAATGTCCAGCGCAGGGTCGCACACCTGCTGACGATGTATGGTTTCGTGGTCTACCTGATCGCCACCCTCGTCATGGTGTTCTGCTACCAGTCGCCAGCCGCGTCGACACCCGGCATTTGGCCGCAACTCTGGTACATCGGTGCCCTGATGGTCTGCCTGGGCGGGTACTGGTTCTGGTTCTTCATCCGGGTCGACGTGGCCGCCGAAGGTCACTCTGCGCTGCGTATCGTGCGCGCGGACCTGTTCATCCTCTTTCTGCTGGCCAGCACGACGACGGGTCTCGCCTGGGGGATCCTGCAGGCGTCGGGCAGTTCGTGGGCGGATGCAATCCTCGGCCTCTATGTCATTTCGACCACGGGACTCTTCGGCTCGGTGCCGTGGTCCAAGTTTTCCCACATGTTCTACAAGCCGGCCGTGGCGTTCCAGAAACGCGTGGCGCAGGCGGATGGATCGCGAAGCAATCTTCCGGCACCGGTTGACAAGCCCGAAATCTACGGCAGTTCCACCGAGCTGCCCCGGCATTACTGATCCGCACGTCAAGGTCTTCAATACGGGAGTTCACCCAATACCATGCCAACTTTCGTCTACATGAGCAGTTGCGACGGCTGCGGACACTGTGTCGACATCTGCCCGTCCGACATCATGCACATCGATACCACCTATCGACGTGCCTACAACATCGAACCAAACATGTGCTGGGAATGCTATTCATGCGTGAAGGCGTGCCCGCAGAATGCGATCGATGTGCGCGGTTACGCGGATTTTGCGCCGCTGGGACACAGCGTGAGGGTGCTTCGCGAGGAGAAAAAGGGCACGATTTCGTGGAAGATCAAGTTCCGGAACGGGGAAGAAAAGAACTTCGTTTCACCGATACGCACGACACCATGGGGGTCGATCAGGTCGCCGGCCGATTACGACCGGCCAGACCCCGGGGATATCAAGTCCCAGGACCTCGCCCATGAACCCGATGCCCTCAATATCAACGGGGACCTCCCGGTCCTGAATCCGGACCGTCTCAAGCAAGGAGTCTCCTGATGGGCCTGTTCAATCGCAGGAAGACCATCCGCGTCGACTCCGATATCCTTGTCGTCGGCGGTGGTATGGCCGGATGCGGCGCGGTCTACGAATCCCGTTACTGGGGGCGGGACCTGAAGGTCGTCTGTGTCGAGAAGGCGAACATCGAGCGCAGCGGTGCCGTCGCACAGGGCCTTTACGCGATCAACTGTTACATGGGCATGCAGTGGGGCGAGAATCAGCCCGAGGACTTCGTCCGGTATGCTAGCAACGACCTGATGGGCCTGGTGCGCGAGGATCTCGCCTACGACATCGGCCGGCACGTGGATTCGGCAGTCCACAAGTTCGAAGAGTGGGGCCTTCCCATCATGCGGAATCCGGAAACCGGCCGCTACCAGCGCGAAGGCAAATGGCAGATCATGATCCACGGCGAAAGCTACAAGCCGATCGTCGCCGAGGCCGCGCGCAAGGCCGCTACCGCGGTGTACAACCGGATCATGGTGACCCACCTTCTTGTGGACAAGCTGAACCGCCAACGGGTCGCCGGCGCAATCGGATTCAATGTCCGGACCGGCGATTTCTACGTCTTCAAGGCAAAGGCCGTGATCATCGGCGCTGGCGGTGCGTCGCACATCTTCAAGCCGCGCTCTGTCGGTGAAGGCATGGGCAGGACCTGGTACGCCCCCTGGAGCAGCGCATCGGCCTACGGCCTGCCGATTCCAATTGGCGCCAAGATGACGCAGATGGAGAATCGAATTGTTCTCACCCGGTTCAAGGACGGCTACGGACCGGTTGGCGCCTACTTCCTGCATCTCAAGACGCACACCGAGAACGCCTACGGTGATGCATACGAAGCCAGATGGTATGACGACACGAAGAAGCTGGTCGGTGACTACGTCGACCGGACACCGGTGCCGACGTGCTTGCGCAACCATGCCCTCTTGAAGGAACTCGCCCACGGTGGCGGTCCGATTCGCATGGTCACCAGGGAGGCGTTCCAGGATCCGCACAAGGAGACCGTGGGCTGGGAGAACTTCCTGGGAATGACCATTGGCCAGGCGGTCGTCTGGGCGTCGCAGAACATCGATCCCAAGCACACCAATCCTGAACTGACGACCTCGGAGCCCTACGTCATGGGCTCGCACGCCACGTGTTCGGGCGCCTGGGTAAGCGGCCCCGAGGACTACGCGCCACCGGAATACAGGTGGGGCTACAACCGGATGATGACAGTGAACGGCCTGTTCGGCGCCGGCGACACCGCCGGTGGTACCCCGCACAAGTTCTCGTCGGGCTCCTTCACGGAAGGCCGGATTGCCGCCAAGGCGGCGGTCAACTACATCATCGACATGGGCGACGAACCGTCGGTTGACGAGGCCGATGTCCGTCGCCTCCAGGCCGAGGTTTTCCAGCCGCTCGAAAACTACGCCATCGGCCGGAACGAAATCGTCGCCGGTACGGTCTCGCCGAGCTACATCCTGCCCATCCATGCGCTGCAGCGCCTCGAAAAGCTCATGGATGAGTACTGCGGCGGCATCACCGTGAACTACATGACGAACGGACCGCTGCTCGATCGCGGGATGGAACTCATGGAGATGCTGAAGGAAGACGCCGAGCACATCGGTGCCGAGGATCTTCATCAACTGCAGCGCACCTGGGAGTTCAGGCACCGGCTTGTGGCCTCCGAGAGCGTCATGCGACACACGATGTTCAGGAAAGAGACACGTTGGCCCGGATACTACTACCGGGGTGACCACATGCTGCTCGACGATGAGAACTGGCACTGCTTCACGCTGTCCCAGTTTGACGCCGAAACCGACAAGTGGACCATGGAGAAAGCGCCCGTCTATCACATTGTCGATTGATCAGTCCCGGCACGGTAAGTCGCTACATACTCCGACGGAGAAGAACCGGCCATCGTCTGCCGGGAATCGACCACCGCATACGTGAACGCGACTGCCGCTCGGATCCGGGGGAAGGCATCCTTGTCCGGATCTGCGGCGTCGTGAACAACGCCTGCGTTTTCGTGCGCTCCAACGCTGCGGGCCTTGTGCTACGGCGGCCCACTCCCGTGCGCGACCGCCGGGAAGGGATCCCAAGACAGGACCCGGGCTTTCCGCCTGGCCACCGTCACCTCCCTTCGGACTCACGGATCCTGTCCGATGCAGGGGTTCCGGCGCAGCAACAACGCTCCCTGTGTCGGCACCAGTCA
>MPMV01000023.1 GCA_002238685.1 bacterium EF100-94H03 bin56
CGGCGAGCAGCAGCGCGCTCGAGTAGCCGCCGAGCGAGTTGACCTTGCCGGTGCCGAACGTGAAGCGGGAGTCGCTGGCGTGGCGGCGGCAGTAGATGTAGGCGAAGACGGCCAGGCCGAGCGCGACCGTATGGGAGGCCATGTGAAGACCGTCGGCGAGCAATGCCATCGAGCCGAACGCGATACCCGCCACGATCTCGACCACCATGGTCGCGGCCGTCAGCAGGGCGACGATCAGGGTGCGCCGCTCCCCCGGTCGCCGCCGATCCAGACCGAAAGAGTGGCCGTGCTCCCAGGCTGCGAGATTCGTCTTGTGCATTGTTTTCCTCTGCGAAGCTGCTCACTTTCGTGAGTCTTCCGGTTGCAACAAAAGCATGGATTCCCGCTCTCCGCCTTCGCGGGAATGACGGATGGGCGGGGCCCGCATACAGCCTGTCATCCGCGAAAGCGTGAAGTTTTTCAACAGATGTCTGATGACACGTCACTGCTCACCCGGTGGTTCGGCTGGTTGTTTAGTGTCCTGGTTGAGGCATTCGGCGGCGGGCGATGGTGATGACGATCAGGGGGTTGAAGCCGAGTGTCGCCATGGTCTGGAGGCAGCTCGAGATTCGACAGTGGGCCTGTGTGGAACTGAACCGGCTGTCGGCATGCGGGACGGCCGCGTTTCCGCAGGTGTGCTTGCGTCTTGCAACCGCTAGCTGGAATCGACGAGGCGGCCCGCGCTACGCTTCGAAGGATGATCCTCGCGAAGGGATTCGATGATGATAGAAGACTACGCCGACCTTGATGCCACGGACCTCGCCGCTCGCATTGCCCTGGGAGAACTCACCGCATCGCAAGTACTCGAAGAGGCGATTGCCCGTGCCGAGCGCGTCAACCCGAAACTGAATGCGCTGGTCTACCCGTGGTTCGACCACGCCCGGGCTCGCGTCCGGGAAGGTCTGCCCGCCGGTCCTCTGCACGGCGTCCCCTTCCTGTTGAAGGACCTGTACGAGGACTACGCCGGCCTGCCGCACAGCAACGGCTGTCGTGCGCTTGACGGCACGGTCGCGGACCATGATGCCGAACTGGTGCGTCGCTACAAGGCGGCAGGCCTGAGCATCTTCGGGAGAACGACATCGCCGGAGTTCGGGCTCTCGACGACGACCGAATCCGCGCTTCACGGCGTCACCCGCAATCCCTGGCATCCGGACGTGACGGCGGGCGGGTCGGCAGGGGGGGGGGGCGCCCTTGGTTGGGCCGGGGGGCTTCCCGGTGGGCAAGCAACAGCGGCGGGGCGGCCGCTCTGGTTGCGGCCGGCGTCATTCCGATGGCGAACGCATCCGATGGCGGCGGCTCGATCCGCATCCCGGCGTCATGCTGCGGACTGTTCGGCCTCAAACCGACCCGCGCCCGCAATCCCATCGGCCCCGATGTCGGGGAGGGCTGGTCCGGCCTCGCGACCGCGCACGCGGTGTCGAGGACCGTGCGAGACAGCGCGCTCCTGCTCGACTGCACGGCAGGCCCCGACATCGGAGCGCCGTACTGGGCGCAAGCGCCGGAACGACCGTTCGTCGAGGAAGTCGGCCGCGATGTCGCCGGCATGAAGGTCGCAGTCATCCGCGAGCCGTGGTTCGACGCCGAAACCGACCCGGATTGCCTCGCGGCCGTCGACGCGGCGGTCGCGCATTGCCGGGCTCTCGGCCTTGCAGTCGAAGATGCCACTCTTTCCGTTCCCCAGTGGATGCTCGATGCGGACATGCAGATCATCTACAGCAACGCCCGCCAGACGGTAGAGCTGCTGGAATCCGTCTTCGACCGCCCCATGACCGAAAACGACGTGGAGCCGAACAATCTCCGCATGGCCCGCAACGACCGCAGCACCGGCGCCGACTACGTCACCGCCCTCAATGGCATTCACGCCCTCGGCCGCCTCGTGGCGCGTTTCTTCGTCGACTTCGATCTCCTGCTCACGCCCACCATGCCAATGGCGCCATTGCCGCTCGGTCTGCTCTCGCCGTCGCGTGATGACGGCGAAGCGCAATGGCGCGATGTCGTTCGCACGATCGCGTTCACGGCACCGTTCAATGCGTCGGGCAACCCGGCGGCGTCCGTCCCGCTGCACTGGAACCGGGACGGCGTACCGATCGGCGTGCAGTTCGTCGCGCCGTATGGCGATGAAGCGGCGTTGTTGCGAATCGGCTCGGCGCTGGAGCGGATCGCACCGTGGGCCCATCGTCGACCCGGCGTACACTCAGGCTGAACCCTGCAACCGTTCTGATCGCATCGGCCTTCATTCATTTGGTCTGTGTGGGGAGCCGCGCATACCGCGAATCGCTGCTTACCAGAAGGTTGCGGTTGACCGGCCTGCCGGTTGGCAAGGCCGTGGGGCTGATTATGGATTCCCCGTGCGTGTCCGGGCGATGGCCAGCCAGCGATCGATGTCGGTCGAGGATTCGATGGCGTCGGCCACGGCGTCGATGGCCTGGTCGACCTCGTCTTCGAAGGCGATACCGTTCGCCGGACGACTGCCGAGGCGTTCGAGGAAGCTGCGGCGGAAGTCGTCCGAGCGGAAGAGTCCGTGCATGTAGCAGCCCATGATGCGGCCCGAGTTCGAGACCGCACCATCGGGACCTGTCTCCAGTTCCACCATGGGGCGCTCCAGGTCCGGTCCGGTTGTCACACCCATGTGCATTTCGTAACCGGCAATCCGTTCTCCTGTCATGGTGTCGCGGCCACGGACTTCGGCCAGCTGCTTGGTGCCGGCAAGTGTTGTCGTGATATCGAGCAGGCCGAGCCCGGGTTCCGAACCTGGTCTTCCCTCGATGCCTGAGGGATCGGCGACCTCGCAACCAAGCATCTGGTAGCCACCGCACAATCCGACGATCCACCCGCCGCGCCGGACATGGGCGGCAAGATCGACGTCCCAGCCGTTGGCCCTGAGCGAGACAAGGTCGGCCAGCGTGCTCTTGGAGCCTGGCAGGACGACGAGATCGCAGTTTCCTGGAAGCGGCTCGCCCGGACCGATCATCCTGACGTCGACATCCGGTTCAGACATCAAGGGATCAAGGTCATCGAAGTTGGCGATACGGTCGAATCGCAGACAGGCAACGCGGATGGCCGCTGCGCTGCGGTCATTCCGCGGCCGCCGATGATCGAGGGCAACCGCGTCCTCGGCCGGCAGTCGCCGTGCCGCCGCAAGGTAGGGAATGACCCCGAGACAGTCGATGCCGGCATGTCGTCTGATGATGTCGATCGCGGGATCGAAGAGCGAGACATCGCCGCGGAACCTGTTGATGCAGCAGGCGCGCACGAGGCGCCGTTCGTCATCGTCGAGGAGCGCCATGGTGCCGACGATGCTGGCGATGACGCCGCCACGGTCGATGTCCCCGACAAGCACGACGGGCACCTCGGCCTCGACGGCAAAACCCATGTTGGCGATGTCGCCGTCCCGCAGGTTGATCTCCGCCGGCGATCCTGCCCCCTCGACGAGGACGAGATCGGCCGTGGCTTCCAGGTGCCGGAAACTCTCCATGACGGGCGCCATGAGCGTGCCCGCAAGACCGCGATAGTCCCGGGCGGAGCTCGAACCAAGAACCCGTCCCTGGACGATGATCTGGGATGTGCGGTCGGACTGGGGTTTGAGGAGTACGGGATTCATGTGAACGCCGGCGGGGAGGCCACAGGCCCTCGCCTGAAGCATCTGGGCACGGCCGATTTCACCGCCATCGGCTGCCACGCCGGCATTGTTCGACATGTTCTGGGGCTTGAAGGGCAGGATTTTCAGGCCACGCCGGGTGAAGGCGCGGGCGAGACCGGTGACGATCAGGGACTTGCCGACATCCGAACCGGTCCCCTGGACCATCACTGCTGGTGTCGCCGAGGAAGGGATGTTCCCGCGTCCTAGAACTCGATGCCGGGCTGGCTGCGCACACCCTCGCGGAAGGGATGCTTGACGAGAGTCATCTCGGTGACGAGGTCGGCAATCTCGATGAGTGCATCCGGGGCGTTGCGCCCGGTGACAACAACATGGAGGTCATCGCGGCGGGCGTTGAGCGCATCGAGCACATCGTCGGCATCGACATAGCCGTAACGCAGGGCAATGTTGAGTTCGTCGAGTATGACGAGACGGATTCCCGGATCGGCCATGAGCTCACAAGAGGCCTTCCAGGCGGCTGCGGCCATCTCGGTATCGCGCTCGCGGTCCTGGGTCTCCCAGGTAAACCCCTCGCCCATGACCTTCCAGGTGACCTGTTCGGGAAACTGGCGGAACACCTTCAGTTCACCGATCGTGTCACGGCCCTTGATGAACTGCACGACGCCGATGCGATAACCGTGACCCAGGCAGCGCAGGGCCATGCCCCAGGCCGCCGTGGATTTTCCCTTTCCCTTGCCGGTGTGGACGATGAGAAGCCCGCGCTCCTCGGTCTTGGTCGCCATCATGCGATCACGGGCAGCCTTGCGCTTTATCATCCTTTCCCGGTGACGCTGGTTGATGGAGTCGTCGTCGGACGTCGTCATGGGATGTCCCTTTCGGTGAGGAGCGTTTCGAGGCCATGTATCGTACTGTTGCGTCGTGGTGTCCACAGACCGCGTCTGAAGGCCTCGTGCAGGCGCCCGGCGATATCCGTCAATGCGTCGGGGTTGGCCTCTTCAAGGAATGCACGGACTTCCGCATTGTCCAGCCATGAATCGGCAACGGCATCGAAGTGATGTCCGGGCACCGCACCGGTCGTTGCGGCGAAGCCGAAGAGGTAATCCACCGTGGCCGCCATTTCGAAGGCGCCCTTGTAGCCATGGCGCATGACTCCGGCGATCCACTTCGGATTGACGACACGCCCTCGCACGACGCGTGCGATCTCTTCCTTCAAGGTGGCGATTCGCGGGTTTTCGGGGCGGGAATGATCGTTGTGATAGACCGCCGGCTGCCGACCCGAGGCGCTCCGTACCGCTGCAGCGAGGCCACCCTCGAACTGGTAGTAGTCGTCCGAATCGAGAAGATCGTGTTCCCTGTTGTCCTGGTTGTGGATGACGGCTTCGACGTGCCGCAACCGGGTCTCGAGGAGAGAGTGCGCAGCCTCGCCTTCGGCACCGGCGCCATAGGCAAATCCGCTCCATGCGACGTAGGCCCGGGCGAGATCATCACGCCCGTCCCATGCTCCGCTGTCAATCAGCGCCTGGAGCCCGGCGCCGTAGGCGCCAGGCATCGACCCGAAGACCCTGGTGGCGGCATGCCTGAAGGCGGTTTCCCCGGCGCCTGCCGTCTCTTCTCGCACCATCGCTGCCAGGGGATTGACGTCCGCCGGTTCATCGAGCGCGGCGACAGCGCGCGCGGCAGTGTCAACGAGATCGATGAGGGATGGGAAGGCATCACGAAAGAAGCCGGATACCCTGAGGGTGACATCGACCCGCGGCCGTCCGAGCACTCCGGCGGGCATGATCTCGTAGCCGGTGACACGACCGCTGATGGCATCCCAGGACGGCTGGACTCCCATCAGCGCCAGAGCCTGGGCGATGTCGTCGCCACCGGTCCTCATGGTGGCTGTTCCCCATGCCGACAGTGCCACGGCGCGTGGCCATTCTCCGTGGTCCTGGAGGTGGCGCTCCACAAGCCGGTTGGCGGACATCCATCCCAGGCGCCAGGCAGCGGGCGTGGGTACCGATCGCGTGTCGACCGAATAGAAGTTCCGTCCCGTGGGAAGGACTTCCGGACGGCCCCTCGTCGGGGCGCCGGATGGTCCGGGTTCCACGAACGAGCCGTCGAGTCCGGCGAGCAGGCTGTTGATCTCGTGTGTTCCGCAGGCGTTGAGTGCCGGACGAAGGCGGCTCTCGACATCGTCCATCACCCGTGCCGTCGAGGACCAGCATGGATCAGGGGAGATGGTGCCGTCGATGAGGGCAAGGGCGAGGCTCTCGAGGCGTTCGAGTGTATCGCCGCATGTCCGCCACGGGCCCCCGTCGAGTCCGGCGAGAACGTCCGGCCGCGGCCCTGCCCACGGAACGGCCGGGGACATGTCGAGAGGATCGAAGTCGAGCGCGAGATCGTGGGCAAGCGCGCGCGTGATCGATTGTCCCGTGCCCTTTCCGTCACCCCGGGGCGCACGTGCCAGGGCAACGAGCGAGGAGCTGGCAAGGGAACCTTCCGGTGACCGTCCGAAAATGTGCAGGCCGTCCCTGATCTGCAGTTCCTTGATCTCGCACAGGTGACCGTCGAGCTTGGTCAGCCTCGCCGTCATGTCATCGGCTCCGATGATGCCGCAGTCCTCCTCGAGGCCGCTGCTGGCCAGAAGTGCCAGGATATCCGTCGCGATGACGTCAAGACGCCTGGGATCGGTCTGTGAGGCTTCGTAGTACTCGTCAACAAGCCGTTCGAGTGTCTCGAGTTCGCCGTAGGTGCCGGCCCTGGCAAGCGGTGGGGTGAGGTGATCCACGATCACCGCCGACGTCCGCCTCTTGGCCTGAGTACCCTCCCCGGGATCATTCACGATGAAGGGGTAGAGATGGGGAAGCGGGGAGAAGGCTGCCTCGGGAAAACAGGAAGACGACAGTGCCAACGCCTTGCCCGGGAGCCACTCCAGGTTGCCGTGCTTGCCAAGGTGGATCACCGCATGGGCATCGAACGGTCCCGAAAACCACATGTAGAAGGCGAGATAGGCATGGGGCGGAACCAGATCCGGATCGTGGTAGCTCGTGGCAGGATCGATGTCGTAGCCCCGGGTGGGCTGGATGCCGATCGCCAGATTGTCCCAGCGATGAATGGCAAGGTGGAAGTCGCCTTCGGAGACGAAGGGATCATCCTCCGGCCCCCCCCACCGGTTCAGGACCTTCTCGCGGACCTCCACGGGAAGGGCCTCGAAGCGCTCCCGGTAGGTGTCCAGGGAGAATGTGACATCCGAGTGACGGGGGGTGGGGCCGGTTCTCCGGTTGGTCGGCCCCGCCATCAGTGTTCCGATGAGTTCGGCTCCGTCGAAGGGAACGCCATCCACGCGGTATCCGGCGTCCCTCATCGCCCGGATGATGGTGGATGCCGAGGCCGGGGTGTCGAGACCGACACCGTTGGCAAGGCGTGAGTCCTTTCCAGGGTAGTTGGCGAGAACGATGGCGACACGGCGGTCTCCGGACGGTGTGCGCCGGAGGCGCACCCAGCTGGCAGCCAGCCGTGCGGTCCAGGCAACACGGTCGTCGAGCGGCTGATGGGTCACGACACTGATCTCGGTTTCCGGAAGACGCGGTCCGGGAGCCTTGAAGGAGATGGCGCGGGCGAGAATGCGTCCATCGACCTCCGGGAGCGCCACATTCATCGCGATGTCCCGGGGGGCAAGACCGCGTGTGCGTTCCTGCCACTGGTCGAGGGTTTCACCGGATAGGACGGCCTGGAGGATCGGGCAACCGGCGTCATCAAAGGGTGAGGGGCCACGATCGGCACCCGGGCTCGAGACCGCAAAGCCGGTTGCGTTGACGATCACCGCCGGGCGGAAGGTGGCCAGCGTTTCCTCGACGAGTGCGGCCGCCGCCGGATCCTTGAGGCTCTGGCTGTAGAGCGGCAGCGGGTTGAGTCCCTCGCGCTTCAGGGCACGGACAAGGGCATCGACCGGACGAGTGTCGCCGGCCTGGACCAGGGCCCGGTAGAAGTGGACGAGCGCCACGTCCTCTCCCGATGCCCAGCGTCCGGGGAATGTGTCGCCGGCCACGTCTCCCTCGCCGGGCCAGTAGTATCCTGCCCGCGGAAACATCACTGGCGCTCCTGCCGCCTGTTCATGGCCTGCGAGTGCCGCTGCATGAACGAGAATGTTGTCGGCGTTTTCCCTGCCGCCGTGAATCAGGTAGCTCCACAACCGGTCATAGTCGGCATCGCCAACGGTTGATAGACGGCGAAGCTCCCCGTCCTGCCGGTCATCTCCGGGCAGCAGGGCAAGCGCGATGCCGTGCTGCCTGGCAGCGGCGGCGATTTCATCGATGCCGTAACGCCAGTAGGAAGCACCGCCAAGCAGGCGGACGATGACCACGCGTGCCGGCACGATGATGGTCTCGACATACGTGTCCACCGACAGGTTGTGTCCAAGCTGGAGGATGTTGGCGAGGCGCACCACGGGTGAGCCCGCAGGACGTCGGTCCGCCGCCGCTGCCAGCATGGCAAGTTCCGTGTCGGCAGCGGACAGAATGATGATGTCACCGGGGGTCTGACCGAGATCGAGCGCTTCCGTGCCGTCGGGGACAACGCCCGGCTGCGTGGTCAGCAGGTGCATCAGGTTGTCCGGCCACCGACTTCGCTGGCGATTGCATGCCGATCCAGGCCGTTGAGGCCGATCACGACAAGTTCGCTGCGCTTCTCCTCGCCATCTTTCCAGGGGCGGTCATAGTACCTCTCGATGCGTGGTCCCACGCCCTGGATGACGTGACGCATGGGTTTGCCGGCAACATGGAGGAAACCCTTGATACGCAGGATGTCATGGTGCTCCACGGCCTCGACCAGGGATCTTTCCAGGGCATCGGGATCCCGGATGCAGTCGAGGGTGATGGTGAAACTCGTGAAGTCGTCGTGATCGTGATCGTCGTCCTCCCCATCGTGGTGGGACGGACGGTTGGCCAGATCATCCTCGGCAGCGGCGCCGATGCCGAGCATGGCCAGGGGATCGACTGCACCTCCGGATGCGGCAATCACCCTGGTTCCGGGTCTGCGGTGGGTGTCGACGGTCTGGCGCACCGCTTCGAGCAGCGTGTCGTCGACCAGGTCCGTCTTGTTGAGGACGACCACGTCGGCACTGAGGACCTGTTCCTCGAACACCTCCTCAAGGGGACTTTCGTGATCCAGGTTGACATCGTCGCGGCGCTGGCGGTCGACCGCATCCGGGTCGTCCGCGAACCGGCCGTCCGCCACGGCCCGTGCATCGATCACCGCGATGACACCGTCAACGGTCACCCGTGTCTTCACCTCGGGCCAGTTGAAGGCCTTGATCAGAGGCTTGGGCAAGGCGAGCCCGGACGTCTCGATGATGATGTGGTCCGGGGGCTCCGGCCGCTCGATCAGTGCGCGCATGGTTGGCAGGAAGTCATCGGCAACGGTGCAGCAGATGCAGCCGTTGGCAAGTTCGACGATATCGTCGTCGGCACAGGTTTCCAGTCCGCAGCCGCGGATCAGTTCCCGGTCGACTCCGAGATCCCCGAACTCGTTGATGATGAAGGCAAGCCGGCGTCCGGATGCGGCACTGACCAGGTGCCGGATCATGGTCGTCTTTCCGGAACCCAGAAAGCCGGTGAGGACGGTGGCAGGAATCTTGGCGGCGAACATGTCAGTGATGTCCGCCTGGGAGCGCCGGCTGGCAGCGGCAATGAGCAACGTGAACGGACATCTGCCCCTCCCTCCGAGGTGCGCTGGCCTGTCGTGCCGGAACGGGGGAGATCTCCTGACTCCGGGTCATCGATCCAGGGACTCCTTCCCGGCACCAGGTGCCAGTGGATGTCGTGTCCCGTGTCTCGCCGTTACAGTTGCGGGGGCAGTGCCGGCCTTGGATCCGTTGATCCGCACCGGCTTCCCTCGCCTCGTTCCAGGATTTCGACCCTAGCAGGCGTCCCGGGATGGAACAAGCCGGTGAAGCTGATCACCGGTGCGTGCCTTGTCCCTTGCCTTCGGGTTCTGCAGTCTGTGTCGGGATGTCCGGAGGTGGGCCCTTGAGCACGAGAGGAAGGCCGGCTGTCACGAAGATGACGCGCCCGGCAATGGCGCCGATGCGCTGGTGCATGGTTCCCGCCTCATCGCGGAATCTCCGGGCCAGCGCGTTCTCCGGGACGATCCCCATCCCCACCTCGTTGGAGACGAGGACGACCTGGCCCGCGGCTTTGCCGAGTACGTGAAGGAGGCCGTCGATGTCCCGTTCGGGAGAATGTCCGGCGGCCATGACATTGGCGAGCCATATGGTCAGGCAGTCGACGAGCACGGCGCTCCCGGGTGATGTCGCGTTGTCGAGTGCGTCTGCCAGATACAGGGGCTCCTCGACGGTCGTCCACACATCGCCGCGCCGCCGCCGGTGTTGGCGGATGCGCTCCGCCATTTCCGCATCACGGGCTTCAGCTGTGGCGATGTAGCAGGCGGAAAGCCCGGTGGCCTCGATCTGGCGCTCCGCAAACAGGCTCTTGCCGGAGCGCGCACCACCGAGCACCAGGCAGACACCGGCGTTGCCATGGCAGGATGAAGGCATGTGCAGGTCCGATGCGTCCGACATCCCGGGATCCCTTCAAGGTGGCTTGAAGATGTTCAATGGGCGATCCTGACAGTCCCTGTCAAACCGCCTTGCGGGAGGCTCTGGTGAAGTGCCATCGTGACGGGAGCACTCTGGAGATGGCCCGATGGTGGCGGCAGGTCTGGTCGATATCGCACCCCCTTCCTGGGATGTCACACTCGATCTCGTCTACGGCCAGGCGGACAATTTCACGGGCGCGGTGATCTATGCCCGTCCGCGCTGTTTCCTGGTGGACGCTGCGGCGACGTGTCTCGAACGCGCCATCCACTTCGCTGGCGAACAGGACCTGCGCCTCGTTGTGACCGATGCCTTCCGCCCCTCGGAGGCGCAGTGGGTGTTGTGGTCCCATACGCCGGATGACAGATTCCTCGCCCATCCTGAACGCGGCTCGCCCCACAGCCGTGGCGTGGCCGTCGATGTCACGCTCGAGACCGCCGCCGGCGTGCGCCTTGACATGGGCGGACCCGTGGACGAACTGACGGAAAACGCGCGTCACGATGCACCGGGCATCACGCCCGGGCAGCGTGCCAACAGGCTCCTTCTCCTCGGCATCATGACGGCGGCGGGGTTCGACTGGTATGATGCCGAGTGGTGGCATTACCAGTTGTTCGATCCGCGCCGCTGGCCGGTGCTGTCGGACAGCGAGGCCGGTACCGGCATCATGTCCTGACCGGCACCGGTCGGTTGATCGCCTTGTGTGCGCAGGCATACTGGAGACTGCCATGCGATATGCACGAATACTCGCCCTGACGGGGGGCATGTGGTGGGGAACGATGGCATGCCCGGGGGGCGTCGTGTCGTTGCCGGCGATGGGGGGGGGCATGTGGTGGGGAACGATGGCATGCCGGGGGGGGGTGGTGTCGTTGCCGGCGATGGGGGACGAGCCGCAGTCCGCGGTGGTGGTTGTCTATCACCGGTTTGGCGAGGACGCCTATCCCTCGACCAGTGTCACCATTGAACAGTTTGAGCAGCACCTGGCGATTCTCGATGAGGGCGGATACCGGGTCCTGCCGCTCGAGGAGATTGTCAGGGGCCTTGCCGGAGAACGCGAGCTTCCCGACAGGACCGTGGCCATCACAGTCGATGACACCTACAGGTCCATCCTCACGGAGGCCATGCCGCGGTTTCTTGACCGTGGGTTTCCCTTCACCGTCTTCATCAACACCGATGCGGTGAACAACTCCCTGACGTCGGTCAGCTGGGACGATGTACGGGCCATGCACGAGGCCGGAGTCGCCATCGGTGGCCAGAGTGCCGGTCATGGCCACATGGCCTTCATGGATCGCGGCAGGATCGAGGAAGACCTGGCGCGCATGACATCGGATTTCATCAACGAACTGGGATTCGTGCCGAAGCTGTTTGCCTATCCTTACGGCGAATTCAGTGCGGAACTGGCGGCCATGCTCCGTGATGTCGGCTACGACGCCGCCTTCGGCCAGCACTCGGGCGTTGCCGTCGAGGGTGCGGACCTGTTCGCCGTGCCACGCTTCGCGCTCAACGAGCGCTTCGGTACGCCGGAGAGGTTCAGAACCATCGTCGAGGCGCTTCCCCTGCCTGTCACGGACTCGCTTCCGCTCGACATGGTCATCCGCCGCCACAGTCCCAACCCGCCCCACATCGGGTTCACGGTCGCCGAATACGTCGGCGCTCTCGACCGGCTGGCGTGCTTCCCGTCACACGGCAGCGAGGTCGCGCTTGAGATTCTCGACAGGCGTGTCGAAGTGCGTCTCGACAGGCCCTTCCCGCCGGGTCGCAGCCGTGTCAACTGCACCCTTCCGGCAACCGAGGGGCGCTACCGCTGGCTGGGCATTCCGTTTCTCGTTCCAGGTGGCGAGGAGGGGTGAGCGGCCCTGCCGTTCAAGACACGGGGCTGCCCGGTGGCATCAGCCTGAGGCCGGTCCGGCACCATGGATCACAGCAGGGATCGCCGGTTTCCACTCCCGGGGAGAACGGGCAACTGGTGCGGCGTTGTCAGGCGAAGGTGACCGGTGGCTAGCGGTCAGGCTGTGAGGGCGGCGAGGCTTGCGGTGTCGAATTCGGTGAGACGGTTCTGGTCGATCACCGTGTGAACGTGGCTGATGTAGTCCGGTTCCTCGGCGTAGCGGTCAAGCGTGGTGGCGAGGGCATGGCTGTCGAGGGGTTCTCCGCTGGCCCGCAATCTGGCGCGAAGGTCGCGGAACGCCGCATAGGCGGAATGGCGGTTGAGATTGCCTGCATAGGCGAGTACCGCCGCCTTGAGGTCGCGGAACGACTTGACCACGTGGGTCTTGTCGGGGTCGCGGTTCAGGGGCACGAGGCCGGCGTGGCTGCTCCAGGACTTCTGGCCGAAGACAGCATTGCCGTTCCGGGCGAAGCGCGAGGTTCCCCAACCCGATTCGATGGCCGACTGGGCCAGTGCCAGGGCAACCGGCACGACGTCGACCCGGCGAAGAAGCTCACCGAGGTTGCCGCTCTCGACCCCGTAGAGCGAGGCCATGTAATCGAGCCAGGCCACGTCGTGCAGGGAAAGGCGGGCGCCGCTTGCGATCACCTGATCGAGATGCTCGAGACGGCGGCGTTCGGCGAGGATCTCCTCGTTGACCTTGAGGATCAGCGGCAACATGACCTTCAGGAAGATCTCCTTGCGCGCCGCGACATTGTCGATGAGGTGCATGTCAGCGGGCATGCGACTGACCATGATGCGGGGGACGGACATGGTCTGACGACGGATCTCGTCGATCCTGAGACCGGCCGTCGACAGTGCCGCATCGAGGAAGGCGGCGCCACCATCGATGTTCGTCACCGCCGCAAGGGCGACCGGACGCTGGGAGGGGAGTGGCACCGTGGTGGCTGCACCCTCGGACTCGGCGACGGCATGGCTCGACGTCAGGAACGCCACGCACACGCATACTGTGGGGAAGAATCTCATGGATCCGCAAACCTTCGTGAAGGCAGAAGAATGATGCAGGTCGACCCGGTGGCGACTAGAGAACCGGGCGGACCTCCACGACATCGGGGATGTAGTGCTTCAGGAGATTCTCGATGCCCATCTTGAGGGTCATTGTCGAGCTTGGACAACCGTGACAAGCGCCCTGCATGGAAAGCGAGACGACCCCGTTCCGGTACGAATGGAACACGATGTCGCCGCCGTCCTGGGCCACGGCAGGCCTCACTCTGGTATCGAGAAGTTCCTTGATCTGCGCCACGACCTCGCTGTCGGCTTCTTCACCCGCGGGTTCGTCCATGCGGACGGACATGACGGGAGCACCGGTCACGAAGTGCTCCATGATGACCCCCAGAAGGACCGGCTTCATCATCTGCCAGTCGTTCTCCGGCGATCGTGTCACGGAGATGAAATCCCGGCCGAGAAACACGCCGGTCACCCCGGCAACGTCAAAGAGACGGTGTGCCAGTGGTGATGTGTCGGCGGAACCGGAATCCGGAAAGTTTGCGGTTCCCGAGTCCATGACGGTCCTTCCGGGAAGGAACTTCATGGTCAGAGGATTAGGTGTGTCTTCAGTCTGGATGAACACGGTTCGAGCCCGCTTTGTGTTCTCTTGTCCTAACATAGTGGCGATTGGCCCTCGGGAATTCAAGGGTGGAGATGCCGGGCAAGAGGTGCGGGACCCGATCCACCATCGCCCATGTGCGCCCCGGCCGGAGGTCTGACCGGCCTCCGGGTCAACCGCGGGCCGTCACGTGATGTTGATGATGTCCTCGTCGGAGATGGTGCCCGGGATGATGACAAGGGGGATGGTGAGACGACCGGCGAGATGTCCGGCGAGCCAGGAGACCAGCTTTCCCCTGCCTTCCGCGGGGTTCGATCCGACGCACAGGAGGTCGATCAGCGGGTCGTCGTCGACCGCACCCAGGATCTCGTCGCCAATGCGGCCCTCGCGCACCAGGAGTTCGGGCATCACGCCCGCCCAGGAGTTGACATCCTGCGCGAGATCGTTGAGCAGAGCCTCGGCCGTTTCGAGCTGTTCCTCGCGCATCATGTGTTCGACGCCGGACCATTGCCTGAAATCCACGGGCTGCACGACGTGGAGAAGCGCCACCCGGCCGTCGGTGTTCTTGGCCCGGCGGCAGGCGTAGTGCACCGCCACCCGGCTGGGGGGCGAAGCGTCGACGCAGACCAGGAACTTGACCTGTCCGGCGACATGTCCGGGACGTCCGGCGTGCCTTGGCGTTGTCTCGCTCATCGTGGTCCGGATTGTGTCACGATCAGGTCCGCCGGAACAGGAGGTTGCCGGCAAGGCCGGCGATGACGGCGGCGATGACGGCGGCGATGCCGTAGAACTCGGACTCGCGGTGGGCGAAATTGTAGATCTCGGCGCCAAATCCGGCCTTGGAGACGATCAGTGGCGACGACTGTGCAGCCACCACCTCGCCATCACGTATCAGGAATGTGTCCGCGGCGTAGGTTCCCACAGGTACGCCCGCCGGAAGGGCGATGGTGGCGCGGAACAGCCGGCCACCGGCGAGGCTGACGGTGCTCGGTTCCACCGGGTAGAGCCCTTCGGCCTGCTTCAGCTCGATCAGCGCCGCGCGGAATTCGTCGCGCAGGGACGGATCCATGTCGGCAGGTTCGAGTCTGAGCCCGTCGATGCCGATTTCCATGACCCGGCGCATGTCGGCATCGACGATCTCACTGAGAGGACGCGTCGACGCAAGGCCGTAGAAACCGGGAACAGACTGGAAAATGGCTGACTGGGCGTTGATCCAGATGCCGAAGACCGGCGCCTTCTTGCGGACCACCACCTCCCGGCGCGGCCCGCGAACAACAACGACGATGTCGCCTTCGTTCTCGACCGCTCCGAACACGAGGATCTCGGTTCCGGCAAAGTCGGCGGTAATGCCGATGGCATGGTGTGACAGACCTGCCATGATCTCCTGGGCGGCCGATCTGCCGGGGCCGGCAGAGACCGCCACCAGGAGCGCAAGGACCAGCAGGCGTTTCAATGGAACCCCGTCGGTGACAGGGTGTAGAGACTGGCCGGTTCGGCCACCAGGCGCCACAGCAGGGTCACGCAGACGCCCAGGACGACAAGAGCCAGAAGTCCGCGCAACTCCTCGCCGCGCAGCTCCGCCCCGACCCTGGTGCCGAACTGGGCGCCGAACACGGCTCCCAGTGTCAGGATTCCGGCCAGCATGACATCGACTGTCTGTGTGCTGGAGGCGTGCAGGAAGGTTGCAGTGGCCGTCACGAAGGTGATCTGGAAGAGCGATGTGCCGATGACGACGCCGACCGGCATGCCGAGCAGGTAGATCATGGCTGGCACCAGGAAGAAACCACCGCCCACACCCATGATGGCGGCGAGAATGCCGATGACGAAACCGAGCGTGATCGGCAGCACGGCGCTGATGTAGAGCCTGGATGTGCGGAAGCGCATCTTGAAGGGCAGCCCGTGGCCCCAGTGATGCACGTGGGCCTTGCGGCGTACCGTCGTGCCGCTGCGCCGGCGCAGGATGGTGCGCAGCGCCTCCACCATCATCAGCGTGCCGATGGAGCCCAGCATGACGACATAGGAGATCGAAATGACAAGGTCGATCTGGCCGATCTGGCGCAGGATGCCGAACAGCCATACACCGAAGACCGAACCGAGCACACCACCGGCGATCAGCACGCCGCCCATTTTGAAATCGACCTGACGCCGCCGCCAGTGCGCCATGAAACCCGAGACCGACGCCGCCACCACCTGGTTCACCTCGGACCCCACGGCCACCGGGGGCGGGACACCGATGAAGATGAGCAGGGGCGTCATCAGGAATCCGCCACCGACCCCGAACAGGCCCGACAGAAAGCCGACCGCACCACCCATGCCGAGCAGGAGAAAGATGTCGACGGACATCTCCGCGATCGGCAGGTAGATCTGGAACATGGCTGTGGTCGCTGGTTACCGGCGTCTCATCCCTTGTGCGCCTGCCTGCTGCCGGAGACAAGGGATGCGGGCAAGAAAATGCCCGTTTGCCAGCGTTGTCGGTGCCGTGACCGCCCTCTAGTCATCACCGGGCGGCGGATTCGCGAGAACCTCGCGCTTTCCGACGTGATTGGCGGCGCTGACCACACCGCTCTTCTCCATCTGTTCGATGATCGAGGCGGCGCGGTTGTACCCGATCTGCAGGTGGCGCTGGATGAAACTGGTCGACGCCTTCTGTTCCTTCGTCACGATGAAGACGGCGCGGTCGTAGAGTGCCCGGTTCTTGTCGGGTGCTCCGCCAGCCGCCATGTCCGGCAGGGCATCACCGGCGTCCAGGGGTTCCTCAGTGATGGTGTCAAGGTAGTCGGGCGTGCCTTGCGTGCGCAGATAGGCGACAACCTCGCGCACCTCCTCATCGCTGACGAAGGGTCCGTGAATGCGCGTCAGCCGGCCTCCGCCGCGCAGGAACAGCATGTCGCCCTTGCCGAGCAACTGTTCGGCGCCCTGGTCGCCAATGATCGTGCGGCTGTCAATCTTGGAGGTGACGTTGAACGACACGCGGCACGGGAAGTTGGCCTTGATGGTGCCTGTGATGACATCGACCGAAGGCCGCTGGGTGGCCATGATGAGATGGATGCCGGCGGCGCGGGCCATCTGTGACAGGCGCTGGATGGCGCCCTCGATGTCGCGGCCTGCCACCAGCATGAGATCCGCCATCTCGTCCACCACGACGACGATGAAGGGCAGGGGCCTGTCGGCGATCACCTCCTCCTCGAAGCACGGATCACCCGTTCTGGCGTCGAAACCGGTTTGCACGGTACGCGTCAGGGCGGTGCCTTCTGCGAGCGCCGCGGCGACACGGGCATTGAAGCCCTCGATGTTGCGCACCCCGATCTTCTGCATGCCGCGGTAGCGCTTTTCCATTTCGCCGACCACCCACTTCAGGGCCATGACCGCCTTGTGCGGTTCGGTGACCACCGGTGCGAGAAGGTGTGGAATGTCGTCGTAGACCGAGAGTTCCAGCATCTTCGGATCGATCAGGATGAGCCGGCACTCGTCTGGTGAAAGCCTGTAGAGGAGGGACAGGATCATGGCATTGACCGCCACCGACTTGCCGGACCCGGTCGTTCCGGCAACCAGCAGGTGAGGCATGTTGGCCAGATCCTCGATCACCGGGGTGCCCGAAATCTGCTTGCCCAGGGCGATCGGCAACCTGACATCCGTCCTGGTGAAGGCGCGGGTTTCGAGAAGTTCGCGCAGAACCACCGTCTCGCGGTCGTCGTTGGGAAGTTCGATGCCGAGTACGGTGCGCCCGGGGACAACGGCCACGCGGGCCGAGACCGCAGACATGTTCCGTGCGATGTCGTCGGCCAGCCCTATGATGCGGCTGGCGCGTATGCCGGCATCGGGTTCGAGTTCGTAGAGTGTCACCACCGGGCCCTCGCGCACATCCTCGATGTGGCCGCGAATACCGAAGTCCGACAGCACTTCTTCAAGCATCCGTGCCTTCTCGACCAGCGCGCTCCTGTTGACCTCGCGTCGCCGCGAGGAATCGACATTGACCAGGAGTTCGCGGGGAGGAAGCTCGAAGGTGCCGTCATGGCGCTGGTTCTTGCGTGGCGCCGGCTGCCGGTTGCCGGCGGTTTTCCGGCGGTCGGCCGTTCCGGAACCCTTCTTGCGGGATTTCTTCCGGGTGGGGCGCCGCGACAGATCTCCCCTGGGTATCGGGAAATCGGGGACCGCATCGCCGAGGGTTGCCGGCTCACTCCCGCCGGCCCGCCACAGCGCGATCCTTTGTTTCAGGCGCTTGAGACCGTGCGCCGCGGCGCGGCACAATCGCCAGGCCAGCCTGACATCGGCCCAGGGAACGGCTGCCGCGAACACCAGGGCGGCCAGTGCCGGCACATGGAGAGCCAGGGCATAATCCTGTGCCGTGGCGAGGGAGACTCCGAGCGTCTGTGCGGCCCAGGTCACCATCAGGGTTCCGCCAATGCCGCCCGCACCGGCAACGAACCACTCGCTTGCCGGCGTTGCCGCAAGAGCCGGCATCGACAGGAGTGTCGCTGCGAGGATCGCGAGAGCGCGCCAGACCGGACGGGACAGCCGGTGACGGATGATGAGGGAACGTGCCCATGCGATCAGCACGACGACCGGCAGGAGTCCGGCGAGCCCGGTGAACGTGAGGATCGCTTCGGCCACGGTGGCGCCCGGGGCGCCGGCAAGGTTGAGCACGGGTCCGTCCGTCACGTAATTCAGTGATGCATCGGCAACATCGAACGTGACGAGAGCCAGGATGAACCAGCCGGCCACCGCGAGGCAGGCGACGCCGAGGGCCTCCATCAGCCGGCGGCTCATCCACGCCAGTGCTGTCGCCGGAAGCAGGTTGGGAAAGGACGATACCGGTCGTGTGGCCATGACTCAGTCCCCTTCTGCCAGTGTTTCCGCAAGACGGGTCAGACCTTCCCGCGTGGAGTCGTGATCGCCCACCAGAGCCACCCTGATGTAGGGGAGGGCGTCATTGGTGCCATCGGCCCTGTCCTCGGCAAGGTAGGCGCCAGGGAGGACCTTGACGGCGGCTTCGGCCCACAACCTCCTTGCGGCCTCGATACCGTTGCCGACATCCAGCCACAGGAAGAAGCCGCCGGGCGGCCTGAAGAACCCGAAACGGTTGCCGAGAACGGCCTCGGCCATGTCGATCTTCTCCCGGTAGAGCCGGCGGTTCTCCTCGACGTGACCCTCGTCGGACCACAGCACCTCGGCGGTGGCCATGACGGCCATCGGGCTTGCCGCCGCTGCATATCTGCGCAGGCGCAAGTAGGCCGCGAGGAAATCGGGATCGCCGGCCACGAAACCATGACGCAGACCGGGAATGCTGGAGCGCTTGGACAGTGAATGGAAGCACACGACATGCGACAGATCGCCATCCTCGGCACAGATCTGCATGACACCGGGCGGTGGCGCACGATCCCAGATCTCCGCATAGCACTCGTCCGAGACCAGCAGGAAGTCGTGCCGTCTGGCAAGATCGACAACCCGCCGGAGATAGTCGGGGTCAGCCACCACACCCTGTGGATTGGCAGGGGAGCAAAGGTAGAAGATGGCCGTTCTGTCGAGGACATCACCGGTGAGACTGTCGAGATCCGGCAGAAAGCCGTTCTTCGAGGTGCAGGGCATGAAGACCGGCTGTGCCCCGGCGGCCACGGCACCCGCCTTGTAGGGCGGGTAGAAGGGATTGGGCATCAGCGCCAGCGGTGTGCCCTTCGCCCCCGTTGTCGGCACGGCTGCGAGGGCGATCATGAAGAGACCTTCCCTGGTTCCCTGGACCGGAATGATGCTCCGGTCGGGGTCGATGAAGCCATCGGCGAGTCCGTAGCGCCGGGAGAGCCAGGCGGCCATGGTGCGTCTGAGGCCCGGTGTGCCCTCCACCGGGGGATACCTGCTGTAGTCCGCGAAGGAATCAGCCAGTGGCTGGCGCGCAATCTCCGGCACACCATGGCGCGGCTCGCCAATCCACATCGCGATCGCCTCGCTGCTGCCCTCGGGCAAGGGAACGTCCTTGATGAGCGCGTTCATGCGCCGGAAAGGATATTCCTTCAGGGTTTCAAGTCTGTCGCTGATCATGCTGTCATTCCGCGGACGGTCGGGAGTGTCGCACACATCACCCCCTGCAATCAAAATATTCATTGTTGATGGTCTGTTAAACGGTGTTCCTCCCGGTCTTGGTCAACTTGCGTCCCGGCGTGCCAGGGCTTCCCGTCGAGCGACATAGAGACCGGCAAGGATGATGATGATGGCGCCAGACCATGTCCATGTGTCCGGAAACTCGCGCCAGAAGACCCAGCCATAGAACGTGGCGCCGATTATTTCCGTGTAGATGAAGGGCGCCAGCAGCGAGGCCGGCGCCAGGGTGTAGGCCCTGATCACGAGACCGTTGCTGCTTGACGAGAGCAGGGCAATCACCAACAGCGCCGCCCATTGCCAGCCAACGGGTGATTGCCAGTACCATGGGCTCATCGCCGCAAGTACGCCCAGGGTGACCAGGGATGACCATAACATCATGTTTGCAGTGGAATTTCTCACGGAAATCTTGCGTGTGATGACGACATAGATCGACCAGAGCACGACTGCCAGCACCGGCCAGATGGCGCCCCATCCCATCAGTCCCGAACCGGGGCGCACGATGACGAGACCGCCGACGAGACCGATGGCACAGGCGGCCCAGCGATGCCATCCGACGCGCTCGTTGAGAAACACGTGGGCCATGGCCGTGATCACCAGGGGACCGATGAAGAGAATGGCGATGAGATCGGCGAACTGGAGGACCCTGAGGCCGCTGTAGAACGTGAACCCCATGGCGAACTGGCAGGCGGAACGGGCGATCTGCCAGCCTGGATCGGCGGTCCGGATGAGGCGCAACGGATTGGGCTGGCGCGACACCAGCAGCGCCATGACCACGAGGCCGCAGGCCTGGAACACCATGATCTGGAAGATCGGCAGATCCTGGATTGTCCACTTTGCCAGGGCATCGGAGGTGTTGATCAGCGACAGCGACAGCAGCATCAGGATGATGCCGGCGGCGTGTGGATGAAATCGGGTCACGAAGGCAGCTGCGTCGTTCCGGCGGCTTCGACGGCTCTGGCAACACGCAGCAGGGCCTCCTCCCTGCCGGGCCGCTGCATCAGCATCAGGCCTGCCGGCATGCCGGATGCGTCTTTCCCGCAAGGCAGGGTGACAGCGCAGACCTTCAGGAGATTGCCCGGCGTCGTGTTTCCGAGCATCGCGGCGTTCGCGGTCCTGTACGTCTTCTCGTCTTCAAGGAGATCGGCGATCTTCGGAGCACCGATACGGACGGTGGGGGCAACCAGGGCATCGCAACCGCCCATCCTGCGGTGGAGCCTGTCGGCCAGGGAATCGAGTTGACGCAGGATCTCAAGAACCTCGTGTCCGGCCTGGACCTTGCCGGCAAGGAACCGGGGCAGCATGAAGGGAAAGATCCGTTCCGGCATGTCACTCACCACACCGGACCAGCACGACCAGGCATCCGTCGTGATCAGCCGGCCCGCGACATCCATCGCTTCCGCGAACTCGTCGACATCCTGCCATTCGACGTTTGCGCCGGCAGCTTCGAGTCGCGAGAGGGCCGCGCGGCAGGTGTGGTCAATGCCCTCATCGATTCCGCGCCACATCGGTGAGGCGACCGCGACGAGGCGCTTGCCTTTGACCCGGGCGCCGTCAAGGTCAGCCATCGTCCTGCCCGAGAGGACCGACCACATGGCCGCGGCATCGGCCACGTCCCCGGCAAGCGGTCCGATGGTGTCGAACAGCGACGCCAGTGGCATGACTCCATCCATGGGAAGCGCGCCAATGGTGGTCTTGAGACCGACCACTCCGTTGAGGCTGGCGGGAATGCGCACCGACCCTCCGGTATCGCTGCCGATCGCGATCGGGCCAAGGCCGCGCGCAACGGCGACACCGGCTCCGGACGACGAGCCTCCGGGAATGCGTTCGACGGCCGCGTCATGGGCATTGGCCGGTGTTCCATGGGTCGTGTTGATGCCGAGTCCGGAGAAGGCGAACTCGGTCATGTTGGTCTTGCCCAGGAACACGGTGCCTGCCTGCGTGGCGCGCTGCAGCAGGACTCCGTCGCGCTCGGGCACACGGCCCTCGAGAGCCCGTGCCGCCATCGTCGTCTCGACACCGGCGACGTCCACCAGATCCTTCCAGGACACCGGGACGCCGTCGAGAGGACCCCGTCCCAGACCCTGGCGCTGGCGGCGACGGGCGGCCTCGGCCTCCGCGCGGGTACGTTCCTCGGAAAGGCGGATGAAGATCCGGTGGTTCGCATCGAGTGTCTCGATGCGCTCGAGAAAGTGTTCGGCAAGATCCACGGGATCGATCGCGCCCCCGGCAATCTCCCCGCCAAGCTGCAGCGCCGTCATGTCGTGCCACATCATCGTCCCGGCTCCCTGGATGTCCTTGACGGGGTATCCCCGGCTGCTTGCTACCATTGTCGCGCCGGCGCTGCCAGTGATGACGTCGGACCGGATGTGAGGTTGAATGGAGCCATGGAATCGCGTTTCGATATCTGTGTCGTCGGCGGTGGCATGAGCGGCATGACGGCTGCCCTTGCCCTGGCGCGGGCAGGATTCGAGGTCGCCCTCGTCGAGAGGGTTCCCCGCCAGACAATTCTCGACAGTTCGTTCGACGGACGCGTGTCCTCCGTTTCCTGGGGTTCGAAGCTCGTTCTTGAACGGCTGGATGCATGGCGGGACATCGCTCCCCGCGCCCAGCCCATCCTTGATATTCGCGTCTCCGATCGGCAATCACCCTTCTTCCTTCACTACGACCATCGGGATGTCGGTGACCATCCCATGGGATGGATCATGGAGAACCGGGTCCTCCGGCAGGCGCTCGACAGCGCGGTGGGGCGCGCCGCACGGGTCCATCCGGTATGCGCCGGGGTTGTCGCCATGGAATGCGACGACGCGGGGGCAACCCTGGGCCTTGATGATGGCGCCAGGCTCCGCTGCAGCCTTGTCGTTGCCTGCGACGGCGCCCGCTCGCCGTTGCGCGCCATGGCCGGCATTGATGCCTGGCAGCACGACTACCGGCAGACCGCCATCATCGCCACGGTACGCCACTCGAGACCACATAACGGTATCGCCCACGAGCGTTTCCTTGCCGGTGGTCCCTTTGCCATTCTGCCGCTGCCGGGGGATCGCTCCTCAATCGTGTGGACCGAGGACGAGGAAATCGCCAGGCGGGTGCTCGAAATCGACCACGGCAGCTTTTCAGAGGAACTGGCGTGGCGGTTCGGCGACTTTCTGGGACCGCTGGAGGTGACGGGACCGGTCCTCGACCATCATCTTTCCCTGGTGGTCGCCAACCGGTTGACCGGCTGGCGGCTGGCCCTGGTGGGTGATGCCGCCCATGCCATTCATCCCATCGCCGGTCAGGGGTTCAATCTTGGCATCCGCGATGCGGCTGTGCTCGCCGAAGTCCTGGCCGACATGGCACGTCTCGGACTGGATCCGGGCACGGGCGCTGCCCTGGCGGCCTACGCCCGCCGGCGCCGCGTCGATACGTGGATGCTGGTCGCCATGACCCACGGTCTCAACCGCCTCTTTGCCATGCGCTCGCCTCCGGTGGCGCTGGCCCGTGGCCTCGGTCTGGCCCTCGTCGGATCCATGAAACCCGTCAAGCGCCAGCTCATGAAGGATGCCATGGGGGTGGCCGGCCGGTTGCCGCGGCTGATGACCGGGGAGAGACTGTAGTCGCGGACGGTTCAGGAGCGGTCCTGCTGCTCCTCCAGGGTGCTCAGCACCAGCCAGCCGGCTGCCAGCAGGACAACGATGACAGCCATGCCAAGGCGCTGGCTCGATGTTGCATAGGCGATCACACCGACGAGAAGCGGCCCGGCGAAGCTGGTGATCTTGCCGGAGAGCGCGAACAGGCCGAACATTTCGCCGGTCAGGTGCGACGGGGCGAGGCGGGCCATGAGTGATCGGCTTGCCGATTGCACCGGGCCGATGAAGATGCCGAGCAGGCCACCGAGGATCCAGAACCAGAGCGTCGATTCGGTGATCAGGACGACGGCACTGATCACGATGAGGGCGGCGAGTGCGACAAGCAGGGTCCGCCGCGCTCCGATCCGGTCGTCCACCCAGCCGAAGACCGCGGCCCCTGCGCAGGCCGTGATGTTGAGCAGGATGGCGAACAGCAACACCGACTCCTCGTCCAGGGCGAATGTGGTGGCGGCGTAGACGCCCCCCAGGGCAAAGAGCGTATTGAGGCCGTCAACATAGAGCAGGCGGGCGATGAGAAACCGGAAGATCGTGCGGTGCTGGCGAAACTCCCGCAGCGTGTCCACGAGTTGCCTGATACCGATGCGCACGGCTTCTGCCGGCGGCCGTCCGGTGCCCGGTCGGTCTGGAGTGAACAGGAAGAACGGCCAGCTGAAGACGATGAACCAGAGTGCCGTGATGACGGCGGTGAAACGGATATGCTCCGCCTCGTCGCGTTCCAGCCCGAAGGGTAGTGGATCGGCCAGAACGAAGAACCCCAGGACCAGGAGGAGGCATCCGATTCCACCTGCGTATCCCAGGCCCCAGGCCCATCCCGACAGGCGGCCGAACCGGGAGGGGGAGACGAGGTCCGGCAGCATGGCGTTATAGAAGACGAGCGACGTTTCGAAGGCGATGTTGACCAGGGCGACGAGAACCAGGGCCGGAATGATCCAGCGCGTTTCGGGTGCGCAGAACCACAGCGCCGCCGTCGCCACAACCATGATGAGACTGAAGCCTGTGACCCATGGCTTGCGCCGGCCGCCGGCATCGGCGATGGCGCCTACCACCGGCGCCAGGAAGGCGATGACGAGTGCCGACACCGCGATACCCCAGCTCCACAGGGCAAGGCCCTCGGCCTCGCTGCCGGCAATGGCACGCGCGAAGTAGGGGGCAAAGATGAACGTGATGACGATGGTGGGGGTGGGGGAGTTTGCCCAGTCGAAGAGGCACCACGAGACAATCCCCCTGGCCCCGGCAGGGCGGCTGGTTCCGGTCGTCACCATGACGCTTCCCGGCTGACGCCGCCCCGGTGCCCAGGCGAACGGCGTTCCGCCAGCCAGTCCTGCCGGCCGAGCGTGTAGAGAACCTGGGGGCCCTGGTAGGCGACGACATCCCTGTCGTACGTGAATCCGAGTCTCGACATCAGGCGCCTCGAGGCGAGGTTGTGGGGGCTCGTGATGGCCTGGATGTAGTGTGCGCCCAGATCCGTGAAGGCGTGTTCGAGAACCCTCGCTGTGGCCTCGGCCGCGTGACCCCTTCCGGCTGCCCGGCGGGCGATGGCCCATCCCGCCTCCAGCCGCTCGGCCGGATTGACGTCATCGCCGATGTCCATGACAAATCCCGTGTAGCCCATGATGGGCGCGTCGCTCCGGTCCTTCTCGCGAATGCCCCACATGCCGGCACCGTGGTGTTCGAAGGCCCACAGTGACCGTTCAAGGTAGTACCGGGCGAGGTCACCGGGATCACTGGAGCGTCCCGGGATGTCCATGAGATCCCACATGTGCTCCCGGTCCGCAAACAGGTTCTCGAGCGCCGGGAGGTCACCCCGGGCGAGGGGGCGCAGCATGAGCCGCCCTGTGGCAAGAACCGTCACACGCCTGTCACCTCGACCGTTCACATGACACTGTGCCGACACGCCTTTCTCCGGGCAACCTTTAGAACCTTGGCAAGCGAAGGACGAGATGGCAGGAACAACATCACGCCGGAGGCGACGGAACCGATGACGATCCCGCTGATCCACGGCCTTTCCTCGCTGGCCGGTCGTTACGACGGATTGCTTGTGGACCTGTGGGGATGCCTGCACGACGGTGTCGAGGCCCATGCCTGTGCTGTCGATGCACTCGTGGCGTTCCGCCGCCTGGGAGGTCGTGTCGTGCTGCTCTCCAATGCGCCGCGCACGCCGCAGGCCATTGCCCGGCAACTGGAGGCGATGGATGTTCCCGACTGTGCCTGGGACGGCATCATGACAGCCGGCCTTGCGACACGCCTGGCCGTCGAGGAACGTGAGAACTCCTGGTATGCAGCGCTTGGTCCCAGGTTCTGGCACCTGGGAACGGAACGGGACGCCTGTCTCCTTGACGGGCTTGCCCACGAGCGATGCACCGATGTCGACGACGCGGACTTCGTGTTGTGCTGCGGCATCCGTCGTCCGGGCGAGACCCTTGACGACATCATGCCCGAACTCGAACCGGCGCTCGCACGCGGCCTGCCGATGCTGTCGGCAAATCCCGACAGGTTCGTCCTGCGTGGCGCAGCGCGCGAAATCTGTGCCGGCATGATCGCCGAGGCCTATGTGGCCCGCGGCGGGTCCATGCGCCAGGAGGGAAAGCCTTTTCCGTCGGTCTACCGGCGGTGTCTCGGCATGCTCGCGGATGCTCTCCCGGAACGCGTCCTTGCCGTGGGAGATGGCATCGGTACGGACATTGTCGGGGCGCGCGACAGTGGTATCGATGCAGTATGGATCACCGGTGGCCTGCCGGCACATTTCTGGGGCATTGCGCCGGAACGGGTCCCGCCGCAGACTCTGGTGGATGAGGCTTGTCGGCGCCATGACGTCCGACCGGCTGGGATCATGCCCCTGCTGACCTGGTAGCAAGAGAGGCCACCCGTGCCACGCCGCCCGCCTCATCCGACCCCGGGGGAGTGACGCTTGCCGCCGCCATGACGTCCGACCGGCTGGTATCATGCCCATGCTGACCTGGTAGCAGGAGAGGCCACCGGTGCCACGCCGCCAGCTTCATCAGACCCGGGGAGAGTGACCCATGCTGTCCGAACCGGTCCGCAAGGGATACAGCGTCTGCCCGCACGACTGCCCGTCGACGTGTGCCCTTGAAGTCGACATTCTCGCGGCGGACCGTATCGGCAGGGTGAGGGGAGCGAAGGACAACAGCTATACCGCCGGTGTCGTCTGCGCCAAGGTGGCGCGCTATGCGGAGAGGATCCATCATCCGCAGCGCCTGACGACACCACTGCGCCGCGTCGGGGACAAGGGTTCGACGGACTTTGTCCCGGTCACCTGGGATGAGGCGATGGACGAGGTCGCGACCCGTTTCGCCGAAGCGGAAGCCCGCCATGGTCCCGAAACGGTCTGGCCCTACTACTACGCCGGCACCATGGGCCTGGTGATGCGAGACGGCATCAACCGGCTGCGCCATGTCAAGCGCTACAGCGGACAGCACAACACCATCTGCACGACCCTGGCCTGGGCCGGCTACATCGCCGGTACCGGAGCGCTCATGGGACCAGACCCCCGCGAGATGGCGAAGTCCGACTGTGTCGTCATCTGGGGCACCAATCCGGTCAACACGCAGGTCAACGTCATGACCCACGCGATGCGAGCACGCAAGGAACGCGGTGCGAGCATCGTCGTCATCGACACCTACCGCACAGGCACGGCCGAGAAGGCGGACCTCTTCCTGTGCGTGAAACCCGGAACAGACGCGGCCCTGGCCTGCGGCGTCATGCATGTCCTGTTCCGCGACGATATGGCCGACCGCCGATGGATGGACCGCTACACCGATGATCCGGCAGGACTCGAAAAGCACCTCGAGACCCGAACGCCCGAGTGGGCCGAAGCGGTCTGTGGCGTGCCGGCCGACAGGATCGAGACCTTTGCCCGGCTGGTGGGCCGAACGCCGAAGACCTATCTGCGCCTGGGTTACGGATTCTGTCGCGGCCGCAACGGCTCCGTCTCCATGCATGCCGCAAGTTGCATCGCCTCGGTAACCGGTTCGTGGCGTCACGAAGGTGGCGGCGCCTTTCACAACAACGGCCAGATCTACCACTGGGACCGCACGATGATCGAGGGCATCGACCGGAGGGACGCGTCAGTTCGTGTCTTTGATCAGTCGCGCATCGGCCCGGTCCTTGTCGGCGCCAAGAGCGATCTCGGTGAAGGTCCTCCGGTGACCGCCATGCTGGTTCAGAACACCAACCCGATGGTGGTGGCTCCCGATCTCGGCCTCGTGCACAGGGGATTCGCCCGCGATGATCTCTTCTGTTGCGTGCACGAGCAGTTCATGACGGAAACGGCCAGGATGGCGGATATCGTGCTGCCCGCCACGATGTTCCTCGAACATGACGACATCTACCAGGGCGGCGGACATCAGCACATCATGTGGGGTCCCAAGCTGGTTTCGGCCCCGGGAGAGTGCCGCAGCAACCACGACGTCATCTGCGATCTCGCCCGCCGGCTCGGGGTGGCAGACGAACACCCCGGGTTCTCCATGACACCCGCTGCACTGGCCGATCACCTGATGCAGGCATCGGGATGGGGCCCGCTGGACAATCTCGTTGCCAGGAGATGGATGGACGTCCAGCCCGACTTCGAGCGCGCCCACTTCATCAAGGGATTCGGTCACGCCGATGGTCGCTTCCGTTTCCGCGCGGACTGGTCTCACCGGCACAATGTCTTCGGTCCGCAAGGGGTGCCGCACACCATGCCGGGGTTTCCCGATTTCTGGGATGTCATCGACACCCGCCATCCCCTGCGCCTCGTGACGGCGCCGGCGCGCAACTACCTCAACTCGAGTTTCACCGAAACGCCGACATCCATCCGGCACGAGAAAACGCCCACCGCCCAGATTCATCCCGATGATGCCCGTCCCCTCGGAATCACGGATGGCTCGCGGGTGCGCCTGGGCAACGACAAGGGCAGCGTCGTGCTGCGGGCCCGTGTCGCGGACGACCAGCTGGCGGGCACGGTCATCGTCGAGAGTGTCTGGCCCAACAGCGCGTTCGACGAAGGGGTGGGCATCAATCTCCTGGTTTCGGCGGAACCCGGCGCCCCGATCGGAGGCGGTCTCTTCCACGACACCTCGGTGTGGCTGAAACGTCAACCCGATTGAGGCCATGCTGGCACACCGCATCCCTGTTTTTCCCTCTCCCAATAGACGCCTTGTGACGTGACACATGCAGGTCTGTCGTATGGCCCCATGGCGCGAGCCACAACTGACCTCGTTCCCGGGCACAGTAGTTGCATTTGCGGAAAAGACAGCCGAGATACACAGGCCGTCCAGGCCCTTTGCAGAACCGGCGGAGCAGCGGGCCTCCCGACGCCACAAACTGGCCATAAAGAAACGGCACCGGGCCAGCTTTGACGCTTTACCACGGGTGAGCCCGTGGTGTTCGGGCGTCGGAATGATCACGGGGATCACGAGAGTACGCCGCATGTGATGCACGAGGCGTAGCCACATCAGTGGTCAGTTGCGGACACAACAAGAGCGACACATGAGATGCCTCGGGCCCGGTGTTCCACAACGCCACAGGGACGCCATGAAGAGGACCGCCTCCTGGGCCGTATGGACACCACACGCACGCTACCGGGCAACGCTCTACGGCTGCTTCCCCGGCGGCCGCTCGGCGCTCCTGTCAGTGATGAAGAATGGGCGACGTCCTGATGGTGGAGTGTGTTGGGAATAGAGAATGCAAGGAGCTGGCACTCCTCCAGCAACTCGGCGCTCGTCTGACCGGTAGGGCGCACTTGACGCGAGAGTCACTCGATGTCATCGAAGGTGCAGGTTGCCGGGCGGGATGCTGTGGGGCGGGCGTGGCGGTTTTCTGAAGAACCGGATGCCGTACAGTTCCAGATGCTCAAGCACGTCCCTGGCCATCGGACGGTACGGACGGTCCACACCGTACATGCGTTTGCGGGGCCAAAGGGTTGCGGCCTTGCTCAAAGCGCGTTCGATGGCGAACAGGAGACCCTCTGACAGGGTGGGCCCGAGTTGCGAATCATCAAACCAAATGTATAGTCCCCCTGACCTAGGCTTTGGGAGGCTCACCTTGACGTTCACGAATTCCACCCGCCGCAGCTTCATGGCCGGGACACTGGCCGGCACCACGGCAATGGCGATCGGCCCGGGCCGCGTTAACGCCGCCGGCGATACCCTGACGGCCCGGGTGCTCGGCGACATCGCGATGATCGATCCGCCGTTCTGGCAGTCCGGGCCCGATTTCGACACCATGAACCTGATTCACGGAAAGCTGATCGATTTCGTCGGCGGTGAGGAGTGGAAATGGGAGCTGGTCGCCGCCGAGTCGATCGAGCAGATCGACGACACCCATACCAAGTTCACCTTGCGGCCGGGCCTCATGTGGACGAACGGCTTCGGCGAGGTGACGGCCGAAGACGTGAAGTATTCCTTCGAGCGCTACAACGACCCGGCACTCAATGCGCCGAACGGCCCTGACTGGTCGCCGCTCTCGCACGTGGAGGTGGTCGACAAACTGACCGGCGTGATCGTGACCAAAGAGCCCTTCGCGCCCATGTGGTGGAGCGTATTGCCGTATTCCGCCGGCTATATCTTGTGCAAGCAGGCGATGGAGGAGATTGGCGGCAAGTTCACCGTGGACCCGCCGGCGACCTGTGGCCCTTACAAGATCGAAAGCTGGCATCCCAAGGAGAAGCTGACCCTCGTCCGGCATGACGGCTGGGCGGGCCCGGCGCCACACTACGAGCGCGTCGTGCTCGTGCCGATCGGTGATCCCAAGATCGCCGAGAAGGGCTTCCTGGCCGGCGAACTCGACTTCACCCACGTCAGCGAGAGCTCGGTGCCGGCCTTCGTAGAGTCGCCACCGGAAGGGGCTCAATTGGTGGTCCGGCCGTCCTTGGACTATTTCTGGATCGGCATCAACAAGAACAACCCGAAGTACGCTGACGTCCGCGTGCGCAAGGCCATCGGCAAGGCGGTCGACATCGAGGCTATCCTGGAAGGCGCCTTCTTCGGCGCTGCCCGGGGGGCGACCAGCATGATTGCCCCAGGGATGCCGGGACATGTCGAAGGCACACCGCCCAAGCGCGATGTAGAAGCCGCCCGCGCCTTGATGGCCGAGGCCGGCAAGGCCGACGGCTTCGCCGCCGAGTTGGAAGTGATCGCGGAGACCGACCGGCTGACAGCTGCCCAGATCATCCAGGCTAATCTTGCGGACATCGGCATCGACCTGACCATCAACAGCCACGAGCGCGGCGCCTACTGGAGTCTTGCCGATGAGAAGGGCGAACAGGGCTTGGAGATGACCTACAAGCTCTACTTCCAGCCTCCTGATCCAGTCTGGGGCACCCAGTGGTTCCTCACCGAGCAGGCCGGAGTATGGAACTGGGAGTGGTTCTCGGACGCCGAGTACGACGAACTCCACTACAAGGCGATCGCCGAACTCGACCCGGTCAAACGACACGAGATGTATGCGCGCATGATGAAGATCATGGAGGATTCCGGCTGCTTCATCTGGGTTGCCCATCCCCCATCGGCCTCGTTGACCCGGGAGGGAATTACGCCCGCCATCTGGCCCAACGGCAATGCGGACTTCCGCCTCTTCAGTGCTTCGTAATCGGGCACGCTGCCGCTGACCGGTCTCGCAACCTCTCCTGAACCGATTGCGGCGGGGTGGTGGAGGCCGGCGTAGTCGCGCTTAGTTGGAGCTTAGGACATGCGGGTCGTTACCGATTTTCTGGTGAGAACCCGGGTCATCGAGAATCTCTGGATTCCGATGTCCGATGGCTGCCGCCTGGCGGCGCGGATCATCCTGCCGGAAGATGCCGAAGCCGAGCCGGTTCCGGCGATCCTGGAGTACATCCCGTACCGCAAGCGCGACTACACGGCGGTCCAAGACGCTGCGGTCCACGCTTACTTCGCAGGCCACGGCTACGCTTGTGTCCGCGTGGACATGCGGGGCTCCGGCGAGTCCGACGGCATCCTGATGGACGAATACCTGCCGCAAGAACAGGAGGACGGCGTCGCAGCAATTGCCTGGATCGCCGACCAACCATGGTGCTCGGGCAGCGTCGGCATGATGGGATACTCTTGGGGTGGCATCACCTCCATGCAGATCGCATCCCGCCGGCCGCCCGCCTTGAAGGCCATCATCCCCGTCACTTCTTCGGTTGACCGCTACTACGACGATGCTGCCTATTTCATGGGTTGCTACATTGGCCAGACTATCGGCTGGGGTGCGGAGATGGACTCCCTGAACAGCCGTCCGCCGGACCCGGAAATCGTGGGCGACGCCTGGTGTGATATGTGGCTCGAACGGCTGGAGAAGACGCCTTTTTTCTTGGAAATCTGGCTCCGCCATCAGCGCCGCGACGCGCTCTGGCTGCAGGGTGCCATCTGCGAGGACTACGGGGCCATTCAATGTCCCGTCTTGGCCACGGGCGGCTGGGCCGACTGCTGGCCCAACACCGTCGGTCGCCTGCTTGCCAACCTCAAGGTGCCGCGCAAGGGAATTTCGGGCCCCTGGGGTCACAACTATTGCTGCTTCGCAAAGCCGGGCCCACGGATCGGTTTCCTCCAGGAGGCGCTGCGCTGGTGGGACCGCTGGCTGAAAGATGCGGACAACGGAGTCGAGGACGATCCTCTGTTTCGCGGCTACATCTTGCACAGCGCCGCGCCGCAGCCTTTTGGCAAGGACCGGCCCGGCCATTGGATCGCCGAGGACGATTGGCCGCCCACCTCGACACGGATCGAGACCTTCCACCTCGGGGCTGGCCAATTGACGGCGGAGGCGGGCGCCGGCGATACCCGGTCGATCCGCTCACCGCAAAGCTGCGGCCTCGCGTCCGGCGAATACATGCCCTGGTTCGTCGGCGGGGATAGCGCGGAGTTGCCCGCCGACCAGCGGGAGGACGATGGCAAGTCTCTACTCTTCGACACCGAGCCGTTGGCAGCGCCGCTGCAAATCTTGGGGACGCCGCGACTGGCGCTGCGGGTCGCCTCGGACTGTTCTTGTGGCCTCGTCGCCGCCCGCCTTTGTGACGTCGCGCCGGATGGCGCTTCGACCTTGATCACCTTCGGCATCCTCAACCTGGCACAACGCGCTGGTCGCGAAGGCCCGCTGGCTGTCGAGCCGGGGCGTGACTACGACGTTTCGGTCAGGCTGAACGACACGGGCTATGAGCTGGCTCCGGGACACCGCCTGCGTTTGGCGCTGTCGACGAACTACTGGCCCATGGCCTGGCCGGTACCGCACGCGGCGACGCTGACGGTGACGGGCGATGCCAGTGCGCTGGCCTTGCCGGTGAGGCAAGCCAGTTCCGAGGACCGGGGCTATGAGCCCTTCGGGCCGCCGGAGAGTGCGGCGATGCGGCCAACGACGACCCTCGAGCCCGGTGCGCCGCCTAGGCGCAAGATCGCCTATGACCGGGAGTCGGGATCTTGCACCTATGAGGTATTCCATGATGCCTCTTGGATCGGCCCGGGCGTCATCCGGATCGATGATATCGGTACGGAGCTTCGCTCCCTGGTGACTCAGACCTATAGCATTGACGATGGTGACCCCCTCTCGGCGACGGCGGACTATCGTTTCGTCCACAACATCGAGCGCGGCGACTGGCGGGTTCGCACCGAGTCCCACACGCATCTCACCTGCGATTGCGACAGTTTCAGATTGACCCGGACCTTGGAGGCCTACGAAGGCGAGGAACGCGTCTTTTCCAGGGTTTGGGACGAGCACATACCGAGAGACGGCCTCTAGGCCGTCGGGAGTGCGCGGTGACCAGGTTCGTCGATCACTTTCCACACGCCGTTCGCCACGTTGAGAATGTCTGGATCCCCATGAGCGACGGCGTGCGTCTGGCGGCCCGCCTTTGGTTGCCCGAGGACGCTGAGGCGGCACCGGTACCGGCCATCCTGGAGTACATCCCCTATCGCAAACGTGACGCCACGGCCGTCCGTGACAGCCTGCGCCATCCCTATTTCGCCGGCCACGGCTACGCCTGCATCAGGGTCGACATGCGGGGTTCCGGGGATTCAGAGGGCCTGCTGTTCGACGAGTACCTCCCCCAGGAGCGCGACGATGCGCTCGAGATCCTGACCTGGATTGCCGCACAGCCGTGGTGCGACGGCGCTGTGGGCATGACCGGCATATCCTGGGGCGGCATCGTGTGCCTGCAGACGGCAATCTGCCGTCCGCCCGAGCTCAAGGCGATCATCCCCGTGCACGCCTCGGTCGACCGCTACTACGACGACTGCTGCTATTTCGTCGGCTGCTATCCCGGCCAGACCGTGGGCTGGGGGGCCGTCATGCAGGGCTTCAATGCGCGCCCGCCGGATCCGGCGATCGTCGGTGAGGCCTGGCGGGACATGTGGCTCCAGCGACTGGAAGCGACGCCCTCGTTCCTGGAGGTCTGGCTGAACCATCAACGGCGGGATGACTACTGGCTTCAGGGAACCGTCTGCACGGACTATGACAAGATCCGTTGTCCGGTGCTGGCGGTCGGCGGCTGGGCCGACTGTTGGCCCAACACGGTCGGGCGGCTGCTCGAGAACCTGCAGGTCCCTTGCAAGGCAATCTCCGGGCCCTGGGGCCACACCTATCCCCATGTGGGCTGCCCGGGACCGGCGATCGGGTTCCTGCAGGAGTGCCTGCGCTGGTGGGCCCGCTGGTTGAAGGGCGAAGACAACGGCGTCGAAGCCGCGCCGGCCTTGCGTGCCTGGATCAGCCGAAGCGAGCCACCCCGCGCTACTATGGCCGAGAGGCTGGGTTACTGGGTCGGCGGGGGAAGCCGGGCGGGGGGGGGGGAGGCCGCCCCGCGCCCCCCCTTTAGCGCAAAGGGGGCCGGGCGAGGGACAGCCTGCCTCGCGCCTCTACTTGAGCGAAAGGGGGCTGGTCGAAGCTGCCACCTCCCGATCGTCGCTCTCCCTTCGCTCGCCGCAGAGCTGTGGCCTGGCCTCCGGAGAGTACATGCCGTGGTTCGCCTCAGGGCCGGGCGCGGAGCTGCCGCCGGACCAGCGCGAGGACGATGCCAAGTCTGCTTGCTTCGACGGCCCACCTCTCGACGCACCACTGGATATCCTCGGCACATGCTTCGCGGAGCTCGAAATCACCACCGACCGCCCGGCCGCCTTGGTCGCCGTTCGGCTCTGCGATCTGGCGCCCGACGGAGCCTCGAGCCTCGTCACCCTGGGCCTCTTGAATTTCGCTCAGCGCGAGGGCCGGGAGAGGCCGCTTGCAGTCGAGCCCGGTCGGGTCTACCGCCTGCGCGTGCGCCTGAACGACGTTGGCTATCATTTCTCTGCCGGTCACCGGCTTCGCCTAGCGGTTTCCTCGTCCTATTGGCCCATGGCCTGGCCGGTCCCGGAGCCTTCGACCCTGACTCTGCATCTAGGTGATAGCCTCCTCAGCCTTCCCCTGCGGGCCGCCAAGGACATCCCGGTCGGATTTGAACATGCCGAGTGTGCCAGGCCGACGGCGACGACCCTGATCCGTCCCGGCCGCCGTTTGCGAAAGCTCGAGTTCGACCGCGAAACCGGCCGGACGCATTACCGCGTCGAGGACGACTTCGGCACGACACACCTCGAGGAGGCCGACCTGGAGATGGAAAGCGTCGCGACGCAGAGCTACGTCATCCTGGACGACGACCCGCTGTCCGCCGAGGCTCACTACAGCTTCCGGTTCGGATTTGCCCGTCACTCTTGGTCAGCTCGCACCGAAGGTGAGGTCACCATGACCTGCACAGACTCGGACTTCCGTCTTCTTGGCCGTACACTCGCTTTCGACAGGCAGGACCGAATTTTTGAGCGAGAGCTCGATGTGACTGTCCCGCGCGACGGGTTTTGAGGGGAGACGAGGCTTGCCATGTTGACCTTCGCGGCGAAGCGGCTGTTTCTGGGGGTGCTGATCGTCGTCGCTGCCGTCTCCCTGCTCTACGGCATGATCCACATGGTGCCGGGCGACCCGGTGAAGATCATGCTGGGCCCGCGGGCGACACCGGAGATGAAGGAGGTCCTCTTTGAGAAGCTGGGCTTGAACGATCCCCTGCCGGTCCAGATCGTCAACTTCTTGGGCGACGTTGCCCGCGGCGAGCTGGGCTACGACGTCTTTACCGGCCGGCCCGTCGGGACCATCGTCGCCGAGCAGGCACCCCATACCATCATCTTGGTCTTGGCCAGCATTGGCTGGGCAGCGGCAATCGGGATTCCCTTGGGCTGCTATGCCTCGGTTCGGCGCAACACTCTGTTCGACCGGATCAGTGGCGTCTTGACGGTGAGTTGCATCGCAATTCCGCCCTTTGTGGTCGCTCTTTACGCCCTGCTCTTGTTCGCCGTCTGGCTTCAATGGCTGCCCGCCATTGGCGCCGGCGAGAGAGGAGACCTCGGCAGCCAGATTTCCCACTTGATTCTGCCGTCGTTGGCCGTCGGGCTCGGTTGGGTCGGCTACATCGCGCGCCTCGTGCGCGCCTCCATGCTCGAGGTACTCGGCGAGAACCACGTCCGCACGGCGCGCGCCGTCGGCCTACCGGAGCCGACTATCATCTTCAAGTACGTGCTGCGGATTGCCGTCCTGCCCACCATCACCTTGCTGGGCATCGGCATCGGCATTCTCCTGTCGAGCGCCGTCTTTGCAGAGATCGTCTTCGCCCGGCCGGGCATTGGCAAGCTGATCTACGATGCGGTGACCACGCGCAACTATCCCGTAGTCATGGGCTCGGTCCTGGTCACCACCATGCTGTTCGTGCTCTGCACGACCCTGGCGGACCTGATCAATGCCCTCCTCGACCCAAGGCAGAGAAGCGGGCAATGAGCGCGACGGCTGAAAGAGTCTCAATTTGGCCCACGGGGGCCTGGTCTGCCGCAGTCAAGGGACTGCGACGCGTGGTGCGGGAGCCGCTCGGTCTGGTCGGGCTGATCCTCGTTGCATTGGTGACCGTCAGTGCCATCGGTGCGGACTGGTTCGCCCCTTACGATGCCACGGAGATCAACGTCCGCAACCGCATGCTCTGGCCCTCCCTGGAACACCTCTTGGGCACCGATCAGCTGGGCCGCGATCTCTTCTCTCGCGTCCTCTATGGCGGTCGCATCGCCTTGGAGGTCGCCCTGATTTCCATCGGGCTGGCCGTCGTCATCGGATTGGCCCTCGGTATGCTGGCAGGCTTTGGGCCGCGCTGGCTGGATGCGGTGCTGATCTTCGCCTTCGACACTGTGCGCTCCTTCCCCACCATCATGTTCGCACTCGCTGTGGTGACCTTGGTAGGGCCGAGCTTGGAGACGATCATGCTGATCGTCGTCGTCACGCAGATCCCCGTTTACGCCCGGGTGGTTCGCACCCAGACGCTGGCGCTGAAGGGGAGCGAGTTCATCATGGCCGCGCGGGTCATGGGTGTCGGCACCCTGCGCATCATGACGGTCCATCTCCTCCCCAACGTGATCGGGCCGCTGCTCATCCTGGCGAGCATGGACATTCCCTTCGTGGTGACGATCGAAGCCGGCCTCTCCTTCCTCGGCATGGGCGTGCGGCCGCCGACGCCGAGCTGGGGCTCGATCCTGAACGACGGCTACTCCTTCATCAGCAACACGCCTTGGCCGGTCCTGGCCGGTGGTATCCCGCTCATTCTGACGACGCTCGGGTTCACCTTCCTGGGCGAGACCTTGCGCGATACCTTCGACCCCAAGCTTCGACGGATCATCGAATGATCGACGGCATCGAGACCGTTCTCGCCGTCGAGGACCTGTCTGTCGATTACCGGACCGAGGCCGGACCGCTCCATGCGTTGCGGAACGTGAGCCTGGAGGTACCCCAGGGAATGATCGTTGGCATCGTGGGAGAAAGCGGCTGCGGTAAGTCGACCTTGATTGCAGCCATCATGCGCCTCCTGGCGCCGAACGCCTCGGTGGTTGGCGGCCAGGTCCGCGTTGCAGGGCAATCCCTACTCGACCTGGACGACAGCACCATGCGAAAGCTTCGCGGCGATCGCCTGTCCGTCGTCTTCCAGGACCCCATGACGACCTTCAATCCCGTCTTGAACATCGGCACTCAGATGATCGACGCGCAGCACCGGAAACAGATGAGCAAAGAGGAAAAGCGCCAGCGCGCCGCGGACATGCTGAGCTTGGTCGGCATTCCCGACGCGGCCAGCCGTTTGAACGACTTTCCCCATCAGTTCTCGGGCGGCATGCGCCAGCGAATTGCCATCGCCATGGCCTTGCAGGCCGAGCCGGATCTCTTGATCGCTGACGAGCCAACGACCGCTCTCGACGCCACTCTCGAAGTGCAGATCATCCATTTGCTCAAGGAACTGCAAAGGCGCATCGGCTGCTCGATCCTCTTCATATCTCACCATCTCGGGGTGGTCGCGGAGCTGTGCGACAGAGTCGTGGTCATGTACGCGGGCGAGGTGGTCGAGCGCGGAAGCGCCCGACAGATCTTCAAGTCTGCGCGGCACCCCTATACCCAGAAGCTACTCTCGTGCGATCCCGCGCAGCTAGAGACGCCGACGCGCCACCTGCCCTCCATTCCTGGCGAGCTCCCGAACCTGGTGCAATTGCCGCAAGGCTGCATCTTTGAGGCACGTTGTCCGCGCGCCGACCAAGTCTGCCGAGCCTCGCCGCCCCTGAGCGATTCCGTCGCCGAGCAGCATGACGTGCGCTGCTTCCACTTCGAGGATCAAAGCGGCTAATGGCCTTGCTCGAGGTGGAGAATCTGCGGGTCCGTTTTCGAGTCAAGGGGGCAGTCAAGTCCCTGGTTGAGCGCGATCCGGATCCCTTCATCGACGCCGTGCTCAATGTCTCCTTCACCTTGGAGGGGGGACGAACCTTCGGCCTCGTCGGCGAGAGCGGCTGCGGAAAGACGACTCTGGCACGTGCCATCGTCGGACTGCTGCAGGCCCAGCGAGGGACCGTGCGTTTCTCAGGTCAGGAGCTTCTGGGTCTCACCGACCGCCAGGCCAGGCCGCTTCGCCGGCAGATCGCCATGATGTTCCAGGACCCGGTCGGCTCTCTCAGTCCCCGCCTGACCGTCCGTTCGATCATCACCGAGCCCTTCAAAGTTCACGAACCAGGGCGCCAAGACCTCGAAGATGACCTGCAGCGCTTGCTGTCGATGGTCGGCCTCTCGCCGGAGTTTGCCGCGCGCTATCCCCACCAACTGAGCGGCGGTCAAGCGCGACGAGTCGGTGTCGCCCGTGCCCTGGCGCTGAACCCCAAGCTGATCATCGCCGACGAACCGACCGCTGGATTGGACGTCTCCGTGCAGGGCGACATCCTCAGCCTCTTGGCACGACTGCAGGACGACCTCGGCATGGCCATGCTGATCATCAGTCACAACCTGCACGTCGTGCGGCACGTGACCGATCGCATCGGCATCATGTATCTCGGCCGATTTGTCGAGCAAGGCCGCACGGAAGAAGTCTTCGCCCACCCACGCCACCCCTACACCCACGCACTCTTGTCGGCCAATCCGAAGCCTGATCCGGACGCGGTTCGCGACCAGGTGGAACTCCTCGGCGAGGTCCCGAGTCTCCTCGCGCGCCCGGCGGGCTGCGAGTTCCATACCCGCTGCCCCTTCGTGTCCGCGACCTGCAGGACCGTCGCCCCCAACACGATCCGATTGGAGGGCGCGCACCTTTTTTCCTGTCACCATCCGCGCGTAGCTTCTCCCGACCGAGCGGTGTTGACTGGCCGAGGTTAGGAAGTTGTGAATCCTGCGGGGCCAGAGAATGAAACTCTCACCTGATCAGATCGATCGGTTCGGGTCTGACGGGCTCTTGTTCTTTCAGGGCCTGCTCTCGCCAGACGAAGTGAAGGTCCTCAGATCCGCCCTGGGGAAGGTTCTGGAGCTCCGTCGGCCCGAAGTCCTCCGCGAGAAGCACTCGGACACTGTGCGTTGCGCATTTGCGCCGCACAGCTATAGCGGTCCTTTGCGCGCCTGGTGCGCCATCCGCGCCTGGTCGAGCCGGTGCGCCGGCTTCTCGGGGGCGATGTCTACCTGCACCAGTATCCGGTCAATCCCAAGGCCGCTTATCACGGCGAGGCCTGGGCTTGGCACCAGGACTACGCCGCCTGGCAGATGGAGAACCACATGCCGAGGCCGCAGGTGATCAATGTCGGGGTCTTCCTCGACGAGGTCACCGAGTTCAACGGGCCGGTCATGTTCATCCTGGGAAGCCACACGCACGGCATTCTGACATCGACCTTTGATGAAGCTTCGGCGAGCTACGCTTTGCATGCCTTGTCAGAGGAAACTGTCGCCAGCCTCGCCCAAACCGGCCGCCTTGTTTGCCCGAAAGGGCCGGCGGGTTCCGTTTCGCTGCAACCTTGTGCACGCCTCGAACAAGAACCTCTCGCCGGATCGTCGGGCCATTTGCACCATTTGCTACAATCGCGGTGTACCCGGCCGGCTTGCCGCGGCCTCTCTACATGCGGGATGGCGGGGTGGACAGGGCGATGGACCAGAACGGTGCCGACATCGATATCGTCGAGGTAGTCCAGCGCACTCACGTAGCCCTAGATACCGTAACCCGGGTTGTCGAGGTCGATCTCCTCCACCAGGGTCACCACACCGTCGGTGATGGCGTAAGGGCCGCGGTGGGGCGGCGGTCCGATACTCCTGTGAGCGGCCTCCGGCGCTCCCCTTCCGGACCGTGGTCTCCTCGGTTCGCGGCCCAACAGGAAAGATGGGATGTTGGGCGGGATGTCGTTCATGATGTGATTGTTCCGGATGGGTGTGGCTGAAACCCGCCTCAAGTCAGCTCCAGGCAAACACCGGCTGCTCGAGTTGATCGACCCGGGTCGCCCGTCCCCCGAGCACCACTTCGCGGAACTGGAAGATCACGGCAGCGGTCGGCGCATGGATCTTGGTTCCGGCGATCGGCATGCGGATCACCAGGCGGTCGCTTTCGGGTATGGTGACGAACTCCGGGGACCCTGGTCTGTAGAGTGAGGTGAAGGGGATGCGGTAGATGGCCGCGACTTCTTGCGGATTGGCCTTCAACTCGACCTTGCCTCCTCCCCAGACGACAACCGGCGTGATGAGGTAGCCTGAACGGGTAGGGTAATCGTCGAGTCGTCCCAGCACGGCGCTTTCGTCGAGATCAAGGCCGACCTCCTCGGCGAGTTCCCGCAGCGCCGCCTCCTCGGGTGTCTCGCCGGGATCGAGGCGGCCTCCGGGGAGTGCCCACTGTCCAGCATGGCGATTCATGCGCGCTGCCCGGCGTGTCAGGATGAAGGCACCCTGTCCCTTGCGGTCGGAGACGACGGTCATGGTGACTGCAGCCCGCTTGCGCCCGTCAGGGGAGATCTGCCGTGTCTCGAATCCGGCAAGATGCCGCACCATGCGTCGTTTGAGGGCAGGGCCGTTGACGAGACTGTCCGCGTTCATGGCAGGGTTCTCCACCGGGTTCCCGGAGCGCCGGCGTGGACTGTGGCGATCCGGCCGAAGGGCGTCAACGCTCCCCTTGCACACGGACCATCTGTCCGGCAGAAGGTGATGGGCGATCCGGCAGGGACACATGATGACGATTCCCTCGACCATGGCAGCCGTCCTGCTTACCGGCCACGGTGGGCTGGACGTGCTGGAATACCGGGAGGACGTCCCCGTCCCCGTTCCCGCACCGGGCGAGGTGCTGATCAGGGTTGCTGCCGCGGGAGTCAACAACACGGATGTCAACACGCGGATCGGCTGGTACTCGAAGAAGGTGACGGGCGCCACCTCTGAAGGACCGGCGGCAATCGACGCGTCCGATGCGTCATGGGCCGGCGTGGCGATGACGTTTCCGAGGATCCAGGGAGCCGACTGCTGCGGCAGGATCGTTGCAACCGGAGAGGGCGTCGATCCCGCTCGCATGGGCGAGCGTGTCATCGTCAGGAGCATGATGCGCGCACCTGTTGCCTCGAGACCGTTCGAGTGCTGGACCTTCGGTTCGGAGTGCGATGGCGCCTTTGCCCAGTTCGCCGTCGCGCCGTCTGCCGAGACGTACGCCGTGACGAGCGACTGGACGGATGCCGAACTGGCCTCCATCCCCTGTGCCTGGTCAACCGCCGAGAACATGCTGGAGAGAGCGGGCGTGGGGGCGGAACGGATACTCGTGACCGGCGCCTCCGGTGGTGTGGGGACGGCGGGGCGGACCGGACCCGCGTGCCGGGCCCTTCCGGTGGTGGGGGTTCGGCGGCGGCCAAGTCGGCCCGGCGCCGGGGAGCCACGGTCATCGCGGTGGCCGGTGCAGCCAAGGCAGAGGGTGTCCGGGCACTCGGCGCCAGCGAGGTGATCGACCGCGACAGCGACCCCGCCGCCGTGCTCGGACAGGAATCGGTCGACGCGGTCATCGACGTCGTGGCCGGCGCGACATGGCCGCGTTTCCTCGACATCCTCAAACGCGGCGGCCGGTACGCGACATCCGGTGCCATCGGCGGACCGCTGGTCGAACTCGATCTGCGGACACTCTATCTCAAGGACCTGACACTCGTCGGCTGTACGGCCCAGGACGATGTCGTCTTCGACAAACTGGTGCGCGCCGTCGAGGAGGGCACGGTCCGCCCCCTGGTGGCCGCCACCTTCCCGCTCAGCGCGATCAGGCAGGCACAACGCATCTTCATGGCCAAGACCCATATCGGCAAGCTCGTCCTCCTCCCGCCTCCCGTGAAGAAAGAGAGCCGGGGGAAGACAGGAGGAACGTGACCATGCCCGTCATCAACGGCGACAGACTGGTGGGCGACCTCGAGGCGCTTCGCACCTTTGGCAGGTGCGGCAACGGCGTGATTCGCCAGTCCCTGAGCGAGGTCGACATGGAGTCGCGCCGCTGGCTGGTGGAACGCATGGCGGATGCGGGGCTCGACGCCGGTATCGACGGCGTCGGCACGGTCTTCGGCCGCTCGCGCAATCCCGGCAAGGCGTTGCTCGTCGGCTCCCACACGGATACCCAGCCCACGGGAGGCTGGCTCGATGGCACCCTGGGCGTCATGTATGGCCTCGAGACGGTGCGCGCCTTCGCAGAGTCCCGCGAAACCCGTGATCTTGCCGTCGATGTCGCTTCCTGGATCGACGAGGAAGGTACGTTCTTCGGCCTGCTGGGGAGCAAGATGTTCTGTGATCTCGTCGGGGAGGAGGACCTTGACGGGGCAAGCAATGCCAGCGGAACGACCCTGCGTGCAGCGCTGCGCGATGCCGGTCTCGAGGGACGCCCCCTTGAACGTTGCATACCCGGCCGTTACCGGGCCTACATGGAGGCTCACATCGAACAGGGGCCGTGGCTCGAGGAGGAGATGAGGCGCATCGGCGTAGTCACGGGCATCGTCGGCATCAGGGACGTGTCGGTAGTGTTCGAGGGTCAGCAAAACCATGCGGGCACCACTCCGATGGCACGGCGCCGGGACGCCGGCGCGGTGCTGGTGGCCTTTGCCACACGTGTTCACGAGGTGTTTGCCGCGCATGCCGGACCACGTTCCGTGTGGACGATCGGCGACATCCGCCTCGAGCCGGGTGCGGCCAGCATCATTCCGGGGCGAGCGTGGCTGTCCCTGCAGTACCGCGATGCCGATGAGGCTCGCATGGACCGGTTCGGGGATCTCGTCGCGGACCTGGTTCGTGAGTGCAATGCATGCGGTCCGGTGGCCGTGTCGATGGAGCCGACGAAGGACCGGACCGCCGCTGCCCTCATGGATGCGGATCTGCAGCGTTATCTCGAGGCGGCGGCCGAGCGCCATGCCCCGGGAGCATGGATGCCCATGCCGAGCGCAGCGGTGCATGATGCCCAGAACCTTGCACGGATCCTTCCCAGCGCCATGTTGTTTGTGCCGAGCAGGGGCGGTATCAGCCATGCCTTCGAGGAAGACACCTCAAGGGAGGATATTGTCCTCGGGTGCCAGGTCTTTGCCGACGCCATCGCCTCGGTCCTGCTCGAAGAAACATAGACCCGGGGCAATGTCGTGCAACGGAGCCGCCCGTCGTGCATGATATCCGCTGAATGCACGAAGAGGATTCGCTCATGGAGCAGAGAACGTTCGGTCACTCCGGCCTGCAGGTGTCGCTCGCCGGCATGGGCTGCAACACTCTCGGCTGGTGGGTGGGCGAGGACCAGGGAACACGGGTGGTTCATGCAGCCCTCGATTCCGGTGTGGGCCTCTTTGATACGGCGGACATGTACGATGACGGAACCTCGGAGAGCATTCTGGGAAAGGCGCTTGCCGGCCGCCGCCAGGACGTTGCGATCGTGTCGAAGTTCGGCCTGAAGACGGCAAGCGACCAGCGCGACATTCCGCGCGGGTCGCGTGACTACATCATCCGTTCCTGTGAGGGCAGCCTGCGCCGGCTCGCCACCGACTACATCGATCTCTACCTGCATCACGAACCCGATCCCCTGACCCCGGTAGCGGAAACACTCGATGCCCTTGACCGCCTGATCGACCAGGGAAAGATCCGCTACTACGGCTGTTCCAACTACAAGGGCTGGCAGATCGCGGATGCGGCCTGGCAGGCCGACACCCTCTGCGTTCCCCGATTCATCGCCGCACAGAATGAATGGAGTCTTCTCGCGAGGGAGACCGAGACCGAGGTCGTCCCCGCAGCCCGACGGTTCGGACTCGGCATCATGCCCTATTTTCCGCTGGCCATGGGGTTTCTGACCGGCAAGTACACCGCGGGCGGCAAACCGCCCGAATCGTCGCGTCTGGCGTCGGGGCAGGAACGCCATTCCACACTGTTGTCGGAGGCGAACTTCGAGCGCCTCGACAGGCTCGGCGCCTACGCTGCGGAACGCGGAAAGAGTCTCCTGGAACTGGCCATTGGCTGGCTGGCGAGTCACGATACCGTCACCACCGTGATCTGCGGGGCCACCAGGGAGGATCAGGTGCGAGCCAATGCGGCGGCGGCCGGCGCCTGGAACATGACGGCCGGCGAAGTCGACGAGATTGCCGCCATCGTCGGTCCTTGAGACGGCAACCCGAAGGGGAGTGATCCAATGCCTCTAGTGTTCCGCCATCTCCTCGTTGCCGCCGCCAGGCGGGCCGCGTCCGATCCCAGGGTGAGGGCGAAGGCCAAGGAGATCTTCGACGAGAAGGCCCGCCCGGTTCTTGCCAGAAAGGCGCGCGAACTGAAGGAGGAGGCAACCAGGCGCGATCCCGAAGAGCATCCCGCACGGTTTGTGGGGCGCGCCTTCAGGCGGTTTCTCGACGGCTGAAGGCTCTCCCTCAGGACCATGGATCGTTCCTGGAGATCACCTCTTGTCGTGATCGCCGCGGGCTGCGTCATCGCCATGATCGGCTTTGGCGTACGTTCCGTCTTCGGGCTCTTCCAGGAGCCCGTGTCGCTCTATCACGGCTGGAACCGGGAAGTGTTCTCCATGGCGCTCGCTGTGCAGAACCTGCTCTGGGGTCTTGGCGTTCCGGTAGCCGGCATGATCGCCGACCGCTTTGGTCCCAGCCGGGTGATCATCGGCGGAGCGATCGTCTATGCCTTCGGCATCTGGGCGATGTCGGTTGCCGAAACCGGCACCATGTTCGTTCTGGCAGCAGGTGTCCTGGTCGGTCTCGGTGTCGCCTTCACCGCCTTTTCCCTGGCGCTTGCCTCCATGGTCCGGGTCGTGACGGTGGAGCGGCGTTCCTTCGTTCTCGGACTTGGCACCGCCGCCGGCTCCTTCGGCCAGTTCGTCTTTTCGCCCAATGCCCAGTTCGCCATCAGCCTGTTCGAATGGCAGGGCGCACTCATGGTCCTGGCGGCGGCATCACTGGTGATGATTCCACTGGCCGTCCTCCTGCCTGCTGCGTCTCCGGCCGTCGACGAGAGGGCCCATGAACAGGGCATGCGGGATGCCATCGTCGAGGCCGGGCGACATTCCGGGTACGTGCTGTTGACTCTCGGTTTCTTTGTCTGCGGTTTCCAGATTGCCTTCATCACCGTGCATTTCCCGGCGTTCGTGACCGGATCCGGCTTTGATGCGACGGTGGCTGCCTGGTCGCTGGCCCTGGTGGGCGTCTTCAACATCGTCGGCTGCCTCCTGGCGGGGGTGGCCGGACAGCGCTGGAGCAAGCGCTACAGTCTTTCCACCATCTACTTTGTGAGGACCGTGCTCATTGTCGCCCTGATGCTGGCTCCAAGAACCGACGCCATGATCTATCTCTTCGCCGGATGCATGGGTCTCGTCTGGCTGGCCACCGTGCCCCTGACGTCGGGGATCGTCGCCCAGGTCTTCGGCACCCGCTACATGGCCACCCTCTTCGGAATTGTTTTCTTCAGTCACCAGGCGGGCAGTTTCATCGGTGTCTGGCTGGGAGGACGACTCTTCGATGTAACCGGTTCCTACGATGTGATCTGGTGGATCAGCGCGGTGCTTGGACTGCTTGCCTGTCTGGTCCATCTTCCCATAAACGAGAGACCTCTGGCGCGCCTTGCCGCCGCCCCGCTCCGGGGTGCGTGACCATCGATGGGCGTCCGCCACACGACTGAAGGACTGGCTGCATGACCATGGAAGAGACCCGCCTTGCCGACTACCGACCCTTTCCCTGGCGTATCGATACCGTCGTTCTTCATGTTGCACTCGATCCTGAAGCGACGGTCGTTCATGCCACGCTGGCCATCGAGGCGGCGCCAGGCGGCCAGCCCCTGACACTCGATGGTGACAACCTGTCCCTCGACATGGTGGCCATCGACGGCGTGCCACTGGCCGCGTCGGCCTATCACCATGACGAGACCGGACTCGTCATCCATGAGCCGCCCGGCCGCTTTACCCTGGAGACCCGCACCACCATCGCACCGGCTCGCAATGTGGCCCTGGAAGGCCTCTACACGTCGTCGGGGATCTACTGCACGCAGTGCGAGGCCGAGGGATTCCGCCGCATCACCTTCTTCCCCGACCGCCCCGACGTGCTCGCCACCTATACCGTCGGCATCGATGGCGACCGCTGCAGCTGTCCGGTTCTGCTCTCCAATGGCAATCTCGTGAAGGAGTATGATCTCGCGAACGGCCGACACCGCGCGGTCTGGCATGATCCGTTTCCGAAACCCTCCTATCTCTTCGCCCTGGTCGCCGGGAATCTTGGCTGCCTCGAGGATACCTTCACCACCGCTTCCGGTCGCGATGTCAGCTTGCGAATCTGGAGTGAGCACGGCAACCGGGAGAAGTGCCTCTACGCCATGGATTCCCTCAAACGGGCCATGCGCTGGGACGAGGACAATTACGGTCTGGAATACGATCTCGACACGTTCAACATCGTCGCCGTCGCCGACTTCAATGCCGGTGCGATGGAGAACAAGAGCCTCAACATCTTCAACTCCAGCCTTGTTCTCGCCAGTCCGCAGACGGCAACGGACAGAAACTACGAAGACATTGAAAGCGTCATTGCCCACGAGTACTTCCACAACTGGACCGGTGACCGCGTGACCTGCCGCGACTGGTTCCAGCTCTCCCTCAAGGAGGGGCTCACCGTCTACCGGGACCAGGAGTTCACTGCCGACATGAGAAGTCGGCCGGTCAAGCGGATCGATGATGTGCGTCGTTTGCGCGCCGCGCAGTTTCCCGAGGACGCAGGGCCCATGGCTCACCCGGTGCGCCCGTCGAGCTACGTCGAGATCAACAACTTCTACACGCCGACGGTCTACGAGAAGGGGGCGGAAGTCATCCGCATGATGGAGCGCATCCTCGGCAGGGACGGATTCCGCAGGGGCATGGATCTCTACATTGAACGCCACGATGGCACGGCGGTGACCTGCGACGATTTCATCGCCGCCATGGCGGACGCCAATGGGGCCGATCTCGGCCACTTCAGCCTGTGGTACAGCCAGGCGGGCACGCCGGAAGTGACCGCGTCGGGCCGATGGCTTGCCGACGAGGCGGCCTATGAGCTCGTGCTCGAACAGGAAACGCCACCAACGCCGGGCCAGGCAACCAAGGAGGCGCTCCGCATTCCCCTTGAAGTCGGTCTCGTCGGTCCGAACGGCAACGACATGGAAGTGACCCTCGAAGGCGGGAGTGCCTCGAGCCATGTTCTCGACCTCGACCGGCCCTCCCGGACCTTCCGTTTCGAGGGTGTCGGAGCCCGGCCCGTCCTGTCGCTCAACCGGGATTTCACGGCGCCGGTGCGTGTGACGTCCGATATCGATGATGCCGGTCTGGCCTTCCTCATGGCCCACGACAGCGATCCCTTCGCCCGCTGGGAGGCCGGTCAGCAGTATGCAACACGCCTGCTGCTCGCCATGATCGCGGCCATCCGCCAGGGAGGCACTCCGACAACGGACGAACGCTGGCTTGAGGCCATGTCGACGGCCATTGGCGACGGGTCCCTCGATCCCTCCTTCAAGGCCCGTGCCCTTGCGCTCCCCGGTGAATCCTGGCTCGCCGAACAGATGGAAACGGTAGATGTCGAGGCCATTCATGAAGCGAGGGAGACCATGAGGCGGGCCGCTGCAAACCGTTTTGCCGGCAGCTGGAGGGCGATGATCGGGGAGAATGACGAACCCTACAGTCCCGACGGCGAACAGGCGGGTCGCCGTGCCCTGAAAGGCGTGGCGCTTTCCTACTGTGCTGCACCTGGTGACGCGGAGGCGGTCGCGATTGTCACCGGGGCCTACGCCGACGCCGGCAACATGACGGACCGTCTTGCGGCGCTGTCGCTGATCGCCGCCATCGATACGCCACAGCGCGACGAGTGCCTCGCGGACTTTCATGACCGGTTTCGCAACGATGACCTGGTGATCGACAAGTGGCTGGGTGTTCAGGCGGCATCGCCCCTCGACGATACGCTCGCCCGGGTCCGGGACCTGCTCACCCACGAGACTTTCAGCCTGGAGAAACCCAACAAGGTCTTCGCCCTCTTCGGCGGTTTCGCGATGGCCAATCCGCTGAACTTCCATCGGCGCGACGGATCGGGCTACCGCTTTGTCGCGGATCGGTTGGTCGATCTCGACGACATCAATCCCCAGGTGGCGGCGCGGATCATCAATCCACTGATCCGCTGGCGCCGCCAGGACAGCGACCGCCAGGCGCTCATGCGCCACGAACTGGAACGGATACGCTCCAAGGAGAACCTGTCGCCCGACCTTGGCGAAAAGATCACGAAGTCCCTGGAGCAGGAGGAATAGACCCGTGCCCCGCTTCACCTCATCCGGCGCCTCGTTGTGGTACGACCAGACCGGGTCCGGTCCCGACATCGTCTGGCTTCCCGGTGGTGACCAGCGCGGTTCGGAGATGCGCTGGCAGGTGGAAGGCTTCCCGGACTACCGGAACACGACGATGGATCCCCGTGGCGTCGGCGAGACCGAAGCCCTCGAGGGCCCGCCGTGGTCCATTCTCGACATGGCGCGCGACTGTGCCGAACTGATCGAGGCGCATTGCAGGCCACCGGTGGTGGCGGCGGGTCTCTCCATGGGCTCGCTCATCGTCCAGGAACTGGCGATCAACTGGCCGCACCTCGTGCGCCTTGTCATCCCCATGGGGACCTTCGCCGTGTCGGAAGGGTTCTCCCGGGAGTGGATGGAGGCAGAGATCCGTTTTCGCCGGAACCACGGCGATCTCCCCTTCGACTTTGCCGTCACCCACTACGCGGCCTTCATGTATCCGCCGGAAGTGCTCGACGACCCGGACTTGTGGGGGAGTCTGAGGGCGGTGACGGAGGCGGCCTACGGGAAACGGGACGGCGCCATGCTCGATGCCCAGTGGCAGGCCTGTTGCGAGTTTGACACGACATCGAGGCTTCCCTCGTGCGAGGTGCCGATCCACGTCATCGGTTTCGGACTCGACATGCAGGCGCCGCCATCCCTTGGCCGCAAGTGCGCCGAACTGGCGGCGAACGGCCACTATCATCACCTTGACGGCCTCAGCCATCTCTCCCTCTGCGGCCATCGCCACGACGTGGTCAACACCACAATCCGCGCCATCATCGAAGGGCACGGCTGAACCCGGCATCCGGTGTCGTTGCCCCGTTATCCGGTTCTTCGCGACGGAGCTCTTGTTCCTGGTGCTGTCGATGAGCCCGCGGCTGGAAGGACTGTTCCTGGCAGTGCCGACAAGGGGCGCATCAGTTTGATGCGGTTCCGTGGCGGTATCCGTAGTCCCTCCTGGCGGCGGCGGGGGTCACGAGGCCGCTCTTGAGATCGGCGGCGATCAGTCCCGGATCCCGAGCTGCCGGATCGCCGTAACCACCGCCTCCTGGCGTTTCGATCCGGAGTGTTTCGTCCGGGGGAATGTCCTGTTCGCCCTTGCCGTTGAGGTGGCGCCCCGACGACAGGCGCACGGTGCCGCAGGCGCCATTGCTGCCGCCATCGCGACCCCGTGCAGGGAAGGTGACCCTGTCGAACGCTGCCGCTATCTGGAGGGTGGCATTCTCGGCGGAGCCGACCTCGATGATCTGTCCGTGGCCGCCGCGATGGCGTCCGGCGCCTCCCGAATCGGGGCGCAATTCGCGGCGCCAGACGATCAGCGGGGCGACGGATTCAGCCAGTTCCACCTGGGTTCCGATGACGCCCGATGGAAAGGCCGTTGCATCGAGACCGTCACTCGATGGGCGTGCGCCGGTGCCGCCGTTGTGGACCATTTCCAGGGCGAAGCGGGTCTGCCCGCTGCTGTGATAGATGCCGAATCCGCCGCGCAGGGAAAGGTCCCAGAGCACCGACGTTCCTTCTGCCGGCACACTGCCGGGCCTCGCTCTGTGCAGACAGCCCAGCGCCGCATCGGGAAGCAGCTGCCCGACAATGTGGCGCATGACCACCGGAGCCGGCTTTGTGGCATTCATGATCGACCCTTCAGGTGCGGTCACCCGGAAGGGTTCGAGGGCTCCGGCGTTGTTGGGAATGTCGGGAGCAATGACGCACTTGAGACCGAACACCGTGTAGGCTTCGGAATAGGTCAGCGGGCAGTTGATGCCGTACCGGGAAGCGGGCGAACTGCCGGTGAAATCGATCGTGAGGGAGCCGTCGGATATGGTGAGGTGCGCCGCAATCCTGATCTCGAACTCGTAACCGTCGACCATCATCTCGTTCGACCAGGATCCGGAAGGCCACGAACGCAAGCGTTCCCGCGTCGCTTCGCGCGACGTGTCGATGATGTGGTCTGAAAGCCCTCCAAGAGAGGCAAGGCTGAATTCCCGCATCATGTCGGCAAGCCGTTCCTCACCCACCTCGCAGCAGGCAATGAGAGCGTAGAGGTCGCCTTCGTTCTGCACCGGAACCCGGCTGTTTGCCCTGAGGAGCGACATAAGGGTGCTGTTGATCTCCCCGCTCTCGATGAGCCTGAGGGGCGGGATGTACATGCCCTCCTCGTGGACGTCGGCGGCCTCGGGACCGAAACTCCGGCCGCCGATGTCGGCGAGGTGCGACGTGCAGGCATTGAGGCCGATCACCTCGCCATCCAGGAAACAGGGCTTCACCAGCACGAAATCATTGAGGTGCCCGGCACCAATCCAGGGATCATTGGTAACCCACAGGTCACCGGGCCGGGCTTCGCCGGGAGGAAAGTGCCTGATGAGATGGCGGACCGAATTCGCCATGGTGTTGATGTGGCCGGGTGTCCCCGTCACCGCCTGGGCCATCATGCGGCCCTCGAGATCGAAGATGCCCGCCGAGATGTCGCCGCACTCGCGCACGATGGGACTGAAGGCGGCGCGCATCAGCGTCTGGGCCTGTTCCTCGACGACCGAGATGAGACGGTCCCACATGATCTGGAGATGAATTCTCTCGAGTGCGTCGGTCATGACGGGGTTGCCTCCCGTGCTTCGAGGACGATGTATCCATTGCAGTCGATTCGTCCGTGGAATGATGCGGTGACCACGGTGGTGGTCTGTCCTTCGGTGATGACGCAGGGTCCCTCGAAGACGGCACCGGGGGCCAGCGACTCCCTGCTGAGAACCGGCACATCCACCATCTGTCCGGTGGCGGGGTCCACAAGGAGGCGACGTGGCGAACCTGCACCTTCGTCGCTCCTGGCGGTCATCACCGTTTCGGGATCATCGGGCATCGGTGCCATCACCACGAGTTTCCAGCCGAGAATCTCGACGTCCATTCCCGGCACGTTGCGGGCATACTGCCTGGCGTACTCGTGGTCGTAGGCCGCCTGCAGGAGATCCCTTTCGTCACCGCCGATGTTTCCACCGCTGACGGGGACCTCGATCTCGTGTCCCTGTCCAAGGTAGCGCATGAAACAGCTGCGGTGTTCGACCAGGGGAACGTTGCCGGCACCCTGACGAACGATCGTCGATGCCTCGTCAGCCATGGCGGAGAAAAGGTTCGCAACCACGGCGGCATCGAACGTCGCCAGGGTCATGTAGCGGCTGCGCACGATCTCGAAGGCAACCGGTGCGCGCAGCATGCCGACGGCTGAACCGACGCCGGGGTGATCCGGGATGACGACCTGCCGGATGCCGAGCTTTTCGGCCATGCGACAGGCATGCAGAGGGCCGGCGCCTCCGAATGCAATCATCGTGCATTGCCGCAGGATCTTGCCTCTCTCGACAGCGTGGACCTGGGCGGCACTGGCCATGTTCTCATCGACAACTTCCGATATGCCGAGCGCCCCGGTCATGACGTCCATGGACAGGAGATCGGCGATGGTCCGCCGGATGGACTTCGCGGCAGCTTGAGTGTCGAGGGGCATGGTGCCGCCAGCGAATGAGGTTGCCTCGAGACGGCCGAGAACGAGGTCGGCGTCGGTCACGGTGGCATCGCTTCCACCCCTGGCGTAGCAGCTTGGTCCCGGCTCCGATCCCGCACTTCGGGGTCCGACCTCGATGCGCCCGAGGCTGTCGATTCCGGCAACGGACCCTCCGCCGGCGCCGATCTCGATCATTTCGATCACCGGCAGGCGAACGGTCATGCCGCTTCCCTTCATGAAACGCGCCGCCCGGGCAATCTCGAAGATGCGGGCCGTTTGCGGCCTGGCATCGTCAATCAGGCAGACCTTGGCTGTGGTTCCGCCCATGTCATAGGAAAGAACGCGGGCATCGCCTCGTCTGGCGGCCACCCGGGCGGCGAGAACGGCACCGGCACTCGGTCCCGATTCAACGAGACGGATGGGAAAGCTGACAGCCGTCTCGAGAGAGCAGATGCTGCCGCCCGATGTCATCAGCAACAGGGGTCCGCAGATGCCGGCACGGGCGAGATCGTCGCCGAGCGCTTTCAGATAACGGGCCATGAGCGGTCGCACATAGGCATTGCACACGGTGGTCGTGAGCCGCTCGTACTCACGCACTTCAGGACAGACCTGTGAAGAGAGCGTGATCGACACGCCGGGGCATTCGCGAAGCAGAAGGTCCCGCACGCGTTCCTCGTGACGCGGATTGGCATAGGCATGCAGGAGACCGATAGCGACGGATTCGATCTTCTCGTCACGAATCCGCCCTGCGATTTCCAGGACACCCGCCTCGTCGAGCTCCTCGAGCGGGGTTCCGGTGACGTCGATGCGCTCCGCCACCGGCCAGGTGAGGTGGCGAGGGACAAGTGGTTCGGGCTTGTTCAGCCAGATGTCGTACTGGTCGTATCGGTTCTCGTAGGCGAGGCGCAGCGTATCGCGGAAACCCCGGGTGCAGACCAGGGCTGTTCTGGCACCCTTTCTTTCGATGAGCGCATTGGTGGCAAGCGTGGTGCCGTGGATGACCGAGCGGACCTCATCGCCACTGATGCCGGCCTGATCCACCGCCAGCCTGATGCCGGTCAGCACGCCCTGTTCCGGCGCCCGCGGGGTCGTGGGGACCTTTGATGTCTCGAGGCGGCCATCGCTGGTTTCGAGGGCAACGTCCGTGAACGTGCCACCGACATCTATTCCAATGCGGACACGACCTTGGGAAGCGGCGTTTTCAGACATCGTGTTCAGTGTGCTGAATAACTGATGCGACCCGGACCGCATTGGACGGCATCCGGCTCGGCCAGGCATGCCACAAATGGCGAGGTCGCCGGGAGAATGCCACCCTTCGAGAGCCCGTCAACCCCACCGCGTTGCCTGACGGCACTCCGGCGCGCCCGTCATTGGTCATGTCGAGCCGTGACCACCCCGCCGCCCGGCAAGAAACTGGCAGAGTTCGGAATCGGGCACCTGCTGTTCCGAATAGGTAAAGGTGCCTCGATCGCGGATCTCCGCCGCCGCGCGCCGGATGAGTCCGAACGTGGCGCGGGCCAGCGACCCGCCGATACTGACCCGCTTTACCCCCAGATCCTCGAGCTCAATCACGGTCAACGGATTGCCGGCAAGTCCCATGACCACGTTGACCGGGGTGTCGACTTCCTTCACCAGACGGCCAATGGTCTTTGCGTCGGTCATCCCGGGCACGTAAAGGCAGTCGGCTCCCGCGTCTCTGTAGGCCGTGGCTCTCTTCACCGATTCCGCGAACGGATTCGCGGACCCGGCCAGATAGCACTCTGCTCTTGCCGTCAGGGTAAACGGAAACGGCAGGGAGGCTGCGGTCGCCACCGCCGCCTCGATTCTCTCGACCGCCAGGGTGTGATCGTAGAGAGTGCCCGTGCCGTAGGAGGCGGCAAAGTCTTCGATGCTCGCGCCGACCGCACCGGTCTTAGCCACCCGGCGGATGGTCTCTGCCACCTCCTCCGGGGAGTGTCCGTAACCGTTCTCGGCGTCCACGCTGACCGGTATCCGAACGGCGCGGCTGATTCGGCCGGTTTCCTCCAGCGCCGCCTCACGAGTGAGCGCTCCCTCATAATCCGGCAATCCCAGACCGAAGGCGATCCCCGCGCTCGTCGTGCCCACCGCAGGGAAGCCTGCAGCTTCGAGCATGCAGGCGCTGCCGGCGTTCCACGCGTTCGGCATCACGAATATTCCATCGGCCGAATGCAGATCCCTGAACACGATCCCTCTGCTCTTCTGCGCTTCATCCATGGCCCGGCGTTCCCTTTCACACCAACTGGTACAGACTTCATGAAACATGTGATCACAGGGCGCCCGGACCATCGCAGAACACTGCATCCCCAGCCCCCGCGCAAGGAGCCCAAGCATGTGATCCCAACAAGCCTCGGGCGCGGTTTACAAGCATGCGACGCGCGACGGAAAGAAAAATCCGTGACGTGTGTCCGGATGGACTTCGATCCCGTGCAAGATGCCGTCGGCAGTTCAAGCGAGAAGCGCATGCAAGTTCGTCCGTGTGGCATCTCAGCCTCGACCGCCTGGTTGAACAGCAGACCTGCAAGCGTGTCACGATCGTCGCATGAATCTGACGGGCCTCAGGAGCCGACCTCGTCGATCGCGGCCATGCTTGGTCGAACCGGCATTCGTTCCAACCAGGATTTCAGCCGGGGTTGATTGCCCAGCAGCTGTCGACCCTGCGGCGCCGGTCGAAAGCAGGCGAACATCAGCGAGGCTCGGAGGGGCGGCCAAGCATGCTCCGTTCGACCGGCGGGAGGCAAGTGTGGTAATCTTGAGCCGAAGACGACAGGGGCCTTCGGCGATGATGGTCAATGACTCCTGCCCCGGACCGGCCTTCATCGCGGACGCGGTGCGGCGCGATTGCCACGTCGAGGTCGTCTGGGACGCCAAGCCGCTTTCAGCGCATCTGGCTGCGCGAAGACTGCTACAGCATCCGCGGCCGGGCAGATCTTCGCTTCCGACCGACCCTGTGGACGGCCGCCACCATCGAAGGCCGCACGGAGATGAACTATCGCCAGGCTGCTTGCGTCACGTCCGTCGCCCGCAATCGAGCCAGCATTGATTGCCTGGGCTAGCTTGGAAAGGGAGAGCTATCGATGACGCAGTGGGAGATTGCGAAGTTTGCGCCTTCGGCGGCATCAGACGGCATTGCTGCGGCGGTGACTCGCGATGGATGCGCCATAATTGAAGGGCTCGCCAGCGAGAACACCCTGGATTCGATAGAGCGGGAGTTGGCGCCCCATGTGGAGGTAACGCCCAAAGGCGACGGCGAAATCATGGGCTTCGAGACGAAGCGAACCGCGGGTCTCATGGGGAAGTCACCTGGCGCGGGCAGCCTTGCATGCGAGCCGCTCATACTCGACATCGTTGACAATATCCTCGGTCCCTACTGCGACCGTTTCCAGATCATGTCGACTACCACCATCTCGATCGGCTCCGGGGAAACCCTGCAGCCGCTTCATCGAGATGACGGTCTGTACCCGTTCCGGCATCCCAGCCAACGCGAGTTCATCGTCGCCACGTTATGGGCGTTGAGCGATTTCACCGAGGAAAACGGAGCTACCCGCATGATCCTGGACAGCCATCGCTGGGACGACGAGCGGCAGCCCACCCAGGAGGAGACGATCCCGGTCACCATGACCAGGGGCTCGGTGAGTGTTTATCTCGGTTCGGTCTATCACGGCGGCGGCGCCAATCGCTCGGCCGGCGAACGCACCGGTCTCTATATCGGCTACTGTCTGGGCTGGTTGCGTCAGGAAGAGAACCAGTTCTTGGCGGTTCCGCCCGACGTGGCACGTACGCTGCCTGAACAGCTTCAGGGTTTGCTCGGTTATTCGATTCATCGGCCGTTTCTGGGCTGGTGCGAGCATCAGGATCCGAGAAACCTGCTCGCCAAAGACAACTCTGCCGCCGGTGAACGGCCCGACACGATCCATGAGGGCGTCGACACCGTGGAGCAGGGGCCCGAGGTGCGGAGGGTGTAGAGTGCATCACGGTGCGCCGTAGCACGATTTGGCGAGTTTGCTACCCCGGCACCTTCTGGCGGCGCATGGCCACGTTCAGAGAGGCGCAGGATCCAGGAAGCGTCTGAGCACGTTGTCGGTGACTTTCGAGACATTGTTGTCGTAGCCGTTGTGGCAGAGGCTTCCGGACCAAGACATTGAGCTTGTAGAGAACACGCCACCACCGTTGGGTGTTTCGAAGAACACCATGTCGCCCCGGGCTTGGCTGTTGTCCATGGCGCCTAGACCTGGCGAAATCATCAGGCAATCTTCGACAGTCGGCAGATACTGATTGGAAAGACCCTCGGAGCTGGCGAGCACCAAAGTGTGGGGTGGCGACCCCAAATCGCCATCGCAGCGATCAAGTTCGATGCCGGCCGCACCACCCCCGACCACACCGAAATCGCCAATGATTTCGTCGTCAATACCGGAGAAGATGAACTCTGCCCTGGACTCATAGCTACCCGGTTTTCTCCTGTAGTATCCGCATATGTCAAAACCTTCGACCGCCATGCCGACACCGACCAGAGTTCCCGGTGGCCGTCCGATGCGGCGCCATATGCCGCCGTATTCACCGTTGAAGCTGTGGTAGTACTCACCGGGTGCGGCCGACTTTTCGCGAAATTCGACTTCGGTGCGACGCAGTTCGACAACCCCCGGCAATGTGCCGTGATAGGCGACGCGTGAATAGAAGCCATTGCCTCCCATGTACATCAATCGTCCGCCCTGGCGGAGATACGTGTCGAAGGCGTCCCACATGCGCGTCGACACGTACTCGGGATGCGTGCCGGTCATCACTGCGCTGTACTGGCCGATCAGCTGCAGGCCCTCGTCGTCGAGATCGTCATCCGTGATCACGTCGTAATCGTGTCCCATGGCTTCGAGCCAGTCGACGATGTGCAGGTCGGCGTTGAACTGCCATGGCATGTTTCCGCCAGGGCCGACCCACGAAATGGTGATGCCGGGCCGCATGTTGAGAATGGGACGCAAGCGCGAGGAATGGCACACTGCGCTGCCATCGAAGAAAACATCGTACATCGAATGCCCGAACTCGGGGTGCGCGTTCAGGAACAGATCCTCGGGGCTCAGTGATGTGAGGTGTCCGTTGAAGATTTCGGATCCGCTTGATTCGACGACCATGTGCTCGTTGGCGTAGGCCCAGTAGCTCGCGGTCGGGATCAGCAACGCCAGATCCGCGTTCCTGGAGCCGCGCGGCGGTCGTACGAAGAACGGAATGTGGTCTTCATCTTCGCCCGATGTCAGGCGAGCCGCGTAGACGCCGCTGCGCATGTCTGCTGGAATTGTGTACTCGAAATCCGCTTCCCAGCCCGCGTCGTAAAGGTCATCCTCGTGAAAATGAATGGCGCCGTACTGCTCGGGGGCGTGTTGCCAGTTCATCTCTTTCCCGGTCCAGTTGTAGCCCGTCATCGCCCGCATCGGCAGGTTGACCAGCATCCCGTCGATACGGTTCGCCGACGCATCCTCGATGCGTGTCGTCGGAATTGCCCGGGCAAAGTCCCATGCTGCAATGACCGCTGGCCGAAGGTCCGCCGGTATCGGTCGTTGCAGCAGCGCTGTCATCGAGTCGCGGTCCAAGACGCGGTTGGCGATGCGCGGACTGTCGATCTTGCCGTTGTAGTGGTGCGTCCCCACCGCCCTGCCGCCGGCTTCCCCTCCATAGGTTGCGGCAATCATGAACGGAGCATGGGATCGTCCCGGCCTCCTGCTTGTCCTGGTCTTGCATACTTCTGCGACAGAATTGGCCAGGGGATTTTCGACCAGTGGAACTTGGTGGATGCAAACTTCGCCGGTTTCGGCATCGAAACTCGCACCCACGAGATACCACTCGCGTTCGTGCAACGGTTGGCCCGAACTCACGATCTCGACGTTGTCCTCACCGTCTCCCAACATCAGGGCCAGTGTCGCGTCATTGTCGATCACCAGCGCGTAACCGCTTTGGTCAGGCTCGGACCACTTGCCGAGCAATGCTTGACGCCCCCGTGCCGGTGTGGTCGGCCAGATCATCGCCTGAAGCGTGAAGCTTGAAAGTGCGGCGAATGGCGCATCGCGGCCGATCACGCCGTGGGAGCCCGCGTGAATCGCTTGCTGCCGTCCGGCGAATTCGCCCGCCGCCACAGGCTCCATCACGGGCTCCTTGAAGCCGGCCCCTTCCGGAGGCCGATCGCGCGGTGGAGCCCGGGGTAAACCGTTTCCGGCCGCCGGGCAATTCCGCCCGCCGCCACAGGCTCCATCACGGTCTCCTTGAAGCCGGCACCTTCGGGATGCCGATCTCCCGATATCAGGCGCACGATGTCCGCCCGATAGTGCGAGACTCCATAGCAGCTCACCATGAAGCGGACGGTCTCTCCCGGTTGTACGCTGATACGGTTCGTGTAACCGACAATCTTCTTTTCCTTTATCGTCGTCATTGCCGATGTCTCCCAACAGGTCGCGCCTCAGTTCAAGTCTTCGCCAGTCAGCGTTTTCCAACGCCTCTTGAAGACCTCCCATTCAGCGTCTTCAGCGCATGTGAACACCTGGTCATCTACAACTTCGACCGGATCACCCCGGACGCCGCTAAGCCTGCCCAGAATCCATTCTCGATGAGGTTTGACGCAGAGAAGGACATACTTGCCGGGGAAAGGATCCGCTCGGACCACGTTGAGCATCTGCTGGAGATCGGCGCTATGGTGGCCCACTGGATTGGCCCGGAACTCTTCCACGAGGTCCTTGCGTGACGGATCAATCTTGTACATCTGCGCGTCCCCCTTCTTCGACACTTCCAGTCTATCACCGACCTCGGCGACTCCCCAATCCCAAGTTCAACGGTAGACCGTGGATTTGAGGTCGGTCTGTTCGTCCAAGTCGTTGAAGATGCGGGTTACTGGAGTCCGGTTTCCGTGAGCCCGAAAATGCTGTAGCGAAACATTTTGGACGTGTTCCGGATTCTGCTTGATTTTAGGCTTGTCGAGCGGAACTACCCTTCGACGTTCGTCCGCGAGGGCAAGCATGTACGCCGATGCGAGATTCGCGCTCTCGGCCGCGGGGACGTCCTTCGACCGGCTGATCGCCTTGTTGGTGCGGCATTCCGAGCGGGCCTAGTGCCGAACGACATGGAAGCCGGCAATCTCGCCTGCATCCGCATCGGCGGACCGCTCTTGTTCGGGCGGCTCTGGGGGCGGCTGGGGCTGGGCGATGAGTTCGAACCGACCGGAGAAGGTGATCTTGCGCCGCGCTGCGTGAAGGACGAGACCGAGGAACGTCTGTTCGAGCGCCGGCGTGACCTGTTCACCGACTCGTCGCTGGTCTTCATGGACACCACTACCTTGTCGATTCCCGGCGCGGGCGGGAAAAGCCTGGCGGCGGCGATCGCGGAGTCGGCGGAACGGGGTCATGTCTTCTACTCGTTCCGCTCGCTGGTGCTGCAGATAGTGCTGGCCGACCTCTGCGGACCCCACGAGGTCTCCGTCGAATGGGACGATCTGGTCCGAGATCTCGACCGACTGCAGAAGGCGAGCATCGAGAAGAACGGCAAGCGCGTCACCATGCGCACGCCGGTCTCCGGGCGGGTCTGGCCTGTCTTCCAGGCCGCCGACATTGCGCTGCCGCCAAACTGGCGTGAACTCCATGCTTGACCCTCATCCCCCAGAAAGGGAGTGCATACACCCGACACCGTCGACGTAATATCGTTAATTATCCTATACTTGGAAATCGCGCTGTAGAAGTCTGGCCAAACCCGTGCGCCTCGATGCAGCCCTGCGCTCCGATGCAGTCCCGCACCGAGAGCGACAGGTGCTTGCTTGCCACTCGCTTGTCAGGTGATGACGAGCGGCGTATGCTTCACGCAGCGGCTGGAACACGCAAAACTCAGGTGTCCCCGGCGGCGGAGGAGGGTCGTGTGACAATTGGCCACGATGGCCACCCTCAGGTGGTTCCTGCAGCGCAACGTCGAGCAATGACTGACGCGGCCGTGTGCATGTTCGAGTTGCTGCCCAATCGCAACGTCAACCCCAAAGTCAAGAGCCGGAAGCGGTTTCTGCGGAAGACTCCGAATCCCTTACGTCTGGCTGCTGGGCGCGGAATGCTGCATGTCCACCCGCCTCGTCGCGGACACTGCCGAGAGGGAGTTGTCACCATGCAACGATCAAAGTTCTTTCCGGTCTTGGCGTCCTGCCTGGCCGTTTTCGGACTGCTACTTGTTTCGGGAGTTGGCTCATCCGCGGGGGCGAGCAGCTCAGGTGGGACAATCACATGGGCAAAGCCTGACGAGGCGCAGTCCCTGGACCCCCATACCGACTTCAACGGGAACACATGGAAGTTCTTCTTTCCGGTCTACGATACGCTCGTGACAACGGGAGAAACCCTCGATCTTCAGCCCGGCATCGCAGAATCTTGGGAGCAGACTTCACCCACGACATATGTCTTCCAGCTTCGCAAGAACGCGGCATTTTCCAACGGGAGGCCTGTCGTCGCCAGCGATGTGGTGGGCAGCCTGGAGCGTGTCCTCGATCCCGACACGGGGTCATGGTGGGCGAACGCCCTGGGAGCCGTGAGCGAAATCGTTGCCGAGGGCGACCATGTGGTGCGCATCGAACTCGAGAAACCGCACACGCAACTGCTCTCGGCGCTCGCCCATGTCTCGACGGCGATCATGCCAATGGAGGAGTACGCCGCGGGAACTTTCGATCCAACCAAGGAACTGATGGGTTCCGGCCCCTTCATGGTGACCGAGCATCTGCAGGACCAGTCCTGGACCTACGAGGCCAACCCCCACTACTGGGGCGAAGGCCTGCCGGTTGCCGACGAACTGAAAATCCTGATCGTCCTTGACGAGGCGGCGCGTATCGCGGCGCTTCGGGACGGACGTGCGGACATCGGCACGTTCGTCAACCCGGATCTTCCGGCTCTGCTCGAGGGTGATGAAAACATCACCGTCGTGACACAGGAAACGGCGAGCTACTACAACCTCGATGTCAACGCCCTTTCGGAGCAGTCACCCTTCACCGACATCCGCGTCCGCCAGGCGATGAACCTCGCCCTTGATCGCGAAGAAATCAGCCGGGTCGCGTTGGGCGGCATGGGTGCCGTCGACTATCCGCTGCCACGGACCTTCCCCTCATCAAAGGTATGCGTCGACGTACCCTCCTATTCGGGATCGAGAGAGGAAAGGCTCGAGAGTGCACGGGCCCTGATGAGCGAGGCGGGCGCCGAAGGGGTGGAAATCGACTTGTTGACCACCTCGGCACTGCCTTCGCTCATCCACATCGCGCAGGTAATCAAGCAACAACTCGCCGACATCGACATGAACGCCAACATCCTGCAACTCGGCTATGCGGAATGGATCGACGCCGTGTGGGTGCGCGGTGAGTTCGACCTGAATGTGACCTGGCTTTCGGGCTACGGCGACCCCGCTATCGTGCTCGGTTCGTGGAATCCGGAGAAAACGGGATGGAACGCCCACTATCTCGTTTCGGATCCGGAACTGAACGACAAGATTGCCGAGGCTGCGGAGACTCCCAGTGGTGACGAGCGAGATGCGCTGTTCGCCGAGATTTGCGCGTTGATCGACGATGGAGCGAACATGGTGGCACTCGTCAACAAGAACAGCATCATCGCCTACCGCAATGACCGGGTCGAAGTGAACATCCATCCTGCGGAAGGCTACGAGGACGAGCTGAAGTACATCGAGGAATTTGCCCGCATCGCGCCGTAGCGAGACCGCGCCGGGGCCGTCGTCAACGCCCCTGGCGCTGCGGGCCCAAGGGGATGGAGGAGCAGTTTGCGCGTCGTCCGGTTTGTCCTGTTTCGCCTGAGCGTCGCGCTGCTCACGTTGTTCGGGGTTTCAATCATCGTCTTCGCGGCCATTCGTTTCGTGCCGGGTGGGTTCGAGGATGTCGTCCTCGGCCCATTCGGCACGCCGGAGACCCGGGAAGCCGTGCGGGCCAAGTACGGTCTGGACCGGCCTCACCTGGAACAATACGTGCTCTGGTTGGGTGCGACGACGAAAGGCGACTTCGGTACTTCCCTGACCACCGGGCAGCCGGTCGCCGCGGAGATCATTCGTCGTGCTCCGGCCACGATCCAGCTCGCCTTGATGAGCACACTGCTGGCGATCGTTGTTGGCGTGCCCCTGGGTGTTGCCTCGGGGGTGACGAGCACCAACCGCGTCGCACGAGCCGCCGGACGTCTCGTCGGGGCGCTGGGCGCCAGCGTCCCGACGTTCGTTCTCGGCACCGTGTTCGTCTTCGTATTCTCCGTATGGTCTCTGGGGGTGACCGTCGGCGGCTATGTCCCCTTCTTCGAGGACCCCTTGGCCAACATTCGCGCCATGACGCTCCCGGTCGTGACGCTGAGCGTCTTCGGTATGGCTCTCATTCAGCGCACCACACGGGATTCAGTACTCAACGTCACCTCTGAAACGCATATCACCGCGGCGGTGGCGCGAGGCGAGAGACCCCCGGACATCATTCGGGGCCACGTCCTGCGCAACGCGTCAATTCCCATCGTGACTGTAACCACGGTGTTTCTCGCATACCTCCTTGGCGGCGCGGTCATCGTCGAACAGATGTACTCAGTGCCCGGCATTGCCGTCTACGTGGTTCAAAGCGTCGAAAACAGAGACTATCTGGTCGTGCAGGCTGGTGTGCTCCTGGCCGCCACGTTCTTCGTCTCGATCAACATCCTGGCAGATGCCATTTACGCGCTCATCGACCCGCGAATTGGCGGGCAGCGGAGAGACTCGTGACTCTGCTGGTCAGAGGTCCTCTTTCGGAACTGCTCGACTTCGTTCGGCGAGACCGCCTGTCGGGCGCCGGGGCGATTCTCCTGGCAACATTGGTGCTTCTGTGCCTTTTCGGGCCGTGGTTGCCACTCGGCGATCCCGAGGAAATCGGGATCGGGCCTCGTTTGTCGGTACCGGCCTCCGGATGGCTGCTCGGAACCGACGAACTCGGTCGGTCCGTGCTTCCGCGCATTGTCGACGGGCTTCGTTCAACGTTCCTGCTGGCCGGCACTGCGGTGGTCCTCACGGGCCTGTTCGGCACCCTGATCGGATTGGTAGCTGCCTACGCCGGCGGTTTCGTCGACATGACGATCATGCGTCTGGTGGACATCCTGTTCGCGTTTCCGCCGCTGCTGCTCGGTATCCTGATCGCTGCCGCGCTCGGCCCGGGGGGCACCTCGGCGATACTGGCGATTGCTCTCATTACCCTGCCACTGTTCGTTCGCGTCGTGCGCGCCGTGGCGCTGAGCGTGGCCGCACGCTCCTACGTCATCGCTGCCGAGGTCAGCGGAGCCGGGTTCTTGCGCGTCATTCTGGTCCACTTGCTGCCCAACGTGCTCGGCGCGGTCATCATCCAACTCACCTACGCGCTGTCGATCGGCATGCTGGTCGAAAGTGAGTTGAGTTTCCTGGGTCTCGGCGTCCAGCCCCCTGACGCCTCACTCGGGTCGCTGCTGCGTCTCGGCAGTGTCTATCTGACCATCGCTCCCTGGTTGGTCTTTCCAGCCGGCCTGTTGCTGGCGACGGCAATTCTTTCGGTCAATCTGCTGGGTGACGGGCTGCGCGACATGATCGACCCTCTTCGAGGCAGACCGTTGCGATGAGCTCGCTTCTCGACGTTCGCGACCTTGTCGTGGTCTACAACACGCCGCGAGGCACCGTTCTCGCGCTGGACGGTGTGAGCGTGGGCCTGAATGCAGGCGAGACGCTCGGTATCGTAGGCGAAAGTGGGTCCGGCAAGAGCACGCTGGGCCTGGCGATCGGCCGGCTGATGCCCCAGAACGCCTACCGGCTCTCGGGAGATCTGGTCGTGAACGGGCACTCGGTCTTCAAGGGTGACGACGAGAATCTGCGCATTCTGCGAAGAGATGCGCTCGGCTTCATATTTCAGAATCCCATGGCCGCGCTCGACCCGACCATGCGCGTCGGACGGCAGTTGACACGAGCCGTCGGGCGACGGGCGGCGCCAGAAAAGGTGTTTTCCTTGTTATCCAGTGTGGGGTTGACCGAGACCGAGAGGGTCTTCCACAGCTTTCCGCACGAACTGTCGGGAGGCATGGCGCAGCGCGTGGCCATTGCGATCGCCATTGCCCGCAGGCCACAGCTGATCGTGGCCGACGAACCCACAGCCTCGCTCGACGCCTGGCTTCGCGACCAGGTACTGGAGCTCCTGTTGTCGATGTGCCGTGCTACGGGTGCGGCACTGGTGTTGCTGAGTCACGACTTGCACATGGTGTCCCGCCACTGTCGGCACGTTGCCGTCATGTACGGCGGACGGATCGTGGAGTACGGCGAACGGGAGACGGTGTTTCACCGGCAGGCGCATCCCTATACCCGCGCATTGCTCAGGGCGGCACCGGGTGCCGAAGGACCGCACGGGCGGCTCAATCCGATCCGCGGCGTGCCGCCGATTCTCATGGAGCGCAGTACTTGCTGCGCCTTTGCATCGCGCTGTGATTGGGCCGTCAATCAATGCCTGGACGAGCGGCCGGAGGCGCGGTGGCTCGATGAACGTTCGGTCATCTGCCATCGCGCCGAGACGCTGCTGGCGGGGGCGTCCGGCACGTAATGTGCGAACCATGAACCCCCCGGTCGTGCATCTCGACAGTGTCGGCGTCACGTATCAGTCGCGCCGGCTGCGGGACTCTGGCACCATCGCGGCCGTCTCGGGAGTGACGCTCGCCATCGAGCGTGGCCAGACGCTCGGGCTGGTCGGCGAATCCGGATCGGGAAAGACCACCTTGGGCAAGCTTTGCCTGGGAATGATACGGCCGACACAAGGAACCGTGCAGCTCAATGGCCAGCCGTTTCCGCGTCATCGACGCGAATTGAAGGGGCGTTTGGCCGTGGTGCTGCAGCATCCGGAATGGGCGCTCAATCCTCGGTTGCGGGTCGGGATATCCGTTGCCGAGCCACTCAGCATTGCCAGGTCGCTGCCGTCGGGCAAGGTCGATGCGACCGTAGAGGACATGTTGTCCAAGGTGGGGCTCGAACCCGTCCTTGCCCGGCGCTATCCGCACGAACTGTCGGGCGGACAGCGCCAGCGCCTGGCCATCGCGCGGGCGCTCATCACGCATCCCCAATTCGTCGTGTTCGACGAGGCCGTAAGCGCGCTCGACGTTTCCATTCAGAGCCAGGTGCTCAACCTGATCAAGGATCTGCAGGCCAGCGAGGGCTTCGCGGCGCTGTTTATCTCCCACGATATCGCCGTGACGCGTTACGTCGCGCACACCATAGGCGTCATGTACCAAGGCGAACTGGTCGAGCAGGCCCCGGCAAGCACGTTCTACCTCAAGCCGAAACATCCCTACAGCCGGGCCCTGCGCCTGACGCTCGCTGAGGAGGATCGTGCGGCCTTCACGTTCAAGGACACGACCGGGTCCGAATCCGCAAGGGGCTGCTTGTTCAGCGTGCGCTGTCCCTGGGCCGTCGATCGCTGCTTCGCCGACAAGCCCGGGCTGCGCGATGTCGAGGGGAGCCGGAGTGCGTGCCACCGGGCCGAGGAGGTTGGCGCCGCATGAAGCGTGGCGCCAATGCGCCGCAAATCTCTCGAACCGAAGAGGATTTCTAATGACCGATGTGGAACTCTGCTACCTGCCCGCGATCGAGGTGATGAAGCGCTTCAGGAAGCGGTCTCTGTCGCCCGTCGAGTATGTCAACGCCCTGATCGCGCGCCATGAGCAGATCGAGCCCAAGATCAACGCAACAACTTACACCTTTCACGACGAGGCCCTGGCTCAAGCGCGCAAGGCCGAGGCCAGATTCATGCGACCCGACGCCCGGCTGAGGACTCTGGAGGGTTTGCCGGTCATGATCAAGGACCTGCATGCCATCAAGGGTCGCGTCACCTCGCAAAGCAGCAAGATCTTCTCCGATCATCGGGACACCTTCACCCTGCCAACCGTGGACCGCCTGTTGCGCGCCGGTGCGATCCTTCTCGCTCGCTCGACCAGTTCCGAACTGGGCATTGCCACCGTGTGCCACAGCACCCAGTGGGGCGTGACGCGCAATCCCTGGAATCTGACCAAGAGTCCCGGTGGATCGTCGGGCGGCTCCGGCGCAGCCCTCGCCGCCGGCATGACGCCGCTTGCCGACGGATCCGACTACGGCGGCTCGATCCGCGTTCCTGCTTCGGCCTGTGGCGTTTTCGGTTACAAGCCACCCTACGGTCGCAACCCTCAGGACACGCCAGGGAGCTTCGACTCCTATTGCCACTATGGTCCCATGACCCGGACCGTCGCCGACGGCGCCTTGATGCAGAACGTCATGTCGGGCCAGCACCGGGACGACCTGACTACGCTGCCCGGCAAGGTCACCGTGCCGGACCGACCAGGTTCGATCAGGGGCTGGAAAATCGCCTTGTCCATTGATCTGGGCTACAAGCAAATCGACCCGGAGGTCGAGCGGATGACACGGCAGGCGGCTGAAGTGTTTCGCAGGCTCGGGTGCCAAGTCGACGAAGTAGCTCTAGGTTGGACAACCGCGTCGGTCGTCCCGTGGGAAGTTCAGAGCAAGGCGGCCGTCGCCCATGCGCTGGCTCCTCATTTGATGCGCTGGCGCTATGATATCCTTGCGGACTCGGTGCGCGACGCGGAGCAAGGCATGACGTACAGTGCTCGTGATCTGCTTGCCACTCACGATATACGAGCCGAAATGTGGTTGAAGCTGTCTCCCATTTTGGATCACTACAACGTCATGCTGTGCCCGACGCTCGGCGTCCCGTCGGTGGCCGCGGATCACTCAATATTCGACACCGAAGTGGTGATCAATGGCCACCAGGTCGATCCGTACATGGGCTGGTGCCTGACTTATCCGTTCAATGCGTTGAGCCAGCTTCCGGTGGCGAGCGTTCCTTCGGGAGTTGCGTCGAGCGGGGTGCCAACAGGCATGCAGATCGTTGGGCGACCCTATGACGACGTGAGCGTGTTTCGCGCAGCACTCGCATTTGAACGGACTCAACCTTGGTTCGTCGCAGGAGCCCCGAGGCCCGACTTTGGAGATTCGAACGCGTGAACGCATAAACGCGTCGCACTGTGTGGGTCTCTTGCGGTTCTGACCGGTCCCCTTCAATTGGTCCGGTTTGCACGTCGTTGCATCTGTGGACGGTCTCCACGAGTGCAACTGTGTGCCACAAGGGATCGCTGGCGATACAGCGCATGCAACGCCAAATCCGGTTGACGTTTGCAAGCAAGCATCCTGAGCATGCGACAACTGAACGTCTGACATGGCTGGGTTTGAAGTGGCCGAAAATCGCGAAAATCGACCCGTCACGATCCAAGGGAGCCGGTCGCGATCGGTTGTGTACAGAGAGTTCTGCAAAAAGGGATGAAGTTTGAGAAGGTCATGGCCTGTCGAAGATTGAGCAATCACTTCCTGCGAAGAAAGGACACGCCATGACCCGTCACCATGTTAAGGACGCTGTTTCTGGAATCAAACAACTGCTTGGCAAGGACGAGGACGTCATCCGGGAGGGTCTTCGCG
>MPMV01000085.1 GCA_002238685.1 bacterium EF100-94H03 bin56
TCCCCGAACGTCCGCAGAGGCACCAACTCCGGGATAATGTCCGGCAGGGCTTCGAGGACGCCATCCGGGCTGTCGAAGAACGGATCCCAATGCGAGCCGCAATAGTGTTCCTCTTCCTCGCTCTCCCACACGAACGTGCCTTCGGGCCACGACTTCTCAACGCTCATGGTTGCTCCCTGCCATGCCACGGCCCGCAACAGTTTCAAGGTAAAGACGCCGGTGTAAAGGCACTGCGCCGGTTTCCTCTCGGCGGCGTCCCGCAGCCATCATTCGGTTCGTCCGGCGGATCCCGTTTGCGCCAGGTTCCGGGTCAGCAGCTCGCCGAGCGCATCCTCCTCGGAAATCGCCGCATCCCAACCGTAGGCCGCCGCCACGGCGGCATCGAGCGCGGCGTGGGCATCGGCCAGCCATTGCGGCCGGGCATTGTAGAGGTTGGTGAGCGTGCGGGCCTTGAGCTCATTCGCCGCTGCTTCGTCGCGGGCGACCGGGCGCATCGGATAGCCGGGAACCGGCTCCTCCACCCACTCCACCCATTCGGGCGGATTGAGCCAGCGGTCGCGTAACTCGACCAGCCGCCGCGCGGCTTCGGCGATGGCGACGGCGCGCGGATCGTCCGCGTAGTCGGCGGCGACGATGTCGGGCGAGAGGCCGTCCGGGAAGGGGAACGTCTCGAAGGTCGTCGTGGGCGTGTAGCGCGGATCGTTGCCCTTGCCGAGCCATGTCCCCAGCCTCAGCGACCACGCCTCGTGGAAGCGGCTGTGCAGGATGCCGAAGGTTACATCGTCGTCGCGCGCGATGACGATCAACTGATGGTCGGGGCAGATGCCCGCGTCGAGCCAGACGAACAGCCGGTGCTTGGAGACCGTTGGCGTGGCGATGAACCGTGTTAACCCATCGAGCGCCCGCCACATGCCCGGACGGGTCTCGCCGTGCCGCCACCAATACCTGCGGTGCCTCTCCCGCCGCCTTCCGAGACGCACTGGTTTCACGTTTTCCACAACATGTGCGAACGGGGCTTCATAGAGCGCCGCATCTGTCTCGCCCATGTTCTCGCCGAAATCGACGATCCAGTTGCCTGCCGGACGCCGGGTCAAATCCATGCCGTTGAGCCGCGGCTTGAGAACATCGGAATTCAAACGACCGTTCGGATTCGAAGGAAGGCGAAGCCACTCCCGCGCCAGATCGCCCGGAATATCAAACGGACCATTCTTGTAGACGCCCAGGAATGCGATCGCCCTGTTGCGATCCAATCGTGTAACCCGCGTCAGATCGATGCCGTCTTTGGTGAGGTCTGCGTGGATATGGAGTATTGGCTCACCGTTCAGTGAAACGGGAAGATCCGCCTCGCTCGAACCGAAACACACCAAAGACACCCGCACCGCCGCTCCATCGATCACCCAGGGTTCATCCGACCACGCATCGAAAATGGTGCAGCCGGAGACGATGCGATCGAGGACAGGCCGGTTGTTACCACCGCGGATCGAATTCGTCGCGACCAATCCGGCGCGGGCAATCGTGTCCTTGGCCACCAGCGCACCGGCCTTGGAGAACCAATAGCAGACCAGATCGGCAGAACCCGGAACTGAACCCCTGTAGGTCTGGCGCAGACGCTCCGTGTATTCGTGACCCAAACCGCTTCGCATGACCCGGTCCCCGAGAAACGGTGGATTGCCGATCACGACATCGGCCTTCGGCCAATCCGGCTCGGACCCATCGAGCGCGAGGATCGCATCGCGGCATTCGATGGTGTCCAACGGATCGAGGATCGGATCTGCCGAGTGGCTGAACCCATTGCGCCGCATCCATTGAATCTCGCCGATCCACACTGACACACGCGCGAGCTCCGCCGCGTAAGCGTTGATCTCAATGCCCTTCACGTTTGCCGGGCCGACCTGCGGGAACTCGCGGGCGAGACCGAGCGTCTCAGCTTCGAGCTGGACCCGGTGCTCGATGTCCTTCAGCGCATGCAGCGCCAGATAAAGGAAATTTCCCGAGCCGCAGGCCGGATCGAGCACGGTGAAATCGCGCAGCCGTTCGAGAAAAGTGCGGAGCGCCTTATCAGCCCTCCCTCGGAACCGGGTCCGCGCCGCTGATGAGGCCGCCGCGTTGGCGCGTTCGACCAGTGTTGCAATCCCGGTCTTCGCCGTCTCCCACTCCGCAAGCAGGGGCTGCACGATCACCGGATCGATGATCCGCATGATCTTGTCGCGGTCGGTGTAGTGCGCTCCAAGCTGCGAGCGCTTGTCCGGGTCGAGGCCTCGCTCGAACAGCGTGCCGAGGATCGAGGGGTCGATCTCCGACCAGTCCAGCGCCGCCGCCTTCAGCGCCGTCTCGATCCCCTCCCGCGTCAGCGGCAACGCGGTGGCGTCGTCGAACAGCCCGCCGTTGAACCATGCTACCGGCTCGAAACCGACATCGCCGCCGGTGGCCATCGCGCCGAACAGACGCGAAGCGTACTCCACGAACTTGTCGGGATCGCTCCGTGTGCGTTCCAGCGTCCGAGTGAACATGTCGTCCGGAAGCAGGCCCACATCCTCCGCGAACATGCAGAAGACGAGCCGGTTGACGAAATGCGCCACCGTCCGAGGTTCACGGCGCCGGTCCCTCAATCCCTGCGCAAGCTCCGCGAAGGTCGCCGCCGCGCGCTCCGTCACCAACTGCCGCGTCTCGCCGGGCCGCAGCCGCTCAGGGTCCGACATTGCCCACTTGAGTTTGTCGCGAGTCGCGCCGTCCGCGAGATCATCGAGCCTGATCTCGTGCGTCACGCTCACGCAGTTGGTCCAGTTGGAGCGGATGCGGAACCGCGCCATGTCGGAGACGATCAGCAGAGGCGGGACGAGGCCGGGCGGCGTGGTTGTCCCAACGAGCGCATCTGCGTTGCCTTCGAGGCCGGACGGGACCGCCCGGTGGCTCGAGGGTCACGGGATCGAGGCCCACGTCATCCACGCCAGCAGCATTCCGGTGAAACGGGTGCAGCGTCGCGCGATCGCGGGAGTGCACCCGGGTGATCAACCGGATGAAGTCCACGTTGGCACGCCTCGGCATCCGCGTCTTCAAGCCGGACCTGAAGAAGGCGGCTGGCCGGCTGGACGATCTGCGCCTGCCCACCGGCGAGACTCTGCCGCCCAACGCGCGGGCCGAGCTGCGCCGTGACATGGCGTTGCTGCGGATGCTCAAGAAGCAGATCGAGGAGATCAAGGATGCTCGTGACACACGTCTTGCGGAAGCACCGGATGAGACGCCCCATGCCATGGTCCGGACGCTGGCCGGGATCTGCGGTCTCGGAGTCGAAACGGCGGACCTGCTCGTCAGCGAGGCCCTGTCCCGTGATCTGCCCGACCGGCGGCCGGTGGCACGCTACGGTGGCTTGACCGGGTCGCCGGATGAGAGCGGAGCCAGGCGCCGCGAGAGAGGACTGGCGCGTGCCGGCAATGCCCGCGTGCGCCACGGCATGATCCAGCTCGCCTGGCGTTTCCTCTGGCATCAGCCGGACTGTGCGCTCGTGCAATGGTACCGGGAGCGCGCCGGCGCCGACAGGAACGCCCGCAAGAAGCTGATTGTGGCTCTGGCCCGCAAACTGCTGATCGCGCTGTGGCGCTTCGTCACCCAGGGCCTGGTGCCCGAAGGCGTCGTCTTCCATCACGCGCGGTAATCAACGGGACAGAGGGTTTGGCCCAGGATTCTTGTAGTCCGGGCCTGACGGGCCGGGGTGGCGGCAGTCCGGTGAGGTGACATGGCTTACCAATGCCGAAAGGTAGAGTGGACCCGCCGCCCTGGACCACCGCCGCCGATGCGTACCCTGCATCGTGATTCCGGATCACATCGGATCCGGCCGTATTCAAGCATGTGGCCGCAGCACCCGGCACGGCGCCCCCCGGGATCGTGAACCGCTGCTTCGCAATGGCCGGTAAGGGAGGTTGCAATCGATCGCAATCCGCGATGATCGGCCCGTCCCCGATCTCCAATCGCGGGCCTTGAAACCGAAATCCCCATACAAGCCACCTGATGTCACGCTGACCGAACTCGTTCCGGGGTCGCGAGGAACGGATCGCGGCCACTGCGGCCTTGATACTCTCCGCCCTTCGCCCAGTCTTGCCGAAGGCGCCGGGAGGCGCATTTCAGGCCGGCCGAACCTCCGCACAGCAACCTCAACACCTCCTCGACACCTTCCCCTTCGATTGAGGAATGAAGCAGAGACCGGTCAGCCGGATCCCTCTCGGAGCAGGATAAAGACGGTATCGCCCTCGACCTTGACGGGATAGGTGCCCAAGGCGATGCGGACGGGCGGACGGAGCGCCTTGCCCGTGACGATATCGAACCGCCCCTGATGCAGCGGGCATTCGATGACAGTGCCGGTGACGAGGCCCTCCGCGAGGTGCTGTCGCTCGTGAGTGCAGAATCCGTCAGTTGCGAAGAACCCCTCTTCCGTGTTGTAGATCGCAAATGACCGGCCATCGTGATCCCAGCGGATGAGATCCTCTTCGTCGATGTCGCCGGTCGCGCAGACCTCGATCCACTCGCTCATGGCCCGTCTCCGCGCTCAGATTTCGTGGGGAAGAAGGGCTTCCTCGAACGGGTAGCGCGACAGCACCACCGGTCCCGACCCGGTGATGAGGATCTGGTCCTCCAGCTTGACGCCCTCGAGGCCGCCAATTTCGCCGACATAACTCTCGACGCAGATCACCATGCCGGCTTCGAACTCCCCGTCATAGTGATCTTCATGTTCCGGAGAATGGAGGATCACCGGCTACTCGTCGGCCATGCCCAATCCGTGAGCAGCGCAGGGATAGGGCTGGTCGCCGAAGCCGGACTCCTGATGGTAGCGACCGTCCATGAAGTCGCGGAACGATGTTCCGGCCCGGAGCAACTGCGTGTTGTGCATCACCTCGTTCCAGGCGAGCGTATAGAGTTTCTTCTGGTAGTCGCTCGACCGTCCCGGTCCGCACCGGAAGGCGCGGCTGACATCGGCGCCGTAACTGAAAGGACCGACCAGCCCGCAGTCGAACACGACAAGATCGCCCGCCCGGATCGTCCGGCTCGATGCCTCCTGCTGCCACGGATTGGTTCGCTCGCCCGAGGCGAGCAGGCGATAGTCGAGCCATTCGCCGCCCTTTTCGATCAGAGCACGCCACATCAGCGCCCAGAGTTCCTGCTCCGAGAGGCCGTTGCGCAGGGCCGTGCGCATTCGGGTCATGCCGTCCTCGGCCGTCGCCAGCGCCAGGTTCATGGCCAGGATTTCCTCCGGACTCTTGATCTTGCGGGCATGGGCCAGAACCGGTGCCGCGTCGACGACGGCAAATCCGTGGTCGGCCAGGGCCTGCTCCGCGTGAAAACCCGCGCGATCGATTCCGATCCTGGCGCCGCGGCCGCAGTGCCTCCCTATCAGATCTTCCACTTGCGCGGCCCATTTGCGTGCCATGGCCTGTTGCCTGTAGCCGGAAAACATGTACGACAGGGGCACGAGGTCGTCACGGATCTCGTCGATGGTCTCAAGCTGCCGGCCGGTCTCACGACCCGGTTGGCTGTCGAAGTAGATGACCGGGCCGCTGGCGGGCACGAAAAGGTAGCCCGCCTGGATGTGCATCTGAAACAGCGCGCAGTTGCGTACGCCCGCGGCATAGCGGATCGCCAACGGTTCGACAAGAATGACGGCGTCGAGACCGTGGGCGACGATCTGCTCACGCAGGCGATTCCGGTGCCAGGCGCGCATGCGCGGCACGTCGATCAGGCCTTCGGTGTCGGTCGCCCGGGCAGGCGGCGTGATCCAGGCGGCCTGTTCGAGCGTCAGGGGCCGGGGCCTGGCGGCGAAGGGCCTCGTGTAGTCGGCCGCGTAGTCGGCCGCGTCGTTCACCGGTGCACCGGTTGCCACTTGTCCAGCGCCTCGCGAAACTTCCCGTGCTCTCCCGCCGTCATGGGGACCTGATGGGTTTCGTGCGGAAACGTTCCCGCCCTGACCGCATCGCGAAAGCCGGTCAGGCCCTTGAGGCGCTCCGCGGCCATGGCGCGACGCAGCGATAGCATGTCCGCCCACGCCCTGGCGTGGCGAGGCGGGGTCTCCACATCGCCGCAGATATCCTCCATGAACGAGAAGATGATGTCGCCGCCGGAGCCGGCGCCGATTGAGTGGGTCACAAGGCCGCTGCGCTTGCCGATCTCGACGAGGGCCTCGACGGCGACGCATTCGACCTCGGCAGCGACGGCCCCGGCCTCTTCCAGACGTCGGAAGTCCTCCCACAGGCGCATGGCCTCGTCCGCTGTCCTGCCGATGACCCGCAGCCCGCCCACGCAGGTCGACAGGCGCGGCACCAGACCCAGATGGCCCTGGACGCACAGCCCCTCGCCGGCCAGCCGCTCGATGGTCTTCAGGCCGCGCGGCGTGTAGATCGCATCGGCGCCCTGTTCGGCGCAGCGTATCGCGGCGCCGAGCGCTTCGTCCTCGGTAACATACTGCACCATGGTCTGGCTGCCGGTGACGAAGGTGGTCGGTGCCGCCGTCCTCACCTCCTTGATGTCGACGTCGGCGATGGTGATCAGGTCGATGCCTGCCGCCTCGCAGGCCGCGGCCTCTTCGCCGTTCAGCGCCGAGACCTGTGTCATCTTGATGCCGGACGCCTTGTTCGCCCGGAGGTCCGCGACCGTCAGGTTCCGTGTCGCCGGCCGGCCGCCATAGGTGTAGATCCGGCGCATCACATGGTCCGCTGCGCGATGCGCCGCCCGCTGCCGCCGGCGATCATGTGCGGCGCCTGGCGAATCGATGGCGCCCTGGTCGAGAGACCCAGGGTCCGGCGCAGGACGACCGCGAACACCTCCCGGTTGGTTCGCAAGAAACCGGGGTCCGGAGGGGGAACCTGCGAGGCGAGCGCCTCGCGTAATGCCGGCAGCGCGAAGAACGGCACCTGCGGATAGAGGTGATGCTCCACATGGTTGTTCATGTTCATGTAGAGGAACCGGCCCAGCCAGCCGGTCCTGAAGGACCGCGTGCTGTCCACAATGGACGGGACGTTCTCGGCCATCTCGACATGCTGGATCAGCGTGAACAGGAGCATGACCGGCGCTCCCAGGAGACGCGGCAGAACCAGGAGCCACAGCAGCCAGTGGACTCCGAAGGCGAGCGCCGCGCCGATTGAGGCGTACACGGCAAGAAAGAGCCAGGCGTTGCGCGTCATCTTCAGGAGTTCGTCTTCCGGCGCCACCGTCCTCATCATGACGGAGTAGCGACCGCTCGCAAGGCGAACCATGACGGTCGCATGATAGCGCAGCAGCCCGAACCCGGTGACTTCCGCGAGCCAGCCGCCAAGCGTCATCGGCGTGTCGAACGGCATCTGGCTGTCCTTGCCGGCATTCCAGGTAAATGTGT
>MPMV01000024.1 GCA_002238685.1 bacterium EF100-94H03 bin56
ACTCTGCCGATGTCGAGGGAGCCGGTCTGCGTGCGCCGGCCTCGCGCCGGGCGCACGTCATGCCGCTGGCCGCTGGCCGCTGGCCGCTGGCCGCTGGCCGCTGGCCGCTGGCCGCTGGCCGCTGGCCGCTGGCTAATTATATGCGGGCGAAGCCGTGGCGGCGTCAAGCGACGGTTCGCCTGCCCGGGCGGGGGCGCGGGGCCCGCGGCCGCTTGCCCGCTGGCCGCTGGCTAATTATATGCGGGCGAAGCCGTGGCGGCGTCAAGCGACGTTTCGCCTGCCCGGCCGGAGCGCTGGAACCGGCGCCCGGCGGTGATGCGTCGCGGCTTTCGACGCCGCCGCCACCGCGGAAGAAAACGGCCGCAAGGGCCGCACGGATGGGGGTCTGTTCCGGTCGCTGAAGGTGCATCGGCTGTCTCCGTATCCGCTGCCGGTCGAAAGGACCGGCGAGATTGTCAGCTGCATTCTATAATGGAGTGATTGTGAGATGACAGTGTGCGAAATGGAAAATTTCGTGTGGATTTCGGCGTGCCTTCGGCCCCGCGCTTCGCCCGCGCATCGCTCCACACGGGCCGTCGTTCGCCAACCGAGCGGGTTCCTTGAAGAGCCGCGGCGCACTGCAACGCGAGGTCGAGGTCCCGGGCAGGCGCATCGCCACGCCGAGCACGGCGGTGGGTGATGAAGGCCCGCACACGCATGCCGACGGTCGCCGCGGTCTCCTTGAAGTCCTGTCATGCGATATCGCTCATCACCGTGCATTGCTTGTGGTGTCGCACCTTGTGCTGTGGTCAGGTTGTGGTCACCGCGACCGGTTGCGTCTGGCCCTGCTTGTTGCGTTCTTGTGGTCATTCGGGAAACCACGTCGTCTCACGGTTCTGTGGTCTTCTTGTGGTCTGGCGATCAGATCTCGGATGGACGCCCGGCATCGCCATTCAGAGGTGTGGCATCTGCGACCACAAACGGAAGCGTGAGAGCGAAAGGGCGTCCAGAACAGTGAGAAATTACCTTGGGTCTACCCAGGGTGAGCGGTCACGGACGATGGCTAATACATCTGAAACACGCAGAACAGCAGGCGTCATGCGTATCGTATATTGAAGATAGTGTTCATTCCGTAAATGCAACTCTTGATAGAAGTTGAACCGATGTTTTGTGGTTTTCGTGATCGCGCAACAAGGCCGTTGACGGGCAAGCCATCTCTCGGATAACGTGAAGTATTCGCTAGAGGGAAGATGAGTGGTCCATCGGCGGTTTTCGCGGTGTCATTGTTGACCTGTTGGGTCACACCCGGTGGCTTCGATCCGGATGACGAGTCGATCAAGCTGCGATGGAACACCGGATCATGCTTCGGGATCCGCTTTTGTTCCGCATCGCGAACAGCGTGATTCATGGCGTGTGCAGACCCTTGCCCGTTCCCGGAAAACGTGATCACGGTGCAAGAGCCCCATCACTTGCCCTTGATCGTCGGTGGTTGCGACTTGCAGGACGCTTCGCGTCAGTGATTCGGCATTACGTTGACGTCTCCGCACCGCAACAGCCGCTTGTCCGCCGTCACCAGCGTCAGGTCCTGCACCTTGGCAGTGGCGACGATGAAGCGATCTGCAGGATCCTGGTGCTCGAGGTCGACGGTACGGCTGGCGAGCGCCACATCAATGGTGAGCGGAGCCTCTGCGACAGGGGCGACCGACATCGCCTTGTGAAGCCAACGGCGGGGATCGGGGTCGAGCGCCACTCGGCCGCGCTCGGCAAGACGTAGCGTTTCCCACACGCTGATGGGGGAGATAAGCAGCTCGGCCTCGCCGGATCGCAAGGCTATTCTTGTTGAATCACCGAGCTGATCCGGGTCGAGAAGACCCCACAGCCAGATGTGCGTATCAAGCAGCAGCCTCATCTACTTGAGGACTTCCCATTCCGAGAGGTCCACCGCAGGCGCGACGAGGTCATCACGGATCTCGCCATCGCCCCGCATAGCGCCGAGCCACTCCCCGGCCGGATATGACGGCGGCGGCAGAACCTGGGCGACGGGCTTGCCGAAACGGGTCACCAGAACAGGCTTGCGCGTCCTTCCCACCCGGTCGAGAACGGCCAGACAGGTCGCCTTGAACTTTGAAATCTGAATCTCTTCCATGTTGCCAAGTGTACCATGGTCAATTTGCAAGTTCCTCACACGACCTATCGAAGTGTGGGCACAAGCACCACCCGGAAGTTACGAGGACAAGGTTGTGGAACCACGTGCCAAGAGGCAGGGCGTACTTCTGGCCAGAGGCCGGCTGGATGCGCCCGTACAGGCGGCCATGTTGGTGGAGCCGGTCGTCCCCGATGCCGACGACCTGCGCTCTCCCGCGTCCACGTCCGTGCGCAACCATCAATGCGCCAATCCTGCCGGGATTACCTGGTCTGTCGGCGCAGTGCCACCGGCTCGACAAGTCAACGCCGCATCAGGGAGGTGGCGATGAAGGCCAGGCAGGGCAGCAGGATGACCAGCAATGTCCAGGTGCCGTATCGGGACCAGGGCGTGGGGTGTCCGAGGGGGCCAGGCAGGGCGACATCGAGGATGCCGCTGTGACCGAGCGGCATGCTCGCCACCACCCGGCCCAGGGGATCGATGACCCCGCTGATTCCCGTGTTGGCCACGCGGACGACGGGAAGTCCTTGCTCCACCGCACGCAGACGCGCCGTCTGGAAGTGCTGGTAGGGGCCGCTCGACACGCCGAACCATGCGTCGTTGGTGATGTTGAGGAGCCACCGGGGCGGATGATCCGGATCCGTGATACCCGTGGGAAAGATGATCTCGTAGCAGATCAGCACACCGAAGTCCGGAAGGCTTGCCACCTGGATGGTGGCTGGCCCGGTGCCCCGTCCCATGTCTCGTCTGCCGGGAGCAATGGTCTCGATCGGCAGGATCCCGCGCAACGGCACGTACTCGCCGAACGGCACCAGGCGATACTTGTCATGGAGTGTCACCGGTCCCTTGTTGGAGAAGACAAGGAGGCTGTTGCGTGCCTCAAGCGCGCCGTCGACTCCGGGGATGGCGCGGATGGCGCCCGACATGATGACCCCTCCCGGCGGGGCCGCGGCGGCGAAGGCAGAGAGAACGTCAGGCTTGCGCAGGAGTGTGTGGGGAATGGCCGCCTCCGGCCAGATGATGGCGATGGGGGGCTCCCCGGCCGGCGCCAGGGAACTCAGCGCGATCTGGCGGGCAAAATGATCCTCGAGGAGCGTCCTCTCCCACTTCAGGTGCTGTTCGATATGTGGTTGAACAAGCCGCAGCACAGGACCCGACGAGATGTCCCGGTGCTGCAGGCGCAGCTCTCCGGCCGCCCAGGCAAGGGTGATGACGGTGATGGACACCACCAGCCCTCCGGCCACCCGGCGGGGGGTGAAGCGGCCGGCGGGCGCCACGGCGGCGGGAGCCAGTCCCGCGAGTAGGACGATGGCGCTGAGCAGCCAGGGCCCGCCCAGGGCGCCCCCCTGGATGAGGCTGTCGGAGAACGCCAGCGAGGTGCCCACGAGATTCCACGGGAATCCTGTCAGAAGCCAGCTGCGGACCCATTCCAGGACCAGCCATGCGACGCCGAGAGCGACGATCCGTGTGCGCCGGCCCGGCACCATGCCGGCGAGGCCCGACGCCACCGCCGGAAAGAGGCCGAACCCGGCGGCGATGACGAGAAGGGCCAGGGGATAGAACCAGGCATGCCTTTGTGGATCCACCAGGAGGGCGTTGGCGATCCAATAGAACGCTGCAGCCGAAAATCCACAACCGAACCACCAGCCGTCCAGGAAGGCGCCGGCGCCACGCCGGTGACCGGAGATGAGCCAGGCCAGCCCGCTGAACGCGACCACGGCGCCCGGCAACAGGTGAAAGGGAGGAAGCGCTGCCGCCAGCACGGCGCCCAGGCCAAGCGCCAACAGCCGGCGGCGCCAGCCGGCAAGCGCTGTCAGCCGTGCAATGCCATCGCTGTCAGCCGCGCTGGCTGGCACGTCTCACGCGCAGACGCTTGATATGCCGCGGATCGGCGTCGACGATTTCGAATTCGAGCCCCGACGCGTGGGCGATGATCTCGCCGCGCATCGGAATGCGGCCGGCCATCGTGTGGACGAGTCCGCCGACGGTTTCGATGTCCTCGTCCTTCGATTCGTCCTGAAGTGTCGAGCCGGTCAGGGCCTCGAGTTCACTGACGGGGGCGCGGGCATGGGCGTCGATCACGCCACCAGGCTGTTCGACAAGAAGAACCCCGTCTTCGGCATCGTGTTCATCCCAGATTTCGCCGACGATGGGCTCCACCAGATCCTCGATGGTGGCGAGGCCGTCGATGCCTCCGAACTCGTCGACCACCAATGCCAGATGCGTGCGGGCCGTGCGCATCTTGATGAGAAGATCGACCACCGGCATCGACGGGGGAACAAACAGGACTTCGCGCACCAGACTGGCAAGGCTGGGCGCCTGCCTGTCCTCGGGCAGTCTCCAGTGATCGAGGAAATCCCGGACGTGGACCATGCCGATCGGGTCATCGAGGGTCTCGCGGTAGACCGGCAACCTGGAATGTCCGGACTTGCGCATGATCTCGACGACCTCGGTGAGCGTCGTCTTTTCCTCGACGGCGACGATATCGGCATGGGGCACCATGACATCGTCGACCGTGAGTTCGCCAAAGCGCAACAGGTTGGACAGCATCGAGCGCTCTGCATCGGAGAACTCCGTCTCGCTGCCGTCGTCAGTCTGGAGAAGTTCCTCGACGGACTCCCTCAGGGTGTCGCCGTTGCGGCCGCTGAGCAGGCGGCGCAACCAGCCGGCAAGGCCCGAAACCGGGGTCTGGGTCGATCGGCCGTTCACACCGTGTCCAGTAGGTAGGGATCGGGGATTCCAAGGGTCTCGAGCACGGCGCGCTCCATATCCTCCATGACACCGGCATCCACGTCCGTCTGGTGGTCGTAGCCAAGCAGATGAAGGGTCCCGTGAACGACGATGTGGGACAGGTGATCGGCGAGCGCCAGGGCCCGGCGGCGCGCATCGTCGACGATGGTCTCCCGGGCGATGACGATGTCGCCCAGCGCAATGTCGCTGCCAGGTGGAGAACCGGCGGGGCGCCGCAGCCGGGTCCCCGGTGAGCGGTCGTCGCTGGGGAAAGACAGGACGTCCGTCGGCCGGTCGATGTGCCGCCAGCGCCCATTGAGATCGGCCAGTACGCGGTCGCTTGCCATGACAACCGCCATCGTGACCGCCTCTCCTGAACAGGCCACCTGAAGTGTCCGCGTGCAGGCACGTCCCACGATGTCGTCAGCGTCCGGCAGTTCATCCAGCCAGGCCCCGTCCTCGACCGTGATGTCGACCTGTACCGTCCCTGATCGACTGCAGGCTCCGTCGTCTCCCGTCATGGTGCGTCCCGGTGGTCGTCCGCATCCCAGGCGCGGACGATCTTCGCCACCAGCGGGTGCCGGACGATGTCGACATCAGTGAACGTGACAACCTTGATGTCTTCGACGGATTCGAGGATGCGCACGGCATCGGCCAGTCCGGACACCTGGCCTTCCGGCAAATCGACCTGTGTGAGATCGCCGGTCACCACCATGCGTGCATTCTCGCCAAGACGCGTAAGGAACATCTTCATCTGCATCCGCGAGGTGTTCTGGGCCTCGTCGAGAATGACGAATGCGTTGGACAGTGTACGTCCGCGCATGAAGGCCAGGGGCGCCACCTCGATGTCGTCGGACGCCAGCCGGCGATTGGCCTTGTCGGCCGGCATGGTGTCGTAGAGTGCGTCATAGAGAGGACGAAGGTAGGGATCGACCTTTTCCCGCAGGTCGCCCGGCAGGAACCCGAGCCGCTCACCGGCTTCCACCGCCGGGCGCGGCAGCAAGATACGAACCACAGCGCCCGCCCCCAGCATGGCGACGCCGCCCGCCTCCAGCATGGCGACGGCGACCGCGACGGCAAGATAGGTCTTGCCCGTTCCGGCGGGGCCAAGCGCGAACACCATGGACGATGTCGTCAGGGTCTTCAGGTAGCGCGCCTGGTTGAGGGTGCGCGCCGAGATGCGCCGTCGCGACGTTCTCACCTCGGTGTTCGAGATCGACGGATCGCCCGCCATTCGAAGCATTGCCTCGACTTCGGCGGGACCGACGGTGAGGCCGTCCTTGAGGCGACCGTAGAGACCATTGAGAACCAGGACGGCTGTTCCAGCCGGTTCCGCAGGCCCGGCAATGCTGACCTGGTTGCCGCGACAGGTCAGCGAGACGCCGAGCTCCTGTTCGATGCGCACGAGGTGACGGTCATGCCAGCCATAGAGAGAGGCCAGCAGGCTGTTGTCTTCGAAGGCCAGGACACGTGGTGCCGGAGCCTCGTCACTGACTGGAGGTGAGGTCATCAGGCTGCCAGCATCCCGGCCATGCTGTTGGCCCGGGCCTCGGTGAGGGTGACATCGATCAGTGATCCGAGGTGGCGTTCACCGGCATCGACGTGTACCGCCTGAAGCCAGGGGCTGCGGCCGACGAGCTGGTGGGAGTACCGGCCCCTTCGTTCAAGGAGCACCGGAACCGTGTGGCCGACGGTGGCGCGATTAAACGTGTTCTGCTGGTCTTTCAGCAAGTGCTGCAGAATTCCGAGCCTCTCTGCCTTGACCTCGTCCGGCACCTGTCCGTCCGCCGTCGCCGCCGGGGTTCCCGGACGCGGGCTGTACTTGAAGGAGAAGGCCGAGGCATAGGAAACCTCGCGCACCAGCGAGAGTGTGGCGGCGAAGTCGGCATCGTCTTCACCGGGGAAGCCGACGATGAAATCGCCCGATATGGCAATGTCGGGCCTCGCCTTGCGAACGGCCGCGATCACACCCAGGTAGTCGGCCGTGGTGTGACGCCGGTTCATCGCCTTGAGAATCCGGTCGCTGCCCGACTGCACGGGCAGGTGCAGGTACGGCATCAGGCTGTCGATCTCGCCATGGGCGCGGATGAGGTCCCCGGACATGTCCGACGGGTGGGATGTCGTGTAGCGGATGCGCCGGAGGCGATCGAGCGACGCCAGTTCGCCGATGAGTCGCGCCAGGGTCCATGGTCTGCCGTCGGTGCCCTCGCCGTGCCATGCATTGACGTTCTGTCCGAGGAGGACGACTTCCACCACGCCTGATGCCAGCAGTGCCTTGGCTTCGTCGAGAATATCGCGGGCAGGCCGCGAGAACTCCGCACCGCGGGTGTAGGGAACAACACAGAAGGTGCAGAACTTGTCGCAGCCCTCCTGGATCGACAGGAAGGCGACACGGCCAGCGCCGTGACGCCGTGACGGCAGGCTGGTGAAGCGGTCCCGCGCCGGAAAGTCGGTGTCGATCACCGTGCCGCCTTCCCTGGCGTGGCGCGTGATCAGGTCGGGCAGACGATGATAGGTCTGGGGTCCGACAATGATATCGACAACGGGTGCCCGGCGCGCCATTTCCTCGCCTTCGGCCTGGGCGACACAGCCGGCCACCGCGATCATGAGATCACCGCCCGCCTCTCGCCTGCGCTCCTTGAGCGCGCGCAACCGTCCGAGTTCCGAGTAGACTTTCTCGGCAGCCTTTTCACGGATGTGGCAGGTGTTGAGGACGATCATGTCGGCGTCCTCGACGGTTTCCGTCTCCAGGTAGTCCAGGCGCGCCAGGACATCCGTCATGCGACCGGAGTCGTAGACGTTCATCTGGCAGCCGTAGGTCTTGACGAAGAGTTTCTTGGACAAGCGCGTCCGGATGTTCCGCTGGCTATCGTCGGGCACGGGGGCCCTGGGCGGTTGTGCAACGTTGTCCAATCTTCCCTGGATCCCCGATCGCTGTCAATGATTTCGTGCGCCTTGCGCGGGCAGGCGCTCGGCGCGCTTGGTGAGCTTGCGCAGACGCCGCCTACGGCGCGGTGGCAGCCGACCCGCAAGCGCCAGCGAGTGGCCCTCCCGGACTGCCGCCTCGCAGTGACGCGCCAGGGAGCGCCGGTTGCCGCCGGCTCCGGTCATGGTCGTGGCCGGATGGAACTGGACGACGACCGTCACGACTCCCGCCTTCAGCATCTCCCACATGTGGGGAAGGAGGTCCATGTCTCCGTACCAGGCATAGAGCGGACGCATTTCCCGGTCCATCGGCAGGTTGGAGAAGCGGGTGTAGGAGACAGAAACGGGCTGGACAGTCACTTCCCTTCCTTTCACCTGGTTCTGGGCCGAGGCGAAGAGCGCACTCTTGAAGGGAAGAATCCTGTTGCCGTCACCGGTGGTGCCTTCCGGAAACAGGATCAACTGATCGCCTGCCTCGAGGCGCTCACTGACGGCGTCCATGTGCTGGCCGATCCGGGTCCGGCGGCGGTCGACAAAGACGGTGCGCTGAAGTCTGGCGAGCAGACCGAAGAACGGCCAGGTTCCGACTTCCGACTTGGCGACGAAGCTGCCCCGGATGAGGGCGCCGAGAACGGGAATGTCGAGATAGGACGTGTGGTTGCACACATAGAGACAGGGGCGGTGACGGCAGGGACCACCCCTGACGTCGAGGTTGAGTCCGATCAGCCGCAAGACAATGCGGTGGTAGAACTGGGGGAAAGCGTGGCGGCCCTGACGTCCCGCTGCCAGCAGCACGAACTGCACCGGCAGGCAGACCAGGGTCCAGCCGACATAGAGTGCCGCGCGCGCGAGGCCGACAGAGATCATGCGCCGCCAGGTCCCGCCCCGGCCTCGCCATCGACGCGGTAGCGCCGGCCATAGCGGCCTTCCACCACCGACACGTCAAGCAGGACGCAGACATCCGTGGTGTTGAACTGGTGATCGATGACCGCACCGTCGCCAAACCGGCAGCCGGCCCGTGCGTAGCCCTTGATGAGCGGTGGCAGGCTGGCCATCCCCTCGGCAGCGTCGAATGTTCCGGGCGCCAGCCGTTTCATGTCGACGTAGAGATGATCGAGCGCGCGGGGACGAAGAGCCTCGGGGGCGGCGAGATGGTAGGCCATGTGGGAAAGCGGCAGGGCGAGACTGTCGGGGTCTGTGCCATGGAGGCTGGCGCAGCCGAACATGTAGGAGATGTCGTGCTGCACCACATAGGCGCCAAGGCCCCGGAACAGTGCCTGGATGGCTGCCCCCGCCCGGTAGTTCATGTCGACACAACTGCGTCCGAGTTCCACCAGTTCACCGTCGATGGCAAGCAGGCGGGAGATGTCGAACTCGCCCGCGGTGTAGAACGTGCACGTGTGCCCCAGGGCCGATCGACGCAGCAGTCTCATGGTGGCGACAACGGCGGCGTCACCGCCTTGCGTCGTGTCGCGAACGATGAGGTGTTCGCAGATATCGTCGAATGAGTCGAAGTCCCGTTCCAGCTCGGTCATCCGGGGTGTGGGGCGGGCCTTCATTTCCTTGTAGAACACGCGGAAGCGCAAGTGCTGCACCGCCTGGAGTTCCTCCTCGCTGTCGACGAGGCGCAGTTCAAGAGGGCCAAGCCTGAGCCCTTTCGACAGTGCGCCCTGATCGCGGGACCCGGAAATCATGGCTGAAGCGATTCGGCCGCCGTCAGGTGTCGGAACCGGACTTCAGCGCCCGCCCGTAAAGCTCCATGCGATGATCGATCAGATCGTAGCCCAGCCGTCTTGCGATCCTGACCTGGAGTTCCTCGAGTTCGGGATCCAGGAACTCGACGACCGTACCGGTGTCGATATCGATCAGGTGATCGTGATGCTCATCCTGATCGGCAGGTTCGTAGCGGGCTCGCCGACCCCCGAAGTCATGGCTCTGGATGATCTCCGATTCCTCGAAGAGGCGCAGCGTGCGGTAGACTGTCGAGATGCTGATGCGATCGTCGATTGCCGATGCGCGGCGATAGACTTCCTCGACATCCGGATGATCGTCGGAATCCGAAATCACCTTGGCGATGACACGGCGCTGCTCCGTCATCTTGAGGCCCTTGTCGAGACATGCGAGTTCGATCTGTGATGTCATGGTGCGAGTACGAACCGGAACGGCCTGGCACCGGTCCGCATGTGTCCTTCATCGTGTGTGGTTGCCAGGAAGTCTAGACCAAATGACACGGCAGCGCCATGCCTTGACAGGTTGACCGTCAGCGTGATTGACAGAACCACTGGAAGGTGTGCGATGGAAACGCAAGGGAGGCCGGTTGGGGAGATGGCCGTCGACATGTGCCTCGACATCACCGGTGATGTCTGTCCGATCACGTTCGTCAGGACAAAACTCATGATCGAGGGCATGGAACCCGGGATGGTTGCCGAGGTTCGCCTGAACGAAGGCGAGCCGTTGCAGAACGTGCCACGCTCGATCAGGGAACACGGCCACTCCATCCTGTCGCTGGAACCGGAAGACGGTGTGGCAGGCGTGTGGCGGCTTCTCCTGAGGAAGGAGTGAGGACCTGATCTCAGGTGCAGCCGCCCTGGATCTCACACAGACAGGTTTCCTTCTCGCCGCCGAGTGCCTCCGCGTGGCGCACGCCATCCGGGTAGAGAAAGACGAGCAGGATGCAGGATGGGCCGTCGTAGCGCCACATCCTGGCGCTGCCCTCGGTCCATGCGAAGGCCGGATCGCCGAGCATGCCCACCACCTCGCTTTCCTGAAGGCCGGCGAGGTCACCGGCAGCCGGGACCTCCTCGATGACAGGTAACGCCTCGTCCGGCCCGATGGCTCCAGCGGCGGTCTCGCTGACGGCCGCCGTGGGACCGGCAAAGGGGCTGCAGGCTGCCAACGCCAGGGCGCATGCCAGAAACAGGGCACGCCATGCGAGCGGGGCACATGGTGGCGCGGAGCATCGTTGATCAGGCGGTGTCATCCTGGTTTCCGTAACAGGAGTGGGCATGGCTTGCCGATGACGGGGCTGGCCGGCGGCTGGTGCTCAGGACATCGCATCGGAGTTCCTGTGGAAGAGATGGGTCATGGTGATGGCGGCAATGACGGGCATGACGAGATTGAGAAGTGGAATGCTCATGCCGGCGGTGATGACGGCCCCCGTGACGAAGAGCCGCCAGCGGTGCCGCTTGCGCCAGGCGTCCGAGTCGCGGCGGGGCAGGCGTCGCAGCAGCACGATCTCGGCATACTCCCTGGCGAAGAGAAGGCTGTTGACGATCCAGAAGACGATGATCGACAGGCCAGGGATGAGGATTGCCACGAGATAAAGTGGTGCCGCGGCGAGATTGACGAGCAGCAGCCAGCCGACAAATCGAACGGAAGCGACGATGTCGCGAACCACTGTCGTTCCTCTCGCCTCCGGCAGGTGCGGATAGTCGGTTCCCTCGACGCGTGAAACGATGCCGTCGAGAAAGAGCGATGCCACGGTTTGCACGACCATGACGAACGTGAACCAGACGAGCGCAACGGCACCCAGCGTGACCACGACGAAAACGACGCTGTCGGCCAGCCAGCCGGGCATCCAGGCGACACGGGTTTCCACCAGAGAGCCGGGTTCGAGGACCATCGCGCCACCGATGACCAGGGCCACGAGAACCGAAGACGCAACGGCACTCGCCAGGGCAATGAGAACCATACTGCGGCGAATCCTGCGATCACCCAGGTTGACGGCAATCCTCCCGGGCACGTCAAGCACGATGGCGGCCGTCGATCGGCTCCGGATCGGGGTAACGACCGGGTGTGCCGCGGGGGTCGATGGGCAGACCGCCAGCGATGCCAAGGGCGTGTTCGGCGACAGCAGCCCATCCCAGAACACGTCCGTCGCTGTGCGAGGGGCCGACCAGCTGTAATCCGACAGGCAATCCGTCATCCGTGAATCCGCAGGGAATCGAGATCGCGGGAGACGATGTCAACGTGATCACCGACGTGATCATGATCCAGTCCACGTAGTTTTCGAACCGATGGCCTTCGAGCTCCCCGAGATAGCGTTCGTGGGTGGCGATGGCGGGGACGATGGTCGAGGGAAGGGCGAGAAGGTCAAAGGTCTCGAAGAACGCCATCATCTTCTGGTAGAGCGCGCCCCGGATGCGTGTCGCCCGGATGATGTCGCCGATGCCAAGATCGAGCCCCTTGCGGATGTTCCACACATTCTCCGGCTTCAGCATTCCGCGGCGGTGCAAGAGATCGTCCTCATGGGCGGTGGCGAATCCGATGGCCCGCAGGGTATGGAACGCTTCCGGCGTATCGGAAAAGTCGACGGTGGCCGGTGCGATGTCGCTTCCCAGGGCCGCAAGACGATCGAGGGCCTCACGGCACAACCGGTCAACGTTCCGGGCCACCGGCGTGATGCCGAGATCCGGCGAGTAGCCGATGCGCCGCGGGATGTCTCCCCGGTCGAGGGCCACGCGGACCTGGTCCCGCCAGGAGACCGGCGGTGCCGGACGTGACAGCGGATCGCGTTCGTCAACTCCCGACATCGCATCGAGCAGAAGCGCCGTGTCGGCGACATTGCGTCCCATCGGCCCGCTGACCGAAAGATTCTGGAAGGCATCCGGTGCCGGACCGCGGGCGACGACACCAGGGCTCGGCCGAAATCCCGTCACCCCGCAGAAGCTTGCCGGAATGCGCAGACTGCCGCCGAGATCGGAACCGGTCGCCAGGGGCACCTGGCCGCTGGCCAGCGCGGCCGCCGATCCACCGGAGGATCCACCAGCCGAGAACGCCATGTCCCAGGGATTGGTCGTCACCCCGAGAACCTCGTTGAAACTGTTGCCTCCGGCGCCGAACTCCGGAACGTTGGACTTGCCGACGACGACGGCCCCCCGGCTTTCCAGGCGCGTCACCATGAGATCCGAGGCCGGCGGAACGTGGTCGGCCCAGATCGGGGAACCGTAGGTGGTCCGCACACCGGCGACGTCCTCGAGATCCTTGATGGCGACCGGCAGACCATGGAGCGGACCCGGGGCATCACCGGAATCGAACCGCCGCGCATGGTCCCGGGCCCGGTCGAAACAACGGGTTGGCATGGCGTTGAGGCCATCGTCTGTCGCCTCGATGCGGGCGATGCAGTCCTCGACGAACTCGAGTGGGGAAACCTCCTTGCGGCGCAGCAGTCCGGCGGCCTCGCTCGCCGTCATCCTCCAGAGATCTGCCATCGGTGCCTTCCGCGCGTTGAGGCCGTGCGTGGCGAGTATGGTGCTGTCACATGTCCCCGGGCAAGGCTTGCCAGAAAGTGCTCCACACTTATACTCGCGGCCACCGGCAACAGGTGCCTCTTTCTCACATGAACCAGCCATGCATCGATGTTCTTGGCATCGGCAACGCCATCGTTGACATCGTCGCCGAGGTCGATGAGTCCTTTCTGGCAGACTTCGACCTCGCCAAGGACGGCATGCACCTTGTCGATCACGACATGGCGACGAGGCTTCTCGACGCCTGCGAGCCCGTCACGATGATGTCCGGTGGCTCCGTGGCCAACACGATTGCCGGCCTTGCCGCGATCGGAGGCAACGGCGGATTTGTCGGCAGAGTGAAGGACGACACGCTCGGGCAGCGCTTTGCCGGGGACCTGCGTTCCCAGGGTGTCGTCTTCGCGACCCCTGCGGCGGCCGACGGGCCGGAAACCGGACGATCCCTCATTCTCGTGACGCCGGACGGCCATCGGACCATGTGCACATGGCTCGGCGCATCGGTCGATCTCGGTGTTGCGGATCTCGAGGCGGACGCCATGTCCGCACGGGTCGTCCTGCTCGAGGGCTATCTCATGGATGCGCCCGAAGGACACGAGGTGTTCAGGAAGGCGGCCGGCATGGCTGCCGCAGCCGGTGGCAAGGTCGCGATGTCACTTTCCGATGCGGCATGCGTGGATCGCCACCGGGACGATCTGCACCCGTTCCTGCACGACCATGTCGACATCGTGTTCGCCAACGAGGCCGAAACTCTGTCGCTCTTTCCCGGAGAATCCTTCTCGGCGGCGTCCCGCGGTCTCGCGGACGAGGTCTCCATCGCCGTCGTCACGCGCAGCGAGAAGGGCTCCATGGTCTTCTCGCCCGGTTCGGTCTTCGAAATCGAATCCGTCATGACCAAGGTGGTCGATGCCACGGGTGCCGGTGATCTCTATGCCGCCGGTTTCCTCTACGGTTACACCCAGGAACTCAGTCTCGACCGGGCGGCGCGCATCGCCAATGTCTGCTCCAGTGAAGTGATCGGCCAGTTTGGCGCCCGTGTCACGAGTGACCTTCGCGCCTCCATTGCGCGGACACTGGGATAAGCCGCACAACGATAAGGGGAGTGTCTCCATGACGGCCATTGAACTCATCACATCCAACGTCTGCCCCTTCGCCCAGCGAACCCACATGGCGCTCATCGAGAAGGGGCTGGAATTCACGGTTCGAGAGGTCGATCTCGCCAACAAGCCCGCCTGGTTCGAGGAAATCTCGCCGACCTCGAAGGTTCCGGTGGTGAAGATCGCTGACGAGATCGTCTGGGAATCCGCGATCGCCAACGAGTTCCTCGAGGACAAGTTCCCGAATGTGCCCCTGTTGCCCGACGATCCCTGGTTGCGTGCCCAGGCGCGCATCTGGATCGATTACTGCAACACCCGATGGGTCGAGGATTTCTACGCGCTGCTGGAAGCGAAGGACGCGGAACGCCGGAAGGACCTTGGTGACCGGGTGAGACAGGATCTCCGCCACATGGAAACGAAGGGCATGGCGGCTCTTTCGTCAGGGCCCTTCTGGCTGGGTTCGTCGGTCAGCCTCGTCGATCTCGCCTTCTGGCCGTTCTTCGAACGGTTTCCGTTGCTCTCCCACTACCGCCAGCTCACCATTCCGGAAGACTGCCGGCGTCTGCACCGGTGGTGTGACGAGATGGCGGCACGTCCTTCGGTGCGCCAGACCATGCACGAAGCTTCCTGGTACATCGAGCGCTACAGGTCCCGGGCTGCCTGACGGCGGACGAGAGCACCATGTTCTACGAACCCTCGAAGGGGCACGGGCTCGACCGTGATCCGTTCAAGGCTCTCGTGGCGCCGCGTCCCATCGGCTGGTTCACCACTCTCAATGACGATGGGTCGGTCAACCTGGCCCCTTACAGCTTCTTCAACGCCATGGCTGACGATCCCCCTGTGGTCTGTTTCTCGGCCGGTGGTTCGGAACGCACCAAGGATACCGCCCGCAATGCGGCCGACGCCGGAGAGTTCGTGCACAATCTGGTGACCCGGTCGCTGCGTGACGCCATGAACATCTCGGCGCGCGAGGTGCCTGCGGGTGTTGACGAGGCGAGGCTTGCCGGACTGGAACTGGCACCCTCGGTCATGGTGTCGACGCCTCGTGTGGCGGCAAGTCCGGTTGCCTTCGAGTGCCGCTATCTCAAGACGCTGGAGATTCCGCAAAAGGACACCCCGAGCCTGGTGGTATTCGGCGAGGTGGTCGGCATTCACATCGATGATGACGCCATCGCAACAGGACGCTTCGATCCCGAGGCCGAGGGGGTGATTGCCCGCCTCGGCTATGCCAACTACGCCGTCGTCGGTGGTACGTTCCGACTGGAACGGCTGGACCCTTGAGAACCTTAGCGCGGGGGATTGATCGCGGCACGGCCGCGTGGTCTTCTTGCCTCAAGACGGAGGTGATCGATGCTTCTCGGAGTACCCAGAGAGATCAAGAATCACGAGTACCGCGTCGGCATGACGCCGGCCTCGGTGAGGGAACTCACCGGACGTGGTCACGCCGTGCTCGTCGAGAAGGGCGCCGGTCGTGGCATCGGACTGACCGACAGCATGTACGTGCGCGCCGGTGCGGACATTGTGGACACCCCGGAAGAAGTCTTCGCCCGGGCGGAGATGATCGTGAAGGTGAAGGAACCGCAACCCGACGAGTGCCGCCTGTTGCACCGGGATCAGATTCTCTTCACCTACCTTCACCTTGCGCCGGACCCGTTGCAGACACGGCTGCTCGTCGAATCGGGCTGCACCGCCATCGCCTACGAGACGGTCTCCGACATGAATGGTGGTCTGCCGCTCCTTGCACCGATGAGCGAGGTCGCCGGGCGCATGTCGATCCAGGCCGCCAGTCACTGCCTCGAGAAGGCCCAGCACGGCGCCGGTGTCCTCCTTGGCGGTGTCCCGGGCGTGGCGCCAGGGAAGGTGGTCGTCATTGGTGGTGGAGTGGTGGGCACCCACGCTGCGCGCATGGCGATCGGCCTCGGTGCGGATGTGACTGTCTTCGACCGTTCGATCGCCCGGTTGCGGCAACTCGATGAACTGTTGGAGGCACGGGCCAAGGTTCTCTATTCGACGACCGATGCCCTCGAGGAGCATGTCCTTGCCGCGGACGCGGTCATTGGTGCCGTTCTGATTCCCGGCGCCGCAGCACCGAAGCTCGTGACCGAAAGCCACATCCGCCGGATGCGCCGTGGTTCGGTGGTGGTCGATGTCGCCATCGACCAGGGAGGCTGTTTCGAGACAAGCCGTGCGACGACCCACGCCAGACCGACCTACCGGGTCCATGGAGTCGTCCACTACTGCGTTGCCAACATGCCAGGCGGCGTGGCCCGGACATCGACCTTCGCCCTCAACAACGCGACACTGCCCTTCATCATCCAGCTTGCGGACAGGGGCTGGCAGCGCGCCTGCAGGGTCGATCCCTTCCTTTGCGATGGCCTCAATGTCCACGACGGAAAGGTTGTCTACAAGGCGGTGGCGGACGCCCTGGACTACCCGTTCGTCGATCCTGCCGACGTTCTCTGACGCCGACTTCGGGAACATCGCGATCAGTTGCGCCGGGGCGGCTTCATCAGCCCTTCGAGCATCACCATCAGGTTCTCGTCGCGCCAGCGTTCGAGGTCGTCGATGTCGAGATGGCCGTACATGGCGTCGACAGCGCCGACGAGTTCATTCCTGGCCGTTTCGCCGCGCTTCCAGCCGAAGTGGTCGATCATGTGGCGAACGCCCCCCTTGCCGCCGCCGAGGTGATAGCACGTCACGGGACCGGCAAAAGCCCATCGCAGTCCCGGGCCTGCCGTCATCGCCGTGTCGATGTCCTGGTAGGTGCAGATTCCGTCATCCACAAGGGCCGCTGCTTCCTCGAAGACGACGTGCTGGAGGCGGTTGGCGATGTAGGATTCGATTTCCCGGCGGAGTGTGAGAGTCCTCTTGCCGACGGATTCGTAGAAGGCCGAAGCCCACGCCACGACATCACCGGCGGTCCGGCTGCCCGCGACCACCTCCACCAGCGGCACGAGGTAGCTGGGCGCGAAGGGGTGGCCGATGACGACCCTTTCGGGGTGCTGACAACGCGATTGGAGACGTGTCGGCAGGAAGGCCGATGATGAACTCGCCAGCACCGTTTCGGCCGGAGCGGCGGCATCCATGGCCTCGAACAGCGCAATCTTGAGATCTTCACGATCGGGCGCGCTTTCCTGGACGAAGTCCGCATTCTCCACCGCTTCCTCCATCGATCCTGCAAAGCGGAACCGTTCCCTGGACGCACCCCTGGCCAGTCCGAGACGTTCAAGATAGGGCCAGGCCTGGTCGATGATGCGCCGGGCGCTGGCCTCGCCATCTGGCGCCGGGTCGCTCATCACCACATCGCGGCCAGCCGCAAGAATGACGGCAGCCCATCCGGCACCGATGTAGCCGCCTCCCACACAGGCGATGTTCATGGTCCGGTCCGGTGCTGGTCGTGTCATTGCTGCCCTCCGTGGTGGCTGGCCGGCGCACCGGCCAGGCTGATGGCGACGTGATCGGCGATGCCGTCTTCGAGAGAGGTGAAGGGTTTCGTGTAACCGGCCTCGCGGAGCCGGTCCATGCGGGCCCGGGTATAGTACTGATAACGCCCCTCGAGTGCCGCAGGCATGTCGACGAACGTGATTCTGGCCGGCCGGGAAAGCGCCTTGAACATGGCATGGCCGAGATCCAGCCACGTCCTTGCCTCGCCGGTCCCGAGATTGAAGATACCGCTGACGGCCGGGTTGTCGAGCAGCCACGTGACCACGTCGACACAGTCCCTGACGTATATGAAATCGCGTTTCTGGCCACCATCGACATAGTCCGGATGGCAGGAGCGAAACAGCCTCAGCGGACTGCCGGTCACGATGTCGGGCAGGGTCCTGGAGACAACGCTGGCCATGGTGCCCTTGTGCCCTTCGCCGGGGCCATAGACGTTGAAGAAACGCAGGCCGACCCATTGCGGCGGCATGGTGCGGCCGGCGTCGCGCTCACGGATAACGAGCCGGTCGAACAGCAGCTTGCTGGCCCCATAGGGTGTGATGGAAATGAGAGCGTCCATGGCGGCGGCGCTCTCGTCATCATCGAATCCCCGCGAGCCGTCACCGTAGACCTGGGCCGAGGAAGCGTAGATGAACGGCACGCGACGTGCGGTACACCAGTCCATGAGCTGAAGCGTCAGCATGACATTCGTCTTCATGACGAGATCGACATCCGTCTCCGTGGTGGCCGAGATCGCTCCCATGTGGATGACGGCATCCAGCGAACTCCTGCCGTTGAGCCAGGCGGCGAGGGAACCGGGCCCTAACATCTCCAGGACCCGGGCGCCGGCAATGTTGCTCAGCCTGGGATCGTCGAGGTGGCGGTCACACACGGCCAGCGGCACACCTGCCGCGGCCAGGGCACGGACAATGTTGGAGCCGATGAAGCCGGTGCCACCGGTGACAAGGATCAAGACGACGGCTCCCGGACGTGGCCGAGCTCGATTTCGATGGCGCCGCACAGCATCTGTCCCAGCGTGATGTGGACCTCCTGGATGCGTGCGGTGACGGTGCCGGGTACCAGAAGAAGGGGGTCTGCAAGGTGCGGCAGGGCGCCTCCGTCGCCGCCTCCGAGCGCCGCGGCGACGAGTCCCTGGGCCCTCGCCTGTTCGAGCCCTCGTATGACATTGACGCTTCTGCCGGAGGTCGAGAGTGCGATCGCCACATCCCCCGGTTGGCCCAGGGCCTCGATCTGGCGCGAGAAGATCCTCTCGAAGCCCATGTCGTTTCCCGTGGCCGTGATGGCCGACGTGTCGGTGGTGAGCGCCAGGCCGGGAATGGCCGGCCGGTCACCGACGTAGCGCACGGTGAGTTCCGTGGCCAGGTGCTGGGCATCCGCCGCACTGCCGCCATTGCCGAAGAACAGGATCTTGCCACCGCCCTTCAGGCTCTGAACACAGGCCTCCACCAGCCTGGCGAAGGGGGTGGCGAGCGCCTGACGGGCCTGCTGCACCACCGCCAGGTGCTGGTCGATCTCGCGTTCGAAGTAGTGCCTGAGGTTCATGGCCGGAATCCGGGTGACGGAATCAAGGATTGACGAGAAACGGCAGGTGAGCAACCGCATCGGCGGGTGTCTGGACCGTGCGGACCAGGTAGCGGCCAGGCTCGTCGAATCCGAGGGCGCGTTGCCGCTCTCCACTGCCGTAGCCGTCTCCCACCATGATGCCTCCCGCGAGGCCGGCGGCGTGTCCGGCCTCGATGTCGGTTTCACGGTCACCGATGATCCAGCTTCCGGCACGATCGATGCCCAGTTTCGCTGCCGCTGCCAGCAGCATGCCGGGGCGCGGCTTGCGCATGGGCGAGTCCCCCGGCGCAAAGGGTGACGCGAGGACACCGTCCCAGTGGACTCCGGCACGACTCAGGCGCCGTGTGATCTCCTCCTGGACCGCGGCGAAATCCTCCCATCGGTAAAGTCCACGGCCGATGCCTCCCTGGTTGGTGACGACAATGACGGGGATTCCGCCGGCATTGGCGCGGCCCATGATGTCGGTGATCCCCGTCACGAGGCGCACCTTTGCGGGCTCGTGGAGATAGCGTGTTTCCTCGACGATGACGCCGTCGCGATCAAGGAAGAGAGCGGGTCCCTGGCATCTGCGCCGGGTGTACTCGCGCCAGGTTCCGTCCTCGTGGAGGGGCCAGCAGCTCATGGCGTACGGAGGAATCGGGCATCCCCGCGGGAGAGGACCAGGGCTGTCAGCACATCGGTGATGACGGCCCCCGTATCGATGCCGATCCTGTTGGCCCGGATGTCGGGTCCATCCCACGAGATGGTGTGGCCATGCACGACGAGCCATCCGTGGTCCACGGGTGAATCGAGAAACTCCTCGCGGATCCACAGGAGGTCCTCGGGATCCTGGTCGTGGAGGGCAACGCCGGGACGGATCCCCGCATGCACGAACAGGACTCCGTCGATGACCTGATGAAGTTTCAGCGAATGCAGGAAGGCGCGGTGGTGTTCCGGCATGGCGTGCCGCAGCTGGCGTCCGGTGCCTGTTCCGGGCGCCACATTGTAGGAGAGCAGAGTCTGGGCGCCACCCAGACGGTTGATCCACCACAGCCCGTCGTCCCTGCCTTCCAGGAAATCGATCGCACAGGCGTCGTGGTTGCCCATGAGGAAGATCCGTTCGAAGCCGTCGTCGGCCCCGGCTGTCCGGGTGAGGAAGTCGATCACGCCGGCCGAGTCGGGACCTCGGTCCAGATAATCGCCGAGAAAGACGATGTATCGCCGCCGCTGCGTCCTGGATTCGGCATCCTCGAGGATCATCCGGTGAAGGCGAAGAAGAAGGTCGGACCGTCCGTGCACATCGCCCACGGCGTAGACAAGCGTGTCCGGATCGATATGCGCGGCAGGGGGCCAGGTCATCGGCCGGTCCCGCCATCATGCGGCGACTCATCGAGGTGTCCGTGTTCGACGAGCCAGGACATCACCATTCCGGCGAGTTCGTCGGGGTCGTGTTCCGCTGCCTTCAGCACGATCTCGGGTTCTTCGGGAGCCTCATAGGCGGATTCGATGCCGGTAAAGTTCCGCAGATCGCCGGCGCGAGCCTTGCGGTAGAGGCCCTTGGGATCGCGTGCCTCGCACACCTCGAGCGGCGTGTCGACGAACACCTCGACGAACTCCCCTTCATCGACGAGTTCACGCGCCATCTGCCTTTCGGCCCTGAAGGGCGAGATGAAGGAGACGAGGACGATGAGTCCTGCATCGACGAAGAGCCTGGCGACCTCGGCAATGCGCCGAATGTTCTCCACCCGGTCGGCATCGGTGAACCCGAGGTCCCGGTTCAGCCCGAAGCGGATATTGTCTCCGTCGAGCAGGTAGCTGTGACGCCCCAGGGCAGCGAGCCGGCGTTCGACATGATTGGCGGTGGTCGACTTGCCGGAACCCGACAGTCCGGTGAACCACACGATGCAGGGTTTCTGGTGTTTCTGGTCGGCGCGCAGATCCTTGCTGACATCGATCGTCTGGCGCTCCAGGTTCCTGGCCCGGCGCAGGCCGAAGTCGATCATGCCGGCCGCCACGGTGCGGTTGGTGAACCGGTCGATGAGGATGAAGCTTCCCGTGTCGCTCACCTCGCCATAGGGATCGCAGGCGATCGTCTGGTCGAGGGCCAGGTTGCAGTAGCCGATGTCATTGAGGGACAGGGTCCTGGCCGCCATGTGCTCGAGAGTGTCGACATGGATGCGGTGGCGCAGGTCGGTGATTCTCGCGGTCGTCGTCCGGGTTCCCGACTTGAGCAGGTAGAGCCGTTCCGGCAGCAGGTCATGCTCGTCCATCCAGATGACATGGGCGGCGAACTGGTCGGTTGACTGCGGCGGCCGGTCCGACGAGGCCAGGACATGTCCCCTCGCGATGTCGATGTCGTCGGCGAGTTCCAGGGTGACCGATTCGCCGGCGCTGGCCGCCTCGAGGTCGCCATCGAACGTGATGATGCGCGAGACGGTCGACGACTTGAGGGATGGTGCCGCCACCACATCCATTCCCTGCGTCACCGTTCCCGAGACAATGAGACCACTGCAGCCCCGGAAATCCTGGTCCGGACGGCTGACTCTCTGGACCGGCATGCGGAAGGGGCCGTTTGCCGCGTTTCTGCCAGCGCCCGCCGATTCCAGGATTTCCAGCAGTGTCTCTCCGCGATACCAGGGCATTTCCGCCGACCGTTCGAGCACGTTGGCGCCGGTGACGGCCGAGACCGGCACGGCATCCACGATAGCGAAGGCGAGCCGCGCGGCGTGGCGGCGGAACGTCTCCTCGATCGCCTCGAACACCCCCTTGTCCCAGTCGACGAGATCCATCTTGTTGACTGCCAGGATGACGTGGGGAATGCCGAGCAGACTGGCGATGGCGGAATGGCGCAGGGACTGCGTGAGGACGCCCTTCCTCGCGTCGACCAGGACCAGGGCGAGGTCCGCGTTCGAGGCGCCAGTCGCCATGTTGCGGGTGTGCTGGACGCGTCCTGGAGTGTCGGCGACGATGAAACGGCGCCTGGATGTCTGGAAGTAGCGATAGGCGACGTCAATGGTGATGCCCTGCTCGCGCTCCGCCTCGAGACCGTCGACGAGGAGCGCCAGGTCGATCCCGTCTCCACGGGTTCCCCAGATGCGGCTCGCCGCCTGGATGTCGGCGAGTTCATCCTCGAAGATGAGCGCGGTGTCGTGGAGCAGGCGTCCGATGAGTGTCGACTTGCCGTCGTCGACACTGCCGCATGTCACGAAACGCAGAAGATCGACCGTGTCGTTCATCTAGAAGTAGCCCTCGCGCTTCTTCCTTTCCATCGAACCCGACTGGTCGCGGTCGATCAGCCGTCCGGTTCTCTCGGATGTCTTCAGGGCCCGCATTTCGTCAATGACCGCCGGCACGCTGTCGGCCGCCGACTCGATGGCGCCGGTGAGTGGCCAGCAGCCCAGGGTGCGGAATCTCACCTGGCGCACGCGGACGGTCTCGCCTTTCTTCAGCGCCATCCGCCCGTCGACGCGCATGATGAGCATGCCATCGCGTTCGACAACCGGGCGCGCCGCGGCGAGGTAGAGAGGCACGATGTCGATGCCCTCGCTTTCGATGTAGCGCCAGACATCGGATTCGGTCCAGTTCGACAGGGGAAAGACCCGCATCGATTCCCGCGGTCCGACACGGGTGTTGTAGAGGTTCCAGAGTTCCGGCCTCTGATCACGGGGCTCCCAGCCATGGGCCGCGGAGCGAAAGGAAAAAACACGTTCCTTGGCCCGGGAGCGTTCCTCGTCCCTCCTGGCGCCACCGAACGCGGCGTCGAAGCCATGTCGGGTGAGCGCTTGCCTGAGTGCGTCGGTCTTCATGACCTCGGTGTGCAGGGCCGACCCGTGGGCAAAGGGGGAGATGCCCCGGTCAAGTCCCTGCAGGTTGACGTGGACCAGGAGTTCCATGCCGAGGTCACGCGCCACGCGGTCGCGAAAGGCATACATCTCCGGGAACTTCCAGGTGGTGTCGACATGAAGGAGAGGAAAGGGCGGCCTGGAGGGATGGAAGGCCTTGCGCGCCAGGTGCAGCATGACCGAAGAGTCCTTGCCGATCGAATAGAGCATGACCGGGCGGCGGAACTCGGCCACCACCTCGCGCATGACATGGATGGATTCTGCCTCAAGCCGGCGCAGATATGGAACCATGCTGCGAACCCTTCCCTGCAGTCACGTCCCGGGGCAGGGATGAGGCTGATCATGTTATCCCGTGCGGACGATCAGTCCAATCATGTGTCCAGCCGCCTGCCTTCATGTTGCGGCGGGCGTGATGTAGGGTGAGGGAGAGGTGACAGCGTGGGTCGCAGCCAGGCATCAATCCGATGACGACACGTTTCTATACGCACGACGCGTGCCTTGCCCACGATACCGGCCCTCATCACCCCGAGAGGGCTTCACGACTGCAGACGATCCTCGATACTCTCGGCGACGGGAGGTTTGCGGCGCTCGAACGCTGCGTTCCGCAACCGGCGACACCCGACCACATCGCCCTCATGCATCCGGCACCGTGGGTCGAGGCGGTGCTGGACGCCATTCCTTCGGCCGGTCATGGCCATCTCGATGCCGACACGGTGGTCTCGAGCGGTTCGGGGAAGGCGGCGCTCGTCGCTGCCGGCGCCCTCGTCGAGGCGGTCGACGCCGTGGTGGCCGGGCGGGTTCGCAACGCCTTCTGTGCCGTTCGTCCGCCAGGCCACCACGCGGAACAGACCCGTGCCATGGGTTTCTGCCTCTTCAATTCGGTCGCTGTCGGCGCCGCCCACGCCCGTGCCGCCCACGGCCTCCACAGGGTCGCGGTCGTTGACTTCGACGTCCATCATGGCAACGGCACACAGGCGATGTTCTGGGATGAGGAGGGAATGTTCTACGCCTCGACCCACCAGTATCCCCATTACCCTGGAACCGGCAGCGAAGACGAGACCGGACGCTGGGACAACATCGTGAACGCACCGCTTCGTCCGGGTTCGGGAAGCGCCGCCTTCCGTGCTGCCATCGATGATCGCGTCATGCCGGCTCTCGATGCGTTCCGTCCCGAGTTGGTGTTCATTTCGGCAGGCTTCGATGCCCACGAGCGTGATCCCCTCGCGGACATCAATCTGGTGGAAGAGGACTTTGCCTGGGTGACGGATCGTCTGCTCGATGTCGCCCGTCTTCACGCGGGAGGACGTGTTGTGTCGGTGCTGGAAGGCGGTTATGACCTCGATGCGCTGGCGGCGAGCGCCGCCCGGCATGTCGGGAAACTCATGGAGGCGGGGGAATGACAGTCGTGGACACGGAAGATGATGTTGCCTCGATGAGTTTCGAGGCCGCCATGGCGGAACTCGAGACCATTGTCGAGCGTCTCGAGAAGGGCGAGGCGAAACTCGACGAGGCGATCAGCGACTACGAACGGGGCGCCCTGCTGCGGCGGCATTGCGAAGCCAGACTCAGGGAAGCCCGCGAGAAGGTCGAGAAGATCCGGCTTGGGGCCGACGGAAGCCTCGATGCCGAACCGGAGCCTGCCGGGCAGGAGTGAGGCAGTGGTCAGCTTGCCGGACATACTGGAAAGCGGTGCCCGGAGCGTTGACCTGACGCTCGAGAGACTTCTGCCGCAGGCATCCGGGCCTGAAGGCAGGTTCCACGAGGCCATGCGGTATGCCGTCTTCAACGGTGGCAAGCGCTTGCGTCCGGTGCTCGTGACACTGTCCGCCGCAGTGTTCGGGATCACCGGAATCAGTGCCCTGAGAACGGCAGCCGCCGTCGAGATGATCCACTGCTATTCACTGATTCACGATGATCTGCCCGCACTCGACAACGATGACCTGCGGCGCGGCCAGCCAACCTGTCACCAGGCCTTTGACGAGGCGACGGCGATCCTCGCCGGAGACGGCCTGCAATCGCTGGCCTTCGAGGTTCTGGCCGACCCGGCCACCCATGAGGATGCAGATGTGCGCATCGGCCTCGTCAGCGCCCTTGCCAGTGCGTCGGGCTGCACAGGCATGATTGCCGGTCAGGCGATCGACATGGCGGCGGAACACATGGCCATCGATCCCCCCGGGATCAGGCGCCTGCAGGCCCTCAAGACCGGAGGCCTCTTCGTCTTCAGCACCCGCGCCGGCGCCATCCTCGCGAAGGCGGATGAAGCGTCAATGATCGCCTTTGGCAGGGATCTGGGAACGGCCTTCCAGATCACCGACGACATTCTCGACGTTGAAGGCAACCCGGAGGCGCTGGGCAAGGCGACCGGCAAGGATGCCGCCGCCGGCAAGGCGACGCTGGTTCAGGCTCTCGGGCTGGAGGCGGCCCGCCGAAAGGCGGTCGAGCTTTCCGAGCGGGCAATCGATGCTCTCGAGACTTTCGGGGAGGCCGCCGACGGTCTGCGCGACATGGCGCGGTTTGCCGTCCACCGCCGGGCCTGAGTTTCTTCGTGGCGCGATCCTGCCGCCAGCGCATCGATCAGTTGCTGGTCCGGCGTCAACTGGTGGCAAGCAGGACACGGGCGCAGTCACTGGTCATGGCGGGAGCCGTGTTCAGCGGCTCGAGGCGGATCGACAAGCCTGGTGACCTGGTGGATGTCGACAGCGTCATCGAGGTCCGCAGGCCGGACCATCCCTGGGTGTCGCGGGGCGGCCTCAAGCTCGAGCATGCACTGGATCACTTCGCCATCGATGTCCGGGATGCCCTGGCCGTCGATCTTGGAGCTTCCACCGGCGGATTCGTGGATGTTCTTGTCGCCCGGGGTGCGGCCCATGTCTGGGCCGTCGATGTCGGCAAAGGCCAGCTTGCCTGGAGATTGCGCCAGTCTCCCTGCGTCACCGTTCTGGAGGGGGTCAACGCCCGTGCCCTTGATGCGGAGCTCATTCCAGAGTCGCCAGGTATCGTCGTCGCCGATCTTTCCTTCATATCGCTGATGACCGCATTGCCGGCGGCACTGTCGCTGGCGGCCCCCGCCTCTCACCTGATCGCCCTCATCAAACCCCAGTTCGAAGCTGGGCGGGAGCGCGTCGGCAAGGGTGGCATCGTCCGCGATCCGGCGGTGCACCGGGACGTCTGCACCACCATTCGCACCTGGCTCGCCGACACCATGGGCTGGCGCGTCCTCGGCATTGTCGAGAGTCCGGTCACGGGCCGGACCGGCAACCGCGAGTTTCTCATCGCCGCCCGCAAGCCCGGCTGACAACGCACCGCTGGTCCGGGATGACATTGCCCGTCATCCCGGCTCTCCGTAGTCTCCCCGGTCACGCGCCCCGAGGACAGGAGGAACACCATGGCCAATGCACTCGTCGACACCCGCGTCGCCTGGCCCGGCGGTGCGAGGTGCGCGGTTCTGCTGAGTTTCGACTTCGATGCCGAAACGCTCTGGATCGGCCGCGACAAGGCCAACTGGAAGCGCCCGGGCGTGCTCTCCCACGGCAGGTACGGCGCCAACCTTGGCGTGCCGAAGATTCTCGAGACCCTGGAGGATGCCGGTGTTCCGGCGACCTTCTTTGTTCCCGGCTGGACCGCCGAGAACCACACCAGGCGCGTCGAGGAGATCCTGGAGCGTGGTCACGAGGTCGGTCATCACAGCTACCTGCACGAGTGGATCGATCCGGATGACCCGGCCGCCGAGGAGGCGGAACTCGACCGCGGCCTGGAGGCTCTCCTGAAGACAGTGGGCATCGTTCCTTCGGGGTACCGTTCACCGGCGGGCGAAACCAGCGACAACATGGTCCGCCTGCTCACCGAACGCGGCTTTGTCTACGACAGTTCCCTGATGGATCACATCAATCCCTACAGGCATCCGTCGGGCCTCATCGAGTTGCCCTGGCACTGGAGTCTTGACGACGCGATCTACGCGCTGTTTTCCGTGAGGAACCCGCGGCCGGTATTCGCCAACAGCCATATCCTGGAGATCTGGCAGGAGGAGTTCCGGGAGATCCATGCCTGGGGCGGGCTCTTCGATCTTGTCATGCACCCCCAGATCACGGGCCGCCCCTCGAGAATCAGGCTGTTGCGCGAGATGATCGCGTGGATGCAGTCCTTCCCGGATGTCTGGTTCGCCACCGCCCGCGACATCGCCGACGCCTGGGCAATCCAGGAGTGACGCCGTCGAGGTGTCACCGGAACTTACACGGTGGCGATGGTCCGTGGCAGCTTCGAGAGGACCTCGAGTCCTTTGTCGGTGACGAGGAAGCTGTCGATCCAGGCGACGCCGGATCCGCCGGGCCAGTCCTCCCAGACGTCGAACTGGTTCTCCAGATTGAACACCTGGCCTGGCTCCAGGATGCGGTCTCCCAGGTTGTTGCGGGGGCTGATCCAATGGCTGCCGCACCAGTCCGGAGGCACTGCGATTCCGAGAGAGTAACCACCGACAAACCAGACCCACTGTCTCAGTCCGGCATCGTCGATGTAGTCGTCCGCCACCTTCTGGACCTTCGAGACGGGGTCGCCGGGTCCGCACGCCTCGATCACGGCATCCATGCAGCCGGCGGACGTCGTCATCAGCCGCGTCCAGCGCTCATCGGGTTCGCCTAGGGAAAATGTGCGGTTGAGGTTGACATGGTAGCGGTGGAGGCAGCCGCAGAAATCGAGAAACACAAGGTCTCCCTCCCTGATGCGGCGGTGCTGCGGGGGACTGTGGTGGGTGCCGGCACGCGGGCCCGAGCCCACCATGGTGCGGATTCCGGGATAGCCGCCACCTGCCTGCATCATGGTCGAAGCGACGACGGCCTCGATGTGCGTCTCCATCACCCCGTCTGCAATGGCGTCACGGGCCGCCAGCATGGCCTCATCGGCAATGGCGGCCGCCCGTTTCATCACGGCGACTTCCGCCGGCGACTTCACAAAGCGCAGTTCCTCGACGAGGAACGAGGCGTCCTCCACCGTCGCTCCACCGGCCTCGAGGACCGTCTTGAGCGTGTCGCTTGTCCGGCCGTGGGGGGCGTAGGCCCAGGGCTGTATGCCGACTCTTGTTGAAGCGAGACCGAAGTCGGCAAGGGCTCCGGCGATCTGGCGGCATTCGCTCTCCACGGATTCGTGATCGAGCCAGCACACGTCACGGATTTCCGGCGTGGTCGAAATGATCGTCGTGTGGCCACGGCCGTCAAAGAACAGTGTGTCGTCGCTGCCGGCACGTACCAGGAGTCCCGTCAGGTTCTCGAGGTGATACCAGATCATGTCATAGCCGGTGAGCCACGTGAGATCGGCCGGGTTGGTGACGAAGAGGGCCTCGAGACCGGCATCGGTCATCGCCTGCCTCGTGCGCTCCCGGCGCCGGGCATACTCCTCGACAGTGAAAGGCTGGTCCCAGTCGATCTGCTGGCGCAGGTAGGTCTGGATCATGGCGTTCTCCCAGGGCCGGTTGTGGATGGGCGGGTCAGTCGGTTTGCCAGCCCCACATGGCGCCGCCCCTCATGTCGCCGAGAGGCACGCGGCCATGATCGGTAGGATAGTAGCCGAGCATGCCATCGTAGAGACTGTAGCCCATGAGGCGCTGAACGTGTTCCGGCAAGGCGGCGGCGGTTGCGCGGGGGACGGCAAGAAAGTGGTTCACCTCCTGGCGCAGCCAGCCGAGGCAGTAGGTGTTGATCAGTCCGGCACGAGGTCGACGGTCGCGGTTCGCCCCGCCACCATGCCAGACGGATCCGAGATAGAAGAGCGCCGATCCTTTCGGCATCTCCGCCGCCAGCACCGTGTCGTCCGGTCCGGGAGTGCGCGACGGTGGCCAGCGATGGCTGTCCGGGACGATCCGGGTCGCTCCGTTAATGTCGGTGAAGGTCTCGAGTGCCCACATGACGGAGACCTGCAACTCAATTCCGGGAGTCTTCCGGACGGGATAGATCGTGTCATCGCGATGGAGAACCTGCCCGGTCTCCCCGGGGTGGATCTCGATGGCCGTGCAGCTGCCGATGAGATAGGACGTGCAGTGGTCCAGGAGAATGGCGTCGAGAACGCGCATCATGCCACGGTGACCGACGATGCCGGCGGATGCCGGCGAGATGTCGAGGACCGAATTGACACGCAGGGTGGTGTAGCCGTTGAAGTCGCTCTCGGTGGATCGGCCCACCTTGTCGAAGGGTTCCCGCAGGTCGTCCCGCACCTGGTCGGCGACAGCGTCGTCGACATAGTTCTCGACGATGGCCGCGCCATCGCGCCGGATCGCCCCGACGATGTCGGGGATCGGTGAATCGCCCTTGAACCGTTCGAGCCCGGACATGCGCCTCCCGTCACTTACCCGGCCGGGGATAGACAATGATGGAAAGAAACCTGACCGGCAACTGAATCAGTGTTTCGGGTCCGTGCGGGGCATCGGCGTCAAAGAACAGGGAGTCGCCGATCTCCATCCGGTAACTGGTTCCGGCATGGCGGTAGACCATGGCGCCCTCAACGACATAGAGGAACTCCTGGCCGTCGTGCTGGAATACCGGAAAGACCTCGGATTCGTGGGTCAGGGTGATCATGTAGGGTTCGACGGCAACCTCCTTGTGAACACCGTGGCCGAGCAGTGCGTACTGGTGCCCGGCGCGCGTTCCCCGGCGTTCGATCTTGAGGCCCTCGCCCGCCCTCACATGACTGGCATCGCGCTGTTCCTCGAATCTCTGGAAGAGTGCGGTAAACGGAACATTGAGAGCACCGACCAGGCGCTGCAGGGTTCCCAGGGACGGCGATGTGTGGCCGTTCTCTATCTTGGAGAGCATACCGGACGATACGCCAGCCTGAGCCGCAAGTTCCGTCACGGTCATGTCGAGTTGCCGCCGGTGGTGGCGGATCTGGCTGCCGATGGCGGCCTCGAGATCGCGATCCCCCCGGGCGCCGGCGTGGGGATCCTGATCGAGGGCTGCGGGAGGCTCATGGTCCGGCATGGAATCGCATCCTACAGCGTGTCGTCATCGAGATGCCCGGCTCCCAGGATCACCGCCACAGGCCCCTTGCCGTCATGGCGCACCAGGAAGTGGACTGCCATGCCCGGAGCAACGTCACCCAGTCTGGCGTGGGTTGTCCCGTCGACATCGAACACCATGTCGCCACCGCCGTCGACCGGGCGCACGAAGCCGTAGGACCGTTCTGGCCTCAACCAGACGATGTGACCATTCATGAGTGAGACACATGCGGGGGTGGCGTCCCGGGTGTCAAGAGGCAGGTTGTGCGGAAATCGCTTGCTCTCGGCGGCATCCTCGCTACACTCGCCGCGCTTCGGGGATGTGGTTCTCCGGAGTGGCCGGGCTGTGGGCCAGGGTGTCCACGCGTATACTCGACAAGTATACTCAAACCAGAGGATGGAGCGGCGTCGAGGCGCTCCGGCGCGTCCCTGACGTTTGGCAGTTGTGGAGGACACGACACTGGAGGACAGGCTTGAAAGTCTGATCGCACCGAGCGTGGCGAGCATCGGTTTCCACCTTGTGCGGGTGAAGATGTTCAACCGCCAGGGCAGGGTTCTGCAGGTCATGATCGAACGCGCCGACGGCGGAAGCGCGACGGTCGACGACTGCGCCATGGTGAGCCGCCTTTTGAGTGCCCATCTCGATGCCGAGGATCCGGTTTCGGGATCCTACGACCTTGAGGTAAGCTCCACGGGAATAGACCGTCCTCTGGTACGCCGGGAGGATTTCAGCAGGTTCGCCGGGTTCGAGGCGACGGCGTCCATCGATCCGCCGCTCGACGGCAGGAAGCGGTTCCAGGGGCGCCTCGCCGGCATGGCCGACGGCAATGTGCAGATGGAACAGTCTCCCGGCTGTATCGTCAGCCTGCCGTTTGCCCGAATTGTTGAAGCGAAACTTGTTCTCAACGACGAACTGATCAAGGGAATGGCGCAGCCGGCCGGCGGACCGGCGCGGGCCGAAGCAGGATAGGATCATGGCGGCTGTGACGAACGTGGCGCACAGGGATCTGCTGCAGATCGCGGCGACCGTGGCGACAGAAAAAGGCATCGAGCACGAAACCGTGATCGAGGCACTCGAGCAGGCGATCCAGAGTGCCGCGGTGAAGAAGTACGGCGAACTCGATATCAGGGTCGAGATCGATCGCACTTCCGGTGCGGTGACACTGCTGCTCTACCGCGAGGTCATCGGGGACGATGTCGAGATGCAGCCGGGCCGGCACATCACTCTCGAGGAAGCGCGCCGGAAGAATCCCGTCGCCGAGATTGGCGACTTCATCACCGAGGACCTGCCACCGGTCGAATTCGGACGAATCTCGGCCCAGGGCGCCAAGCAGACCATCATGCAAAAGGTCCGTGAGGCCGAGCGCGCCCGCCAGTACAACGAATTCAAGGACCGTGTGGGCGAGATCATCAACGGAGTCGTCAAGCGCGATGAGCGCGGCAACCAGGTCGTCGACCTGGGACGCGCCGAGGCGATGTTGCGGCGCGATGACTGCCTGCCGCGCGAACCCCTGCGCCGCGGCGACCGGGTGAGGGCCTATGTCTACGACGTGCGCCAGGAGGCCCGTGGCCCGCAGGTCTTCATCTCGCGTGTACATCCCGATTTCATGCGCAAGCTCTTCGAAATGGAAGTCCCGGAGATTTACGACGGGATCATCGAGATTCGCGCCGTCGCCCGCGATGCCGGGAGTCGGGCAAAGATCGCCGTGCGGACCAATGACGACTCCATCGACCCCGTAGGCGCCTGCGTCGGCATGCGGGGCAGCCGCGTTCAGGCCGTTGTCAATGAACTCGGTGGCGAGAAGATCGACATCATTCCCTGGTCGCCGGACACCGCCACGTTTGTCGTGAACGCCCTGCAACCCGCGGAGGTGGCCAAGGTCGTCATGGACGAAGCGGATCGACGCATGGAGGTCGTGGTGCCTGACGACCAGCTGTCCCTGGCGATTGGCCGGCGCGGCCAGAATGTGCGTCTCGCCTCGCAGCTCGTGGGCTGGGACATCGATATCATGACAGAAAGTGGCGAATCGGAGCGCCGCACCAATGAAATGCGTGTGCAGTCCGAGCACTTCATGGAAGCGCTCGATGTCGATGACGTGCTCGCCAGACTCCTCGTGACCGAGGGATTCTCCGAGGTCGAGGAGATTGCCTTCGAGTCCACCGAGGAGTTGCTTTCCATCGAGGGTCTCGACGAGGGGATCGCCCAGGAGTTGCAGAACCGGGCCATCGCATTTGTCCAGGAACGCGACCTTCAGTTCGATGCCAGGCGCAGTGAACTCGGCGTCGCGGACGACGTCGCCGCCATTGATGGACTGACGCCGGCCTTCCTTGTCGAACTGGGCGAGAAGGGAATCAGGACTCTCGATGAGCTGGCTGACCTGGCGGCCGACGAGTTGTTGCAGGATTACCTGCCCGGCACGTACCTGACACCGGACGATGCCAACGCCATCATCATGGCGGCACGCGCCCACTGGTTCGAGGGTGAGGAAGACGGCCACGCGACCGGGTCGTCCGCGCAAGGTGACAACGCTGATGCCCGGTCCGAACACTAATGTCCAGCGGCGCTGCATAGCGACCGGCAGGTCCGTCGACAAGTCGGAGCTGGTGCGGTTCGTGCTGGCTCCGTCAGGGGACGTTGTACCGGACCTGGCGGAACGCCTGCCCGGACGCGGCGTCTGGGTTTCCGCCCGGCGCGACGCCATCGACCGCGCAGTAGCCAGGAAGCAGTTCAGCCGTGGTTTGCGCAGGCCCGTGGCGGCCCGTTCCGATCTCGCCGATTCCGTGGAGAGCCTGCTTGTGCGGCGGATTGTCGAGCTCCTGGGATTCGCCCGCCGGGCTGGTGAGGCCGTGTGCGGATTCGAAAAGTGCCGCGCTCTTGTCTCGGGGGACGCAAGCCTCCTGCTGCACGCCCGTGACGGCTCGGCTGCCGGCCTCGACAAACTGGCCGGACGGTCGTCCGTCACGGTATTGCGGGTCCTGGATCGCGTGGAACTCGGCGAGGCGTTTGGCCGGATCGACGCGGTCCACGTGGCTCTTCACTCCGGTGGCCTGGCCAACAGGATCGCCCGGGAATGTGCCCGCCTCGGGGGATTTCGAGGACTCGCCGAACATGGCATGGAAGGAACCTGAAGGATGGCAACCACGGACGAAGGCCCACGCAAGCCGACGCTGAGTCTCGGCGGGCGCAGGCAGGTCGAGCGCAAGACGACCGAAGTCAGCGGCTCCGTACAGCAGAGCTTCAGCCATGGCCGCAAGAAGAATGTCGCTGTCGTGGTCAAGAAGCGGCGCACCTTGCGCTCGGGACGCCAGGAGAGCGCCGAAGCCCGGCCCGTCACATCTGAGTCGGAGGCCAGCGAGCCCGCCACGGAGCAGGAGACCGCGACGACACCGGCGAAAGAGGAAGTCAGCCGGCGGTCGTCCCTGGTTCTGCGGCATCTCAGTCCCGAAGAGCGCGAAAGCCGTCTGCGTGCCCTTGAACAGGCGCAAAAGGCCGACGAGGAGGCTCGTGTTCAGGCGGGCGAGCAGGAGCGTATGCGGGCCGAGGAGGAGGCGAGGCTCAAGGCTGAACGCGAGGAGTCCGAGCGCCGCGCCCGTGAGGAGGCTGAACGGCGTGAGCGGGAGGAAGAAGTCCGTCGGAAGGCCGAAGAGCAGGCCAGGCGGCAACTCGACAGACAGCGCGACTCGACCGAGAAACGCGACGAGATTCCGGCGACCGAAACAGTCACTCCCGCCGCCGTTACCGAGGAGGAACCCCGGCGGGGCAAGCGCGACCAGAAACGCTCCGCCCTGGCCCCGGGGAAGCGCGCCGCCGGCCGACGCCGGAGCGGCAAGCTCACCGTTGCCCAGGCTCTGAACCAGGAGGACCGCGAGGAGCGGGCACGCAGTCTCGCGGCAGCAAGACGGGCGCGCGAGAAGCTGCGCCAGCAGCAACTCGAGCGCAAGATGGTCAAGGGGTCGACGAAGAAGATGGTGCGCGAGGTCATCGTGCCGGAGGTCATTCTCGTCAGTGAACTGGCCAACCGCATGGCGGTGCGCGGCAGCGAGATCGTCAAGAAGATGATGGAAATGGGGCAGATGGTGACCATCAACCAGACCATCGACGCCGACACGGCGGAGGTCGTCGTGGCGGAGTTCGGGCACCGGGCACGGCGTGTCTCGGCGGCAGATATCGAGGTCGGGCTGAAGCAGGATGACGATCCCGAGGACATGAAACGGGCGCGTGCGCCAGTGGTCACGATCATGGGCCACGTGGACCACGGCAAGACATCCCTGCTTGATGCTCTGCGCCGAACCGACGTGGTGTCCGGCGAGGCCGGAGGCATCACGCAGCACATCGGTGCCTACCAGGTGCGGCTCGATGGAGGCGAACGGATCACATTCCTGGATACGCCCGGTCATGCCGCCTTCACGTCCATGCGTGCCCGCGGTGCCAGTGTCACGGACATCGTGGTGCTCGTGGTGGCGGCCGACGACTCGGTGATGCCCCAGACGCGGGAAGCGATTGACCATGCCAGGGCCGCCGGCGTGCCGATCATCGTCGCCATCAACAAGTGCGACCTTCCCGGCGCCGAGCCCGACAGGGTGCGCCAGGATCTGCTGCGCCACAGCCTGGTGGTCGAATCGCTGAGTGGCGACATTCTCGATGTCGAGATTTCGGCCCTCAAGGGTGATGGTCTCGACCGTCTTCAGGAGGCCATCCTGCTGCAGGCCGAGGTCCTCGAACTCAAGGCGAACCCGGATCGTGAAGCCGAAGGCGTGGTTGTCGAGGCCAAACTCGACAAGGGCCGTGGCCCCGTCTCCACGGTGCTGGTGCAGCGCGGAACGCTGGAAGTCGGAGACACGGTCGTGGTCGGCAATGCCTGGGGCAGGGTCCGCGCCCTGATCGATGACAGGGGCAGCAACGTCGAGAGTGCCGGGCCCGCCCTGCCGGTCGAGATTCTCGGACTGTCCGGGGCGCCGCTGGCTGGCGACGAGTTCTTTGTCGTGGAGAACGAACGGCGGGCGAGGGAGGTGGCTGCCTACCGTGCGTCGCAGGAGCGCCAGAAAAAGATCGCCGCCACGGGCCGGGGTTCGTTCGACCAGATTCTCGCCGGCATCAAGGCAGGCAAGGCGACGGAACTTCCCATCGTCGTCAAGACCGATGTCCAGGGTTCTGCGGAAGCCATTGCCGACAGTCTCCAGGCCTTCGGCACCGAGGAAGTCAAACCCCGCATCCTGTTGTCTGCCGTCGGTGGAGTTACCGAAAGCGATGTGACACTGGCCAGTGCTTCCGGTGCAGTCGTTGTGGGATTCAACGTACGGGCCAACAGCCTGGCTCGCCGTCTCGCTGCCCGTGAGGGCGTGGAGATCCTCTATTTCCGGGTGATCTACGAGCTTCTTGACCAGGTGAAGGACATGCTGGCGGGTCTGCTGAAACCGGCAACGGAGGAAGATGTCCTCGGGGCCGCCCAGGTTCTGGAAACATTCGATATCTCGGGCGCCGGGACGATCGCCGGTTGCCGCGTGATGGACGGCCACATCCGCGCCAGTGCACGGGTCAGGTTGCTGCGAGGCGGACGCACCATGTTCGACGGATCGATCCGTTCACTGCGCCATCACAAGGACCAGGTCCGTGAGGTCCGCCAGGGCAGCGAGTGCGGCATCCAGCTTGCCGATCACCAGGACATCGAGATCGGTGACGAGATCGAGGCTTATGAACTGAAACAGGTCGCCCGGACGCTGGATGCCTGATGTGAGGCAGCGCAACAACCAGCGCCGATTGAGAGTGGGTGAGGAGATTCGTCATGTGTTGTCGGACATGTTTGCCCGGGACGAAGTTCATGACCCGGCGCTGTTCGGCCGGAAGATTACCGTCTCCGAAGTCCGCATGAGCGTCGATCTCAGACATGCCGCCTGCTACGTCATGCCGCTTGGCGGGGAGAATGTCGGCGACGTGATGGAAGGACTGCGGCGGGCCACGCCGTGGTTGCGCGGCGAGGTCTCGCGCCGGGTGCGTCTGCGGGTGGCGCCCGAGCTTGTCTTTCACGCGGACCGCGGATTCGACCATGCCCAGCGCATCAGCGCCCTGCTCGAGACGTCAGGCCGCTCCTGAAATCCCTCATGAGGCAAGGGAGCCGCATTCATGGCTGGCTTGTCTGTGACAAGCCGGCGGGCGTGACATCGAGACAGCTGGTGGGACGGGCACGCAGGCTCACAGGAGCTGCCCGCCTCGGACATGGCGGAACGCTCGATCCATTGGCTACCGGCATCCTTCCGGTGGCCCTCGGCGAGGCGACGAAGACCATCGCCTGGTGCCAGGATGCCCTCAAGACCTACCGTGTCACGGCGCGTTGGGGAGTCTCGACGTCCACCGACGATGACGAGGGTGACGTCACCGGAACATCCGACGTCCGGCCGTCGGCCGATGGGATAGGAGCCATCCTCGCGTCATTCACCGGCGATGTCAGCCAGACGCCTCCTGCCTTTTCGGCCGTCAAGGTGGCGGGCAAGCGGGCCTACGCTCTCGCGCGAAAGGACATCATTCCTGACCTGCAACCCCGCCTTGTGAAGATCGAGCGGATCACGCTCCTCGCCGTCGAGGACAGGGATCACGCATCGTTCGAGGTGGTGTGCGGCAAGGGGACCTACATGCGCGCGCTCATCCGCGACATGGCCGCACGTCTTGGCACCCTGGGTCATGTCCATGCCCTGCGCCGCACCCGGGTCGGACCGTTTTCGCTGTCCATGGCGATTTCTGTGGATTCCTGGCTGGAACATGGTAGGAATGCGCTCGCTTGCGGGGCGATCCATCCCGTGGAGACAGTGCTGGTCGACATCCCGGCGCTCGTTGTCACGGAATCGCAGGCACGTCAGCTCAGACATGGGCAGGCGGTCCGGATCGGCCAGACCTGCAAGGGTACCGTTCGCCTCCAGGACGACCACGGGCTTGTCGCGATAGCGAAATCCGATGGGGATCTGGTTCGACCGGTGCGCGTTTTCAACCATGACGGGACATGAGGTCACGATGTCGATCACAGCTGAACGCAAGAGCGAACTGATTCGCCAGTATGCCCGCACCGATGGCGATACCGGATCGCCCGAGGTGCAGGTCGCCATACTGACGGAACGCATCACCAATCTTACCGAACACTTCAAGTTCCACCGCAAGGACAAGCACTCCAGGCGGGGCCTGCTCATGCTGGTCAGCAGGCGCCGGGCTCTGCTGGACTACCTGCGTGGCCGGGACGAGAGTCGCTATCGTTCGATTATCGGTAGCCTGGGTCTGCGCCGCTGACACCTGCGGCGCGGCACGGCGGAAGCGCACGTCGTCAGGCGAGCCTCCTTCAGGGGAGCGCCTGGCTGGGACTGTCATGGCCGGTTCATCGTTGATTCCGGATCATGCCGGGGAATCTTCACATCACAATGGGCGGAGTGCGCTGATTCCGCCAATGTCAGGGAATAACACGCATGTTTGACATTCACACGAAGGAAATTGTCTGGGGTGGCCGGACGCTGACGCTGGAAACCGGGCGCATCGCCCGTCAGGCGGACGGGGCTGTCCTCGCGACCTATGGCGCCACCACCGTGTTGTGCACGGCCGTCGCCCAGAGACAGCCACGAGAGGGCGTGGACTTCTTCCCGCTCACCGTGAACTACCAGGAAAAGGCCTTCGCGGCCGGCAAAATTCCTGGCGGGTTCTTCAAGCGCGAAGGCCGGCCGAGCGAGAAGGAAACCCTGTCGTCGCGCATTATCGACCGGTCGATCCGGCCGCTCTTCGCCTCGGGATTCCGCAACGAGACACAGGTCATCTGTACCGTGCTCGCCCATGACCTCGAGAACGACCCGGATGTCGTCGCCCTCGTCGGATCCTCTGCCGCACTGGCCATATCGGGGATCCCGTTCAACGGTCCCGTTGGCTGTGCCAGGGTCGGCTTCATCGACGGTGAGTATGTTCTCAACCCGTTGCTCAGGCAGATGAGCGATTCCCGCCTCGACCTCGTGGTCGCCGGCCGTTCGGATGCCGTCATGATGGTGGAGTCGGAAGCACAGGAGCTGAGCGAGGATGACATGCTCGGCGCCGTGATGTTTGCTCAGCAGGAATTCCAGCCGGTGATTGCCGCCATCAGTGATCTTGCCGCAACCTGTGGCCGGGATCCCTGGCGAGTGCCGGAGCCCGAAGACACGGGCGATCTCGAGAGCGCGGTGCGGAACCTCGTCGGTGAAGATCTCGCCAACGCGTACAAGGAAGCGGACAAGCAGGCCCGCCAGGAGAAGCTTCAGGCGGTCAGAGCGACCGTGAGGGAGCACTTCGCCAAGGACGAGTCGGTGACAGGTGACACCCTGGCCGGTGTTCTAAAGTCTCTCGAGAAGGCAACGATGCGCGATGCAACCCTGACCTCGGGCGTGCGTGTCGATGGTCGGCAGACCAGCACCGTCCGTCCGATTTCGTCGCAGGTCGGCATTCTCGAACGCTCCCATGGTTCGTCACTCTTCACCAGGGGCGAGACCCAGGCGCTTGTGACCGTGACGCTTGGAACCGGACAGGACGAGCAGGTGATGGATGCCCTTGCGGGTGAGTACCGCGAGCACTTCATGCTGCACTACAACTTTCCGCCCTACTCCGTGGGTGAGGCGAGTTTCCTGCGCTCTCCCGGCCGCCGCGAGATAGGTCACGGCAAGCTGGCCTGGCGGGCCATCCACCCGCTGTTGCCGGAAAAGGAGAAGTTTCCCTACACCGTCAGGGTGGTCTCGGAGATCACCGAATCGAACGGCTCCTCGTCGATGGCGACGGTATGCGGCAGTTCGCTGGCGCTGATGGATGCCGGCGTGCCACTGGCGCGTCCCTGCGCGGGCATTGCCATGGGTCTCATCAAGGAAGGCGACCGGTTCGTCGTGCTCTCCGACATTCTTGGAGATGAGGACCATCTGGGTGACATGGATTTCAAGGTGGCGGGCACCGGGAACGGCGTCACAAGCCTGCAGATGGACATCAAGATCGCCGGCATTACCCGGGAGATCATGTCAGTCGCACTCGAACAGGCACGAGAAGGCCGGCTCCACATTCTGGGGGAAATGGCGAGTGCGATCGGCTCCACGCACGACACCGCCACGTCATACGCCCGACCCGCCACACGCTATCGGACTTCGCGCCGCGCATCACGACGATCAAGGTTCCCTCCGACAGGATTCGCGACATCATCGGACCGGGTGGCAAGGTCATCCGCGAGATCACGGAGGTCAGCGGAACCAAGATCGATGTCGAGGATGATGGAACCGTCAAGATTGCCTCCTCGGACCCGTCGGCAACCGACACGGCCCTGAACATGATCAGGGACATCGTGGCCGAACCGGAGGTCGGCGTGATCTATGAGGGAACCGTGGTCAAGTGTCTCGACTTCGGCGCGTTCGTCAACTTCATCGGCAAGCGGGACGGTCTTGTGCACATATCCGAACTGGCGCAGGGCCGTGTGGCCACCGTCGGTGATGTGGTCAAGGAAGGCGACGGCGTGAAGGTCAAGGTGCTGGGGATCGATGATCGCGGCAAGGTAAAGCTCTCCATGAGGGTGGTCGATCAGGAGACCGGAGAGGACATCACGGAACAGGTCGGTGAGCGCGAACCGCCAAAGCGCCGTGAACGCAGGGATGACGGCCGCAAACCCCGTCGGTCGCACAACAACTGAACGCATCACCGGATGATCGGGCACGATACATCGTGTCATAATGGCGTGCCGTAGCCAGGGGAGACCGGGTGGGTGAAGCCGCTGAACTCCATACGCATCTCGGGACGCGACGTTCTGCCCCTTGTCGAGGGCGGCAAGGGGATCTCGATTTCGAATGGCGAGAGTTCGGGTGCCTGGGCGAACTGTGGCGGCGTCGGCACCTTTTCCGGCGTCAACGCCGATGACCGCGACGAGAGCGGGGAGCTGATCCCCCAGGTCTACAGGGGGCGCAGCCGCAAGGACCGGCATGAGGAACTGGTATCGTTCGGTATCAGGGGCGGTATTCACCAGGCACAGGTGGCACACGAACTCGCTGGCGGCGAGGGCGCCATCCATGTGAACGTTCTGTGGGAGATGGGGGGATGCGAGAGGGTGCTGCACGGCGTCCTCGAGGGAGCCAAGGGACTGGTCCATGGCGTCACATGCGGCGCCGGTATGCCCTACAGAATGGCCCAGATCTGTTCGGAGTACGGTGTCTACTACTACCCGATCACCAGCTCCGCTCGGGCCTTCAACATCCTGTGGAAACGCGCCTATCATCGTTTCCCCGAGCTCCTCGGAGGTGTCGTCTACGAAGACCCGTGGCGTGCAGGCGGACACAATGGTCTGTCCAATGTCGAGGATCCGGAGGTTCCGGAGGACCCCTATCCCAGGGTTATCGCATTGCGCAAGGTGATGCGCAGTGTCGGTCTCGATGACACCCCCATCTTCATGGCCGGAGGCGTGTGGCGCGTCGACGAGTGGCTCGACTGGCTCGACAATCCCGAACTTGGTCCCATCGCCTTCCAGTTCGGAACACGTCCCCTGCTGACCGAGGAGAGCCCGATCTCGGATACATGGAAGCGGCGGTTGCTCACGCTGCGCGAGGGCGAGATCAGTCTCAACCGGTTCAGCCCGACCGGGTTCTATTCCTCGGCGGTGGAAAACAGCTTCCTTCTCGAGCTCAAGACACGCAATCGCCGCCAGGTCGCCTATGCGACCGAACCCGTCGGCGACCATGTGGTCGAGTTCGCCTTCGGCCCCCGGGGGCGCCTCGTCTACCTCACGGAGCACGATCTCGACGAAGTCCGTCAATGGGTCGCGGCAGGGTTCAGCGAACCCCTCAAGACTCCCGATTCCACCCTGGTCTTTGTCACGCCCGAGAAGTCCCGGCAGATCCGTACCGACCAGATCGAGTGCATGGGCTGTCTCAGCCAGTGCCGGTTCTCGAACTGGAAGTGCAACGAGACGGGGACGACCGGCCGCAAACCGGACCCTCGCAGCTACTGCATCCAGAAGACCCTGCAGGTCATCAGTCATTCCGACGACATCGAGACCCAGCTCATGTTCGCCGGCCACAATGCTCACCGGTTTGCCAATGACCCCTGGTACGCCAACGGCTTCATCCCCACCGTGGCACAACTGATGGACCGCCTTCAGACCGGTCAGTAGGATGTCGCGGCCGTGCCCGGCAAGGCGAACGTGGAGTCCAGTCGCGACCGGCATTATGGTGAACTGTCATGCATCACAACGATGAACACATTGATGAACTGCTCGCGTCCAGGGGATTGCGGCTGACGCGCCAGAGACGGCAGCTCGCCGGCCTCCTTTTCAGGGGCGGCGACCGCCATGTGACAGCGGAGATGCTCGGACGGGAAGCAAAGCTGAGCGGTTTCAGGGTTTCTCTAGCAACCGTCTACAACACGTTGCACCAGTTCACCCGGGCGGGTCTGCTGCGCAGGATCAATGTTGACCCCGCCAGGACCTGGTTCGATACGAATACGACCGTCCACCACCATTTCTTCAATACCAGGAGTCTGGAGCTCACCGACATTCCGCAGGAGCGGGTCAGTGTCGACGTTCTGCCGGCGCCGCCGGTCGGCACCACCATCGATCACGTCGACGTGGTGATCCGGGTGACGCCGCGGTGAGGCGTTGCTTGACAGATTGGAATTATTCCAGATAGCTTCCGGCCGGAGCGGTCGGACCGCTCCCTTCACCAGCACCCCAAGGGCCCGCAGGGCCGCTCAATCCCGAGGAGAGTACCATGTCACTTGGTGGCACCAGGACCGAACAGAATCTGAAAGATGCCTTTGCCGGCGAGAGCCAGGCGAACCGCCGCTACCTCTACTTCGCCCAGAAGGCAGATATCGAGGGCTACAACGACGTGGCCGCCGTTTTCCGTTCAACGGCGGAAGGGGAAACCGGACACGCCCATGGCCACCTCGAGTTCCTCGAGGAAACCGGTGACCCGGCAACCGGCGAGCCGATCGGGCCCACCGACCGGAATCTCAAGGCGGCGATTGCCGGAGAGACCCACGAGTACACCGACATGTATCCCGGCATGGCCAGGACAGCACGCGACGAGGGATTGGACGAGATTGCGGACTGGTTCGAGACCCTCGCCAAGGCCGAGAAGAGTCACGCCGGGCGCTTCCAGAAGGCGCTTGATACGCTCGACGACTGATCCGGAACCGGGACGCGAGCTTGCCCGCGGCAGTCCCCGTTCCGCTGCCGCAGGCAAGCCTGTCCTGGCAGGATTCTTGACCATGCGAGAAGGCAGTCTCGACGCCCCGACACGCCATGTCGTGGACTGGGGCAATCCCGACTTCGTCGATGCCGGGAGAATCGATGCCGAGTTGCGTCGCGTCTTCGACATCTGTCACGGATGCCGGAGATGTTTCAATCTGTGCGATGCCTTTCCCCGCCTGTTCGATCTCATCGACGACTCGGCAACCGGCGAACTCGATTCCGTTGACAGCGCGGATTTCCCGTCTGTCACGGATGCCTGCACGTTCTGCGACATGTGTTTCATGACCAAGTGCCCCTACGTGCCGCCCCACGCATTCGATCTCGATTTTCCCCATCTCATGCTCCGCGTCAGGGCGGCCGAGTTTCGCCGCGGTGAACGCAGCTTCATGGATGAACGAATCTCGGATACCGATACCAACGGCCGGTTGGGAACGACATTCTCGCCCCTTGCCAACTGGGCACTCGCCAGAAAGAACCGCCTCACCCGCCCCCTGATGCAGTCCGCCTGCGGGATCCATGCCGAGGCCGAACTCCCCCGATTCAATGCGGCGAGCCTGGTTTCCGTTGCTGCCCGGGAACCCCTCGAAGTCAACCGCGAGGCCCCGGCCTATCCCCGCAGGGCGGTCATTTACGCCACCTGTTTCTCGAACTGGAACGATGCAGGGATCGGTGATGCGTTCCGGCGCATCCTGGCCCACAACGGCATCGAGACCGCGGTGGTGCATCCGGGCTGCTGCGGCATGCCGAAGCTGGAACTCGGTGATCTGGCGGATGTGGCCAAGCGCGCCCGAACAGTGTCCGGGAAATTGCTGGGTTGGCACGACGACGGGTGGGACATTGTTTCCCTTGTGCCTTCGTGTTCACTGATGATGAAGTTCGAATGGCCGTTGATCGCCCCGGACGACGGTTCGGTCACCCGCTTGGCTTCCGTGGTTCAGGATGCGAGCGAGTACATTGTCCGCATTGCCCGGTCAGAGGGACTCACGGACGGTCTCGAACCGATCGACGGACCCGTGACCCTGCATGTGGCCTGTCACGCGCGGGCCCAGAACATGGGAGCGAAGGCGGCAGAGATGCTGCGTCTGATCCCTGATACGGCGGTCAACGTCATCGAGAGGTGTTCGGGGCACGGCGGATCCTGGGGGGTGCGGACCGCCACGTTCGAGACAGGCATGAAGGTCGGAAGGACAGTCATGCGTAACATTGCCAGGCACGATCCCGCAGGCGCCGGAGTTGTCGCCTCGGAGTGCCCGCTGGCTGGCCTCCATATCGCTCAGGGAGTCGCTCGCCTGGAGGGGCGCGAAGCACCGGCTCCACGGACGTGTCATCCGATTCAGCTGATGGCCCGCTCCTGGGGCCTTGAAGTGAGAGGTGCGGGATGAAGATCCACCGCGACGACATCATTGCGCCCGAGGACTACGCGCGGATGCGTGGGAAGCACCGTGCCCACCTCCGCGAAATCAAGCGGCACCGGCGTATCGAGGTTGGTCCCTTCATCACCTTCTTCTTCGAGAACCGCCAGACAATGTGGCATCAGATCCATGAGATGCTGCACATCGAAAAAGGCGGCGAAGAACAGATCGCCGACGAACTTGACGCCTACAACCCCCTGGTTCCCGAAGGCCGTGATCTGCGTTCAACGATGATGATCGAGATCGACGACCCGATACGGCGCAACACGATGCTGCGCCGTCTGGGGTGGATCGACGAGACGGTGTCCTTCCTGGTCGGCGGCCGGTCGATCGCCGCAGAGCCCCTTCAGGACACCGAACGCAACACGCCTGACGGCAAGACGAGCAGCATCCACTTTCTGGTGTTTCGCTTCGATGACGAAACTGTCGCCATGTTCCGTGATTCAGGGGTACGCGTGGCCCTTGAAGTCGGCCACGAGAACTACGGCCACCAGGCGATACTCACGCCGCAGACACGCGAAACCCTTGCCGGCGACTTCTTCTGAAACGGCCCGGGGCGTTCAGCGTGTCCGCTTGAGGGCCGTCTGGGTGAAGTCGTTGAGATCGAGGTCGGTTCCGAACGTGTAACCTGTCCAGTTGAGTTCGGTACTCTTGCCGGTGAGATGATTCGTCATCGACATGTGTCCGGCGCGCCAGAAGTGGTCGAGGTAGAGGTTGTAGTCATCGACCACCAGAGTCTTCAGATGGGACTCCCTGCGGTCGTAGTACTCGATCCTGACGGTGAGCAGTTCGTCTTTGTCGATCCACATCACCTGCCGTGAGTAACCGGAGTCCTCGTGGGTCGGGAAGCGTTCGATCACGTCGCACGTCAGATCACCACAGGGTTCGTCACCGAGATGCCGGTAGGTGTACCGTTCGATCTCCGAGGCCCCCATGTCCTCGTATGAGAACTCGCTTCCCATGAAGGAACCCGACTGGTTAGACGAACTGATGCGCTTGACCCTCTCGAGGGCCGGGAGATAGAGCCACTGGTCGTCCGCCTCGTCCTTGTGGGCGTGGACGAGAAAGGCCGTTCCCTTGACATCACGGGGCCGGTCGAAGACGAAAATGGTGCGGTCTCCGTCGTTCTCGACCTCGATCACCTTGATGCGGACCTCGCGCGTGCTTTCCTCCCCCCGCTTGTTGCGCAGGATCATGCCCATATTCGCGGTGAAGTTTCCGAACCCCTTCTGGCGTTCGCGGGCCTCCGTGGCAATGCGCAACCCGGTCTCCTCCGGGGTTTCGGCATCAACCCGGGAAAGTCCCGGAATCCAGGCGACGGCGAATGCAACGAGGACGAGAATCATGCGCATGGCGGGTTCCTTACATTCCCTTTCCAGAAGCTGTAGTCCAGGTTGAGCCCGACGCAACCGTCAGTCCAACGGGAAGGTCGCGTGTGGCGACATCGGCGCAGGCAGATCCTTTGATACTCATGAGCCGGTTGTCGTCGGGACGTCTCCTGAACTCGCCGCTGAAAGTCCTGATGAAGAATTCTGTGCTCATTGTAGCCGGCAAGGGGTCGCATCGCACCACCAGCCCATGTCGAACGTCCGCGCACGAGTCCGTTTGGCACAGGCTGCCGGAATTCCTTGCAACCCGGTTCCAAGGACACGCATGGGCTGACCTCGTGGCTTCCAGTTAATCGTCCGCCCGCCGGACCATCCCATCGAACGGCCCGGAGCTCGTTCACACTTTCCGGCCGTCCCGGCGCTCGTGCACATTTGCCGTCTGCCGCGGGTTTCGTGACCGACTGCGCTGGCTGAGCCGTGATGGAGGGCGAGCGACTGGCACATCGTTGCCAGTCGCTCGCGCAGGCGGACTGGTTTCTCGACGATGACGCTGTCGCCCCAGGTGACGAGATGCCAGCACATCTCGTCGATGCCGCCGGCCGTGAACCGCACCGTGACAGAGCCGTCGCCGTTCGTCTCGACCGTCTGGTCCGGGTGGAACAGGAAGGCTGCGGCGTCCCGCGCCACACGAGGCAGGAAGCACAGGACGACCTCGACCGGCTTTTCCTGGAATGTGCCGAAGGAACGTTTGGCGTAGGCCCGCAGATCGAACGCCGGATCGCGATCGAACCGCTCTTCAGTGATCCGGGCGTCACTCATGTTCGCGAGGCGCCACAGACGCGGCTCGTCGGCCCAGTCGGTCCGTCCCACCAGGAAGGCCCGGTTGCCGTGGATCAGGCCATAGGGCTGCACGCTCTGGCGGCTCCGCCGTCCCGTCGCCTGGGCGAAGTACCTGAACTTCACCACACGGCCGGTCACGACGGCCTCGCGCAGGAGCGAGAGGAGGCCGGCGTCGAGGCGCGGCCGGGGCCCGGGTCGCATGGCCAGCCCTTCGGCGAAGATCAGCGCCTCGACGTCCGCCTCGATTCTGTCGAGCGTGTCCGAACGCAACGTGGCGCGCAGCTTGCGAGCGATCTCCCGCAGGATCTCCGCCCTTGCGTCCAGGCCGGTCCGTTCCAGGACGTCGGCGGCTCCCGCCAGTTCCGCCAGCTCCTCCACCGAGACGGCGACGAGACGGCGAAGGGCATCCGAGCGCAGCCTCCAGTGCCGCTTGTTGTCGTCCCGCGGCACGATGTCCAACGGCCCGAAGGCCCACTCGACGGTATCCCGCAGGCGCTCCGCCGTCCTCCGGCTGACGCCGAAGTCCGCCTTGATGTCGTCCAGTGTCACGCCACCGCGCGAGCCCTGAAGGCGAATCGCCAGGCGAATGATGTCCTTCAGTCGTTCGTACCGCATCCGGCTGTCCCTCGCTCTCCCGGGCCGTTCACTGCCGGACCACCATGGCGCGGCTCATGGGATGCGACAACTTCATCTCAGGAAGCCGATGGCCCGGGGACGGTCGGGCTTGGCCTCGCACTCGGCGCGGAGCATCCGGGCGAGTGCGTCCGGTTCCACCAGGTGACCCAGAAGGCCGGCCTTGCGTCGCACGACCGCGAAGTCGCCGGGAGTGAGCGAGGTCAGGTACGCGATGTCCTCCGGCGGAGCGAGCCCGAACGAGGCGCGAAAGGCCATGGCGGCCTGGGCGGGCGTGAGAAAGTCGAGCGTGACCTTGAAGACGAAGCGCCGCAGGGTCGCCGGGTCGAGGTGCTCGCCGAAGTTGGTCGTGCAGGCGAAGGGCAGGGGATGGGTCTCCATCCAGGTCAGCATCTCGTTGACCTGGCTGACTTCCCAGTTCCTTTGGGCGAACCGACGGTCGGCGAGCAGCGAGTCGGCTTCGTCAAAGACCAGGAACGAGCCGTCATCGCGCGCCTCGGCGAAAGCGTCGGCGATCTGCCGTTCGGTCTCTCCGACCCACGCTGACATCAGGTCCGATGCCCGCTTCTGGATCACCTCGAGGCCGAGGCGCTCGGCCAGATAGCGCACAAACGCGCTCTTGCCCGTGCCCGGCGGTCCCTGCAGGCACAGGGAGAAGCGCCGTTCATCGGACACCACGAGGCGGTCGGCGAGCTCGCGAGGATCGGTGTCGGCGCGGATGAGCGCCGGATCGAAATGTTCCGGCGTGCCTTGCGGCGGCGCGTGGCGCCCCAGCACCCGCGACAGACTCTGCACGCCACGACGTACCGTGGCGAGATCTCCGGCCCCGAGATGCGCCGCGGCGGTCGCACCGGCCGCGACACCCGGCGTGGCGTCGAATTCGCAAGCCAGGGCACGGGCGTCCCGCGGGTCCGCTGCGATACCGTGGCGTTCGAGCTGGCGCATCCAGATCCTCGTGCGCACCCGGACTGTCGGCGGGCGCATCTCGAAGGCGAACATCATGCGCCGGAGAACGGCGGGGCTGACGTGCTCCGTGTCGTTCGTGGTCCACAGGGTCGGCGTCGGGGCGCGTTCGAGCAGCCGGTGCATGAACACCCTCGAGGACGTCCCGCGGGAACCTGCAAGAAAGGGCGGGAGAAGGGTGAAGTTCGAAGTGGCGTCGCCGAGCAGATCCTCCATCTCGTCGAACATGAGAATCGCACGGCGCTCCCTGGCGAAGAGGCGCTGGGCGAGGCGCAGCTCCTGAAGCCTCTCGTTCCGGGAGGGCTCGTCACCGCTCTCGTCGGCCTCCCCGACGCTGAAGAGCGTCACGCCGAGCCTCTCGGCCAGAACCTTGCAGAACTCAGTCTTGCCGGTTCCCGGAGGTCCGTGCAGCAGGATGTTGACACCCGGAGCGAGGGTGTCGAGCGCGCCCCTGAGCAAGGTCTCGACATGATCGCGATCGCCGGCGACATGGTCGAAGTCCGTCCAGTCGAGATCGCTCGAAGGAGCGGGGTCAAGCAGCAGGCTGGCGACATCACGATCCGCGCCGCCGGGCGCGTGGACGAGCCGGTTCAACCGTTCCAGCATCATCACCTCGCCGTCGCTGCTGTCGATGGAGACGAGTCCCGACCGGACCAGGGGGGCGGCGGCCTCGAGGCGTCTGGCGACCGCGTTGGGCGAAAGGCCGAGAAGCACGGGCAGGGTCCGTCCTCGGAGGCTGAAGACAACCGGGCCGTCGAAGGAGCGCTCGAAGATATCGTCGATCATCGACTCGAACACGGACTGCGTCCGGTAGCGCAACAGGGTTTCCAGGATGGCGAGGTCGGTGCGCGTGAGGTCAGCCGATCGCCCGAGACACCGCAGGCGCCGGGCGGTCCGGTCGGGGCGCGCCGTGTGGTTCGAGCACTCCTCGCGCAGGGCTTCGCCAAGGACGCGGAACTGCCGGGCGGACAAGCCTTCGTTGCGGTCGATCTCCCAGCGGCGTCTGCGGGAGCGCTTGCGTCCACGCGCGATGAGGTTCTCCCTGTCGGCCACCCACATAGCCAGCGCCATCGCCTCCGGTTCCCGGTGGGAGAGGCGCGATGCTGCGTTCGCCAGGTAGAGGGCGAGCAGGCGATGTTCGTAGGCTGACAACATGGCGTTCCCTCCCGTCCGTCGAGTCGCAGCGACAGTAACCTGCCACTACGTCATATACGGACGTAGGCACGAAGCCTTCTTGAGACTTGCAAGAAAGAATTGGCGGCCCTGCCGCCGCCCCTTCCTGCTGCTTCCCTTTCCGCCGTGTTCGCGACGACAGTCGCGCCGAGCGTCCTGGCGACACCGACGAGATCGGGACCGGTATCCCGGGCTCCGCCACCGGCGATGATGAGGCGACGCTCGATCGAGCAGAGAATCGCCGACGCCTCGTCCACCAGCCTCGCGGCCGATTCGGGACGCCGGGGCGGGAGGACCGTCTGCCATTCTCCCTCGACCTCTCGCCGAGCAGATCGATCAGAGTAGAGATATGGACTGCCTCGATCGCTCTCCGGCGATGATCGAGAAGGCCAGGGTCGGCAGCTCGGGGACATCGCATACCTTTCGCGCCGTCGCGCTCATCGCGTTCAGGGGACGCGTGGCCTCCTTGTTGCTCCCTGGTTTCGCAGGGCACGTCCCGACCCCTGCTGACACTTCCGGGCCCATCCCCGTGGCCACCCCGGGGTGAGCACCTCGAAGATCGCGGGCGTGGGCGGGTATCCCGGGGAGGCAGTCGGAGTCATTGGTATCAGGCCGGACAAGATGCTCAGGCACGCACTGACGTGTGGAATCCAGCCTTCGGTTGTCCCATTCTTCAGGGCTGCCGCCGTTCCAACAGGAGAATCGATCATGGAGGGATCCGCCTACGCCGGCGACGTCATGCCGGCTCAAGCCTTCGTCGCCCTCGAGAGCGACGAGAACGCAGTGCTCATCGATGTTCGCACGGAACCCGAATGGCGCTTTGTCGGGGTGCCGGACCTTTCGGGTCTGGGCAAGAGAACGAGGTTCGTCGAGTGGCAACTCTATCCCGACGGCCGGCCCAATCCGGCATTCGCGAGACAGTGCGAGGAACAGGGTCTCGAGAAGGGCAAAGCGGTCTACTTCCTGTGCCGCTCCGGCGTGCGCTCCATGCATGCGGCGGTTGCCATGACATCGCTGGGCTACGGTCCCTGCTACAACGTGGCGGAAGGATTCGAAGGCGACAAGGATGCAGCGATGCAACGGGGCCGTCTTGGTGGCTGGAAGGCACGGGGCCTGCCCTGGCGTCAGGACTAGGCTTGAAATCCGAAAAACCCTGCCCAAATCGGTAGGTGCAACCGTCCCTTGCCTCATGTGGAAGACCAGACGGGAGCAAAGGGGTTCTGCCTTCGGGGGAACCGCATCACTCACATACCGCTCAATGGAGGATATGTACGATGACCCGATTCGATTTCTCTCCCCTGTTCCGTTCGACTGTCGGTTTCGACCGCATGATGAACATGCTCGAGGCCAGCGCCCGTTCCGGTGAGGAGGGCTACCCGCCCTACAACATCGAGAAGAAGGGCGAGAACGACTACTGCATCACGATGGCCGTCGCCGGTTTCGGCGAAGACGATCTTGGAATTGAGGTCAAGGACTCCACCGTCACGGTGTCCGGATCGACGTCCGGCGAAGGCGACAAGGAGCAGACGTACCTGCATCGCGGCATCGCGGCCCGGAGCTTCAGGCGCGCCTTCCAGCTGGCCGACCATGTCCATGTTTCCGGGGCCAACCTGGAGAACGGCCTGCTCCACATCGACCTCGTGCGTGAAGTGCCGGAGGCGCTGAAGCCGCGCACGATCAAGATCTCCACGGACCAGGACTCGCGCCAGATCGAGGCTTCCAGGCAAGCGGCCTGACGGCAACACCGCAGGCATGACAGGGAGAGCGCCGGACAACAGGGTCCGGCGCTCTTTTCGATTCTTCTTGTTGCCGGGGTACCAGTCGGAAGTGAATGTACCGGCAGCACCAGCAGTAGCTTGCGGATGGCCAGGGCATGTGCACACACGCGAACCTGGAACGGCGCGCGTCACAGGGCACTATCATCCCGCTCGCCGGTGCCGGTGGCACCCGACACAAGAGCATGGACCCGTTCGCGTCAGGACCTGACTCGAAGGGCGGCGGCAAGTCCGGATCTTGCCGCCGCCCTTAGTGGATCATTGATTCGCGCTACTCGCTTTTCGTGATCAATTCCCAGCGCAAGCTGGCTTCCTCGATCGGCTGGAAGCCATCGACGCTTGCCGAGTACGCCCGGGTGATGTTGAAGTGGAAGGGGATGAGCGAACCGCCCTCTTCGTACAACTGCCGCTGAAGTTCCCCGTAGAGCGCCTTGCGCTTCTCGAAGTCGGGTTCTCCGGCAGCCGCGTCGAGATTGGCGTCGAATTCGGCAACCCTCCAGTTGTTTTCGTTCCATGACGAATCGCTGCGCCACCCGAGGTTCAGGATCACTCCTGCTGACCTTTGCCACCACCAGGTCTGGAAGACCGTTTCAACCTGATAGACATCGTTCCAGTAGCCGTCAGCCGGCGCCACGACGATGTTGACCCTGATGCCGGCGTCCGCCACCTGTTCCTGGTAAACCTCCGCCATCGTCGACCAGTGCGGGTCCTTGTCGCTGGTGTAGAGATCGAATTCGATCCCGTCGGCGAATCCGGCCTCTGCCAGCAGACGCTTCGCCTCGGCAATGTCCTGCGGACAGTCGATATCGGCCTGGTAGGCATCGCCCGCCCATACCGGATGATCACATGCGACCGTACCACCGTCGGGGCCGGCAATCAGATTGGTCATCTCCTGACGATCGACGGCGATCCGGACGGCCTTGCGAACCCTCGGGTCGTCGAACGGCGCTCTGTCAACCAGGAAGATGATGCCCTTCCATTCGCCGGTCGGGATGGTCTGCGTCTTGAACTTGGGATTGTTCTCGAACATCGGCTTTTGCTGGGCGGTCAACGCCTCGATGTAATCGATCTGTCCGGTCAGCAGCGCCTGTATCCGCGCCTCGCTGTCCGGGATCGCGATCACCTCGACACGGTCGATGCCAGCTCGTTGACCCCAGTAGTCCTCGTTGACGACCACTTCGGAGGTCCCTTCGGGGTCCAGTCTGCTCAGTCGGAAGGGGCCGGTGCCAATACCGCTCGTGGCCATGGTATCGCCTGAGTCTTCCGGGATCATGATCATCTTCCATTCGGTCAACGCAATGGGCAGGTCCGCATCCGGTTGATTCAGGTTGAAACGCACCGTGTGGCTGCCGAGAGCCTCGATACTGTCAACTGACTTGATGGTCGAACGGTTCGGCGAATCGACTTCAGGATCCAGGATGCGGCTGATGCTGTAGACGACATCGGCAGCATCGAAGTCCGAGCCGTCATGAAAACTGACACCTTCGCGCAGTTGCATGGTCAGGGTCAGGCCATCGTCGGCGATGCTCCACGACGTCGCGAGGTAGGGTGTTGCAGCACCGGTCTCGTCGGTTCGGGTCAACCGCTCGTGCACCAGCTGGTTCATGAAGTAGAACGCGTCGACGGTGTGCGCGTCCATGGTCTCGGCGCCTCCTCTGCCAAGACCGTGGGAAACCCGAAGAACGGTCTCCGCCATGGCGGTGCCGACGAACATCGTCGCACAGAGAACGACCGTTGCCGTGACTTGGCTGAATCTCACGGCAATCTTTCGAATGGTCAATTGAGCGTTGTCTTTTCGCATGATGTTTTCCTCACCTTGGTATGGGCTGAGCTTTTCCGAACGCCCAGAAACGCCCTCGTTCCGCCAGTTGACGGCGGAATGCTGTCAATCCGATTGGAGGGCCAGTCTAGGGCCTTCACGTCAGGAGGTCCATCAGACCGGCTGTGAAGCCGGAACAGGTGTCTGTCTTGTCTCTGATTCACAAAGATGAATCTCCCGGAGATACCGATGTCTTCGCGCCTCCATCGGGAGCGGGAAAACGGCTTGTGACCAGGGGCACCCGCCCGGGAAAAGGCAGTCAAGGTTCCTCCACGACGCAAGGCAGGGCTGATATCGTCTCTGGATGCAGACTGCGGTCTCGAGGCAATCGGACCTCCCCGGGCATTTCACCGATCAAAGGCGACGGGCAGACTCCTTTGTCCTTTGCCTGCGCTCCAGATCCATGAGCGGGATGTGACAGCGGATCACATGACCGTCGCCTGTTTTCTGCCATGGCGGTTTCGTCGTATCGCAGATCGTGCCGATCCTGTGTGGGCAGCGCCGCTGGAACGGACAGCCTCTGGCCGGGGGCGAGAGTTCCACCGCATCTTCTGCCATCAGGACCGGTATTGAATCGGGGTCCGGCTCGAGCACGGCGCCGAGCAGGACTTCGGTGTAGGGGTGAGAGGGCAGGGCATAGACCTTGCTGGATGGTCCGATTTCGCACAGTCGTCCCTGGTAGAGTACTGCGACCCGCCCGGCGATCGCCCGCACCACCGCAAGGTCGTGTGAAACATACACGTACGCTGCGTTGTGACGGGCCTGAAGTTCCATCAGCAAATCGAGGACCACCGCCTGAACCGAAACATCGAGCGCTGAGGTTACCTCGTCGCAGAGAACCAGCTCGGGTTCCGCGGCGAACGCCCTGGCGATGGCGACCCGCTGTTTTTCGCCGCCCGACATCTGGCCGGGCAGGCGGCCGAGGTAGTGGGAGCCAAGACGAACATGTTCCAGCAGAGCGACGCTGCGGTCCCGCAACTCGCCAGCGTTGAGCCCGAAATAGAGCCGCAGCGGCTGGGCGAGCAACTCGGCCACCGTGTGACGCGGATTGAGCGAAGCATCCGGGTTCTGGAAAATGAGCTGGACCCGGCGCAAGAGATCCGTGTCACGCCGATCGACGGGCGCATTCAGGCTCACGTCGTTCTCGAACGTGATCGTCCCCTTTCGTGGCGGGCGCAACCCGGCGATGGTGTTGAGAATCGACGACTTGCCACTCCCCGACTCGCCAACCAGCCCCAACGTCTCGCCACGGGCTACGTCGAGCACGATATCGTCCACGGTAGGCGTGACGTCAGGTTGTCTTCCGAGAATCTGGTCGATGACACCAGGCCTGGCGTAACTGATGGAGACATCATCGAGACGCAGGAGGGTGTCGGAGAGATCGCGGCTTCGACCATCTCCTCGTCGCGGTGGTTCGGGCGGTGGCAGGTTTTCGACTTTCTCGTGGTAATGACACCGCACGACCTCGTCGGTGGCGGTGGAAACCAGCGGTGGCGACACGTCGCGGCAGAGCTGTCCGGCCATCGTGCAGCGATCCGCAAAGGCACAGCCCTGCACCGCCTTGCCCGGAGGTGGCGGGCGGCCGGGCATCGATGAAGGCACGACCGCTTCCTTGAGCTTGGGGATCGACAGCAGAAGGCCACGGGCATAGGGATGGGCCGGGTTCCTGAGCACCTGGCGTGCCGGCCCCTGGAGCACGAGCTCCCCGGCGTACATGACGGCGATACGATCGCTGACCCGTGCAACAGCGCCCAGATCGTGGCTGACGTAGACCATCGCGGTTCCTGTTTGGGCCGCCAGATCCCGCAACAGTTCGAGAACATGGGCTTGCGTGGTGACGTCAAGTCCGGTTGTCGGCTCGTCAAGCAGAAGTACTTCGGGCTTTCCCGCCAGAGCCATGGCGATGGCGACACGCTGTTGCTGGCCGCCCGAAAGTTCGTGGGGATAGCGCTCCAGGAGTTCTTCGGGTTCCGGCAAACGCACCTGCGACAACAATTCGATGACACGCTCACGGCGCCGCTCCGGCGCCAGCGTCGTGTGGAGTCTCACCGACTCTTCGATCTGGCGGCCGATTCTGGATGTTGGCGTCAATGCCTGGCCCGCGTTTTGCGGAATCAGGGCGAGATCGCCGCCCCGAATATCTTCGAGGGCGTTGTTGTTCATGGCGAACAGATTGTGTTCCCGAAACAGGATGTCGCCTTCCAGAACACGCAGTCCCGGTTTCAGGAATCCCATCATGGCCAGAGCCAGGGTGCTCTTGCCGCAACCCGACTCGCCGACCAGCCCAACCGTCTCGCCCTTGCCGAAGCTGAAATCGACGTTGCGGAGAATTGCCAGGGTCGCGCCGCCGGCGCCGGTAAAGCCGACGCTCAGGTTGTTGACCTCGACGAGCGCATCCGTCACGGGAGGCCTACACCGGAGCCTTTTGGGCCCGGTCAATGCCGAGGGTCTTGGCGAGGGCGTCGGCGCTGAGGTTGACGCCGATTATCATCGAACTCAAGGCGATGATCGGCGCCAGCACCGCCCACGGCGCGACGGCCATGTAGCTGCGGCCGTTTGCAATCATCAATCCCCAGTCGGCGGTCGGCGGAGTGATGCCGAAGCCGAGGAACGACAGTGAACTGAATGCCAGGATCATCCACGACCAGCGCATGGCACCGTCGACCAGCATTACGTCCCGGACATTGGGCAGGATCTCGCGCCAGACGATGGTCCACATCCTCTCGCCGCGCGCCCGCGCGGCGGTAATGAAGTCCCTTGCCGTCACGTCGTGGGTTGCAGCTCTCGAGATGCGAATCACGGAGATGCCGTAGAAGAACGCCAGCGTGGGGATCAGGACGGCATCGGCGGTACCCAGAACAGCGATGATCAAAAGCAGGAACAAGATCCAGGGGATCGCCATGAAGGCGTCGACGACCCGCATCACCACGTCATCGACCTTTCCACCGATCAGGCCGAGCACCAGGCCGAGCGATCCGCCCCACAACACGGCAATCAGGGTTCCCAGACCGGAAATGACCAACGCTTGCCGCCCGCCCAGCATGGTGCGGGTAAGGACGTCGCGGCCGAGATGATCGCCGCCGAGCCAATGCTCCGGGCTCGGGCTAGCGAGAACCAATCGTGAATCCTGGGTTGTATAGTCATAAGGCACGATCCACGGCGAGATGACGGCAAGGAGGACATGGCCGCCGACGATTGCGAGGCCCACCAGACCGGAGGGACGTCTGGCCATCTCGCGGATTACCGCGCCGACCCGCAAAGCCCTGTTGCCGGGAGCCTCGTTCGCTGGATTCGCCACCGCCATGGTGTCAGACCTTCATGGTCCTGAGTCTGGGATTGGCGACCAGGGACAGCAGGTCGGCGACCAGGTTCAGCCCGACGTAGAGCACCGCGAGGATCAGTGCGATCGCCTGGACCAGTGCCAGGTCTCGGTCAGACACCGAATCGAGCATCAATCGCCCCAATCCCGGATAGTTGAAGACGACTTCGATGACCACGGTACCGCCAAGCAACCATGCGAGTGTCAGCGCCACCAGGTTGATGGTGGGAAGGAGTGCATTGGGCAGCACGTGCCTGAACACCACCTGCCAGTAAGGAACACCCTTGAGGATTGCCATCTGCACGTAGTCGCTTGCCATGACGTCGATCACGCAGGTTCTCACCATGCGCAGGATGTGCGCTGTCATGACGAAGGCGAGCGCAATGATCGGCAGGATGATGTCCTGGAGAAACTCGAAGACAGGGGCATCGGGCCTGGTGATGACAATTCCCGGCAACCAGCCCAGCCACACGCTGAAGAAGAGAATCAACAGTGTCGCGCTGATGAACTCCGGCAGGGTCATGGCAAAGATCGCGCTCGTGGATATCCAGAGGTCCGCCGCGCGGTCGCGTGTCAGCGCGGCGATGACACCGAGCAGAATCGCAATCGGGATCCCGACCGCAGAGGCTGCCGCACCAAGAAGAAGGGTGTTGCGCAGACGGATTTGCACCAGATCGGAAATCGGCTTGTTACGCCGGGTCGAAATTCCCAGATCACCCTGGAGGGCGCCGCCCGCCCAGACAAAGAACCGCTCGTGGGCCGGCTGGTTGAGTCCGAAGTCGTCGCGGCACTTGGCGAGCTTGGTCTCCAGGGCCGTGTCACGTCCCAGATAGGCGGTACAGGCATCGCCGGGCAGTGCTTCCACGCCGACAAAGACGATGATTGTGACCATGACGAGCGTCAACACGCCTAGTGCCAACCGGCGCAGTATCAACTTGAACATGGTACCTCCGGGTCGACGCCGGGCACGGTGCTGATCTGAATCGCCCTTTCGATTTGTGTCAGAAACATAGCCCACTTGCGGTGTTCGTGCCACACACGTTGCCCATCGAGCACGCTCGATCTCGTCAACGTGCCCTCAGGCTGATGTTGCCACGTCGACACGAAAGTCCGCGGGACTGAGGCCGGGTGAGTTCGTGACAATCTCGCCTGCCAAGCGTGCCTTGTGATCCATTCGACCGGCCGATAGCATGTCGTCGATCTTGCCCCTTCAGCGGACGGTCCGCCTCCATGTCGACCACCTACGTTCGCCTTGACGAGGTCTCGGAAACGTTACCGAGCGTCTTCTATTACGACCGTGATCACCACGAACGGGAACTCAGGCAGATCTGGTACAGACATTGGTTGCTGGTAGGCCGGTCTGACGGGTTGGCAGCGGTCGGCGACTATCAGGTTGTGGAAGTCGGTGACCAGAGCGTCATCATCACGCGTGACGGGAATCACCGGTTGCGGGCCTTTCACAACACCTGCCGGCACCGCGGTTCGGTACTCTGCCAGCAATCGCGTGGCAGTTTTCGCGCCAGGCGGATCGTGTGCCCCTATCACGCATGGACCTACTCGCTTGAAGGCGAACTGACAGCAACACCCTGGCGTCTTGAGGGTGGCGGGTTCGATACCGCAAGATTCCCGCTCTACAATGTTGCTGTCGGAGAATGGGCGGGGTTCATCTTCATCAATCTTGATGAAAGCGCGGCGCCGTTCGATGACCGGACACTCGGCGACACGCCTGCTCTCCTGGCGAACTGGAATCTGGGAGAGACCGTCACCGTCCACACGATGACACTGGATCTCGAGTGCAACTGGAAGGCGTTCTGGGACAACTTCAACGAGTGTCTGCACTGTCCCATGGTGCACCCGGAACTGTGCCGAATCGTGCCACAATTCCGCGAAGGGCTGGCAACCGGCAATGTCATGCGCAGTGACGGGGACACCTCTTCGCCCCTCATCGAGGGCGCGGTCACGTGGAGCGTCGGTGGCGCGACAAGTCTGCCGTGGTTCGAAGGACTCACCGAGCGTGAGCAGCGGGCCGGCGCGACGTTCGGCGTATTCCCGCCGAGCGGCTATGTGGTCGTGCACGTGGATTACGCCAGGTTGGTGCACATGCTTCCCACCGGGCCTGAGCACACGCGGCTTGAGGTGTCGTGGCTCGTTCCACCCAAGACGGTGGAGCACCCCGGGTTTTCGGTAGAAAAGCTGATCGAGCTCGCCGAGACCGTGGTTCGCGAGGATGGCAGGGCAAGCGAGATCAACCAGAAGGGGTTGCGCTCCAACCGGCACAAGGCCGGCGTGCTTGTGCCGCAGGAGATCTTCGTGCGCGATTTTCACGACTGGGTGAGAGAACAGTTGGACGAGGCCAACGATTGAGCTTCTGTCGAAGTCACCGTGAGGCAGTTGCCAACGTTGTCAGCGTGTTCCATCAGGAGGCAAGACGGCTGCATTTCTTCCCTGGATGGACCCCTGCGCGCAAGGGTCTCATCGAGGACCCGGCCCATGACGAGTGCGACCGGAGTCCGGTGCTTTCCAGCGTTTTCGCTTGACTTGCGGACACATTCCTTCCAGGTTTGTACGACGTGGTGATTTGTGCCAACCGGCTTGCGGCCACGAAAAACAACCCGCTAAAAGGTTGCGGTCGATCTTCCGGGTGAGGCCGGGCCCCGAGGTGGGTTTCGGGAAGGAAGATCACGCGATGGAACAGCCTCCTGTCGAATGGCGCCTGCCGACACGCCTGGTGCGTGGCGGCCTGACGCGAAGCCCCCACAGCGAAACCAGCGAAGCTCTCTACCTGACCTCGGGCTATGTCTACGACACGGCCGAGGAAGCGGAGGCGGCCTTCGCGGACGAGAACCCGCGCTACATCTATTCCCGCTATGGGAACCCCACGGTCTCCATGTTCGAGGAACGGTTGCGCATGCTCGAGGCAGCTGAAGCATGCCGCGCCACGTCTTCGGGCATGGCGGCAGTCTTCGCCGCGCTTTCCTCGATCCTCGAGGCTGGCGACAGGCTCGTGGCGTCGCGCGCGCTGTTCGGTTCGTGCCTGCATGTCGTCGCCAAGATCCTGCCACGCTTCGGTATCGAGACGTGTCTCGTGGACGGCACCGATATCGAACAGTGGCGCGATGCTCTCAAGGGCGGGACCAGGGCCGTCTTCGTCGAATCACCCTCGAACCCCACGCTCGAGATCATCGATCTTCCCGAGGTCTGCTCGTTGGCGCACGAGGCGGGCGCGACGGTCGTGGTCGACAATGTCTTCGCCTCGCCCCTGCTGCAGAAGCCCCTGGAACTCGGCGCTGACATCGTCGTCTATTCCGCCACGAAGCACATCGACGGCCAGGGTCGCTGCCTCGGTGGCGCGGTGCTGGGGCCTGCGACATTCGTGGACGGGCCGCTGTTCACCTTCCTCAAGCACACCGGTCCCGCACTGTCCCCCTTCAATGCGTGGGTGCTGCTGAAGGGGCTGGAGACCCTCGACCTCAGGATTGCACGCCACTCGGCGAGCGCCGAAGCCGTCGCTGGCTGGCTGGCTTCGCGGCATGGCGTTCGGCGCATGCTCTATCCCTGGCACCCGACCCACCCCCAGGCGGAACTCGCCCGGCGCATGATGCTCGGAGGGGGCAGCATCATCGCCTTCGAGGTCGATGGTGGCCGCGGGCGCGCCTTCAGGTTCCTCAACGCCCTGAAGCTGATCGACATCTCGAACAATCTCGGCGACTCGAAGAGTCTCGTCACGCATCCCGCCACCACGACCCATTCCAAACTGTCCCCGGAAGAACGGGAGCACCTGGGAATCACGGAAGGCCTGGTGCGCCTGCATGTCGGTCTGGAGGACGTTTGCGACATCGAAAACGACCTCGCGCAGGCGCTCGCCGACTGATCGGCACCCATTCCGGGCGAACCGGGCAATTCCCGGGATTGGTCGCGCCTGTGTCAGGCGCGGTTCATGATCGACGGCAAGGACAGGCGCGCGTGGCGTCCGCCGTCGATCGTGATCACCTGGCCGGTGACGAAACGCGATTCCTCGCTGGCCAGCCAGACGACGACGTCCGCCACATCGAGAGGATCGCCGACATGGCCCACCGGGTGCAGCCTGCCCAGTTCGGCCATCACAAGGTCCCGGTCGGGGTGCGACTCGACGTAGACCCTGTTGAGATCGGTGTCGATCCATCCAGGCGCCACCGCGTTGCAGCGGATGCCCACGGGGCCGAGATCGACGGCCAGCGCAACGGTCAGTCCATGGACTCCGGCCTTGGAGGCGGCATAGGCGGTATGCCCGGGATTGCACGCTATGCCTTCAAGGGACCCGATGTTGACGATCGCGCCGCCGCCGCGCGCCGCCATCTGCTCCACGACATGCCTGGCCATCAGGAAGGGGCCCCTCAAGTTCACCGCCATCATGCGGTCCCAGTCGTTCGCGCTCTGCCCGGCCAGGGACCTTTCGAACATGATGCCCGCGTTGTTGACCAGGATGTCGATGCCGCCCTGTTCTGCCGCGACGGCCTCGATGAAACCAGTAACCGAGTCCTCGTCGGTCACGTCCAGCGGCTTCCAGGCCAGGTTGCCGTCCTGCGGACTTCGCAGATCGCCCGCCACGACATGCGCGCCGGCTTCGGCAAGACGTCGGCAGATCGCCAGGCCGATCCCCTGCGCGCCACCAGTCACCACGGCACTCTTGCCTGACAGGCGTCCGGTCATCTCGCCGTATAGCCGCCGTCGATGGAAATGGCGGCTCCCGTGATGTGCAGGCTGTCGTCGGAGGCGAGGAAGATGATCAACCGGGCGACTTCCTCAGGCATCGGAATCCGCCCTTGCGGGATTCCCGCGCGGCTGCGTGCCAGCACCTCTTCCGGCGAACTGCCGGAGCCGCGGTGCCCCGAGACCAGCATCGGTGTGTCGACGGCGCCGGGGCAGACCGCATTCACCCTGATCCCGTCGGTGGCGTGATCCAGCGCCAGGGCGCGGGTCAGGTTCACCACGGCGCCCTTCGAGGCACAGTAGGCCGGCATGCCGGGCGTACCGACCAGGCCGACAGTGGATGCCAGGTTGATTATGGCGCCGCCGCCGTTTCCCTGCATCGTGCGGATCGCCGCCCGCGCCATGAAGAAGGTGCCATCGAGGTTGGTTGCCATGACCCGGCGCCAGGCCTCGTCGCTGGTGTCGAGCGCGTCGCCACGCCACATGGTGCCGGCGATATTGGCCAGCACGTCGAGCCGGCCGTAGGTCGACACGGTGCGGGCGACGGCATCTTCGCAGAAGGAGGAGATGGCGACATCTCCAAGGATGACGGCGCCGGTACCGCCGGTCTCCTCGATCCGGCGCAATACCGCCGAGGCCTTGGCGCCGTCCCTGCCGGTCAGCATGACCCTGGCGCCCGCCACGGCGGCGGCGACTGCGGTTGCCTCGCCAATTCCCGATGTCGCACCGGTCACCAGCGCGACCCTGCCATCCAGCGCCCCGCTCACAGTTCGAGTCCAGCCCTGTGGCGGCGAATGGCGAAGTTGCTCCTGACACCCCAGCCGAGAAGGGGCTCAGGAGGCAGCCGGTCGGGCCGTCCGGCTGCCAGCATGTACGACAGGAGTTCGGATTCGCGCCCGAGAATCATCTCCGCCAACAGCTTGCCGCAGATGGTCCCGCGGGCCACGCCGACGCCATTGTGACAGAAGCTGCCGTAGACTCCCTCGGCCAGCTCGCCGAAGACCGGTTCCGCGTTGCGTGACAGGGCGAGAGCACCACCCCAGGTGTACTCCAGGTCGACGCCGGGCAGCATGGCGAAGCGGTTGGCAAAGGATCGTCGGTGCGCCTTGCGAACCCGGCGCCTCATCGCTTCCTCGCAGTTGAGGCGCCTGGCGTAGCTGTAGATGTTGCGGACCAGGATACGGTTATCGACAGTGCGCCGGACCGTGCTGCCGAAGGGATCGGCCGGAATGATGCCCCAGGCGGCCCTGCCGCCCAGGGTCTCGACTTCGTCCGGCTCGAGCCTGCGGGAAAGGCTCGCCCATGTCGCAACCGGAATGAGGGACTTGCGATAGTAACCGAATTGGGGCGCGAAACCGTTGTTTGCCAGCGCCAGCGTTGCGCAGGAAATCGTGCCGTCTGCCAGCTCGAGGCGGTGTCGGGGACCATGGGCGATCCCTGTCACCGGCGAATCCTCGTAGACCGTGACGTTCTCGGGCATCGATCGCGCCATGCCGGTCACCAGGGCGGCCGGCTGGACCTGAATGGTGCCGGGCGTGTGAAGTCCCTGAACATAGAAATCCGTGCCGGTGATCGCCTTCATCCCGGCAGCATCAATCCAGCGGTAATCCGCGCCGAGCAGATCCAGGTTGCTGCTGTAGGCCTTGGCGAGCGCCCGGCCGCGCTCCGTTGCGGCTCCGTGGATCTTGCCTTCCTCGCGCCAGTCGCAATCGATCTCCTGTTCCGTCACGATGTCGCGCAGATAGTCCTGTCCCGCACGGTTCAGGGCGATCTGCCGCCTTTCCGCATCCAGGGAGCCGGCGAAGTTCCTGGCGCGGATATTGTGGGCCTGGTCGATGGCAAAGCCAGAACAGCGGCCGGCGGCGTTGTTGCCGATCCGCTCGGCGTCGATCAGGGCGACACGGGCCTGCGGGTCGAGTTCGCCGAGGCGCCGTGCGGCCGCCAGTCCGGTGTATCCACCGCCGACGACGGCGTAGTCGACGCAGATCGTGCCGGCTGCCCGGTTCGCAGCGGGTTGTTGGGGCAGGGTCTCCAGCCATCCGTTTCTGTTGTCGGACTTGGGCAGGACCTCGATCTTCACGAGGAGAGGTCCATCCAGATGGTCTTGGTCTCGCAATACTGGTCATGGGCGGCCAGGGACTTGTCGCGACCGCTGAAGCCGGACAGCTTGAAGCCGCCGAATGGTGTCGTCACATCGCCCTCACCGTAGCAGTTGACACTCACGGTGCCGGCCCTGATGGCCCGCGCGGCGTTGTGGGCGGTCTTGTTCGACGCGGTGAAGAGGGAGGCCGCCAGGCCGTAGTCGGTGTCGTTGGCCATGGCAATCGCCTGTTCGGGCGTATCGAAGGTCATCACCGCGAGAACAGGTCCGAAGACCTCCTCGCGCGCCAGGCGCATGTCGGGCGCCACGTCCTCGAAGACCGTCGGCTCCACGAACCAGCCCCCGGATTCCGTCAGCACGCGCTTGCCGCCCCGCACGAGGCGGGCTCCCTCGTCCTGCGCCGCGGCGATGTTGTCGAGCACCTTGTCCATGTGCGCGGCTTCGATCAGCGGGCCGATGCGGGTTGCGCTGTCGAGCGGGTCTCCCACCACCCAGTCGTGCGTGCGTTCCAGGATGCGCTCCATCAGGGCCTCCTTGATCGACCGGTCGACAAGGAGGCGCGAATTCGAGGAGCAGTTCTCTCCCATGTTCCAGAAGATGGAGTGGGTGGCATGCTCGGCCACCGTATCAAGATCCTCGACATCGCCCATGACGATGCAGGGATTCTTGCCGCCGCACTCCAGGAGCACCCGCTTGAGGTTGGAGTCGGCCGAATAGCGCAGGAACATGCGTCCGGTCTCCGTCGAGCCCGTGAAGCCTATGCAGTCGACGCCGGGATGGAGGCCTATTGCCCTGCCTGTGGTTTCCCCGAAGCCCGGCAGGACGTTGAGCACACCGTCGGGTATGCCCGCTTCGGTTGCCAGCTCGCCAATCCGGATGGTCGAAAGAGAGGTCTGTTCGGCTGGCTTGAGAATGACGCAGTTGCCGCTGGCGAGAATGGGACCGAGCTTCCATGACGCCATCATGAGTGGAAAATTCCATGGTAGAACGGCGCCCACGACACCGACGGGTTCGCGCACGATCATCGAGACCACGCCGCCGCCCGAAGGAGCGAGCTGATCGTAGATCTTGTCGGCGGCCTCTGCGTGCCAGCGAAGGGTGTTGACCGTCTCCGGAAGATCGATTCCGAGGCAATCCGTGATGGGCTTGCCCGCTTCGAGCGCTTCCATCATCGCCAGTTCGTCGGCGTTGGCCTCGACAAGGGTGGCGAAACGCTGCAGAGCGGTCTTGCGCTCGCCAGGCGTCATGCGCGGCCACGGGCCGTCATCGAATGCCGCGCGGGCGGACGCGACGGCACGGTCGACATCTTCCTCCCCGCATCCCGCGATCGGGGCGAGTACCGTTCCATGGGGGGGATTGGGGGTTTGGAGGGTCCTGCCGCTTGCGCCCTCGACACTGCGCCCGCCGATGACGGCCCTGGTCG
>MPMV01000025.1 GCA_002238685.1 bacterium EF100-94H03 bin56
CTTCATCACGGGTACGGCTGCCGAGGTCACACCGGTCGGCCAGATCGGCGACCTGCATTTCCAGCCAGGCCGCATTTGCCGCGCTCTCATGCAGGACTTCAACGCCGAAGTCAGAAGTCCCTGACAGCATCTGCCCTTTCTCCGCGCAGCAGCAATTGACGCCCGTGCGTGCCGCTCACCTCCCTGACCAAGGGTCGAAGACCTCGACGCCGGCAACATTTCCCGTCACCACGGTCATTCCGTGGATGATCGCTGTCGCTGCAATCAATGCGTCCCGTTGGGGCTTCGGGTCGGGCACATGCAGGTGAGCGCATTTGAGGGCTACGGTGGAATCGACCGGCAGCGTGCGTTCCTGGAATTCCGTCAGCACATGACAATCCATCCATGTCCGGAACCTTTCCCCTTGCCGGGCGTCACGCCGCTCAAGGCGAAGGATGCCGATCTCCAATTCCATGAGTGTGAGCGCCGAGACATAGAATCGTGTCGCATCCTGACCGGAGAACCATGCTGTGACACGGGCATGCGCCATACCGTCGCCGAGCTTTCGCAGCTCGGATATCACATTCGTGTCCAGCAAGAACATCAGGAAAGGTCGGCCTCACGGAACCTGATACGTATGCGGGGCGGATCGAATTCGATATCGGCCAAGCCTGGCATGGACAATGCGTCGACAAGACTGCGCCGCTGGCCTGAATGAAAGCCGTCTGTAGTCCTCAATGCTGAGCAGCACGTGCGCGGGCCTTCCCCGATCGTTTGTGAACACTGGCCCAGAGAGCGCAGCTCTCTTTCTTGCCTGCCACGTCCTGACGGACCACGTCACAGCGTCTTGGCATCTGGCGACAACACGTGTGGATGACACTACAACGGCGCCAGTTGTTTCACAGGATGACCGACAGATGGAGCGAGTCCGTCCCCATACGCGACACCGGGGAACGTTGCGGTTGCCGGCGTGGGGCACGCGACAACAGGGGGTATGGTGCCAGATCGGATCACAGCGTTGTTCTTTGAGCTGTTCAGCGGGTTGCCCCGGCAGGGACCGGGAACCACGGTGAACACGCAGCGTGCCCTCGGGTTCGTGCCGGACATCGGGCCGCGGACACGTGTTCTTGACATTGGTTGCGGGACGGGCGCCCAGACTCTGGTGCTGGCCGCGTCGACGCCTGCGCACATCGTGGCGATCGACACTCATCCGCCTTTCGTGGATGCCCTGAACCGGGAAGCCCGCCGGCTGGGCATCACCGTTCGATTGCAGGCGCGCGTGGCCGACATGCGCAGTCTCGACTTCGCCGACGGATCCTTCGATCTCATCTGGTGCGAAGGCGCCATCTACAACGCAGGCGTCGAAAGGGGACTCCGCGACTGGCACAGGCTGCTGTCGCGCAACGGGCACGTAGCGCTGACCGAGGTGTGCTGGCGGAAACCCTCACCACCTGCTGAATGCGTGGCGTTCTGGAACCGGGAATATCCGGCAATCCGCAGCACCTCCGCGCTCCTGGAAGCCGTCGAGGGGTGCGGCTACACGATCGTGAGCCACTTTCCGCTCCCCGCCTCGGCGTGGTGGGACGACTACTATCGGCCGCTGCAGGATAACATCAACGCATTCCGCGAGCGTTATCGCAATGCGCCGGATGCACAGGAACTGGCGGGTCAGTGTCAGCACGAAATAGACATCTGGCATGCCCATTCGGAGTTCTACGGTTACGAATTCCTCGTGCTGCAAGCCCGTTGACGCCGGCATCTGCCGAAGGGATCCGGAGAGCGTAGTCCAGGTGCGTTCAATGGTGTGACAGGAGTGAAGGAGCGGGCCTCTCCGGTCCGCCGCCGGTCACTCCTTGTCCCAGCGGGCCGCGGCATCGTCATCGCGGGCGCGGGCCTCGACCCAGTGGCTGGCGTCCTGTGTTTCCTCGAGTTTCCAGAAGGGCGCCTTTGTCTTCAGCCAGTCGATCAGGAAGGCGCAGGCCTCCAGTGCGGCCTGACGATGCGCCGATGCCGTCACCACCAGCACGATCCGGTCCCCCGGCTCGAGGCGGCCGTAGCGGTGAATGACGAGGCTCGCCTCCAGCGGCCAGCGGCGGCAGGCCTCCTCGTCGATCTCGCGCAGCATCCTCTCGGTCATCCCGGGATAGTGCTCCAGGGTCATCGAGGACGGGCCTCCATCGCCCGCCATGTCGCGCACCACGCCGACGAAGGAGGCGATGGCGCCGAGTGACGTCGAGTGCGAGGCGATGGCCTCCATCTCGGCAGCGATGTCGAAGTCCTCTGCCTGGACGCGAATCATGGGATCTAGCCGCCGGTCACCGGAGGGAAGAGAGCGACTTCGTCATCGTCCGTGACCGGGGTGCCGGCATGACCATAGGCCTGGTTGACCGCAACGCGCACATGGCCGGGTTGCGAGAGGGCCTCGGCATAGACACCGCCACGCCGCTTCAGCCATTCGACGAGTCCTCCCGCGTCGACAATGTCTCCGGGCAAGGTGATGTCCTCGCCGGAAAGACCGATGGTCTGCCTGACGGATGCGAAGTAGAGGAGTTTCACGACGCGGCATTCCCTTGTGAGCGCAATGTCATGACAGGACCTCGCTGAAGGGCAGCACCTCGATCATGTCGCCGGCCTCGAGGCGCGTCATCTCCTCAGGAAGTTCGGCGAGTCCATCGGTATCGACCAGCGATGACAGCAGGCCGGCGCCCTCCCTGTCAAAGGCGTGGGCCTCGGTAACGCCGTCGCCGCCGCGGCGCAGGTGGACACGGACGTACTCGCGGCGCCCGCCCTTCTTGTTGCGGCCGAATGCGGAACGAACGTCGAAGGTCTTCGGCGCGACATCGTCGGCACCGCCAAGGCGCAGCAGCAACGGCCGGGCAAAGCGCACGAAGGTCACCATGGCCGCTGCAGGATTGCCGGGCAGGCCGATGAACGTTGCATTGCCGATGTCTCCGAGCACCAACGGACGGCCGGGCTTGATCGCCATGTACCAGGCATGGAGTGTGCCGTGTTCGCGGATGGTGCGCTGTACGTGATCTTCGTCACCGACAGAAACCCCTCCCGATGTCATGAGCGCATGATGCTGCCCGGCAGAGTCAAGAATGGCATTCCGGGTGGCCGCAGCATCGTCAGGAAGGACGCCGAGGTCGGTAACCGTGCAGCCGACGCCTTCGAGCAGTGCCCGCAAGGCATGGCGGTTGGCGTCAAAGATGGCGCCGGGCCTGAGAACGCCAGGAGGATCGGTGACCTCGTCGCCTGTCGAAAAGAGGGCGACACGCAGCTGCTGCCTGCAGGGCAGGACCGTGAGGCCGGCCGAGGCGGCAAGACCGATATCGAACGGTCCCAACCGGCGCCCCTGGCGCAGGATGGTGCTCCCGGCGGCGATATCCTCGCCGGCTTCGCGCCTGTTGGCGCCGCGCCGGGTCCGGGAATCGAGAACGATCGAGTCTCCTTCGGTGCGGACATTCTCCTGCATGGCCACCGTGTCGCAGCCATCGGGCATCGGCGCGCCGGTGAAGATGCGGATGGCTTCACCGCGTCGTGCCCGGCGGTCGAGGGCCATGCCTGCCGCCACTCTCGCCGTCACGGGAAGGAACGTTTCACCGGTCAGGGCGAGGTCGTCATGGAAAAACGCGTAGCCGTCCACGGCGGCGTTGGCGTGGGGAGGAACATCCATCGTCGAGACGATGTCACGGGCAAGAATGCGCCCGGCGGCACGGGCGAGGGGAATCTCTTCCGCGGCTGTCACCGGGACGGCAATGCGCGCAATGAGATCGAGCGCTTCAGCCGCCGTCATCAAGCGGTCGCCGCGCGCTTCAGGGCTCGCCTGGCGATCCGTACCGCGTAGAACGTGTGTCGGTGCAGGACTCATGCTTCTTCTGATAGCGAACGTCGCCGCTCCGTCAAGGCACGCCGGGCGGCCTCACCGTGAAGCAGTCCCGAAAGGGCGGTCACAAGTGCGGCCAGCCACATGGCGACGAGACCGGCGGTGGCGAGGGCCGGATCCGGGATGAGAACCAGGACGATGGCGACGCACTGGAGAACCGTCTTGGCCTTCGAGAGTGGCGTGACACCAACGGCGAGGGAGGATGTGGCGAGAGCTTCGCGCAGGCCGCACACGAAGAGTTCGCGGATCACGATGACGAGAGCGGCGATCACCGGCACGTCTGACGTCGCTGTCAGAACGATGATGACACCGCACACCAGTACCTTGTCGGCGATGGGATCGAGGATCCGCCCCAGGGTGGACTGGATGTTCAAGCGGCGCGCCAGCCAGCCATCGAGAGCATCGGTCGCTGCCGCCACGCAGAAGATGGCGAGTGCCGCCCAGCGGGCGCCGGGGCCGCCGTCGATCAGGAGAAACACGATCGGGACCAGGGCCGCCATGCGGGCGATGGTGAGGATGTTGGGCAGCGACGCCATCACGGGTCGCGCTGGAAGTGGTCTCGGATGCGCCGCGCCACGGCGCGATCAATGCCGTTGACCTTCTCGAGATCGGCAAGCGGAGCGTCGGCCACGGCGCGGGCCGATCCGAAGTGATGGAGAAGGGCCCGCTTGCGCTTCGGACCGATGCCCGGGACCTCGTCGAGCAGGGAATGACTGATACGGCTGGTGCGCTTCGAGCGATGGGCGCCAATGGCGAAGCGATGCGCCTCGTCGCGCAGCCGCTGGATAAACCAGAGCACCGGATCACGTTCGTCCGGCATCAGCGGGTCACGCCCGGCAAGGAAGATGCGCTCGCGTCCGGCATTGCGGTCCGGTCCCTTGGCGACACCGGCAACGTCGACACCGGAAATGCCGAGGTCCTCGATGACCGCCAGGGCCGTCGCGAGCTGTCCGGCGCCGCCGTCGACAAGGACGAGATCGGGCCAGGCGGAAGAGGTGCGTTCAGGGTCTTCCTCGACGAGGCGCGAGAAACGGCGTTCGAGAACCTCGCGCATCATCGCATAGTCGTCGCCCGCCGGGGCCTTGCGGATCGTGAACTTGCGATACTGGTTCTTCATGAATCCGTCGGCGCCGGCAACGATCATCGCGCCGACGGGCTGGGACCCCTGGATATGACTGTTGTCATAGACCTCGATGCGCCGGGGCGCCGCGTCGAGACCGAGCAGGGCCGCCAGGCCCTCGAGATGGGAGCGCTGTGTTGCACTTTCGGCGAGGCGCCGCTGCAGGGCATCCCGCGCATTCTGCAGGGCATGATCCATCAGTGCCCGGCGGCCACCCCTGCGCGGGACGCTGATCTCCACCTTGTGTCCCCTCCTGCCGGCGAGGGCCTCGCTCAGCAGAGCGTGATTGTCCGGCCGCACCGACACCAGGATGATGCCGGGGACTTCCTTGTTCTCGTAGAACTGAGCCAGGAAGGCCGCCATCACGTTTTCCGGATCCCTGTCGGCGCTGCGCCCGGGCCAGTAGGCCCTGTTGCCGTAGTTGCGCCCGTGCCGGATGAAGAAGACCTGGATGCAGGTCTGGCCTCCTTCCCGGTGAAGCGCCACGACATCGGCGGCGGAAAGAGTCGGCACGTTGATCTGCTGGTGCGCCTGGATGTGGTTGAGAGCACGAATTCGGTCCCGCAGGCCGGCGGCTCGCTCGAACTCAAGGGCTTCGGCGGCCTCCTGCATGCGCCGGGAGAGACCGTCCTGGACCTCCCGGGTCTGACCCTTGAGAAAGGCGCGGGCGTCTCCCGTCAGGTGTGCGTAGTCCTCGTCGTCGGCCAGTCCGACGCAGGGCGCCACGCACCGTCTGATCTGGTATTGCAGGCAGGGCCGGGTTCGGTTGTTCAGCACGTGATCGGAGCAGCTCCGGAGAGGAAAGGCCTTCTGCAGGGCCGTGATGGTCCGATTGACCGCACCGGCGCTGGCGAACGGGCCGAAGTAGTCGCCCCGCGGGCGCCGTGCCCCGCGATGCTTGACGATCTGCGGCCACCGGTGGTCGCGTCGCAACAGGATGTAGGGAAAGGACTTGTCGTCACGCAGGACGACGTTGTAGCGCGGCTTGAGCTTCTTGATGAGATTGGCTTCGAGAAGCAGTGCCTCGGCTTCCGTCGCGGTGGTGACCACTTCGACGGCCGCTGTTCCGGCGACCATCCTGTGCAGACGCGGGTCGAGGCGTCCCGGTTGCGCGTAGGCCGCTACCCGGTGTGCCAGGTTGCGCGCCTTGCCGACATAGAGAACCTCACCTTCAGACGAGAGCATGCGGTAGACACCGGGCCCTTCGGGCATGGTGGCCAGCGACGTCCTGACGGCGTCGGCGCCGCTCGTTGCGGGGACCGCATCCAGCTGTTCGACCGCTGGTCCTTCGGTCTCCCCTGACGGTCGGATGTCCCTCGATGCCTTCGCCATCGCCAGATGAGGGCGGGGGAGCCGCGCAGCCGCGGCTCCTCCGGCGTGTCAGTCCGAGGGCTGCGGCACGATGCGCAGGTAGGGCTTCGGCGCCTTCCAGCCTCCGGGAAACCTCTCTTTCGCCTCGTCGTCCTTGACGGCGGGAACGATGATGACGTCCTCACCACTTTGCCAGTTGGCCGGAGTCGCCACCTTGTGGCTGGCCGTGAGCTGGCAGGAATCGAGCAGGCGCAGGATCTCGTCGAAGTTGCGCCCCGTCGACATCGGATAGCTCACCATCGCCTTGATCTGCTTGTCGGGTCCGATCACGTAAACCGTCCGCACCGTCGCGTTGTCGACCGGGGTGCGCCCCTCGGAGGTGTCACCGGCACCTGCCGGCAGCATGTTGTAGATCTTGGCGACGGAAAGGTCGGTGTCGGCCAGCAGCGGATAGTTGAGTGCATGGCCGGTGACGTCCTCGATATCCTTCGACCAGCCTTCGTGATCCGCCACGCCATCGACCGAAAGGCCGATGAGCTTGGCATTGCGCCGGTCGAACTCGGGTTTCATGCCGGCAACGGTACCGAGTTCGGTCGTGCAAACCGGTGTGAAGTCCTTGGGGTGGGAAAACAGGATGCACCAGGAATCGCCGATGTAGTCGTGGAATCTGATGCGGCCTGCCGTCGAATCCTGTTCGAAGTCAGGTGCCGTACTGCCTATCGATAGTGTCATGGTTTGCCATTGCTCCTTGCTGGATGATCCGGTCAGGGGCGCATGCCTGGAAGGGCGGCGGTCATTCCCCGGGTTAAGGAACGTCATCCCGGCAGCCTCACCCATGACACTTGGGTTGAGTCGCACGGAAGTCAACTGTTTCCGCAAGCGGCGGCAGCGGAATCGAGGCGTCAGAACAGGCCGGAAATGCGGCCCCGGGAATCGACACCGATGTTGTCGGCGGCAGGCACCCGCGGCAACCCGGGCATGGTCATGATGGCACCCGTGACGACGACGAGGAACTCGGCGCCGGCCGATACCCGGACCTCGCGCAACGGAATGGTGAATCCCGTGGGCGCGGCCTTCAGCGACGGGTCGGTGGAAAAGCTGTACTGGGTCTTGGCCATGCACACCGGCCAGGATCCGGCTGCAGTATCGTCGAGTTCGGCGAGCTGGCGCGAGATGGCGGCAGGCACGTCGATGTCGTCGGCCCGGTAGATCTGTCGGGCGATGGTCCGGATCTTCTCCTCGAGCGGCATGTCATCGGGATAGAGAGGCCGGAAGTCGGCGGTACCGCTCTCGGCGAGCTCCACCACGGTCTCGGCGAGGTCGACGGCCCCGGCGCCACCGTTGGCCCAGTGGGTGGCCTCGACACAGCGCACGCCCTCGGCAGCGCACAGGTCGAGCAGTGACCTTACCTCGGCATCGGTGTCGGCGGAGAAGCGATTGACGGAGACGACCGCCGGCACCCCGAACCTGGCCACGTTGCCGATATGCCGCTGCAGATTCGCAAATCCTCTCCGGACGGCAGCGACGTCTTCCCTTGCAAGGTCATCGCGGGCAACACCGCCGTGCATCTTCAGCGCCCGGATGGTGGCGACGATAACCACGGCATCCGGTGACAGTCCCGCCTTGCGGCACTTGATGTTGAAGAACTTCTCGGCTCCAAGATCGGCACCGAACCCGGCTTCCGTGACCACATAGTCGGCCATTCGCAGTGCACTTGAGGTGGCGAGCACGGAGTTGCAGCCATGCGCGATGTTGGCGAAGGGGCCTCCGTGCACGAAGGCGGGATTGTTCTCCAGGGTCTGCACGAGATTGGGCTTGATGGCGTCCTTGAGGAGTGCGGCCATGGATCCCTCGGCATTGAGATCGCGCGCCGTGACAGGTGTTCTCTGGCGCGTGTGGGCGACAATGATGTTGCCGAGCCGACGCTTGAGATCGTCGATGTCCGTGGCAAGACAGAAGATCGCCATGACCTCGGAGGCAACGGTGATGTCGAAGCCGTCCTGGCGCGGAAACCCGTTGGCGACTCCGCCCAGCGAGTTGACGATGGAACGAAGCGCCCTGTCGTTCATGTCGACGACACGGCGCCACGTCACGCGGCGCTCGTCGATGCCGTGCGCGTTGCCCCAGTAGACATGATTGTCGACCATTGCCGCCAGCAGGTTGTTGGCGACGCCGATGGCGTGGAAGTCGCCGGTGAAATGGAGATTGATGTCCTCCATGGGCACGATCTGCGCATGGCCACCGCCGGCTGCTCCGCCCTTGACGCCGAACGAGGGGCCGAGCGACGGCTCCCGCAGGCAGATCAACGTCTTGCGGCCGATACGATTGAGTGCGTCACCGAGACCCACTGTCGTCGTCGTCTTTCCCTCGCCCGCCGGGGTCGGGGTGATGGCAGTGACAAGAATCAGCCGGCCGTTGTCGCGGCTCTCCAGACCCTTGATGTAGTCGAAGGAGAGTTTCGCCTTGTCGTGGCCATAGGGCTCGAGATGTTCGGCGCCGATTCCCAGCCGGTCCTGGGCGAGCTCGATGATCGGTCTCAGTGTCGCGGCCTGGGCGATCTCGATGTCCGATGCGGGTTTCGACATGGTCAGGGTTCCCTCCCGGGGCAATGGTTTTGGTGCATGGGCAGGTCGCGTCAGTCTGTCACGCCGCCTTCAGGAGGCGAGCCGGGTCTCCCGGCCGCCGTTTTCGACTCCAGACACGCGCCAGGAGAGACGCATTTCACCGGCGGTGTTGGCCACCGTCGCCAGGCACGCGTCCACCCGGTGGTCGGGAATATGGACCGCGAACCGCGTCACGTAGCGATCGTGACCAGGCGCCGGAATGCGTTCCGAGTTCATGCGCACGATATTGGCGCCAAAACTGCCGAAGACCTCCGCAATGCGCAGGATGAGACCTGGTGCATCCGGGCCGTCGAGCTCGATGCGGTGGGTAATGTGCCCGCTCTCGTCATGCACCGCCCGCATGTCGAAGGTGGCGACCGTGACCCTGCCTTCGGCGACGCCCTCGACAGTCTCGAGGTCCCGCTGCACCTTCTGCGTGGGGACGTCATCGGGAATCTCGGCGATACAGGTGAATTCCGCCATGTCGCCGAGAACGGCAAAGGTCGTGTCGGAGAGATTGGCGTTGAGATCGAAGAGGTGGCCGGAGATATCGGCCACGAGTCCGGCGCGATCGTGGCAAATGACGGAGATCAGGCAGACGGCAGTCATGCGGCCTCGAGATGCTGCTTGCGGGCCTCGACGATCTGATCGGCCTCGCGCCCGGTCAGTTCCTGGAGGTAATCGAACGTCATGTCGAAGTACCCCACGCCCTGGGTCAGTGAACGCAGTTCGCTGATCAGCGTGAGGGTCTCGCCCTGGGGCATGTGCGCGGTGACGGTGTCCCATTCCTTCCAGCCTTCGCGTGCCTCGAAGCCGAGAATCTGGCCGCGCCGTCCGGTGACCAGCTGCTGTACACGCGCGGTGGCCGAATTGGGAGCATGGAGTCGCACGTTCATGATCGGTTCAAGGAGCACCGGGCTGCAGGAAGGCATGCCTTCACTCATGGCAACGCGCGCCGCCAGCTTGAAGGCCATTTCGTTGGAATCGACGTCATGGTACTTGCCGTCGAAGACCTCCACCGCGATGTCGACCACGGGAAATCCGAGCGGGCCCTGGAGGAGATACTCCTTCACCCCTGCCTCGACGGCGGGAATGTACTGTCGCGGGATGTTGCCACCGGTCACCGAATTGGTGAATTCGAAGCCGGCGCCCCTGGCCAGCGGACGGATGTTGATGTGAACATCGCCGAACATGCCGCTGCCGCCGGTCTGCCGCTTGAAGCGGCCGTGCTGGGTGGTGGGTTTTCGAACGGCCTCCCTGTAGGGCACCAACGGCCGTCCGGATGTCACCTCGACCCCGTAGCGGCCCGCCAGTTTCGAGAAGGCCGTCTGCAGGTGCATGTCACCCTGGCCCCAGAGCACCAGCTGGTTGAGGTCCGAGTCCTGTTCGGGCTCGATGGAGGGATCCTCTTCGTGAATGCGATGGAGTGCCGTGGCCATCTTCACCTCGTCCTCGCGGCGCGCCGCGTGGATCGCGAGGCCGTAGAGGCGGGGCGGCGCCTCGGCGCGTGGCCATGCAGCATCCTCGTCGGGTGCGGTATTGCCCGTCACGAGGGTGTCCCCCGTGCGCGCTCCCTCGAGGCGGCCGAAGGCGATGATATCACCGGCCCCGGCACGGTCGACCTTGACGTTCTGGTTGCCCTGGAGGTGGTACATGCCGCCTATGCGGTTGCCGTTGACCGTCTCGCCGTCCTTGACCTCGCCACGCCAGATCCGGGCCAGCGACAGCTTGCCGCCATGCTGGGTGTTGAAGGTCTTGAGAACCTGGGCAGCGAAGGGACCGTCGCCGCCGCGCCTTTCGGCGGCGCGTTCCGGATCGGGAGCCCAGTGACGGAGTTCCTGGAGCAGGCGGCGGACACCGTTCTCGAGTTCCGCGGAGCCAAGCAGGACGGGCACCACCCGCGCTTCAGCGAAGGCCCCGCTGAGTTCGCTGACCACGTCTTCCTGGGTCGGCACCTCGTCCTCGAGAATCTGCATCATCAGGTCGTCGCTGAAATCGGCGAGAGCCTCCAGCATCATGTTGCGCGCCTCGTCCTCTCGTTCCATGACGCCGTCTGGCATCTCGATGGCTTCGGAGGCGCCGCCCTCGTGATAGTGCCAGGCCGACTCGCTGATCAGGTCGACATAGCCGGTGACGTGGTCATCGTCGCGAACGGGCACCTGCGTGATCAGCAGGGGTGTCCCGGAAACGTCCTGCATGGCTGGCAGGAGTTCGCGCATCAGGGTGGTTGTGCGGTCCATCTTGTTGATGAACACGAGATGGGGAATCCGGTTGTGTTCAAGGAAACGGAAGATTGGCGCCAGGGTCGTTGCCCGTTCCACCACCGGCTCATAGACCACCACCGCGGCATCGGCGCCGATCAGCGCGTTGCGCGCCTCGGCCTGGAACTCGATGGAGCCGGGACAGTCGAGAAAGTTGAAGTGGATCCCCTCGAAGGTGGCATGGCCGGCACTGACCTCCGTGCTCATGTTGCGCTGGCGCGCCTCCGGCGCCGAATCGCCCACGGAGTTCCCTTCCTTCACGGAACCCTTGCGACCGATGGCGCCGCAGATGTAGAGCATGGCCTCGAGGAGAGTCGTCTTTCCGCTGAGCGATGGGCCGACGATGGCAATGTTTCTGATGTCTGGCATGATTGTCTCACAGGCTGCGCGTCTGGCACCGTGTGAACCTAGTGTGACGCGCCGGACCCTGCAATGCCCGGCAGCATGACGGCGCGGCACCTTCCATCTCCCAACGTCAACGACCGGCGGACGGCAGTCTCGTTGCTCGTCCTCCACTACACCGGAATGCAGGATGCAGAAGTGGCCCTGCAGCGTCTCGTTGATCCCTCTTCCGGGGTCAGTGCCCACTGGCTTGTCGACGAGGATGGCCGGATCACCTCGCTGGTTCCCGAAGCGCGGCGCGCCTGGCATGCCGGAGTTGCCTGCTGGCAGGGAATCCGCGACGTCAACAGTGCCTCGATAGGCATCGAGATCGTCAATCCCGGCCACGCCGGAGGGTTGCCGCCCTTCCCCGGGCAGCAGATGGATGCCTTGGCGGCACTGTGCCGTGACGTCCTCGCACGACATGGCATCCGCCGGCGCCATGTCCTGGGACACAGCGATGTCGCTCCGCGGCGCAAGCAGGATCCCGGAGAACTCTTCGACTGGCGCTGGCTGGCGCGCCAGGGAGTCGGGCTGTGGCCGCCGCCGCAGTCGCCGGCCGCAACATGCCTGGGCGAGGGGGACAGGGGATGTGCTGTCGTGCGCCTGCAGGAACGTCTGGCGAGTTTCGGATACGCCGTCGCACCGGACGGATTCTTCGGTGCCGCGACAGCTGCCGTCGTCACCGCCTTCCAGCGCCACTTTCGCCCGGCGCGGGTCGACGGTGTGGCGGATGGCGAGACCGCGGCCCGTCTCGCGGCGCTCGTCGACGCGCTGCGTTGACCCGGTGATGGCAGCACGCTATCTCTTTGGACCAGGAATCAGACGGACGGATGGCCGCTCTTGCCTTTTCGGGAAGGGAGGAAAGTCCGGGCTCCACGGAAACATGGCGCCGGGTAACGCCCGGCGGGGGTGACCCCAGGGAAAGTGCCACAGAAAGCAGACCGCCACCGGCCGCAGCGCCGGCGGCAAGGGTGAAAGGGTGCGGCAAGAGCGCACCGCGGCTGCGGCAACGCAGACGGCATGGCAAACCCCGCCAGGAGCAAGATCGAGTAGGGGCGGCACGTGGTTCCACGAGGCCCGTTTCCGGTCCCCGCCGCCCGGGTTGATCGCGCGAGGCGCGCGGCGACGCGCGTCCCAGATGAATGGCCATCGGCCGCCTTCGGGATCTTCCCAGGGGGCGGACCACAGAACCCGGCTTACAGTCCGCCTGATTCCCGATCTCAACCGCGTCTCTTGATGATCAGCCACCGGCCTGCGGTCCGGGGCGTTTTCCCCTGGCCAGATCTCGACTCCCATCACTCAAGCACGGCAATTTTATCCACCGGCCGTATTGAAAATACTGTGGACAGCACGAATGGGGCCGGACATCGTACAAGATGATGTAATCGTTTGACAAGGGGCCCCAACATATAGAAAAGCCCGGACACCAGAGCAGACCGCTCAAAACACTGATTCCAGAGATTTCTTGTTTGACATCCCAAATTTTCCCAAGTATTCCCAAGAATGCCCAAGGGGAAAGGCGGCGAAAGCGGTCGAACGGGAATGGCAAGGAGTCCAGGTGCGCTACCGAGAATCTTCTCGGGAACGCACACCAAGACAATCGATGCCAAGGGGCGAGTTTCCGTCCCACCGGACTTTCGCGCCCGTTTCGCCAGCCCCGAACTTGGTCTCTACGTCATGCGTTCCGTCACGGGAGAAGAGGCCCTCGATGTCTTCGAGGCGGCAGAGTTTACCTGTTTCGTCTCCAACTCCGAACAGGTGTTTTCCAGCGAGGCGATGGACAGCGCCTTCGCCATCTTCGGCTCAGCACTCAACCTGCGGCTCGACCGGGAAGGACGGATCGTCCTTCCAGAGGAGTTCAGGGAGTACGCCAGAATCGACGCCGAAGCATGTTTCATAGGCCTGGGGCGCCACTTCCAGATCTGGGAGCCCGTGAGAGGCCGGGCCAAGCAGGACGAGGCGTTCAGAAACGCCGTCCGCAATCGCGACACCATCAGTCTCCCGCTGGCCCGCGAGGGAGGTGCGACGTCATGAACGCGGGCCATGTCCCGGTCCTGCTCGACACGGCACTCGCCTGTCTGCATCCGGTCGACGGCGAGATCATCGTCGACGCGACATTGGGCGCCGGCGGCTATGCGACGGCGCTGCTCGACACGGCATCCTGCCGGGTCGTCGCCCTTGACAGGGATCCCGTCGCGGTGCGCGAGGGCCACAGGCTGGCGCGCCGCTATGGCGGGCGGCTCACCGTCTTCGAGCGGCGCTTTTCCGAACTCGACGCCCTGGTCCGCGACGAGGTGGGAGGGCCCGTAGATGGCGCCGTCTTCGACCTCGGCGTCTCGTCGACGCAGATCGACAATGCCGGGCGCGGCTTTTCCTTCCGCCTCGACGGCCCCCTCGACATGCGCATGGGCGCCACGGGACCGACCGCTGCCGATGCGGTCAACACGCTCGACGAGGACGGCCTTCACCGGATTATCAGCGAATTCGGGGAAGAACGTCGGGCGCGGGCCGTGGCGCGGGCGATCATCAGGGCGCGTGCCGAATCGCCGATCACGCGGACTGGCGAGCTTGCCGATATTGTGCGCCGCACCGTGCGGCAGTCTGCCGGAGGAATCGATCCTGCCACCAGGACATTCCAGGGCCTGCGCATCTGGGTCAACCAGGAGCTGGAGGAGATCGAGCGGGGGCTCATGGCCGCCGAAGCCGTCCTGCGGGACGGTGGACGCCTCGTGGTTGTCGCCTTCCACTCCCTGGAGGACCGGATCGTCAAGCGGTTCCTGCGACAGCGCAGCGGCCGGGACGCCCGTCCGGGACGCCATCAACCCCCGGCCGGCGAAGCGCCGGAGCCGACATTTCGCCTCGTGACGACGCGCCCGGTACGTCCCGCTGCCGCCGAGACCGAAGCCAATCCACGGGCCCGTTCGGCTCGTCTGCGCCATGCCGTGCGGACGTCGGCGCCGTCCTGGGGGGTGGCCGCATGACCGCGCGTGGCGGATGGCTGTGGATGATCGGGGCGCTTGTCGCCGCGCTCCTTGCCTTTTCCCAGCAGCAACACGCCAGGGAACTCAGGCACGAACTGGAAAGGCTCGAGGACGATCTCGCCGAACGGCGCGAGAACGTCAGGGTGCTCGCGGCAGAGTGGAGCTATCTCAGCCGTCCCGAGCGCATCAAGGATCTCGCGGATCGCCATCTTGCGGAGCTTGTGCCGGTTTCCGTGCACCAGCTTTCTCCGCTGTCCGGCATACCGATGGCGCCGCCCCCGATCAGCATTGACACCACCTGGGACCAGTCAGGCGCCGGGGAGGAGGGATTGTGACCGGGCAGATGAAGCACGGGACACCGTTGGTCCTGGAAGGCGCAAGCAAGCAGGCCGTGGGATTGTGCAAGCAACGCCTGATGGTAGTGGCGATGTGCATCCTGACTGCCTTCGTCGTCATCGGAGGGCGTCTCGTCGACGTGATGGGCGTGACGCCGGTGGAGGCAGGGCTGGTGGCGGAGGTCACGGCGCCGAAGGAGCGGGCAAACATTGTTGATCGCAACGGAGTTCTGCTGGCCTCGAGTCTGTCGGTCGCTTCGCTCTATGTCGATCCGGCCGAGGTCACGGACCCGCAGGAGACCGCGACCGCGCTTCTCCAGGTCTTCCCGGACATGGACCGTGACCATCTCCTCGGGTTGCTGACGAGCACCAGTCGGTTTGAATGGATCCGTCGCAAGCTCGAACCGAGCGTGCAGCAGGCGGTGCGCGATCTCTATCAGCCGGGTCTCGATTTTGCAGTCGAGGAACGGCGAATCTGGCCCCAGGGTCCGCTGACTTCCCATGTGGTCGGATACACGGATATCGACGGTCGGGGACTGGCGGGAATCGAGCAGGCGTTCGACGAGCCTCTGCTTGCCGGCAACGGACACGACGTCACGCTGTCCCTCGATGTCCGCGTACAGCAGATCGTGCGCGACGAGCTCTTTCGTACCGTGGAGACCTTCTCGGCCAAGGGCGGAACCGCCGTGGTCATGGATGCTCACAGTGCCGAGATCCTCGCCATGGTATCCCTGCCGGACTTCGATCCGGCCAATCCGTCAGCCAGCGACCCCGTCAGCCGGTTCAACCGGGCGACGCTGGGTGCCTACGAACTGGGATCCATCTTCAAGACCTTCACGGCCGCCATGGCCTACGAATCAGGCGTCGCCCGGCTCGGCGACGCGTTCGATGCGTCGCAACCACTCACCGCGGGTCGTTTCACGATCACCGACTACAAGCCGCAGAACCGTTGGCTGACCTTGCCCGAGATCATGGTGCACTCCTCCAACATCGGCGCGGCGCGCCTGGCGCTGGCGGTGGGGAGCGATTATCAGAAGGCGTTCCTCGATCGCATCGGCCTGCTCACCCGGTCCACCATTGAAGTGCCCGAGGTCGGGCGCCCGCTCTTTCCCTCGAGGTGGGGCAAACTCAGCACCATCACCATCGGTTTCGGCCACGGCATCGCCGTATCGCCGGTGCAGGTTGCCGCGGCCGTGGCTGCCATGGTCAACGGTGGCCTGTTCCGTCAGCCGACCCTCCTGAAACGGCAGGGCGAACCGGACCCTGGCAGCAGGGTGATTGCCGAAGAGACTTCGGAAACGGTGCGCATGCTTACCCATCTCGTGGCGCGCTTCGGCAGTGGCCGCAAGGCTCAGGTCGACGGCTATCTCATCGGTGGCAAGACGGGCACCGCCGAACAGCCCGGCGCGTCACGCCGCTACGACCGGAGAAAGCTGATCTCGTCATTTGTCGCCGCCTTCCCGATCAACGATCCGCAGTATGTGGTGCTCCTTTCCGTCGATGAACCGAAGGGAACCGAGGAGACCTTCGGTTACGCCACAGCCGGCTGGACCGCCGCTCCTGCGGTCGGAAACATCATTGCGCGCCTCGGTCCGATGCAGGGGATCCTCCCGGACGGTGGAGTCTTCGTCGGCCTGCCGGAGGCCCACGGTGATCCGGAAGAGCAGCTGGAGATGATCGTTGCTTCTTTCTGACCTCATCGACGGACTGCCGGCGCGCCGTCGTCAAGGGATGTCCGACATCGACATCACCGGCCTTGCGGCCGATTCGAGGCAGGTCCGTCAGGGCAATCTCTTTGCCGCCTTCAAAGGCAACCGGACCGACGGCCGGTGTTTCATCGACGACGCCCTCGACCGCGGCGCGGTTGCGGTCCTTGTCGGCGACGACGCCTGGATGCCGGCACTCGAAGGAAGAGCGGCCATCGTGGTTGCCGCCAGTCCGCGCCACGTCTTTGCCCGCATGTGCGCCCGCTTTCACGCACCGCCGCCCGGCATTGTCGTGGCGGTGACCGGTACCAACGGCAAGAGTTCGGTGGTCGATTTCTGCCGCCAGTTCTGGACTGCCATGGGTGTCCGGGCCGCATCCTTCGGCACCCTTGGGATGGTCACGCCTGAGGGCATTCAGGGTCTCGGGTACACCACGCCCGATCCTGCCGGCCTGCATGCCTGCATGGGTCGCCTGAACGCCCGCAACATCGGTCGCGTCGCCCTCGAGGCGTCAAGCCACGGCCTCCACCAGCGACGCCTTGATGGTCTTTGTGTCGATGCCGCGGCCTTTACCAGCTTCAGCCGGGACCATCTCGACTATCACCTCACCGCCGAATCCTATCTCGAGGCCAAACTGCATCTGTTCGATCTGATGCGGGAAGGCGGAACGGCCGTTCTCAATGCCGACATGGCCGAACACGGAGCCGTGACCGGCAGGCTGGGGAACCGGGCCATCGTGTCGTTCGGCGAGGTTGCGGGCGACATCACTCTCGTGGGCCTTGCAGACGCCGGGGACGGCCATCAGGTCATCGAAGTCAGGGCGGCCGGCATCACCCGCACGGTCATGCTGCAGCTTGCCGGGCGTTTCCAGGCCTTGAATGTCCTGTGTGCAGCGGCCCTCGTCGCCGCGGTCGAGGATCAATCCGTGCACGACATTCTTGCCCTCGCAGGTCGCCTTGAATGTGTTCCGGGGCGCCTCGAAATGGTCCCCGGCCATCCGGCCGGCGCCCGGGTCTACGTCGACTACGCCCACACGCCCGATGCCCTCGCCACGGTTCTCTCCGGCCTGCGCGGCACGACAGAGGGCCGCCTGGCCGTGGTCTTCGGTTGCGGCGGAGACCGGGACCGCGAAAAGCGGCCGCAAATGGGAGCCATCGCCGCACGTCTCGCCGATGACGTCTGCGTGACCGACGACAATCCGCGTACCGAGGATGCGGCGTTGATCCGGCGCGCCATTCTCGCGGCGGCACCCGGGGCGCGGGAAAGCGGCGATCGCCGAGAGGCCATCCACAGCGCCGTTGCCTCGCTGGGTGGCGATGATGTGCTGGTGGTTGCCGGCAAGGGGCATGAAAGGGGGCAGGTCGTGAACGGCGATGTCCTTCCCTTCGACGACCGCGAGGAGGTGAGACGCGCCTTCCGGCGAGGTGGATCATGAGCCGCGACAGACTATGGACCGACAAGAGCGCCTCGCGGGCTACCGGAGGGCGGACCACCATGCCCTTCGAGGCGGACGGTGTTGCCTTCGACAGCCGGGAGGTGTCCGAGAGCGATCTCTTCGTGGCGCTGCCCGGGAGTGTCACGGATGGCCACCGTCATGTCGGGCACGCCTTTGAGAACGGTGCGGCGGCGGCCATGGTCAATCACAAGCCTGCAGGCGTGCCTGTGGCATCGCCGCTCCTCCTCGTTGTCAACACCTTCCAGGGTCTGGAAGACCTTGCCAGGACGGCGCGGCAACGGTCATCCGCGCGAATCGCGGCGGTGACGGGCAGTGTCGGCAAGACAGGAACCAAGGACATGCTGCACCGGGTACTGGCGCATCAGGGCCTCGCCCACGCCAGTGACCGCAGCTACAACAATCAGGTCGGCACGCCATTGTCCCTGGCGCGCATGCCGCAGGCGACCGACTATGGCGTCTTCGAGATCGGTACCAATGCACCGGGAGAGATCCGGCCCCTTGCTTGCCTGGTTCGCCCCCATGTGGCGCTTGTGACCACCATCGAACCCGTGCACATCGGAAATTTCGACAGCGAGGACGCGCTTGTCGAGGAAAAGGCCGCGGTCTTCGACGGTCTCGACGGGGACGGAGTCGCGATCATCAATGCCGACAACCGCCATGCGGCGGTCCTCGAGGACCATGCAGCGCGGCGCGGGGTGACGATCATGCGCTTCGGTACCTCGCAGCGGGCAGAATTCCGTCTCGTGCGCTGGACCCCCGTGGCGACCGGGTCACGGGTGAGAGTGGCGGTGGCGGATACGGAGTTCGACTACGATCTCTCCCTTCACGGACACCACCTGGCCCTCAACAGCGTTGCCGTGCTGGCCGCCGTCGAGGCGCTGGGCGGAGACATCGGCGAAGCGGCGGCGTCGCTGGCCGCCATCCTTCCCTTGCCCGGTCGCGGCGCGCGGCGAACCGTCTCGCTTCCCGGTGGCCGCGCCGTCGTCATTGATGAATCCTACAACGCGAGTCCGGTGGCTGTCCGTGCCGCTCTCGACGTGCTGGCCCGCACGCCGACGGATCCGGGAGGCCGGCGCATCGCGGTTCTCGGTGACATGGCGGAACTTGGCGACGATGCCGCCGTCCACCACGCCGGCCTTGCCGAGTTGGCCGGTGCGGTAGCGGACCGCGTCTTCACCGTCGGCCCCCTCATGGATCATCTCATGGATGCCCTGCCGCTCGCCTGCCGCGGTGGATCGGCCTGCGATTCGCAAACCATGGCAACGCTTCTCGCAGATTGCCTGCGGCCGGGCGACGTGGTGCTTGTCAAGGGGTCGCGGCGCATGGGACTCGAATCGGTGGTCGAAACCCTTGCGGGAAGGGGAGGCTAGACCGGTGTTTCACGGCCTCTATCCCCTCATCTCCGATGACATCGGCGCCTTGCGCCTGTTCTCCTTCATCACCTTCCGCACAGGCGGCGCCATCATGACCGCCCTCATCATCAGCCTGCTGTTCGGTGACCGCATCATTGCCTGGCTGAAGACCTTCCAGGTCAAGGGGCAGCCGATCAGGGATGACGGACCGGCGCATCACCTGGTCACAAAGGCGGGGACGCCGACCATGGGCGGTGTCCTCATCCTGCTGTCCGTCACCGTATCGACGCTGCTGTGGGCGGATCTTTCCAACGGCTTCGTGTGGATCGTGCTGCTCGTGGCACTCGGGTTCGGGGCGCTGGGTCTGGTGGACGACTATCTCAAGGTCTCGGCGCACTCCAGCAAGGGACTGGCCGGGCGGACCCGTATCATTGCGGAGACGGCGGCGGCACTGGCTGCCGCCCTCGCGATCGCCTGGCTGACCGGCGGAACGCTCGGCACGTCCCTGGCGCTGCCCTTCTTCAAGGACCTGCTGATCAATCTTGGATGGTTCTACCTCGCCTTCTCCGCCTTCGTGATCGTCGGCACCTCCAATGCCGTCAATCTCACCGACGGCCTTGATGGCCTGGCGATCGGACCGATCATAGTCGCCGCAATGACCTTCGGCATTGTTGCCTATCTCTCGGGTCACGCAGTCTATTCCGGGTACCTGCAGCTTCCCGCGGTCCCGGGTTCGGGCGAACTGGCGGTGTTGTGTGGTGCCCTGATGGGCGCAGGGCTCGGGTTCCTGTGGTTCAATGCGCCACCGGCCATGATCTTCATGGGCGACACCGGCAGTCTGGCATCGGGAGCGGCACTCGGCACCATCGCCGTCATCACCAAGCATGAACTTGTGCTCGCCGTGGTGGGCGGAATCTTCGTGCTCGAAACGGTGTCGGTGATCCTCCAGGTGGCCTCCTTCCGGCTGACCGGGCGCCGCATCTTCGCCATGGCCCCCATCCACCATCACTTCGAACGCAAGGGCTGGAGTGAAGCGACGATCGTCATCCGTTTCTGGATCATCGCCGCGGTGCTGGCGTTGATCGGCCTGGCCACTCTCAAGTTGCGGTGAACGACATGATCGACCTCTCCCAGCATGCCGGTAAATCGATTGCAGTCTTCGGACTGGGAAAGTCGGGTATTTCGGCAGCACTTGCCCTTCAGAACGGCGGAGCCGAGGTCAGCGCATGGGACGATGATCCGTTGCGCCGGACCATGGCGGAGGACCTCGGGGTCACGCTCAACGATCTCTACCGTACCGAATGGGATGCCTTTACCAGTCTTGTTCTGTCTCCCGGAGTTCCACTGACCCATCCGGCCCCGCACCCCCTCGTGGCACGGGCGCTGATCACCAGGATCGAGATCGTTGGTGACATGGAGCTCTTCGCCAGATCGCGGCCACCCGGCCGGGTGGTGGGAGTGACCGGTACCAACGGCAAGTCGACGACATCGGCACTCGTCACGCATCTGTTGAAGGCCGCCGGCCGGGAGGTCCAGTTGGGTGGCAACATCGGTGTGCCGGTGCTCGATCTCGCAGCGGGGAGTGATGACGGGATCTACGTTCTCGAACTTTCATCCTTCCAGCTCGATCTCATCCGTTCGCTGGTCAGCGATGTCGCCGTGCTGCTCAACATCGCGCCAGACCACATCGAACGCCACGGCGACTTCCCGAACTACATCGCCTCCAAGACGCGCATCTTCACCCGGCGCGCCTCGTCGCAGACAGCCATCATCGGGGTCGACGACGACATATGCCGGCGTATTCATTCCGAACTTGCCGGACGCCGCGGACGTTCCGTCGTTCCGGTGTCGGCGCAACGCGTCATAAGGCGGGGTGTCCGGATCCACGACGGTGTTCTCATCGACGACCTCGAGGGCCGCTCCATCGAGATCGCGGACCTCGCCTCCCTGCCGTCGTTGCGGGGCGTCCACAACATGCAGAACGCAGCGGCCGCCTATGCCGTGATCCGCACCCTCGGCGTCGACGGCAGGGAGGTCGCCGATGCCTTTGCGACCTTCTCCGGGCTGGCCCATCGCCAGGAGATTGTTGCCGAGTTCAATCGCGTGACCTTCGTCAATGACAGCAAGGCCACGAACGCCGAGTCCGCTGCCCGGGGACTGTCCTGTTTCGACAACATCTACTGGATCGCCGGCGGCCGTGCCAAGGACGGCGGTATCGCCACCCTGTCGGCCCACTTCCCGAGGATGGTCCACGCCTTCCTCATCGGCGAGGCGGCGGGCGCCCTGGCGCAGACTCTCGACGGCCAGGTGCCCTTCACCAATTGCGGTGATCTGGAGAGCGCGGTTGCGCGGGCGACCGACATGGCGCTTGGCGACCGGAAGTCAGGGGCCGTGGTCCTGCTGTCACCGGCCTGTGCATCCTTCGACCAGTTCTCCAGCTTCGAGGAGAGAGGGAACCGGTTTCGCGAGCTTGTCCTCGCCGAAACGAGAGGCCGCGCCGATACGCCGGCAGCGGCGACCAGGGCGCCGGCGCGCAAGACGCGTTCTACATCCGGCAGGGACCTGCGATGACCACCTTCGATCGCACGGACAGGAGCATGGTGGCCCGCTGGTGGTGGACCATCGACCGCTGGAACATGTCGGCCCTGTTCATCCTCATGGTATTCGGAGCCATTCTGATTCTCGCCGCCAGCCCGCCGGTTGCCGAACGCATCGGTGTCGACGCATTCCACTTTGCCGAGCGACAGTTTCTGTTCCTGGTTCCGGCGACGGCCATCCTGGTGAGCCTGTCCCTGCTCGATCCGGCTCAGGTCCGGCGCGCCGGCCTCGCCCTGATGATCGTCTCCGTCGTTCTTCTGATAGTGACCATGCTGGTTGCGGCGAAGACCAAGGGTGCGCAGCGGTGGATCCCGCTCGGCGTCTTTTCGCTCCAGGCCTCCGAGTTTGCCAAGCCGGCCCTTGCCATCACCACGGCGTGGCTGCTGGCCACAGGCAGGCATGTCCCGGGGTTTCCGGGAATCCTGCTCTCGTGTGCACTGACCGCGATTGTCGCCGGCCTTCTGGTCCTGCAGCCGGACTTCGGGACCACCGTCATCGTGCTCGCCGTCTGGGGCAGCCAGCTCTTCCTTGGCGGCCTGCCCTTCCTGGTCGTGGCCGCCGTCGCGGTGGCGGCGGTTCTCGGCCTCTTCATCGGCTATCAGCAAGTCGACTATGTCAGGGATCGCATCAACGGCTTCTTCAACCCGGAGTCCGTCGACACCTACCAGATCGAGATGTCGCTGCGGTCCTTCCAGTCCGGAGGCCTCAAGGGACGCGGACCGGGTGAGGGCGTGATCAAGGACCATCTGCCGGATGCCCACTCTGACTTCATCTTTGCCGTCGGCGGCGAGGAGTTCGGGCTCATCGCCTGTCTGGTTCTGGTGTCGCTCTATGCTTTCGTGGCGCTGCGCGGATTCGTGCGCCTGCGCGACGAGCGGGATCTCTTCGTACTCCTCGCGGTGGCTGGTCTGGTCATCCAGTTTGCCGTGCAGGCGGTGGTCAACATGGGGGTTGCCCTGAGACTGCTTCCGACCACCGGAATGACCCTCCCCTTCGTCTCCTACGGCGGTTCCTCGCTGCTGGCCATGGCCATCGGCATGGGCCTGATGCTCGCGCTGACGCGTCGGCGCCCGAACCGGGGGCGGCCGTCATGAGTGTCCGGGTCATGATTGCGGCCGGTGGCACCGGCGGGCACCTGATTCCGGCACTTTCCGTTGCCGGCGAACTGATGCGCCGCGGCCATGTGGTTACCGCCGTGACCGACCGGCGCGGCGCTGTGCTTGCCCGCCGGATCAGCGACATTCCGGTGCGTGAGGTGAAAGCGGCCAGTCCGTCCGGTCGGACGATCGCCGGCAAGGTCGCGGCAGGTGTCACCATGCTCGCCGGTTGTGCCGGCGCATTCCGCCTGATTCATGGCGAAAGGCCGGCGGTCATGGCGGGTTTCGGCGGCTATCCGACGATCCCGCCGCTTGCCGCCGCGCAACTTCTTGGCGTGCCGGTGCTGGTTCACGAGCAGAATGCCGTTCTTGGCCGGGCCAATCGCTTTCTCGCCCGCAGGGCCAGGGTGGTGGCCACCTCGTTCGCCGAAACGCGTCCGGCGGTGGCACGGCGGACAGTCACCGTGGGTGTTCCGGTCCGCGACGCCATCGCGGCCCTGAACCGCGTCGTGTACCGGCCACCGGGACCACAAGAGGATGTCAATCTCCTGGTGGTCGGAGGAAGCCAGGGAGCCGGGATCTTCAGCACCCTGCTGCCCGATGCCGGACAATGCCTCGACGGAGCCCTGCGGCGACGCCTCAAGGTGGTGCAGCAGTGCCGGGAGGAAGACGTCGGTCGAACCACGGCGGCCTGGCGCGCCCTCGGGGTGACGGCCACGGTGGCGCCATTCTTCGAGGAGATGGCCGGGCACCTTGCGCATGCGCATCTGGTGGTTGCCCGGGCGGGAGCCTCGACCATTGCCGAACTCGCGGTGTCGGGACGGCCATCGGTCCTGATTCCGTTTCCCGGGGCGGCCGACGATCACCAGACGGCGAATGCCACTGTTGTCGTCAATGCCGGCGGCGGATGGCTCGTCGACGAGAAGAAGGCCGATGCCCGCTCCCTTGCCGCACGTCTTGAATCACTCATGACCTCGCCGGCGGTGCTGACGCGCGCTGCCGGCAACGTGCGCCGCCTTGCCCGCGCCGATGCAGCCGTGGCGCTTGCCGAAGCGATCGAGGACCTTGCCGCCGGCAACGGCTGTGCCTGCCGGGTGCTGAAGGAGCAGGAGGCATGATCCGCGCACCTGACGCCATGGGACCCGTGCACTTCGTCGGCATCGGGGGCATCGGCATGAGCGGCATCGCCGAGGTGCTGCACAACCAGGGCTATTCGGTCCAGGGATCCGACATTGCGGAGAGTGCCTCGGTGAACCGGCTGCGCCGCTTCGGCATCCCGGTGGCCATCGGCCATTCCAGCGACAATGTCGGAAAGGCGAGTGTGGTTGTTGTCTCCTCGGCCATCGCCGCCGACAACGCCGAAGTCGCCGAGGCCCGGCGCACCTGGATTCCCATCGTGCGCCGGGCCGAGATGCTGGGCGAACTGATGCGTCCGGTGATGTCGATCGCGGTCAGCGGCACCCATGGCAAGACCACCACAACGTCACTGGTGGGCTGGATGCTGGAGTGCGCCGATTTCGATCCGACGGTGATCAATGGCGGTATCGTCAACGCCTACGGCGCCAACACCCGCATGGGCAAGGGTGGCTGGATGGTGGTCGAAGCCGACGAGTCCGATGGTAGCTTCCTGCAGCTGCCGATGACCGCCGCGGTTGTCACAAACATGGATCCCGAACACCTGGAGAGTTACGGGTCGTTCGACGCCGTGCGTGAGGCCTACGCGCGCTTCGTCGGCAACATACCATTCTATGGCTTTGCCGTGCTGTGCATCGACGATGTCGATGTCCATTCACTCGTCGGACGGGTGACGGATCGCCGCATCGTCACCTACGGACTGGGCGCCCAGGCGGATGTGCGCGGGACCAGACTGCGCCTCACCGGGACAGGTTACCGCTTCGATGCCGTGCTCACTGACCGCAGGACACATGCGGCGCGATCCCTGGTCGACCTCGACCTGCCGATGTGGGGCCGCCACAACGTCACCAACGCGCTCGCCGCCATCTCGGTGGCCCGGGAACTCGGCATTGACGACGACAAGGTGAGGCACGCCCTGTCCAGCTTTGCCGGGGTGCGGCGGCGTTTTACCCGTACCGGGGAAGCACGCGGCGTCACGGTCATCGACGACTACGCCCACCATCCCGTCGAGATCGCCGCGGTCCTTGAGGCGGCGCGGGAAGTGTTCCAGGGACACATCATCGCCGTCGTCCAGCCTCACCGCTACTCCCGTCTGTCGAGCCTGTTCGACGAGTTCTGCGCCTGTTTCAACGACGCCGATGCGGTCATCGTCGCCGATGTTCACGCCGCCGGCGAGGTGCCATTGGCCGATGCCTCGCGCCAGCGCCTGGTCGAGGGTCTGCGCGAACGCGGCCATCGCCAGGTCCTTTCCCTTGACCGTCGGGAGGACCTGGCGGCCATGGTGGATCGCGTGACCGCGCCTGGCGATGCAGTGATCTGCATGGGCGCCGGCTCCATCACACACTGGGCCGAGGCTCTCCCCGGTCAGCTCGATGCGCTGTCTGGCGACGACGTGAGGGAAGCATCGTGATGTCTGCAGTGGCCGCCCATGCTGCCCTGCCGGACGTCAGGGGCACCTATCGCCAGTGCGCCGATCTGTCGCGCACGACCTGGTTTGGCACCGGAGGTCGGGCGGATGTCCTCTTCCGTCCCGCGGACGAGGATGACCTCGTTCAATTCATGGCGACACGTCCGACCGGGCTGGCGGTCACCGTACTGGGCGTCGGCTCCAACGTCCTGGTGCGTGATCACGGGATTGCCGGGGTCACCATCCGTCTCGGCCGCGGGTTCACAGGCATCACCGTGGAAGGGCTTGAAGTGCAGGCGGGGGCTGCGGCCCTCGATGGTCACGTGGCGCGTCAGGCGGCGGCCGCCGGCATCTCGGGGCTTGAGTTTCTCGCCGGTGTGCCAGGCACGATTGGCGGCGCCATTGCCATGAATGCCGGTGCCTACGGCTGCGAGATCGCGGATGTTCTGGTCCGCGTTCGCGCCGTCGCCCCCGACGGCACCGTACACGACCTGCCTGCGGACGATCTGGGGCATGGCTACCGGCACTGCGCACTGGCCGGGGAGTGGATCTTCACCTCTTGTGTGCTGCGCGGCGAACCCGGAACGAAACCGGCGATAGAGGCGCGGATCCGGGAGATCCAGGACCGCCGCGCCCTGACGCAGCCGACGAAGGAGCGGACCGGCGGCAGCACGTTCCGCAATCCGCCACCACCCCAGGCCCGGGCCTGGGAGCTCATAGACAGGGCCGGATGCCGTGGCCTGCGCCGGGGCGGGGCGATGGTGTCGGAAAAACACTGCAACTTCCTCGTCAACACCGGCGCAGCGTCGGCAACGGATCTCGAGACCCTGGCAGAGGATGTGCGCCGGCGCGTCTGGACCTCCCAGGGCGTTTGCCTTGAATGGGAGATCCGGTGTCTCGGGCGTCTCCCCGGAGAGGCGCCATGAACCGCGTCGGGCACGCCAAGCGGAGAGCGGTCCGAACTCGCTGCGGAGGCCTCCCATGAGTCGGCACGTCGCAGTCCTGATGGGCGGCTGGAGCGCCGAGCGCGAAGTGTCGCTCGTCACCGGTCAGCGCTGTGCCGACGCTCTCGAAGCAGGCGGCCACCAGGTCACTTGTATCGATGTCGACCGCGACATCGCCCATCGCCTCGGGGCGCTCGAGCGTCCGCCGGAGGTGGTGTTCAACGCGCTGCACGGGCGGTTTGGCGAGGACGGGTGTATCCAGGGCCTGCTCGAGACCATAGGGCTTCCCTACACCCATTCGGGTCCGCTGGCTTCGGCCCTGGCCATGGACAAGCCGATGGCCAAGCGCTTCTTCGTCTCCGCCGGCATACGCTGCCCCGATGGGCGTACGGCGCACCGCACGGAGTCCGGCTGCCCTGCCGACTGGCAGAAGCCCTTTGTCGTGAAACCGGGCTCGGAGGGATCGAGTGTCGGTGTGCGGCGTGTGCTGGCGGAGTGCAATGACGACCGGTTGCGCGACTCCGACTTTCGCTACGGCGATGACGTCATGATCGAGTCCTACATCCCGGGCCGGGAACTCACGGTGTCCGTCCTCGGAGACCGGGCGCTCGGTGTCACGGAAGTCCTGACCAGCGAAGGTTTCTACGATTATCGCAACAAGTACACCGCGGGGCGTTCGCAGCACATCCTGCCGGCGCCCGTGCCAGGTGAGATTGCCGCGAGAGCCATGGAGATGGCGCTTGCCGCGCACCGGCTGCTCGGCTGTCACGCGGTGTCGCGGGCGGACTTCCGTTACGACGACACCGGGGGAGAGCCCGGCAATCTCTACCTTCTCGAGATCAACACCCAGCCCGGCATGACGCCGGTTTCCCTGGTCCCCGAACAGGCTGCCCATGCGGGAATCGACTTCAACGAACTCGTGTGCTGGATCACGGAGCAGGCACGATGCGAAAGATGACACAAGGGAAGGGCTCCCGGCGTGTCTGGCGGACGCTCGCCCGGCGGGCGGGCCCGCTTGTCCTCGCCGTCGCCCTGGTGTCGGGTGCGTGGGCGACCGGCCATCTCGCGACAGCCTGGCGCACCGTGCTCGATACGGCGGTGGTGACCTCGATCACGGCCGGCTTCGAAGTTCGCCATGTCCTGGTTTCAGGCCGTTTGAAAACGGATCGCCAGACACTTGTGGAGGCACTGGGAATCGGGATCGGTGAGGCGATGTTCGCCATCGACCTTGAGGCAGCGAGGGCGCGGGTCACCTCGCTCGCCTGGGTGCGTGATGCCTCCATCAGGCGGCGCATGCCCGATACCGTCGTCATCGAACTCGTCGAGCGCCGCCCGCTGGCCATCTGGCAGCACCAGGGCGAGCTCTTTGTCATCGACTCCGTCGGCGAAGTGATCGGTGGAGCCGAGCCGGAGGATCACCCCGGGCTGTTCCTGGTGGTGGGCCCGGGCGCACCGGCCGCTGCTGCGGACCTCCTTGCCCTGCTCAGCCTGACTCCGGAGCTGGCGCCGCGTGTCCTTGCCGCCGTGCGCGTTGGCCAGCGCCGCTGGAAGCTCCATCTTGACGGCGGTATCGACATTCACCTTCCCGAGGAAGAGATGCAGGAGGCCTGGCTGGTGCTGGCCCGCATGGACAGGAGCAACGGACTGCTTTCCAGGGATGTCATGACCATCGATCTGCGTCTGCCCGATCGTCTTGTTGTGCGCCTCACCGACGAGGCGAGGGAGCGTCTCGATCATGAGATGACGGAAGGAGAGGACACATGACGGGATCGGAGCTCGTCGCTGCCATTGATGTTGGCAGCAGCAAGGTCGTCTGCCTTGTTGCGCGCGAGGACGAGAACGGCGGCCAGCGCATTCTCGGCGCCGGCCAGCAGGCGTCACGTGGTGTTCTCTCCGGCACCGTCGTCAACATGGAGGCGGCTGAACACTCCGTGGCTTCGGCGGTAACCCGCGCGGAAGAACTGGTCGGCCAGACGCTGCGCCGTGTCTGGGTCAGTGTTTCCGGCGGTCAGCCACGCTCGGACACGGTCTCTGTCGACGTCAGCATCGCCGGCCATGAAGTTGGCGATGCCGACTTGCGCAGGGTGGTCCACAAGACACGCCAGGCGGCGCACCACCCCTCGCGGGAGCTGCTTCATGCCATTCCGGTCGGCTATGCCATCGATGGCAGCCATGGCATCCGCGACCCCAGGGGCATGGTCGGGGAGCGTCTCGGCGTCAGGGTGCACCTTGTCTCGTCGGAACGCGGGCCCGTGGCCAATCTCGAAACCTGCATCGGCCGCTGCCATCTCGACATCGCCGGACACGCCGCCTCGGCCTGCGCCGCGGCACTGGGCTGCCTGGTGGAGGACGAGATGGAGATGGGTGTAACCGTCATCGATTTCGGTGGTGGAACCACCGACCTGGCGATGTTCATGGAAGGCGAGTGCGTGCATGTGGAGTCCATTCCCATGGGCGGCCAGCACATCACGTCCGACATTGCTGAGGCTCTGTCGACTCCTGCTGAGACGGCCGAGAGGATCAAGACTCTTCATGGCAGCGTTGTCCGCTTCGAGAGTGACAGCCACGAAACAATCGAGATCCCCCTGATCGGCGAAAGGGACGGTGTGGTGCGGGTCGTCAGCCATGCGGAGCTGACTGCCATCATTCGCCCCCGCGTCGAGCACATGCTCCAGATGCTCAAGAGCCGTCTTGGCGCGCTGGAGTTTGCCCACCAGGCCGGACGCCGTCTGGTGCTCACCGGCGGCGCATCCCAATTCCAGGGCATGGGCGAACTGGTGGCCCACCACCTCGGCCGCCAGGTCCGTCCGGGACATCCCATCTGGCTCAAGGGTCTGGACAGACGAATCTCGGGACCCGCCTTCACGGCCTGTGCCGGTCTGCTGCGGTATGCGGCGCGGGGAGGCGAGATGGGACGCAGTGAATTCAGCAACTGGCACATCAGGAGGGGGCCCTTCGACCGCCTTGGCCAGTGGCTTCGACTGGCGTCGTGATGCAGAGCATTGGCGCCGGAAACATCAACACCACTGTCGGTTCCGTTCCGGAGCCAGGGACAGGAGTGCAACACGGTTTGCGGACACGGAGGAAGTAGCGATGGTCATTCAACTTGGGGTACCTGAAACACACAGCATCAAGCCGCGGATCACGGTGTTCGGCATCGGTGGCGCGGGGGGCAACGCGGTCAACAACATGATTGTCAATGGTCTCTCCGGCGTCGAGTTCATCGTTGCCAACACCGATGCCCAGGCCCTTGAACACTCCCGCGCAGACCGCCGAATCCAGTTCGGCGCTTCTGTCACCCAGGGTCTGGGCGCCGGATCGAGGCCCGACATCGGCAAGGCTGCGGCCGAAGAGGCTCTGGAGAACATCACCGAGCATCTCGACGGATCGCACATGGTCTTCATCACCGCCGGCATGGGTGGAGGCACCGGTACCGGTGCAGCGCCCGTCGTGGCCCGTGCCGCCCGCGAAATGGGCATGCTGGCCGTCGGTTTTGTCACCATGCCCTTCGACTTCGAGGGGCGGGAACGCCTTCGCATCGCTGAAGTCGGCGCCCTGGAACTGCAGGAGGAGGTCGACACGCTGGTGGTCATTCCCAACCAGAACCTGTTCCGCGTGGCCAATGAGACGACAACATTCGCCGATGCCTTTCAGATGGCTGACGACGTGCTTCACACCGGTGTGCGCGGCATCACGGACCTGATGGTCCAGCCCGGGATCATCAATCTGGACTTTGCGGACGTCCGCCGGGTCATGGGTGAGCGTGGCAAGGCGATGATGGGAACCGGCGAGGCGTCGGGTGAAAAGCGTGCGCTCGATGCGGCGGAAGCAGCCATTTCCAATCCCCTGCTCGACGAAGTTTCGATGAAGGGCGCCAGCGGAGTCCTCATCAACGTCACAGGGGGCAACGACCTGAAACTCTTCGAGGTCGATGAGGCGGCAAGGCGTATCACCCAGGAAATCGACCCCGAGGCTCACGTCATCATCGGCACCGCCCGCGACGATTCCCTCGATGGCGTGATGCGGGTCTCGCTGGTCGCCACGGGGATCAACATGACCGAAGCGGCGTCCGCCAATCCGGTCAGGCAACGTGTCGAGCCGGCTCCCCGCGTCGTCGAGCATGTCGCCGAACCAGAGGCGGCCGACGTCGCAGAGGCCGGGGACGCCGAGGAACCGCGCGAGCGTTTCACGGCCATCGAAGGCGGCAAGTCTTTCGAGACGGATGTGCCAACGGATGACGATTCCTGGTCCTTCGGGGATCAGGAGGAGGTGGTGGTCGCCGGGCACGGCGACATGGAGCCGTCCCGCACGAAGGGTTTCGATGACAGCTTCACCGGCGTAACCCCGCAGGTGAGCGAGGTCGAGAATGTGCCGGTGTCGCGCAAGCCTTCGTTCATCGAGCGGATGACGGGCAGCATGCGCGGGTCGACCCAGCGCAACCGGAGTCGTGAGCCGGCACCAGACGGTGTCATGGACGCATACCACCATGCGGATGGTTCCCGTGGTGGAGACGGGCCCACACTGCTCCACGATTCCTTCAGCAACGACGACAACCTGAACATTCCGTCCTTCCTGCGTCGCAGGGAGTGAGGAAGGGGCCGGGGTTCACCACCCCGGTCCCCTCTCACGGGGAATGCCCCGCCAGTCGCGAGCACGACCACTGTAACATTGCGCAAGCAAGCGTGAATTGAAGGGTCCGGCACCGCCTGATAGGTAGGATTCTGGCGCGAACCCCGAAACGGGGACGCCGTCCGGAGAAGACACCTTGGGGAGTGAGTGTTCGTGAAGCAGCGTACCATAGCGACGCCGGTGACCTGGACGGGTATCGGTGTGCACTTCGGCCGGAACGTGACCATGACCGCCCTGCCGGCAACAGCGGATCAGGGTGTTTGCTTCGTGCGCACCGATCTCTTGAATGGCGCCCGTGTCTTCCCGGTGCGTCACGACCGGGTCATCAGTACGGACCACTCCACGACACTGGGCAATGGCAGCGATGCGACACTGTCGACCGTCGAACACTTCATGGCGTCCCTTGCCTTCACCGGAATCGACAATCTGACCGTGGAGATCGATGGTGCCGAAGTGCCGCTCATGGACGGCAGTTCACTGGAATTCGTCAGGGGCATCGAGGCTGCCGGCGCGCGTGAGCAGGAGGCGCCGCGCAACTACATCCGCATCCTCAAGGAGGTCGAGGTGCGCCGCCGCGACGGATGGGCGCGGCTTGCTCCCCTGGATGGCCGCTCCGTCTCGTGCACCATCGACTTTCCCGACCCGGCAATCGGCTATCAGGAGGCCGCCATCACACTGGACGGCAACAGTGCGCGTTCACCGGTGGTGGCCGCCCGCACCTTTGCCACCATGGATGACATCAGGCAGTTGAGGGAACGGGGTCTTGCCCAGCTCGAGGCTGATGATGTCGGGGATCTCGAATGTGTCGTCGTCGTTGATGGCGGCCGCATTCTCAACCGGAGTGGCCTGCGTTCCGCCACCGAGTGTGCCGAGCACAAGGTTCTCGACGCGGTCGGCGACATGGCCCTTGCGCCGGCGCCGATTCTCGGCGCCTTTGAAGGTTATCGCTCCGGCCATGCTCTCAATGTGGAACTTCTCACGACGCTGTTCGCGGATCGGGCGGCCTGGGAAAGAACCCTCGAGGGTTGATTGCGGACTGTGGCCGGGCTCATCTCCCGGTGACCGCGGCGGCCATGTAGTTGACGGTGCTGTCAGGCGACAGGCGCCAGCGGTTGTCGATCACATGAAATGCAAGACCCGTGACATCGGTCAGTCGGGCACCGGAGCGGCGGCACTGGCGGACCAGTTCCACGGGCCTGACGAATCGCGAAACATCGTGGGTTCCCGGCGGCACGAGGCGGGCAATGTACTCCGCCGTGATCTTCGCCAGGAGAAGTGAACGCAGTGTCCGGTTGAGGGTCGAGAAGATGATGAGTCCGCCAGGTTTCACGCAGTGGACGGCGGCCGTGACAAAGGTCTCGAGGCTGGACACGTGTTCGATGATCTCCAGTGCAAGAAGGGCATCGTAGCCGGGCCGGGTGAGGGCCAGATCCTCGAGTGTTCCCTGACGCCAGTCGATGCCGAGGCCGGAGCGCCTGGCGTGTTCGCGGGCGACGGCGATCGCTTCGCCTGATGCATCAAGGCCCGTCATCGTGGCGCCGAGACGGGCGAGTGGCTCGGTAACGAGGCCGCCGCCACACCCGGCATCGAGGATGGCCAGTCCCTCGAGAGGGCGTGTATGGTCGCCGTCGAGGCCGAAATGGCGGATGAACTGGCGACGGATGTAGGAGAGGCGTACCGGATTCAGGCGATGGAGCATCGCCAGGGGTCCTTGCTCGTCCCACCACCGGTCCGCGAGTTCGGAGAAAGCGCGGACTTCCGAATCGTCGACGGTGGAGTTCCCCCGGATCTGCCGCAGCAGGTCCTTGTAGTCGGCTTCCTGCCACCGGTAGCGTCTGCCCCGCCCCGCCGAGAAACCGTGACGGCGCAGCAGACGGCGGACCGCGGCCGGTGTCAGGCCCAGGTCCCGGGCAAGGTCTGCCGTGCCATACCACTCGGGCATTGTCTTGCGTCTCCTGTACCTTTGCGAGTATGTAGGCGCGGCATCGCGCCGTGAAGTCCGGATCGGTCACTGCGGCGCCTTTCCCGGGCACAGCCATGTCTCTCATCGTCCAGAAATTCGGTGGCACGTCGCTTGGCGACTTGGAGAGGATTGCCCGGGCCGCGGGGCATGTGAAGGCCGCTCTCGAGCGCGGCCACCGCGTTGTCGTGGTCGTCTCCGCCATGGCTGGGGAGACGGACCGGCTTGTCGCCCTGGCGAGAACCGCCGGCAACGATCCCGAGAGCGCCGAACACGATGCCATTGTCGCCAGCGGCGAGCAGGTGTCGGCGGGGCTTCTCGCCCTGATGCTGCGAGGCACCGGTATCGCCGCTCGTTCCTTTCACGGCTGGCAGGTGCCGCTGATTACCGATTCCAGCCACTCCCGGGCACGTGTGCTGCGCATCGGGCCCGATGCACTCAGGACCTGCATGGACGCGGGCGGAGTTCCCGTCGTGACAGGATTCCAGGGAGTCACGGACGACGGCCGCATCACCACCCTGGGCCGCGGTGGATCGGACCTGAGCGCGGTGACGCTTGCCGCCCGTCTCGACGCCGAACGGTGCGATGTCTTTACCGACGTGGACGGTGTCTTCACCTGTGACCCGCGCATCGTTGCCAAGGCCCACAAGCTCGATATGATCACCTACGAGGAGATGCTTGAACTCGCGTCGCAGGGCGCGAAGGTCCTGCACACCCGCTCCGTGGCCGTGGCCATGAATTACCGTGTCAGGCTGCAGGTGCTCTCCAGCTTCACCGGGGGCCCCGGAACCATGGTTGTCGACGAGGACGAGGTCGTGGAACAGCAGGTTGTCAGCGCCATAGCCTACAGCAAGGATGATGCGAAGATCACGATGATCGGCCTGCCCGATCGTCCCGGTGTCGCCGCGGCGCTCTTTGGACCGTTGAGCGAGGCGGGCGTCAATGTCGACATGATAGTCCAGAACATCTCCCCCGATGGCGAATCGACGGACCTCACCTTCACCGTCGCGGAGAGCGATCTCGGAAAGGCGCTCGATGTTCTCGCCGAGTCGAACCGTGATCTCGGCGCCAGCGGCATCGTTCCCGACTCCTCTGTGGCCAAGGTCTCGGTCGTCGGTGTCGGCATGCGCAGCCATGCCGGTGTCGCCGGCAGGATGTTCGCCACGCTGGCGGACAAGGGCATCAACATCCAGTTGATCTCGACATCCGAGATCAAGATCAGCGTTCTCATCGCGGAGGACTATCTGGAACTGGCCCTGAGATCCCTGCACTCGGCCTATGGTCTTGACGCCACCGGTTGAGCCGGCCCGTGACGCGCCATAGCGGACACGAGCGCCTGGCGGCGCTCTGGGAACCTGGATGCAGACTGCTTGGCGTCAACCGGGCGATCATGGGCGGCGCCATGACCTGGGTTTCGGAACGCAATCTCGTTGCCGCGGTGGCGGCTGCCGGAGGGTTCGGGGTGATCGCCTGCGGCGCCATGAATCCCGATCAGCTCGATGACGAGATCACCGGCACACGGGAGCTCACCGATCGTCCATTCGGCGTCAACCTCATTGTCATGCACCCCGACCTCGACCGGCTGATCGATGTCTGCATTGGCCGCACCGTCACTCATGTCGTGCTGGCGGGAGGACTGCCCCAGGCGGCCACGATCAGGCGTATCAGGGAGGCCGGACTGCGTGTTCTTGCATTTGCTCCGGCACTGGCCATCGCCCGGCGCCTGGTGCGCAGCGGAATCGACGGTATCGTGATCGAGGGGATGGAGGCAGGTGGTCACATCGGCCCGGTGTCGACGAGCGTTCTGGCCCAGGAGACCCTCCCCCACGTCGACGGCGCCCCGGTCTTTGTTGCCGGTGGCATCGGTCGCGGCGAGGCGATCGCCAGTTACCTCAGGATGGGAGCGGCCGGCGTCCAGCTCGGCACCCGTTTTGTCTGCGCCCGCGAGTCCGTGGCGCATGACAACTTCAAGAAGGCCTTCCTGCGCGCCAGTGCCCGCGATGCACAGCCCTCGCGGCAGCTCGATTCCCGGTTTCCGGTCATCCCGGTACGTGCCATCGTCAACGACGGGGTGCGCAACTTCACGGAGAAACAGCGCGAGGTGATCGCCCGCCACGACTGCGGCGAGATCGACCAGTCCGCGGCACAGCTCGAAATCGAACACTTCTGGGCCGGTGCGCTCAGACGTGCGGTGATCGAGGGTGACGTGAAGAATGGTTCCCTTATGGCCGGTCAGAGTGTCGGCATGGTGACGACCGAGCAGTCGATGGCCGACATCATGGATGAACTCGTCGAGCAGGCGGTCCAGGCGCTCTCGGATCAGGAGTAGGCCACGGCATTGCCGCCGTGGCCGGGGCGGTGGTAGCATTCCCGCCGGCAGGCATCACACTTCCTGGCTCCCCGATGGCACACAACGAATTCCCCGGCGACGTCGATTCTCCTGATGCCGGGATCAGGGTGAGCCGGCGCATTGCCGACGAGTTACGGCGTACCCGTGTCGCACGCAGTCTCTCCATCGAGGATGTCGCGGCGATACTGAGGATCAGGCCCGGCTTCATCGAGGCCATGGAGGAGGATCGATTCGATGACCTTCCGGGTCCGGCCTACATCTCCGGATTTCTGAGGACCTACGCCAACCATCTCGACCTGGATGGCGACCAGCTGGTGGCCTGGTTCAAGGACGACAGCCAGTCGACCTTCGCTCCCAGGGAAATGGAGTTGCCGGTTCCGATCACGGAAATCAGGCGGCCGACCTTCCCGATCATCACGGTTTCGCTCGTCATCGCCATCGGCATCGCGGCGGGCTGGTATGTCTATCAGGAAAGCCGGTCCATCGATATCGACCTCATTCCCGAGGTCCCCGGGCCGGTTGCCGAAGGGATATCGACCGATCTCCCGGACGACGAGAGGTCGGGTACCCTGGATGGTGACGACCTGTTCGCCACTGACACGGTGCGCGCCACCATGGAACCGGAAGATGATGCGACACACGTGGCAGAGGCGAGCGTTCCGCTGGACACCTCCGGCACGACCGGCGATGACGTTGCGTCCGACAGCGCGGGCCTGGCCGGGGACGGTGGTGCTGATGAGGCCGTCGCGCAAACGGTCGTGCTTCCTGACACCGCCGGCACCTCCGCGGACGCCGGCGATGACGGTGTGGCGGACGTTGTGTCCGACAGTGCGGGCCTGGCCGGGGACGGCGATCCGGATGAGGCCGTCGCGGAAACGGTCGTGCTTCCTGACACCGCCGGCACCTCTGCGGACGCCGGCGATGACGGTGTGGCGGATGTAGTGTCCGACAGTGCGGGCCTGACCGGGGACGGTGATCCGGATGAGGCCGCCGCGGAAACGGTTGTGCTTCCTGACACCGCCGGCACCTCTGCGGACGCCGGCGATGACGGTGTGGCGGATGTAGTGTCCGACAGTGCGGGCCTGACCGGGGACGGTGATCCGGATGAGGCCGCCGTGGAAACGGTCGTGCTTCCTGACACCGCCGGCACCTCTGCGGACGCCGGCGATGACGGTGTGGCGGATGTAGTGTCCGACAGTGCGGGCCTGGCCGGGGACGGTGATCCTGATGAGGCCGTCGCGGAAACGGTCGTACTACCTGACACCGCCGGCATCTCCGGGGATGGCAGTCCGGATGTCGTCAATGATGATGCCGTATCCGGTGCCGAGACGAACACTCCGCAAGACGATGCCGGCGTGTCCCTCCAGGACGTTGCCGATGCCACGGGTGCAGAAACTGGTGGCGAAGAGTCGTGGGACGAACCCGTGTTCGCCTCCGGGGACACCGTTCAGGAGTCAGCGGTCGCCGATGTAGGGGAGTCGGACAGTCAGCACACGATCTACGGGACGCCGGGCGCCGGATCCCGAATCGAGCTGCGTGCCGTCGGCGAAACCTGGGTCCAGGTCCGGGCGCCGGACGGCATTGCCGTCCTCACTCATATCTTGCTGCCAGGCGATGTCTATCACGTGCCGGAACGCGATGATCTCATGCTCGATACCGGCAATGCCGGCGGTCTCGAGATACGGGTTGACGGGGAGCTGATGCCGCCGCTGGGCGGCTCCGGAGCCGTGGTGCGTGACATCCTGTTGTCCGTCGAAAGCCTGACCCGGCGCTGATGACGCCTTTACTGGAAGGGGTTGGCGGAGTATCAGTCAAGGGCCAACCGGAACGCGAACCATGAAGGACATTCCGAGACCACCCAGGCGGCGCAGCAGGACCGTCATGGTGGGTCAGGTTGCGGTGGGGGGCGATGCGCCGATTGCCGTCCAGTCGATGACCAACACGCTCACGAGCGATGTTGCGGCGACGTCGTCCCAGGTGAGCGCGCTCGCTGTCGCCGGCGCCGACATCGTGCGCGTGTCGTGCCCCGACGAGGACTCGACGGCGGCCTTGCGCAAGATCGTTTACGAGTCACCTGTGCCCCTGGTGGCCGATATCCACTTCCACTACCAGCGCGCCATCGAGGCGGCGGAGGCCGGCGCGTCCTGTCTGCGCATCAATCCCGGCAATGTCGGTTCAAGCGATCGCGTGAGAGAGGTGGTCCGTGCTGCCCGGGACCACGGCTGCTCGATGAGAATTGGCGTCAATGCCGGCTCACTCGAGCGCGACCTTCTCGAGAAGTTCGGCGGTCCCACGCCCGAAGCCATGGTCGAGAGTGCCCTTGGACATGCCCGCATTCTCGAGGACAACGACTTCCTTGATTTCAAGATCAGCGTGAAGGCGTCCGGCGTCGCGCTGGCCACCGCAGCCTACCGGATGCTGGCGGCGAACTGCGATTATCCTCTCCATCTCGGCATCACGGAGGCCGGAGGCCTTGTCACCGGTACCGTCAAGTCGTCGGTCGGAATCGGCATGTTGCTTGCCGAGGGTATCGGCGACACCATCAGGGTATCGCTTGCCGCCGACCCGGTCGAGGAAGTGGCCGTCGGCTGGGAGATCCTGAAGGCGCTGGACTTGCGTCGTCGCGGTGTCAATGTCATTGCTTGTCCGTCGTGTGCCCGCCAGCAGTTCAACGTGCCGGAGACCGTCAAGCTCCTTGAGCGGCGTCTTGCGCATATCGAGACACCGATGTCGGTGTCGATCATCGGCTGTGTGGTGAACGGACCTGGCGAAGCCCGCCTCACCGACATCGGTCTGACCGGCGGAGGCAAGGGACATCACCTCGTCTACATGTCGGGAAAGGCCGATCACAAGGTGTCCAGCGAGGATCTCGTCGAACACGTGGCCACACTCGTGGAGCAACGCGCCGAACAGCTTCGCCATGAAGCTGACGCAAGTGACTGAACATCCGGACTGTCATGGGTGAAAGATTGCAGCCGATCCGGGGAACCCGGGATCTCCTGCCCGGAGACTGCCGGTCCCACGCGCGAGTGGAGGAGGTCTGCCGCCGTGTCGCCGAGCGCTACGGCTATGGAGAGATACGCACTCCGGTCCTCGAGGTGACACAGGTGTTCTCCCGCACGCTTGGCGATGCGACCGACGTCGTCCAGAAGGAGATGTACACCTTCGACGACCGCAATGGCGACAGCATCACGCTGCGTCCGGAGAACACGGCAGGTGTGGCCCGGGCGCTGCTCTCCAACGGCTTGCTCGATGCCATGCCGCTCAGACTGCATTACGCGGGCGCGATGTTTCGCCACGAACGCCCGCAGAAGGGCCGGTATCGTCAGTTTCATCAGACAGGGGTCGAGCTTTTCGGTGTTGCCGAGCCCCTGGGTGACGTCGAAGTCATCACCCTGGCCCGAGATGTTCTGGACGAACTCGGGCTTCTCCAGGACACCGTCCTCGAGATCAACACCCTGGGTGACACGGCGAGCCGGCAGAACCACCTGCGTGCGCTGACGGCGTATTTCAACGATCATCGCAGTCGGCTGAGCGACATCTCTCTCGAGCGTCTTGAACGCAACCCCTTGCGCATTCTCGATTCGAAGGAACAGCGCGACCGGGACCTGGTCGCCGATGCACCGGTCATCCTCGATTACCTCGGCGATGACGCCCGCCGCTTCTTCGACCAGGTGCTCGACGGGCTCGACACCCTGTCGATTGCCTGCCGGGTCAATCCCCGAATCGTTCGTGGTTTCGACTACTATTGCCACACCGCCTTCGAATTCGTGACCGGCAAGCTGGGGGCCCAGGGAACGGTGATCGGTGGCGGCCGCTACGACGGCTTGATGGAGCAGATGGGAGGACCTCCGGTCCCCGGTGTCGGCTGGGCGTCCGGCATCGAGCGGCTTGCCCTGCTCGCCGGCGAGCCGCCCGAACCCCGGCGGCCCATCGCCGTCATCGGCCTTGGCGAACCTTCCACCAGGCAGGCGCTTGTGATGGCCCACCAGCTGCGCGGCCAGGGATACCGTGTCGATCTCGCGTACCGGGGCAACCTGCGGCGGCGCATGCAACGCGCCCACAAGGTGGGGGCCAGCCACGCCGTCATCCTGGGCGATACGGAGTTGGCGCGCGGCGTCGCGTTGGTGCGCGATCTCGACAGCGGTGAACAGCATGAATGCTGCCTTGACCGCCTGGGAGAAGGCCTGCCACGCCCGGGTGCGTGACCATGGAGCCCAGGATCCACATTTCGGTGGTCGTGACGGGACCGACCGCACCCCCGCGCCAGGAACATGACGCGCTGATGGCGTGCCTGAGGGACGCAGGAGTCACCGAAGCCCTCATCGTCCGGACACCGGCGGGTATCGACCTTCACCTGATGGCGGCCGATACCGAGCAGCTTCGCGGCCTTCTCGGCGAGTATCTGGGAGAGAGTTCCGGTTACGGGATGATGACCGGAACCGACGCCCTTCGTCGCCTTCTCCGGTCGGCTGCCCGGACGGGTGATCCGGTCCTTGCCGGCGCCATCGATGAACTCAAGGAGAGTCACAGGCTGGCCTGGCAGGCCGGTATGATCGGCGATGCGTTGCAGGACCGCCTCCAGCTTGCCTACCAGGTGGCACGGCAGGTGCGCAGCGACAGCCTGCTCCAGGATCGACCCGTGTCGATTGTAACGTCCGTCGTCCGCGTCGCCCGGAGTATCCACGGCGATCTTGCGATGGTCCGTGGACTCCTCATCGGCACCGAGGAAGCCGGAGAGATGATTGCCGCGCGACTCCTCGAAAACGGTCTGTCGACGCTCGTGGTGATGCACGAGCGCCGTCACCTGGCAGGCGCCCTCGCCGGGCGCCTCGGCGCGGCAAGTGCCGTCACGGAGGATCTTGAAACCGAACTCGTTCGTGCCGACATCGTCATCCTGTCTTCCGGCGGCGGTGAACACACCCTGACTGCGGCGGATGTCTCGAAAGCACTGGCGGCACGGCGCGCGCGCCCTGTCTTCCTTGTCGATGCCGGCGTTCCCCCTGATGCCGATCCCGCCGTCGAGTCACTCGACGATGTGTTCTACTATACCCTTGACCACCTTGAGCGCGCGGCCTTCGAGGGAGGACGCCGGCGCCCGGAACAGGACGAAGCGGCCGCGGTCGTTGTCGAGAACGCCATCGCTCTATTCGCCGGACGTGCGTCCGAGAGTGTCGACATGCGGGGAACGGGACGGATCAGGCAGATCCTCGAGAACGCCCGCGGCAGGGTCCTCGCCGAGACTCCCGATGCCGATGCCTTCGAGGCGACAGCTGCCATGGTCGACCTTGTCGCCCGTGAGATTGATACATGAGCCTGGAAGACAGTCTCGCGAGGGTCGTGCTGCGCCATGCCGAACTGGCGGCGCGCCTGAGCGGGGAGGCACCCGGGGGAGAGGAGTACGTCAGCATGTCGCGGGAGTTCGCAGAGATCGCTCCCGTGGTGGAGGCCGTCGAGGCGCTTGCAGACGCCAGGCAACAGGGCGCCGATCTCGCTGCCATGATCGACAGCGAGACAGACGAGGAAATGCGCCAGCTCGCCCGGGAAGAACACGCGGCTGTCTGTGACCGCATTGCCGAACTCGAACAGTCGGTTCGCCTCGCCCTGCTGCCACGCGACGAGGCGGATGGACGCGACGTCGTACTCGAGGTGCGTGCCGGCACCGGGGGAGAGGAGGCGATGCTGTTTGCCGGTGTTCTGGTGGAGATGTATCGCCGGTATGCCATGACCCGGGGCTGGACACTCGAGATCCTCGGCAGGACAACGTCCGGCGGCGGTGGAATCCGGGAGTGCATCGCACTGGTCCGCGGGCGTGACGTGTTCGCCCGGTTGAAGTTCGAATCCGGCGTCCACCGCGTCCAGCGGGTCCCGACGACGGAATCGCAGGGCCGGATCCACACATCGACGGCCACCGTCGCGATTCTGCCCGAAGCAGCGGAGGTCGATGTCAGGATCGACGTGAACGACCTCAGGATCGATACGTTCCGGGCGTCAGGGGCGGGTGGTCAGCACGTCAACAAGACGGACAGCGCCGTCAGGATCACACACCTTCCCACCGGCATCGTGGTGTCGCAGCAGAGCGACCGTTCCCAGCACAAGAACCGTGCCAGGGCCATGACCGTCCTGAGGTCCCGCCTCTACGACCTGGAGCGCCGGCAACGCGATGCCGCCGAAGCGCGGGTCCGCAGGGAACAGGTGGGCAGCGGTGACCGTTCGGAGCGCATCCGGACCTACAACTATCCCCAGGGACGCATCAGCGACCACCGGATCAATCTCACGCTCTTCAAGCTCGAGGACGTTGTCTCCGGTCAGGCTCTCGACGAGGTCATCGAACCGCTGATATCCAGCGACCGGGCAGCGCGGCTGGCGGCGCTTCGCTGACGTGGCGCCGGCCAGCCTCGATGACGTCCTGTGTGGTGCGACGGCGAAACTGCGTGCGGCCGGTGTCGAGAACCCTGCCAGGGAGGCCCGGCTTCTGGCGGAGCTTGTCGTCTGCCGCGATGACCTGCGGACCCTTTCTGCCGGGGAAACCCGCCATCTCGCCACCCTCGTCGACCGGCGGACGCGGCGTGAGCCGTTCGCGCAGATCGCAGGAGTGCGCGAATTCTGGAGCCTCGACTTCGAGGTCACTCAAGACACCCTGATCCCGCGTCCGGACAGCGAAACGCTGATCGAATGCTGTCTTGACCGCTTCGAACATCATCCGCCAGCACGCATCCTTGATCTTGGCACCGGGTCGGGATGTCTTGTCGTCACGCTCCTGGTGACCTGGACCGGGAGCACAGGAATTGGTGTCGACGTCAGTGAACGGGCGTGTGCCGTGGCGGCCCGCAATGCGCGCCGCCATGGTGTTGGCGACCGTGCCTGGGTCATGTGCGGAGACTGGGCCGCCGCCCTCGACTCGACATTCGATCTTGTCGTCGTCAATCCTCCCTATGTGCCGAGCGACGAGCTTGCCGGTCTTGATCCGGAAGTCGCCCTCCACGAGCCTGGCGTGGCCATCGATGGTGGCGAGGACGGATACGCCTGCTATCGCCGGATTGTTCCGCGCCTCGCCACACTGCTGTCGAACGACGGCAAGGCCGTCGTCGAACACGGCCCCGACCAGCGGGACGGACTCGCGGTTCTCGCCGGTGACAGCGGTCTTTGCGTGGTGGGGGAGGTCGACGATTACGGCGGGCGGCATCGTGTCCTCGTTCTGGCGCATCGAGGTCCGTGAAGAAAGTCCTTGGAATGCGCTACCGGATTGGTTACCGTCAGGTGACGGAAAGGGATTTCCCGTCAGAGGGAATGTGCGTTACCTTCGAGAGCGGAACCGGCTTGTGACCCCGCGGAATACCGAACGCACGCACCCGGCAAGACCGTCGCTTCCAACCAAACAGAAACCGTCGAGAGCGAGTTTTCCATGAGATCAGGTGGATCGGGCAGGCGTTTCCGCAACAATCGCGGCAATACGCGTCGTGCCGGAGGGAACAACCGCAACCAGTCATTCGAAAGTACCGGCCCGGACGTCAAGGTACGGGGGACAGCCCAGCAGATTGCCGACAGGTACCTCATGCTGGCGCGAGATGCATCCTCATCCGGTGATCTGGTGGTGGCAGAAAACTGCCTGCAGCACGCAGAGCACTACCAGAGAATAGTCAATCAGCATGCCGAGCGTGCCGCCGAACAGCAGCGTGAACGCGAGGAGCGGGCCGAACGGCAGCACCGGCCGCCGGATGAGCAGTCCCAGGGAGATTCGGCAGTGCCCTGCTCCCCGGCTCCTGACAACGAGGCATCTGCGCAGCTCCAGGGCAAGGCGGTCGAGAAGGGGAGCGATCATCCCCGGCCACGGACCCGGCGCAGAACCAACGGCGCCGGGAGCGACGAGGAACCCACACCCGCCACCCCCGACAGCGAACAGCGGGTCATTACCTGACAGGGCATCTGCCGCCCGTCATTCCTGAAGGGCCGCCGGATCCCCTCTCCATCCGGGAACCCCGGCCATTCCTCTGGACCTCTTGTGTTGCAGAAATGCAACACTACATGGGATGCAGGTCACAGGGATGATGATCGATGGATCTTGAAAAGTTCACGGAAAGGTCGCGCGGATTCATTCAGGCGGCCCACAGCCTCGCCGAGGCTAGGGGACATCAGCACATTGTTCCCTTCCATCTGGCCAGGGTACTTCTCGCCGACCGCCAGGGGCTCGCGGCAGAACTGATGCGCGCCGCCGGCGCCGATCCGGAAAGGGCGCTGGCCGACACCGACAAGGAATTCCAGCGCCTGCCAAGGATTACAGGAAGTGGCGCGGAGCATCTCTATGCATCCACGGAGTTCCTCCAGATCATCAAGGACGCCGGCGGGCGCGCCACGGAAACCGGCGACAGTTTTGTCACCGCCGAACGCATGTTCGAGGCTCTGGCCCGTCCTGACAGCGACACTGGGAGAATCCTTGCTGCGGCCGGACTGAAGCCTGCGGCATTGGCCACGTCCATCGCCGGCATGCGCAAGGGACGCACCGCCGACAGCCAGACGGCCGAAGATTCTTTCGAGGCTCTTCGCAAGTATGCCCGGGATCTGACGGCGGCTGCCCGGGAAGGCGACCTCGACCCGGTCATCGGCCGCGACGAGGAGATTCGCCGCACCATGCAGGTGCTGTCCCGCAGGACCAAGAACAACCCGGTGCTGATCGGCGAGCCGGGAGTGGGAAAGACGGCCATCGTCGAGGGTCTCGCCCAGCGCATCGTCAATCACGATGTTCCGGAATCCCTTGCCAACCGGACCGTGATTGCCCTTGACCTGGGATCGATGGTCGCCGGATCGAAGTTCCGGGGGGAGTTCGAGGAGCGCATGAAGGCGGTTCTCGGCGAGATCGAGGACTCGTCGGGTGACATCATCTGCTTCATCGACGAGCTTCACACCCTCATCGGCACCGGAGCGGCGGATGGTGCCATGGATGCCTCCAACCTTCTCAAGCCTCTCCTTGCGCGTGGCAAGCTCCATTGTGTCGGCGCCACGACTCTCGACGAGTACCGCCGGCATATCGAGAAGGACGCGGCACTCGCACGTCGATTCCAGCCGGTCCTGATCGATGAACCGGGGGTCGAGGACACGGTCTCCATCCTTCGCGGTCTCAAGGAAAAGTACGAACTGCACCACGGCGTTCGAATCAGCGACGGCGCGACAGTCGCCGCGGCGCGGCTCTCCAGCCGCTACATCACGGATCGATTCCTGCCCGACAAGGCCATTGACCTCGTCGATGAAGCCGCCAGCAGGCTGAGGATGGAGATCGATTCCAGGCCCGAGGAGATCGACGAACTCGAGCGCCGCATCATCCAGCTCAAGATCGAGCGTGAGGCCCTTGGCCGGGAGGATGACAGGAGTTCGCGTGAGCGTCTGGAACGCCTCGAGCGGGAACTCGCCGATCTGGAAGGCCGCGCCTTTGCGCTCAACGCCGAATGGAACAAGGAGCGGGACCGGCTCGAGGAGATGCGTCAACTCAAGGAAGGCCTTGATGAGGCCCGTCTGGAACTCGAACAGGTGCAGCGCCAGGGTGACCTTGCCCGTGCCGGCGAGGTTGCCTACAGCGTGATCCCCGATCTCGAACGCCGTCTCGCGGCCATCGGAGAAACCGAGAGCGACCGGATGCCGGGCGAGGAGGTCACGGAGGAAGCCATCGCTTCGGTGGTGTCGAAGTGGACCGGCATTCCCGTGGAGCGCATGCTCGAAGGTGAGCGCGAACGGCTCGTCGACATGGAGCGTTCGCTGTCGGCCCGTGTGGTCGGCCAGGACGAGGCGCTTGGCGTTGTCGCCAACGCCGTGAGACGGTCACGCGCCGGACTGCAGGATCCCCTGCGACCGATCGGCAGCTTCATGTTTCTCGGTCCGACGGGCGTGGGCAAGACCGAGCTCGTCAAGGCGCTTGCCGAGTTCCTGTTCGATGACGATTCCGCGATGGTGCGCATCGACATGTCGGAGTACATGGAGAAACACGCCGTCGCGAGGCTGATCGGGGCGCCACCGGGATATGTCGGATACGAGGAGGGCGGTGTCCTGACCGAAGCGGTGCGCCGCCGGCCCTACCGCGTGGTGCTCTTCGACGAGATCGAGAAGGCGCACGCGGATGTCTTCAACATTCTCCTGCAGGTCCTCGATGACGGCCGCCTGACAGATGGGCACGGTCGTACCGTCGACTTCAGGAACACGGTGATCGTCATGACCTCCAATACCGGGGCCGGGTTCCTTGCCGACATCGCAGGCGACGGGGATGACGAACGGGCCAGGGACCTGGTGATGGCGGAACTCAGGACGCAGTTTCGGCCGGAGTTCCTCAACCGGCCAGACGAGATCATCTTCTTCCGCCGGCTTGGCCGCGAACAGATGTCCGCCATTGTCGACATCCAGCTTCGCCGCGTCGGCACATTTCTCGAGGACCGCAAGATCACCATCGACGTCGATGAGGCGGCGCGCGAATGGCTCGCCGGGGCCGGGTACGATCCAGCCAACGGCGCCCGCCCGCTCAAGCGTGTCCTGCAGCGCGCCCTGCAGGATCCCCTTGCAGCCCTGATTCTGAAAGGTGAGGTCGCCGATGGTTCTCTCGTCAGGGTCACTGCCGGCGCCTCGGACCTGGTGATCGAGCCTGGCGCCGTTCTCTGCGAAGCGGCCTGAGCCTCCGCCGGTCCTGCCGGTCTCCCGCGCCACGCGTTGACGGTGAGCGTCGCGATCAGCACCCGGACACGCCGCCGGCTCCATGCCCGTCACCGGTGACGATCGCGGGTTGTCCGCCGTTGCCGTTCCCGGCATCCATGCTTGCGTTCAAGGCCCGTGGTTTCTCGCCAGATGCTGCGCAAGGGCAGCGATATGGTGCGGGCTCATGCCACAGCAGCCACCGATCGCGGTGACGCCGCAATCGAGATAGGTGACGGCCTCACGGGCAAACGCATCCGGTGCGATCTCATCGTCGAACTGCCAGTTGGGCATCCTGAAACTTCCGGAATGAGGGTAGGCGAAGAGAGGTCCCGACCAGGCCTCCTTCAATCGGTCAAGGCCGGGAGGGGTATCGGACATCTCGCTGTGCATGATGCCGGCAGCATGGACGTCTCCTGCGCCAAGACAGTCATCGCGGATGCGCTCGAATGCAATGTCGGCACGTTCGCCGAGACCGACGATCCGGTCACTCGCGGTTCGTACGCTGAAGCCGACCCACACGGGAAGGCCGGTGGCCGCGGCGGCGCGCACGGCCAGTGGCGACACCGTGGTATCGAGCATCATTTCCGTGATCAGCAGATCACAACCGGCCGCGACAAGAGTCTCGGCCTGCAGTGCATAGCTTCGCGCAGCTTCATCCGTCGAAGGCCAGGCGCCGGCGCTGAGGCCGGCAAAGAAGCTCGAAAGCGAACCGGCGATCCAGATCCGGCGATCGGGCGCCGCCTCCGCGACGGCCTCGCGCACGAGTTCGCAGGCACGGCGATTGAGAGCGAGTGCCTCGGCCTCGGAATAACCGGAATGGAAGAGCACGTGGGGAGCGGCAGCATAGGTGTTGGCAATCAGGATGTCCGCGCCGGCATCGATGAAGTCGCGGTGGATGGTGCGAATCATGTCCGGGTGGGACTTCAAGGCAGAACCGGCCCATGACTGGGCATCCATGGGGGCTCCCCGGCGCTCGAGCTCGGTGCCCATGCCTCCGTCGATGACAAGGACATCGCCGGCATCGATGCGGTCCTCGATGGTTTCCAAGGTCGTGCCTCCCAAAACGTTTCGCGGCTTCCAAGGTACAGTGCTTCACGGCCCCTTCAAGGAGGGGACCGGCCACCGGTTCCTCCGGGTATGGCACTCCCCGATGCGGACGTCCGGCAACCGGGTCTCCTGGAACGTCAGGGCGCCATGATGACTTCGTGGAGATAGCTGGCGATTCCCCGCTCCTGATCCCACTGGGGCGGATTGCCGAGTGAGACTTCCTGGAAGGGAACGCCGTCGAGCCAGGTGGTAGCGCGAAGGTGCAAGTGACCGTAGATCACGGCGCGGGCGTTGTAACGCAGGTGCCATCCTCTCGTTGTCCGTGTGCCGCACCACGGACTGAAACGCGGAATGCTTGGCAGATGAGCGTGCCGCTCTTCCAGGGGGAAGTGGTTGACGAGGATCGTCGGTTGGCCGGCGGGCAGGGACTCGAGCCGGCGCGTGGCTCCGGCGCAAAGGTGAGCGCACCATGAAGCACGGTCGGCAAAAGGGTCGGGAAAGAGATAGAACTCGTCGGCACACCCGATACCGTCCTCGCGTGCCCAGGCTATCACCCGATCGGCGGCCACGGCGTCGGGGCGGAAACTGTAGTCGTAGAGAAGGAAGAGCGGCGCGATGACGGTATCCTCGCCGGCTGCGGAATAAACCGGCCAGGGGTCGTCCGGCGTGATGATGCCGTGCGTGTGGGCAATGGCCACCAGCTTGTCGTAGAGCGCCTTGCCACGCGGTCCGTCCTTTCTGGACCACAGTTCGTGGTTGCCCGGAACCCAGATGACCGTCGCGAATCTCTGTTTCAGGATCCGGAAGCACCAGTCGAGATACAGCGAGCCGTTGGTCACATCACCAGCCACGATGAGCCAGTCATCCGGCCGTTCCGGAAGCTCCTCAAGGGCGTTCCGATTGATCGGGTGCGTGATGTGGAGGTCGGAAATGGCCCAGAGTGTCACGATTCCGCGGACCGAGCGGCCTGGTAGCGTCCCATGACTTGAGGCGGCCACGACACCCGCGGATCGTAGAAGGCTTCGAAGACCGGCGCACCGTCGGCAAGGTGCACCCAGGGGCGCCGCGTCGAGGTGTAGATGTGAACGTCCGGCGCCATGACGTGCTGGTCGTCGAGCGTGCCGACCCGCACGAAGGCGATCGCCTTGCCCGATGCGCCGTAGTGGCTCCAGACGGCGACCCGGCACTGCGGACAACGCACGATCTTCTGACCCCTGCCGCTTGCGCTCGGCGTGTCGACCGTCTCGGGCGCGCCGCTGAGAGTCTCGAGAAGGCTGCTTTCGATCATGGCGTTGAGCGCAAAGGCCGATCCGGTCTCGCGCTGGCACCATGTGCAGTGGCAACAGTGAACAAACAGTGGTGTGCCGGTGACGCGGTACCTGACGGCGCCGCAACCGCAACCACCTTCAACAGGTGATGATGTCATGATCTCTCCCTCGCATGTCCGCAAGCATTGTTGCGATAGCGCTCCCTGTCTCAAGTGGACGGTGCCGGAGCCCTTCGCCTATAAGGCACCCGACAGACCTCATCTTCGGTAGCCGGGAACTCTTTCATGACGGAGCGCACACTCTCGATCATCAAGCCTGACGCCACGCGTCGCAACCTCACGGGCAGGATCAATGCCATGCTCGAAGAGGCCGGACTGCGGATTGTCGCCCAGAAACGCACCCGGCTTACCGTTGACGAGGCCAGGGCCTTTTATGCCGTGCACAAGGAGCGCCCCTTCTTTGACTCCCTTGTCACATTCATGACGTCCGGCCCGGTGGTCGCGCAGGTTCTCGAAGGCCATGATGCCGTCTCCCGCAATCGCGGGGTCATGGGGGCCACCAACCCCGATCAGGCTGCCGACGGGACCATCCGCAGGGTTTTCGCTGAATCCGTGGAGGCCAACTCGGTTCATGGGTCCGATTCGCCGGACAACGCGGCAAGCGAGATAGCCTTCTTCTTTTCGGCGCGTGACATCATCGGCTGAGAACCGCCTCAGGGCGCCGGGTTGACCAGCATGTCGCCTGGCCGAACCGGAGCATCGACAACAACACGCTCCCCGATGACCCTGACTCGGCCTTGCAGCACGAGATTGAGGGCCATGGGATAGAGTCTGTGTTCGGCAACAAGAACGCGGTCGGCGAGGCTCCTTTCGTCGTCTCCGGGAAGCACCGGGACGGCGGCCTGGGCGATAATGGGACCGGCGTCGAGTGCGGGGCGAACAAAGTGCACCGTGCAGCCGGTGATCATGACGCCGCTTTCCAGGACACGGCGATGACAGGCGGTTCCGGGAAAGGCGGGGAGCAGGGCAGGATGAATGTTGACGAGGCGATTGCGCCAGGCGTCCGCAAATCCGGGTGTCAGGATCCGCATGAACCCGGCAAGGCAGATCAGGCCGCACCCTGCCTGGTTCGCCACATTGTCGAGTTCGGCATCGAAGTCTTCCCTGCTCGCGTAGTCGGCCGCATCAACGACGCGGTGGCGCAGGCCGGCCTCTTGCGCCCTTTCCAGGCCCGGGGCTCCGGTCCGGCTGGAAACGACGACACCGATTTCTCCGGCAAGCTCACCCCTGGCCCGGGCATCGATCAACGCCTGCAGATTTGAGCCGCGCCCCGAGATGAAGACGGCCAGCCTTGTCATGCCAGCCAGTCGTCGGGAGTATCAAGGAGGACACGCGGCTCACCGTCCGCCGATTCGAGAGCGCCGACAACCGACACGATCTCGCCATGGCCTTCCAGGGTGCGTTCGACATGCCCGCTGCCATCTCTCGCCACCACCAGCACCATGCCGACGCCGCAATTGAACGTGCGCAGCATCTCACTGGTGTCGACGGTGTCCCTGGCCAGCCAGGAAAACACCGGATCCATCGGCCAGCTGCCGACCTCAAGGCGTGCGGCAAGACCGTCGGGGAGAATCCGGGGAACATTCTCGACGAGGCCTCCACCGGTGATGTGGGCAATGGCCTTCACATGGCCCGTGGAGATGGCTGCAAGAACGCTCCTGACGTAGATGCGGGTGGGCCGCATCAGCACGTCGGCCAGGCGCTGGTCAGCCGCGAAGGGGGCTGCGCCATCGAGCGGGACCGCACGGTCCTCGAGAATGCGGCGGACGAGCGAGAATCCGTTGGAGTGGATGCCGTCCGAGGCGAGAGCCAGAAGGGTGTCGCCGGCCTCCATGGTATCCCCGGGGAGCAGGGTGCCGCGTTCCGCCGCGCCAACACAGAATCCGGCGAGGTCGTAGTCCCCGGCGGCGTAGACACCGGGCATTTCTGCAGTTTCCCCCCCAATGAGGGCGCACCCGGCCATCCGGCAACCAGCGGCGATGCCGGCAATGACGTCGGCGCCGATGCCCTCATCGAGTTCGCCCATGGCGAAGTAATCGAGAAAGAACAGTGGCTCTGCACCCTGGGCCAGAACATCGTTGACACACATGGCTACAAGGTCGATGCCGATGGTGCCGTGGATGCCGGTATGCACGGCGAGACGCACCTTGGTGCCGGCGCCGTCGGTGGCCGAGACCAGGACCGGGTCGCGGTAACCCGCCGCCCGCGGATCGAAGAGACCGCCGAAACCGCCGAGCCTGGCGTCGGCACCGGGGCGCCTGGTGGAAGCGGCGAGAGGTGTCGCAGCCTCGACAATCCGGCGCCCGGCATCGAGATTGACGCCTGCATCCCCGTAGGTGAGACCCGCCATTCCGGTCACTCCCTCGCACAAGGCCTCGCCGGGCACCGGCGAGGCCGCCTTCCCGGTCTCGCACCCCATCCCCGGCGCTGGTAGGATGGGCGCACATTACGTCATGATCGCATCATTGCAATGAGGGGCCGGCAAACCATGCCTTTGAAGATGTGGAGGCTTGGCCTTGTCACATGTGCCGTGCTCGTTGCCGCACCGCCACCGACGGCTGACGCCGAGGTCTTCACGATCTCGGGTGTTGCTGTCGACGAAACGGCTGAAGACACCCGTCAGGCCCGCATGAATGCTCTCCGTTCGGCTCTGCACATCGCATGGCGTGATCTTGCGAGGCGTCTCGTTCGAGGCGATCCGGAGGCCATCCTCGACCAGGACGTTGCCACTCTCGACACTCTCGTGCAGAGCCTCGAATTCGATGACGAGAGGATGTCGGCCGGACGCTACCAGGCGGTCATCAGCGTCCGTTTCCAGGCTGACGCGGTGCTCGAGATACTTGGTGACTCCGGTGTCAGCCACCTCGACACGCCAGGACCGGTTCTCGTGGTGCTGCCGGTCCTTCAGACCGGTCCGCAGCTTGTCCTTTGGGAGGATTCCAATGTCTGGCTTTCTGCCTGGCAGAGATCCAATGGAGGAAGCAGTGCTGTCGAACTCATCGTGCCCCCCGGAGACCTTCGGGATATCAGTCTCATCGATGCCGCCGATGCACTCTCACAGGACTGGAGTCAACTGGCAGGGCTGGTGTCGCGCCATCGCGCCGACGGCGTTCTCATAGCCCATGCAAGGAAGGACATGAACACACTTCGTCCACGTCTCACCTGGCTTGACGAGGACGGAGCAAACCCTGTCCTCATGGGGCGCAGCGTACCGCAGATGTGGCCGATGGACGCTCTCGGCGGCGCGGTCGAGGCGAGCCGTACCGGTATCGACGAGCACTGGGCAGCGATGGCGCTGGCGCCAGACGGGCCGACCGTCTCCGTCTTTGCCGACATCCCCGTGACAAGTCTCGCGGAGTGGATCGACATCCGCGATCGCCTCGAAAGCGCCCCGGCCGTGCAGGCAGTCGTCCCGCTCCTGGTCTCGACGACGAGAATACGCGCCAGAATGCTGTACACCGGAACCCGCGAGGACCTTCTCTTCCGCATGCGTCGTGCCGGTCTCGAAGTCGACGGCCAGGCGGGCATCCTCACCATTGGCAAGCGGTGAACCAGTACGTCTTCGAATACGATCACCAGCCAGCCTTCGACGAGGCGGAATTCCTCGTCGCCGACAGCAATGCCGATGCCAGGGCCTGGATCGATCGTTGGCCGGACTGGGATGGCCGGGGTCTCGCCATCTGGGGCCCGAAAGGCTCGGGCAAGACACACCTGGCGGACATCTGGCGCCGCAGGAGCGGTGCCCGGCTGGTGAACGCTGCCGGGATCGGCCCAGACTTCTTCGACTCCTGGCAGGGCGGCAATCTGGTTCTGGAAGATCGGGTTGGCGGATTCAGCGAATCCGGTCTGCTTCATGTCATCAATCTGGTGAGAGAGGACGGTGGTTACCTGCTCATCACGGATACGGCGCCGCCCGCCCGCTGGCGCGTCTCGTTGCCCGATCTTCGTTCGCGGCTGGCGGCATTGCCGGCCGTGGCGATCGGCCGTCCGGAGGATGACCTGATTGCCGCCGTGCTGGCAAAGCAGTTCCGCGATCGCCAGATCAAGGTCAATGACGGGGTCATTTCCTACCTCGTCCTGCGCATGGAACGGTCCTTTGACGCAATCGGCACCATCGTCGAGAACCTCGATCGACTGTCGCTTGTCGAGAAGAGGCCGATTACCGTGCCCCGGGCAAGGCGTGCGCTCGAGACTATCTTTCTTGATTCTTCACCCGATGGGGAGACATGACGATGAAGACTGGACTGGCGGGCCGCAAGGCCATCGTTTGTGCATCGAGCAAGGGCCTGGGCCGGGCCTGCGCCGAGGCGCTGGCAGCCGAGGGCTGCGACGTGCTGATCAACGGACGTACGGTCGAGACGGTGACCGAGACGGCGGCGGCGATCAGGAGGGCCTTTCCGGCAGTCGAGGTCAGGGAGGTCCCCGGAGATGTCACGCGGAGCGATGTACAGGAAGCCCTGATCCATGCCTGGGAGGCGCCTGACATTCTCGTCAACAACGCCGGTGGACCGCCGCCTGGTGATTTTCGCGAGTGGGCGAGGGATGACTGGATCCGCGCGCTCGATGCCAACATGCTGACAGCAATCATGCTGATCCGGGCGACGGTGGACGGCATGATGGATCGGCGGTTCGGGCGCATCGTCAACATCACTTCGGCGGCGGTGAAGTCGCCCATCGAGACACTCGGTCTCTCCAACGGCGCGCGTGCCGGACTGACAGGTTTCTGTGCCGGTCTCGCCCGCCAGACCGTGGCCCGCAACGTGACCATCAACGGTCTGCTCCCGGGGCCCTTTGCCACCGACCGGTTGCGCCAGACCATGACCGGGCGCGCGTCGTCGGGAGAGAGTCTGGAAGAGGCCATGGCGCGTGAAGCCCGTGACAATCCCGCCGGGCGTTTCGGTGATCCCGATGAATTCGGTGCGGCCTGCGTGTTCCTGTGCAGTGCACGGGCCGGATTCATCACCGGCCAGAATCTGGTGCTCGACGGCGGTGCCTTCAGAGGCACGCTGTAGGCGCCCGGACACCCTCCCGGCTTCGCCCCGGCGGAGCCGGGTTCTTACGGGACGACGCGAGCCACGGCCTCCCTTCGGCCGCACACCGCGCGTGCCTGTTCACGGAACGTCGTGACCTGCAGCCTTCGTCGACACGATACACGTCCTGGCGCTCTCATGGATCCGGCAAGAGCGCCTGTGGCGGTTCAGTGTCGGCTTGTGAGACCTCTTCCCAGGAGGTAAGGGATCAGGCGCAGGAAGGATCCGGCGTACTGGGTGCGGGAGAGAACGACCCGCGCTGCCAGCGGATCGCGGCGGTCAAGCTCCGATCTGAGTTTCCTGGCAATCGTGACGATCACTGAGCATTCCATGGAAAAACGCAGGCCCCGGATCCGGTAAGGCAACGGTGCCGCCCGTTCCAGCAGGTCTTCAGTGGCGGCAAGGCACCGGTCGAGAACGCGGCGCATGGAGGCGTTCGAGCGGGCGCCGTCGAGTGCCTCGACTCCGATACCAGCTTCACGGAACCACGCGAGGGGGAGGTAGACCCTGTCGAGGCGCGCACGATCCGCCTTGCAGTCCTGCAGGTGATTGAGCACCTGAAGGGCGTTGCAGAGACTGTCCGAAGCCTCGTAGGCGGAAGCCGGTTCGCCGTGGAGATCGATGAGGTAACGTCCCACGGGGGCCGCCGAGCGGTTGCAGTAGTCCAGGAGGTCGTCCCAGGTTTCGTAGCGCAGTTTCCTTGCGTCCTGGCGAAAGGCGTCCAGAAGATCGAGCGGGTGGCGGGTCGGCACACCGGTCTCACTGAGACTGCGGGCGAGGGCGAGTGCTGATGAGGGAGCCCCGGCGACCCCTCCAGGGTCGACGAGGGCCTCGGCGAAGAGGTTGAGGCGGGCGATCTTGTCGTCTGCCTCGAGTTCCGGGTTGTCGGCAATGTCGTCGGCTGCCCGGGCGAAGACGTAGAAGAGATGCACATGGCGGCGCAATGGTCGGGCAACGAGCCGTGATGCGACAGGGAAGTTCTCGTCTCCGGCCACCTTGCCCGACGGGGTTTCGGGGCGTTCCTTGAGGGACGTCACGGCGTGCCCTGCTGTCCGCCGCCCTTGCTGGCGTGTTGCCTCATTCCCTTGCGCGCCAACCGGTCGGCGCATTCGTTGCCGGGATTGCCGGCATGTCCCTTGACCCATCGCCAGTCGACCTTGTGACGGGCGATCAACGAATCGAGTTCGCGCCACAGATCGGCGTTCTTTACCGGCTGGCGGCTTGCAGTGGTCCAGCCGTTGCCTTTCCACCGGTGGATCCACGAGGTGATTCCCTGGCGCAGGTACGTGCTGTCGGTGAAGACGATGACCTGGGATGGCTGACGGAGCGCCTCCAGGGCACGGATCGCTGCTGTCAGCTCCATGCGGTTGGAGGTGGTCCGGTTCTCCCCGCCGCAGATTTCCTTGCTGCGTCCCTGCCACTCGAGCAACGCCCCCCAACCACCCGGTCCGGGATTGCCCGAACAGGCGCCATCGGTGTGAATCACGATGCGATCCGGCGGTACGGTCACGGTTCCAGCGATGGATGGTGGCGGTGATAGCGCATGACCCTGAGGAACTCGCCGGGATCCTTCGGTGTCACGATGGCCCCTCCTACGGGGTTGAGCCAGTCATAAAGACGGGTGAGCAGAAATCGCAGGGCGGCGCCCCGCGCCAGCAGGGAGAGAGACGCTCTTTCTGCATCATCGAGAGGGCGGCGGGAGGAGTAGGCGTCGATCAGGGCATGTCCCCTTGTGACGTCGAACCGGGCCTCGCCGGTGAAGCACCATGCGTTGAGGCATACCGCGATATCGTAAGCGAGGAGATCGTTGCAGGCGAAGTAGAAGTCGATCAGACCCGTCAGTCGCGACCCGCGGAAGAACACATTGTCACTGAAAAGGTCAGCGTGGATGACCCCGCATGGCAGGCCCCGGGGCCAGCACTCATGGAGTGTGTCGAGCTCCCTGGAGATCTCGTCGGCAAGTCCCGGTTCCACCTCATCGGCACGCGCGCGGCACTGCCTCGCCAGAGTGTTCCACGACGACAACCCGAGGGCATTTGGGCGATGCATTGGGAAGTCGGTGCCTTTGAGGTGCATCTCCGCCAGCGCTTCCCCCACGGCGCTGCAATGGCGGGCCTCGATGACTCCTGGCGACACACCTTCGAGGAAACTGATCAGGGCGGCCGCCTTGCCCTTGAGCCACTTGAGCGCGCGTCCCTTGCGGTCCCTGATCGGGGTGGGACAGGGCACGCCCCGGGCGGCGAGGTGTTCCATGAGGCCGAGAAAGAAGGGCAGATCCTCCTCCTTCACCCGCTTCTCGTAGAGGGTGAGGATGTAGGATCCGCCATCGGTCATCACAAGGTAGTTGCTGTTCTCGACGCCTTCCGCGATGCCCTTCATGGCAAGGATGCTGCCGACGTCGTAATCGGCAAGGAAGGCAACGAGTTCCTCGATCGCAACATCGGTGTAGACGGCCATCGGACCGCCCGTTCAGTGGGCCAGGGCGTGCGGCAGTCTGAAGTGAACGTTTTCCTCGGAGACCCGGACCTCCCTGATCGTCACATCATGGCTGTCGCGCAGGTACGCAAGCACATCCTGGACGAGAGTTTCGGGCGCTGATGCACCGGCGGTGAGCCCGAGTGTCGACACGCCTTCGAGATCAAAACTCTCCAGATGGCCGGCATTCTCGATGAGACAGGCATTTCCCGCCCCGGCCTTGAGTGCCACCTCGACGAGCCTGGAGGAGTTCGACGATGTAGCGGACCCCACCACCAGCACCAGGTCGCAGTCGGGAGCAATGGCCCGGACGGCGGCCTGCCGGTTGGTGGTGGCATAGCAGATATCCTGGCGATGTGGCCCGTGGATGCCGGGAAAGCGTCGCATGAGTACCTCGACAATGCCTCTTGTGTCATCGACGGAGAGCGTTGTCTGGGTGATGTAGGCGAGTTCCCGACCCTCACCGGGGTCCACGGTTTCGGCGTCCTCGTGATTCTGCACGAGAATGATGCTGCCTTCCGGCAGTTGTCCCATGGTGCCCACCACCTCCGGGTGTCCCTCGTGGCCAACGAGAATCATCAACCGGCCCTTGCGGTGATGTTTCTGCGCCTCGATGTGAACCTTGGAGACGAGCGGACAGGTGGCATCGAAGTAGACGAGATTCCGCTGGCGGGCTTCCTCCGGCACCGCCTTCGGCACGCCGTGCGCCGAGAACACCACGGGCCGGTCGGTTCGCTCGATCTCGTCGAGTTCCTCGACGAACACCACACCCTTCGCTTCGAGGGACGCCACCACGTGCCGGTTGTGGACGATTTCGTGTCGCACGTAGACCGGAGCACCGTGGAGTTCGAGCGCGCGCTCGACGATCTCGATCGCCCGGTCGACACCGGCACAGCAACCCCTGGGACTGGCAAGGAGAATCTCCATGGTCTTTTTGTTCCGCTTGTTTGCGATCGCGCCGGGTTCTATTCTGGGACGTTCAACCATAACTTGTCGTGTGAGAGAAGGACAAGGCATGAGTGAGGGTGCTGTCGTTGCCGCGAAGTCTCCTTTCAAGGTGGAACTCAAGGCAGGAGAAAAGCAGTTCTGGTGCAGTTGCGGGCGCAGCTCCCGGCAACCGTTTTGTGATGGCTCCCACAAGGGAACCGGTTTCATGCCCGTCATCTTCACTCCCGACAAGGCAGGTGATGCCTGGCTTTGTGCCTGCAAGCGGACCGGTAACCGGCCCTACTGTGACGGCACCCACAGTTCCCTCTAGAACAGTCACTTCGCGACTGTCCGGGGGAAAGACCGGGTCCATGCGATACCGCCTGCCCCTGCCGGCAGCTTGCCGGCAACTCGCCGCAAGGGTTCGTCGGGGGCGTGTCGCCTGGCTGTGTCTTCTCATGCTGCCCGTCCTCCTCCATGCCTGTGCCGGCGAGGATCTTGTACCGGTCGAGGCAACCTGTCCCGACCTGCTGCTGGTGGCCGAGGCATCGCGTCTTGTCATCCAGACAGAACAGGACGATTCGGCTGGCCATGCCGCGAGCATCGGTGGACTCAGGTGGTCGTGCGAATTTCTGCCCGAGAGTCACCGCGTCCGCCTCACCGCACATCTCGAGATTCTGGTGACGACGACTCCACGTGATGTGCCACTGGATGTCTCTTTCCCCTTGTTCGTCGCGCTCGAGAACCGGGACGGCAGGATCGTCTCCAAGAAGGTGGTCAATTCGCCCGTGCGCATTCCCCCGGATTCGGGGGAGATCGTGTACACCCAGGCGATCGATCAGGAGTTTGGCTACGCCCGCATGACCGATGTCGCCGCCCACACGATCTACACTGGTTTCCAGATCAGCCCCGAGGACCTGGCACGGTCCCGGACTGGACCGTGAGCGTCCTCGCGCCCGCATGCTGAGGCAGAGTCCCGGCATGTCCCTTCGGGGCCTTCCCATGCGGACGTGATTCAGCACGAAGGATCCCGATCAATGGCGAACGTCGTGGTTGTCGGCTCCCAGTGGGGAGACGAGGGCAAGGGAAAGATTGTCGACTGGCTCTCGGAGCGCGCCGACGTCGTTGTGCGCTTCCAGGGCGGACACAATGCCGGCCACACACTTGAGGTGGGCAACCATGTCTTCAGGCTGTCGCTGCTGCCTTCGGGCGTGGTGCGGCCAGACAAGCTGTCGATTATCGGCAATGGTGTGGTCATCGACCCGTGGGCCCTCTTCAGGGAGATCGGGAAGATCAGCGAACAGGGTGTGACGGTCACACCCGACAATCTGCTGATCTCGGAGAGCGCCCATCTCATCCTGCCGTTTCACGGTGAACTCGATCGAGCCCGGGAGGCGGCGTGGCGCGATGCGGCCATCGGCACGACCGGGCGGGGTATCGGTCCGGCCTACGAGGACAGGGTGGCGCGCCGGGGGCTACGTGTGTGTGATCTTGCTGATGACGGAACGCTCCAGTCGAAGCTTGCGTTTCTTGTCGATCATCACGATGTGCTGCGCCGGTCGCTGGGACTCGAAGTGGTCGACCGGGAGACGCTGCTCGCGGACCTGCGGCAGATCGCCGGGCGCCTGCTGGAGTTCGCCGGTCCGGTCTGGAAAGAACTCGAACACCTCCGCCGCGGCGGCAGACGCATTCTGTTCGAGGGAGCACAAGGTCACTTTCTCGATGTCGATCACGGGACCTTCCCCTATGTGACGTCGTCGAACACGCTGGCCGCGGCGGCGGCAACGGGTTCGGGGATTGGTCCCCATGCCCTTCACTATGTCCTGGGCATCACCAAGGCCTACACCACCAGGGTGGGCTCCGGTCCCTTTCCCACGGAGCAGCTGAACGACGTCGGCAGGGCACTCCGGGAGCGGGGCCAGGAGTTCGGTACGGTGACGGGACGGCCACGGCGTTGCGGCTGGTTCGATGCCGTCATGGTCCGCCAGGCCATCAAGGTCGGCGGCATGCAGGGAATTGCCTTGACCAAGCTCGATGTGCTGGACGGCATGGAGGAACTCAAGGTCTGCACAGGGTATCGATGGCAGGGCAGTGAGCTTGATCACATGCCTGCCATGGCGGTCCGGCAGGCCGACGTCGAAGCGCGCTACGAGACTTTCGACGGGTGGCGGGAGAACACCCGCGGTGCCCGCTCCTGGGGAGAGTTGCCGGCGACCTGCGTCAAGTACGTCCGCCGCATCGAGGAACTGATCGAGGCTCCCGTGGCCCTGCTGTCAACCGGCCCGAAACGGGACGACACCATCCGCGTGACCGATCCCTTCGCCGATTGACGTTCACGCACCGGCGATGCGCAGGCGCTCTGCCGCCGCCTTGTGCACTGCCTTCTGGATCTTCTCGAAGGCCCGGGCCTCGATCTGGCGCACCCGTTCCCGGCTGATGCCGTACTCCCGGGAGAGATCCTCGAGGGTCTTGGGGTCTTCCGACAGGCGGCGTTCGACGAGGATGTGGCGCTCGCGGGCGTTCAGGATCTCCATGGCGTCAGCGAGGAGTTCACGGCGGTTTTCGAGTTCCTCCGACTCGCCGAGAGTCTCTTCCTGGTTCTTCTGGTCATCGACCAGAAAATCCATCCATTCGCCGTGGCCGCCTGGTTGCAGCGGAGCGTTCAGCGAATGATCCGGACTGGAGAGGCGCCGGTTCATGCTGATGACGTCCTGCTCCGACACATCGAGACGCTTTGCGATCTCCTGCACCGTTTCCAGGGGCAGGTCGCCATCATCGATCGCCTGAAGCTGCCGCTTGAGCTTCCGCAGGTTGAAAAACAGCTTCTTCTGGGCCGCAGTCGTGCCGATCTTGACCAGGGACCAGGAGTGAAGGATGTACTCCTGGATGGCGGCGCGGATCCACCACATGGCGTAGGTGGCAAGACGGAAGCCTCTGTCGGGGTCGAACCGCTTGACCGCCTGCATGAGGCCGACATTGCCTTCGGAAATGAGTTCTGCAAGGGGAAGGCCGTAGCCCCGATAACCCATGGCGATCTTGGCGACAAGGCGCAGATGGCTCGTGACGAGCTGGTGGGCCGCATCGACATCGCCGGCATCGCGCCAGCGCTTGGCCAGTTCGAACTCCTGGTCGGCCTCCAGCATCGGGAACTTCCTGATTTCCCTCAGGTAGCCGGAGAGGCTGCTTTCCGGCGTCAGCGCCGGAAGATATGTACGCGCCATGATTCCTGTTCCTGTAAGCACAACCAGTCTACCATGACTATGAAGTTCTCCATGCATGCGGTGTCTGCATTGCAGCACTGCCATCGACTCATCGCTTTCGATGCCGAACCGGGCTCCGTCGTCACGATCCCTGAACTGTATGGCAAGACCGTGTCCGCTCCTGATCTTTCGATGCCGTGGAGAACCGATCGTTCCATTCCAGATTGTCGAAGCGACCGGAGGCTTTCCGCCAAGTTTCCTTGTCAGGCCGGTGCCGCACTGGACCGCCGCCATTTTCTCGCACTCACCGCATCCTCGGTGATCGCCTCGACGTCGGCCGTGCGTGCCCTGGTGCCGTCGCACCCCGATGTCGTGGTTGTCGGAGCCGGTGCATCGGGCCTTGCCGCCGCGAAGACCCTGATGGCGCGGGGACTGTCGGTTGCCGTTGTGGAAGCCAACGACCGGATCGGCGGCCGCGCCTGGACCGATTCGAAGACCTTCGGCGTGCCGTTCGATCACGGCTGTTCCTGGGTACAGACCACCAGGGTGGACATGTTTCTCGAGGCGGCCGAATCCTACGGCTTCGAGGTTCTGCGGCACGACAGTGCCGACGAGGTGCTCTATGTCGGCGACCGCAGGGCGAACGACGCGGAGTACGAGCAGTACTGGCGGGCGCACGCCGGGGGCGGGGGGGGGGTGGGGGGGGGGGTCGAGGGCGGGATCGGGGCGGCGGCGCGGCGCGGCGATGATGTAGCGGCGTCGACCGTGATCCCCGAGATGCCGTTCGCGGCGACGGTCCAATCCTGGATGACCATGGGCATGAGCGTCGATTTCGACGATCTGTCGACCACCGACTGGTGGTCAGGCGCTGTTGCCGCGCCAAGATACATCGTCAGGGAAGGCTTCGGCGCGCTGGTGGCGCGCCTTGGCGCCGATGTACCGGTGATGCTCTCGACGTCGATATCGAAGATCGCGCACACCGGCGACGGCGTCACGGTCACGACCTCGGCCGGCGATATCCAGGCCACGGCCTGCATCGTGACGGTCTCGACCGGCGTTCTGAACGCCGGGACCATCGCCTTCGATCCCGAGCTTCCGGACGCCAAGCAGCAGGCGATTTCCGATCTGCCGATGGGCCTGCTCGCCAAGGTCGCGCTGCAGTTCGACGACACCCGTTTCGGTCTCCGGCCGAACGAGTGGCTCACCTACCATGTGTCCGAGGAGACCCCCGGCGAAGCCAGCTTTTTTCTCACCTGGCCGTTCAATCAGAACCTGATGATCGGCTTCATGGGAGGCGACTTTGCCTGGCAGATGACTGAAGCCGGAACGGATGCCGCCGTGGACTTCGCGCTTGGCGAGGTCGAGGCCATGGTTGGCAGCAAGACCCGCCAGAGATTCGTCAAGGGCACTCTGACCCAGTGGGGCAACGATCCCCTGACACGGGGCGCTTATGCTGCCCAGCGTCCCGGCGCCTCCGGTGCGCGTGCGGTTCTGGCCCGCGTGCTCGATGACCGCCTGTTCTTTGCCGGCGAGGCAACGGCGGGTCCCTACTACGCGACCTGCGGTGGCGCCTGGCGCAGCGGCGAACTGACCGCCCGCGACGTCATTCGCACGCTGGGAGCGTAACGCACACGCCGGCACCCCTTCGGGCCTCCGGCAGGCGGACGAGCGGTTTGTGAACGCAGGGCCGTTCCAGGACTGTCAACGCGGAGCATGCAGTCAGGGACCTGACCGGGCTGGTGCGCCCCCACAACGGAGCAGGTCGACTACTCCGGGGTTGCCTGCGGGTTGTCGAGGCAGGCGAGGAAAGTGCGGATGTCCGGGGGAAGTCCGGAGCGGAATTCGTGATAGTCATGCGTTGCCGGATGGTGGAATCCCAGGCTGGCCGCATGAAGAGCCTGCCGCGCCATGCGGCCGGATGTACCGCCATAGAGGTTGTCACCCAGCACGGGGTGACCTTTCCAGGCCATGTGGACGCGAATCTGATGGGTTCTTCCGGTGGCGAGAGAGCACCGGAGAAGAGTCGCTGAATGGCCCCAGTTGCACTTCGTCCAGTAGCGGGTCAGTGCCGGCTTGCCACCCGCCTGGACGACAGCCATGCGCTTGCGGTGTCGGGGGTCACGCCCGATGGCGCCGGTGATTTCGCCGGCGGGAGGAATCATGCGTCCCCTGACAAGGGCGACGTACTCCCTGGTGATGCGGCGCGCTGAGAGAGCTGCCGAAAGCCGGACGTGTGCCTCGTCTGTCTTGGCAGCGATCATCAGACCACTGGTATCCTTGTCGAGGCGGTGGACGATGCCGGGGCGTGCCTCTCCGCCGATGCCGGAAAGGGAGTCCCCGCAGTGGGACAGCAACGCATGGACGAGGGTTCCAGTGGCATGACCGGCGCCAGGATGGACCACCATTCCGGCCGGCTTGTCGATGACGAGCAGGTGCTCGTCCTCATGGACGATGACCAGGGGAATGTCCTCCGCCACCAGGGTTGAATCGGCTGGCGGCGGCACCGCAAGAACGAGATGGTCCCCCGGTTTGACCCCCAGGGATGTCTCCGTTACCGTCCGCCCGCCGCTTGTGAGGCATCCCTTCTGGATGAGGGCCTTGATCCGGGTCCGCGACAAGTCCTCAAAGGCGAGAGCGAGGACCCTGTCGATCCTGTTTCCCGCCTCTTCGACGGTGACCGTATGTTCGAGTATCTCCATCGCGACTCCCATTTGACCCTGAATTCATATCGGGAACCAGAATGGAACGCTCCCAGGCAATGATCAAAGCCGTCGTCATCGGACTTGGTGTCCTCATCGTCGTGCTCACCGGCGTCCTTGTTGCCGGTGTTCTCGACCGGGTCGGCGACACCACGGCGACCAGTGATCACAGGGACGGCGCGGTCGCCCTGCCGGCGGGCTCCAGGGTGGTGTCGATCACTTCGGACGACGATCGGCTGTCACTGCTCCTCGAACTTGCTTCCGGTTCCCAGGCCATTCTCACCATCGATGGCCTGACCGGGGAACCGCTCTCCACGCTCGAGCTCATTCCCCGCCCCTGACCTGACCCGGCCGTCGTGTTTCCGGAACCGCGTTGCCGTTGATACGGGGCACCATGCCATCGAGCCTCCGGTGCGACAACGCTCTGTCCAGGCGGAGGACCGCGAGCCTTGCGTGTTGAGTTG
>MPMV01000086.1 GCA_002238685.1 bacterium EF100-94H03 bin56
TTTCAGGCGGCTGTGCGAACACTTCGGGCAAATGACTGTTGCCTGGCACGCTGCGTGGGCGCCGGTCGGCGTCATAAGTGATTGACCATGTTGGATCCTGAAGGGTCCCGACCTGGCGGTTAACGACAGGCGTGTCGAAGTCCGCGATTGCGAGCGGTTCCAGAGAGCCTCACGGAACGCCGCTTCCGGGCAGTACGACCGTTACCCGTAGCCCGCCTTCGACACGGTTCTCCAGCCGGATGTTCCCGCCGTGGCCGCGGACGATGGTCCGCGCAATGGCGAGGCCCAGGCCCGCGCCGCCCTTTTCGGCGCTCCGCGACTCGTCGAGCCGGACGAAGGGCTCAAAGACCCGCTCCCGGTCCGCTGTTGAGATGCCGGGCCCTTCGTCCTCGATGACAATGCTGGGACCCTCTTCGCCTTGCACGATCCGAACCGTCGCGCGGACGCCGTGGATGCTCGCATTCTCCAGCAGGTTGCGGAAGGCACGGCGCAACGCGACCGGCCGGCAGGTGACCAGCACCCGGGCGGTGTCGAGCACCGAGAGTTCGTGGCCCAGATCGGCCAGGTCAGCGGCCACGCTGTCGATCAACGCATGGAGATCGACCGTTCGCGTCCCTTCCCGGCGCATGTCCTCCCGGATGAACGCAAGAGTGTCCTCCGCAATTTGCTGCATCTCCTCCAGCGTACCGAGCATTCTGGTCCTGGACTCCCCGTCCTCGACGAGTTCGGCCTGAAGTCGCAGGCTGGTGATCGGAGTCCGCAGATCGTGCGATATCGCCGCCAGCATGGTTGCGCGGTCTCGCATATAGCGGTTGAGCCGGTCACGCATGAGGTTGAAGGCGCGAACGGTGCTGCGGATTTCGAGGGGTCCGGTCTCCGGCAGCTCGTCCATCTCCTCGCCCCGGCCGAGCCGACCGGCGGCGGCGGCAAGGTTCCGCATCGGTTTCTGGATCCGCCGCCCCATCAGGACGGCCACGGCAGCTACGGCCAGCGCCGACAGCAGGAGCGAAAGCAGGAACGTCCAGCCCCAGGCCGGAACTGTCGGCGGCGGTCCGACGGCAACGTTGAGCCACTGCCCGTCCAGCAGCTTCGCGGATGCTGCGAACCAGTGCGAGCCCTCGTGACCTTCATCGTGATCGTGGTCGTCCTCGTGATCGAGATCGAACAGGAGCGCGAATGCCAGAGGAGTCACCTTGACCCTCTCCTCCCCGACACCGAGCGCAACGGAAAGATCGCGGGCGATGGAGACGGCCCGCTCTCCCGATCCCGCCGCATCGATCAGAGGCTCCGGGGCCAGCGTGAACCGCGCTTCGTCGTTGCTGGCCGCAGTGAGAATGGCCTCGTGCAGCTCAGGCGGCGCCTCCCGGAGCAGCCGCGCCACGGTGCCCGCGCGCGCAATCACATTTTCCCGGTGCGCATGATGCACCGCCTCGCTGCGTTCGGCGGTGAAGAGACCGATGGCGACGCCCTGCGCCACGACGACGGCGAGCAGCAAGAGCAGTGCAAGCTGGCCCGAGAGGCTCGAGGGCACAAGTCTCATTCCCGCTCCACCTTGCCCGCGAACCGGTAGCCGCTGCCCCACACGGTGGCGATGAGCTTCGGGTTCGATGGGTCCCGCTCCAGCTTCCGGCGCAGCCGGCTGACCTGGTTGTCGACCGCGCGGTCGAAAGGCGCCGCGCGCCGGCTCTGCGTCAGATCGAGGATCTGATCCCGGGTGAGCACCATGCCGGGACGCTCCAGCAACGCAGCCAACAGCCGGAACTCGCCCGTCGACAGCGGCGTCACCACGCCGGCTTCGTCCACCAGCTCGCGTCCGGCCATGTCCAGGGACCAGCGATCGAACCGGCAGGTCTGCGCGGAACGCGGTTCGCAGTCGGGCGGCAGGCTTCGCGTTCTGCGGATCACCGCCTTGATGCGGGCCAGCAACTCGCGGGGATTGAACGGTTTGGTGACGTAGTCGTCGGCGCCGATCTCCAGACCCACGACCCTGTCCGTGTCTTCGGCCATGGCTGTCAGGAGAATGACCGGGGTCCGTGTGGTTTCCCGCAGGTGCCGGCAAAGCGCGAGACCGTCCTCGCCAGGCATCATGATGTCGAGGACCACCAGATCGACCGCCGCCGCCCGCAGCACCCGCCGCGCGGCGGCGCTGCCGTCGGCAAGGGTGACGCGCACATCATGCTTTTCGAGATACCGCCCGAGCGGCTCGCGGATATCCCGGTGATCGTCGACCACGAGGACGTGGAAAGAGTTCACCATGCGCTACAGCCTATGCGGCTCCCGGCAATCGGCAGGAAAAGAAGTGTAACAAATTGTGTCACGCGGGCCCGGTGCGACGGACCGCGACAAACGGAGGTCTCCGGCGACAAGGTTTTGCGACATTCCTTTCCTATCTCTTCCTTCGCGACGAACGCCGCGACGACGATGGTCACGACGAAGAAGACTCCGGACGCCCTTACACGCCGCCTCGTCCACAACGCGCTCTCCGAGCCCGGCTTCGGCAGGACGCGGCAGCAAGCACCCGATCGAAGGAGAACTCCATGGCCCTACAGATTCTGCCGAACCCCATGCATCTCGCCCTCGTCGCGCTGATGGCCCTCGCCCTTGGCGCCTGTTCATCGACCTCCGAATCCGGCCGCGAGGGCAGTGGCGGTGAAGGGTCCGGCGAGCATGGCGGAGGCGGTGAGGGCGGAGAGAGCGGTGAAGGCGGAGAGGAAACCGCCGTGCAACTCGACCCGACCCAGACCTTCTGGATGACGCGCAAGGGTGTGCGTCTCGACTTGCGCTACGACGCCGCCACCCAAAGCTTCAGGGGATCCGCGACCAACATCACCGGCGCCACGATCCCCCGTGTGCGGGTCGAGGTGCATCTTTCGAACGGCGTGGAGCTTGGGCCCACGACGACGACGGACCTTGCGCCCGGCCAGGCCGTCGACGTCACGCTCCCGGCGACCGGTCAGACATTCGCCCAATGGGGCGCGCATGCCGAGAGTGACGGCCCCGCGCTCGAGGCGCCGTTTTCGCCTTCGCTCGGTCCCTGGGCGGTGGTTCAGGGCGTCGATCTCGGCATCGAGCACCCGGACCACCGAATGAGCGCCTGGTACACGCATCAGGGCGGCGTCTGGACGCCAAATCTGTCCCTGGATCCGGCACCGCAACACCAGCCGACCGGGGCGGCGACCTGGACGGGCGAATGGGCCGGCTACTACGGGTCCGACCCCACAATCGCGACCGGCGCGGCGAGCGTGACCGTCACGCTGGGCTCGGGCGCCACCGAGGCGGCCCTCGCCCTCGAGGACGTTCCGACCCTCGGCACCCTGCGGTGGGACGCCATGCCGGTCGGCGGCGGGCGGTTCTCGGGCAGCACTCAGGCCAATTCGCAGACATACGACGCTGTCGGCCAGTTCGGCGGCGCAAACCAGGCCGGCGTCGTCGGTCACGCCACAGGGTCGGATTTCCGCTCGGTGTTCTACGGGGAGAAACCCTGACTCGACCGGCGATGCAGCCCGCGGCGAATTCCGACACTTCCCGGTGCCCACTGGCTGCCGGGCGCGGGCAAGGAAGACAGGAAGCAAAGCCTGAGCGCGCGCCTTGCGGGACTGACCGTCGGCGACAAGGACAGGACATTGGTCTTTTTCTGCCAGGGCCGGGAATGCTGGTTTTCCCAAATCGCCAGCCTCTCGGCTTCGGCGCTCGGCTACACGCCGGTGAATTGGTATCGCGGCGGGGTGAAGAGTTGGCAAGCTGCAGGTCTGCCGACGGGTCGGGCCAACAGAAGCTGGTAGCTCACTGTGTGGGTGGCGGCGGGCCGGGGACCTCCGGCTCGTCCAGGGCTTCGGTCTCGGATACCCGGGATACCGACAACCCGATCTTGATCGCTCGGCTTCTCTCTCATTACGAAGAGTTGCGCGGAACCACCCTTCCAATATTTCGTCAGACGGGAGTGGACTGCGTCGAAACGGCGGTTCTCAAACTCCGGACGGCATCCGGACTATCGACAGTGGACGTTACGCGCCCTCGACGCAGGCAGGCAGGCGCCGTTCCAGCCGGTGCCAGGCGGACAATGTGTTGCGCGTGCCTGGAGCATGGCGGGCCGCGGTTGCGTGTGCAGCACGCCGTCGGTCACCTCGGCGACCATGTGCACAGGGGCGTTCAGCACGTCCTGGTAATCGGCGCGGCGATCCTGTTTCGATGCTTGCATGAGAAGATCGGGTTCCGAGGATTCGGAAGACCTATTCCGGATCGCTGGCTGCGAGACTGTCCGGCCACAGGTCGCCGAGGCTGAACGAGATCGCCTCAAAGGGAGGAACGCTTACGGCGGCATCGTCCTTGAGCGATGCAATAGGCACCCACTGGCCGTCGCGGAGCTCGAAGGCTTCCAGACTGCGGGCGAGAGGATCGACGAACCACAGGTGCGAGACGCCTTCACGGGTATAGACCGGGCGCTTTTCGTGAAGATCCAGCCTGCGGGTTCCGGGGGATAGCACTTCGCAGACCCAGTCCGGCGCTAGGGTCATGCAGGCGGTGTCGGGATAGACCGGCATCCGCTCCCGGCGCCACCCGGCCTGATCGGGCACGACAATGTCTTCGCCCAGGTGCAGTTCGGGTTCCCGGACGACCCACCAGCCGCCCGGGCCTCCGTCGCTGAAGTTGAACGGCGGACCGATCCGCGCTCCCAGTCCCGAACTTGCCCAGGCATGGCGCGGGGCGGGCCGGGGTTGCGTGTGCAGCACGCCGCCGATCACCTCGGCGACCATGTGCGCCGGAGCGTTCAGCACGTCGCGATAATCGGCGCGGCGATCCCGTTTCGATGCCTGCATGAGGAGACCGGCTCCTTTCCGAAGGGAAACTACATGCCGATGGGGCCGGAGTCCTCCCTGATCTCCCGCCAAACCTACTGTCATCCCGTCTCGGGATCGATGCGGTTGAAAGGATCTTTCATCGGTGCGCACGGTCTTCTCCCTATTGGCGTGAGAACGGCGCAAGGCCGTGCGTATCGTGGGCCTCGACGGGCGGCATGGTCAGGCGAGGGGGCCTGCTGCAGCTATTCCGAGCCATCATGCCGGGTCTCGAGATGGCGGCTCCTGAAGAAGGCTTCCGGGCGGTAGAGGAAGAAGTCGCGCGCTTTCCGAGAGCGCGATCCCGACATTCGGCGTGCCGGTGAAGCGGTCGCCGAACACGGACTTCTCATCGACGATCGCGGAGATGTACTTTGCGATGCCGACGAGGCAGTCGCCGTGGAGAAGCCAGGCCTCGGTGTAGGTGTCTCGGTGCTGCGTGCCGTCATCGCGCAGGCCCTGTTTCAGAATACGGCCGGCCCGCCGCGTTCAGTCCTCGCGCAGGGCGCGGTCGAAGCTCGTGAGGATGGGCTTGAGCAGGTATTCGAGCGGCGTGGAGCTGCCCGTGACGATCATGACCTCGGCGGGCATGCCGGAGACGAGGTCGAGGTCGGCGAGGCCCGGCTGGCCCGGATCGAGGTCGATGCGGGCCTCGTACCAGGCCGCGCCGGTGCGTTCGTCGGAGAACGCATCGGCCGAGACCCGGATTACATGGCCGTCGAGCGGCGGCGTGGTGAGCAGGGAGAAGGATGTCAGGCGCACCTGGGCCGGCAGCCCCACCGCCACCGAGTCGATGTCGGTCGGCGCAACGCGCGCCTCGACAACGAGTCGCTCGCCTGCCGGCACGATGCCCATCAGCCGTTGACCGGGGGCGATGACCGCACCGTGAGTGAACACGCCAAGGCCCACCACCGTTCCCGCCACAGGCGCAACCACCTGGGTGCGCGCCAGCACGTCGCGGGCGGCGGTCAGGCGTTCGTCCAGGTCCGCAAGGCGTGCCTCGACCTCGCGCAGCTCGGTAGTGAGTTCGGTCAGGCGCGTGTTGCCCAGCCGAACGATCTGGAGGCGTGTCTCGCCGGCCGTTTGGCCGAGACGCGCGACCTGCGCGCGGTTGCGCGCGCGGGCTCCGACGATCTCGGCTTCTGCACGTTCGAGGGCCCGCCGCCGAGGCTTGGTCGAGTGGCCCCTTTCCACCAGCGAGCGGACGTCGCGCGCCTCCTCCGAGAGCAGGGCGATCTCGCGATCCTTGGCCGCAATCTGCCCCTCGTACCCCGCCGCCTGCTCGCGGATCGACGAGGCGGCGCGCAGGGAAACCGTACTGCTTGCGCCGACCCGGGCCTTCTCGACGATCCTCGCGCCGCGATCCGCTTGGCGCGCCTCCCCGGGCTCCGCGCCTCGATCGGGCAACGCATCCGCACACTCCGGTCCGCTATCGAGGCCGGCGACGACTCGTCCGGGCTGATCGACGAGTGGAAGACGCATGTCGATACCGCGCTCGCCGGCGGCGTCCAGCCCTCCCGCGCCGAAGGCCATGGGGACCTCGCCATGATCCCGCATCTGCACAGATCGTCCTTGACTCGCGAGTCGCTCGAACAGGCCGCCAAACTCTTCCGGCAGGCGGAGTTCCAGGCGCCGGA